>CAYOLG010000025.1:0-12187 GCA_964404745.1 uncultured Opitutaceae bacterium
CCCATGGGCGGCGACGAGCTCAACGTCGTGAAAAAAGGCGCCAATTACGGCTGGCCTTTAGCTACCAAAGGAATCGACCGGGATGGAACCATACAAACGCCCTACAAATCCTTAACTGGCATGGAAGAGCCCATCCACTACTGGGTCCCTTCGCCAGCAGTCGGTGGCATCGAGTTCTCAACCAGCCCCCTCTTTCCCAAGTGGAAAAACGATCTTCTTGTCGGTTTCCTCAAGCACCAGCAAATCATCCGCATAGAACTGGATGGCCACAAAGTCGTCAAAGAGGAGGTTATCTTGCGCGAATCCGGTCGCGTTCGGGAAATGAAAACCGGTCCGGATGGAGCTCTCTACGTGCTCATCGATCGGCGCGGCATGATATTAAAGCTGACGCCAACGAAGTGAGAAGCTGCTTTCGTAACTGTTCCCCAAAATTAGCTGTATTCAAAAATGTGATCTTAGCCGACGGTAGGGCTGCTTATCCCTGAGCAGCCGCATCTTGATTGAAAAATGGAACGGCTGCTTAGGGACAAGCAGCCCTACCATTAAAATTGAGCGCGCCCGGAGGTATTTTTGAAGGTAGGGAGGATCGGCTCGATCCTCCGAAATACGAATGTGGAGGACCGAGCCGGTCCTCCCTACCGCAGTCAGCACCCAAGCAAGCTTAGAGATATTTATCCGGAGCGAATAAAAAATGATAGTGTTGCCGGAGGAGTTATTTTTCCCATTGTGAGCCATTTCCCCAACCCCATGAAGAATCCCAAGCACTATCCCGCTTTTCTCATTTCTCTTTTCACTATCGCGCTGCTCGCCACAACGATCCGGTCGCTTTCGGCGGATGAGAAGCTCAACGTTCTCCTCATCACGGCCGACGATCTGGGTATTCAGCTTTCCTGCTATGGCGATCCTATAGCCAACACCCCTCATATTGACGCCCTAGCGGCTAAGTCGGTTCGGTTCAAAACGGCTTACGTAAGTCAGGCGTCCTGCAGCCCATCGCGTTCGACGATGTTCACTGGATTGTATCCACATGGCAATGGCCACTATGGATTGGCTAACGCCAATGTCGGCTTTCGTGTGCACGAGCAGCTCATCGACGACCTCCTTCCCAACGCCTTGAAACGGGCGGGCTATCGAACGGGGATTATCGGGAAGCTGCACGTGGATCCGGAAGAGCGTTTCCAGTTCGACTTTCGAACCAACGAAGGATTTGGAGCCCGAGATATCCGCAAACAGATTCAATTCGCCCGAGACTACCTAGATACCGATTCCCAGGATCCTTGGTTTCTCATGTTTAACGTATTCGATCCACACGTACAGCGCGATCGACTGCCCGATGGGAGCCGATCTCCGCAATACCTACCCGATCAAGTACAGGGACTCCCAAAGGAGTTGGTGACTGTGGACGAAATTGGGCCCTGGCCCTGGCAAGGCATCGATACTCCTGAGCAACGAGTGAAAATCGCTGGCTATTACAACTGCGTCCATCGCGTCGATATCGCAGTAGGCATGCTCATGGAACTTTTGGAAGAAAAGGGACAGAGCGAGAACACTTTGATCATCTTTCTCGGGGATCACGGTCCTCCCTTTACTAGAGGCAAGACCAGTTGCTACGAGGCCGGGCTCCGGGTGCCCTTCATCGCCCATTGGCCGGGCGTTTCCCAGCCCCACGTCTCCGAACGTCTAGTCGGCAGTATCGATATTTATCCGACAATTCTGGACGCGGTCGGAATCGATCGACCGTCGAACTTGCACGGACGCTCGCTTCGACCCGTGTTACGGGAAAACAGTAGCGCACGTTGGCGGGACACCTTAGTCGCGGAATTCCACTATCACGGAGCAAGTCCCTTTTTCCCGCGCCGAGCCACCACCGATGGCCGCTACAAACTTATCTACAATATCCTTGGAGGACAGAGCCAAGCCAGCAACATGGTGGACGGCGATCAAGCCTGGAACTTAGCTCAGGAACTGCCAACCAGTCACCCGGCTCGTCAAGCGATGGACCGTTTAGCCAATCCACCGAAATGGGAACTCTACGATCTTGAGGAAGACCCCGTGGAATTTCACAATCGAGCCGGGGAAAGCTCGCTAAGAGAGGTTGAGTCCCGACTCAAAACGGCCCTGGCAAAATGGCAGCGGGAAACGGATGACCCATTCGATGATCCCGATTTTCGGCGCCAGGTACAGGAGAAGCACCGAGCGGGTGACTAGCGTGGTCTAGAGAAATGAAGGTTTTTTGCATATCGTTCAATTATTCCGAATTGTAGAACTGGCGCTGGCGCCATGCCGCGTTAGCAATCCAATACATCCATCAACCGACGCGGCGCTTCGCAAGCGAAGGCCCTACACTTTGAATGGATGCGCCCTATCCGAGCGTGTTGAATAATGCGTTGTAGAAAAGTAGAGCCGGCATCTTGTCCGTTTCGACACAGGCTAGAAGCCTGCGGTACTCTTTTTGTTCACTAGTTCAGACGGCCTACCAATACCCCTCCGAAATTCATCGTCCCAAATCGTCCAGAACGGGAATAGGGAATTCTTCACTAGGGACGCGGTGTTGACGCATGAGTTTCTCCAATCTAGACACGACTGTTGGATGTTCAGACGAAACGTCACGCGTTTCGGCAAGATCGTCCTTCAGATTGTAAAGCTCCGTTTTGATTACGGGCCCGGCATTCCCTCGCGGCATTAAGTTCCGCCTAACCGCTTTCCAATCGCCAACGTGGATACTTTGCTGACCTTGGTAGCCAGCGAATTCTCGGTACAGGTAGGGCCGCTCCGGCTGCGTTTTACCCAACAAAGTAGGGGCGAAACTAATGCCATTGATTCCAGTCGGAACTTTCGCGCCGCCAGCCAATTCAGCCAGCGTCGGCATCCAGTCCTCGAATCCGGTCACCCGATCCGATACGGACCCGGCAGGGATGCGTCCCTTCCAGCGAACCACGCAGGGCACGCGAATGCCGCCTTCGTAAACCGTTCCCTTGCCGTCTCTCAATCCAGCGTGGGAATTGAAGAAAAGGCTATCCGTGCCGGCCAAGCCTTCGTGCGTGCCGTGCAGCGGACCATTGTCGCTGGTGAAGATGAAAATCGTATCTTCATCGAGTCCGAGCTCCGCCACGAGATCCATGGCTCGGCCGATGTCGCGGTCCATTCTCGTGATCATGGCCGCGTAGGCGGCAAGCGGCTTGTAATGGGGAATGTAACCTTTCCCGCCTTTATAAGGAGGATCTTCCCAATCGTCCAAATACTCCTGGAGCGAATCGTCCGGCACCTGCAGAGCCACATGGGGGACGGTCGATGGCCAGTAGAGAAAAAACGGCTTATCCTTATTGTCCCGAATGAATTCCAGGGCCTGGTCGGAAATCAGATCCGCTGAATACTCATTGCCCTGGAATCGCTCGTAGCTAACCGGGTCGTTCGGGTCTTCCTCAGGGCGAAAGGTGTCATGAGCCGTGAAAGGAGGATTGTCCAATTCGATGGTTTGATCGTTATCCCAGAGGTAGGTCGGGTAGAAATTGTGGGCCACTGCCTGGCAATTATAGCCAAACCACCGGTCAATACCTTGTCGCAGCGGATCCCCACTCGTGCCGGGGCCACCCAGCCCCCACTTTCCAAATCCTCCGGTTGCGTAGCCCGCCTGTTTGAGAACTTCGGCAATGGTCACTTCCTCACCGGGAATATGCAATTGGCCTTCGACGTCCGGTTTGCCAAGGATGGGTCCCCTCGCCATGCCACGGTTGTTGCGAATATAGGCATGCCCGGGATCTTTCCCGGTCATAAGCACGCAGCGGGAGGGAGCGCATACCGGGCTACCTGAATAGTGGGCGGTAAACTTCATCCCCTCCCGAGCTATCCGATCTACATGCGGAGTCCTAATCTTTTCCTGCCCATAGCAGCCGAGGTCCCCATAGCCAAGATCGTCCGCGAGAATGAAGATGATATTCGGAGCTCTAGCCGAAAGCGTCTGGGCCAGCCCCAAGCACAAGCAGATTACGAGAAAGGGGATAAAAAAACGGGAACGATTCATATCAGGGAGGCTTATAGCAAAAAGCTGTCACCGGAGTCACGGCCAATTATGGGAAAGGACGGCAATACTGGAAAGCGATGGATCCCAGAGGGAATACTGGAGCCGCTCAAAGAACCCGTTTACAATATTCCGAAAATGGTAGGGCTGATCCCGCCATTGCCCATACGCGTCAACTTAACAAATATTGGTTCTCAAAAACCCGCCCATCTTTAGTTGACCGGTAAGTTCTACGCCATCTCCAGCCCGGTCATCGTTCCCTTTCCTGAGGAGAAGGAATCGACTTCGACACCGAGTCGTTGCAGCATGGATACATAAAGATTGGTTAGGGGGTAATTATTTTCCTTATCGAAGACCAAGTGCTGGCCGTGCTTAAAGCCGCCGCCAACCAAGAAGGTAGGCAAATTCACATTGGAGTGGGAATTCGCCGATCCCATATTGGAGCCAAACATCACCATGGTGTTGTCCAGCAAGCTGCCGGACTGCTCTTTGACCTCGTTGAGTCCAGTTAGAAAGTGATTGATCTCCTTGAGCTGCAATTCCTCGACGATCCGCAATTGGTCCATCTTTTCTGCATCGTTGCCGTGATGGGATAAGGGATGCGTGCCGCCGTTAACCCCATCGATGTTCTGCGGAAGCGAGCCCATATGTATACCCAAAGAAATGATACGGGTGGAATCGGTGCTCAACGCCAGCTTCATGACATCGAGAATAGGCCGATGCTGCTTGATCCCATCAGCGGTGGTTGTGATGTCTTCCGGCATCGGGGCATTGACGACTGGCTTGGGCTTTCGCTCCCAAGCTTGCCTCTCTACTAGGCGCTGCTCCAATTCCCGAACGGAAGTAAAGTACTGGTCGAGCTTGTCCCTATCGGCAGAACTTACCTTGCCTTTGAGCTTCTTTACACGTCCCGTCAACGTATCCAGAATGCTACGCTCTTCCCGCAGCCTCACAATC
Source organism: uncultured Opitutaceae bacterium (assembly GCA_964404745.1). Lineage (GTDB taxonomy): Bacteria > Verrucomicrobiota > Verrucomicrobiia > Opitutales > Opitutaceae > Pelagisphaera. Next base: position 4,976 of record CAYOLG010000025.1, read on the forward strand.
TGGGCCTCGACTTCCGCTTTGTTGCCCTGCAAAAACATGCGCTGAAACAATCGGGCAGCTTTGGTTTCCCCAGGAATCGGCACCCCAGCGGACGTAAAAGACATGGGTTCGCCCCGCTCGGGCCCGCTATCGCAAGGAGCGATCATAATGGGCAGGAACGGGAAACGGGTTTTGTGGCCGATAGCCTCGGCCGCGTACACGTCCAAAGAAATCGTATTGCGGAAACCAGGACTGCCGGGATGGGGGGCGCCTGTCATGAAACAGGGCAAAGCCCCGTGTCCGCTGTCTACTCCTGGTAGGGAAACGCCGGACATGACCGTCATCCGGCTGCGGTGGTCCTTCAGCAGATCCAGATAGGGGGTGTTTTCGTAGTTCACCCCCGGCGTCGTCGGGAAAAAGTGCTGTGGCAGCAGGCTGAGGCTATTCATGAGAATAACCATGCGGCGGGGTGAAGCCGCTTCGGCGACCCGCTTTTCCGCCGCGTGGACGCTGGGCTTCATGACGTCCAAAAAGGGAAGGGCCACCGCCACGCCGGAGGCTTTCAAGAATGCCCGCCGATCCATAACCTTCCGCAAATGAGGCATTTGCAGCGGGGCTGACCCTGCCGAGTCGGGAGTATTGGAGGTATTCGAGGGCCTTGCCATAGAACTTCCCTACCTATTTACGCAAAAACATGGGAGTTTCAAGGATACTTAGAATCAAACTCCTCATTCCATAACCATCGGCCTCGTTGGCATCCAGCAGCGCTTCAATGACTTCCCGGTCGCTGAAGGTGGCTACCGCTCCTGTGGCGTGCACGAGCAAGCGATTGAGAATATTTCTGGCAATTTGCCGCTCCTCTTCCTCCAAGATCCTTTTGAATTCATATATATCGGAAAATTGCCTGCCGGCGATTTCCCCAGACGAATCCACCGAAAGGGCCGTTCTTATTTGGTAGCCCAACGGGCCCCGAAACAGGGTTTCCTTCTCTCCACCTTCAAGACTGCGGTACTGGGTTCGGAACCCGCCCATAACATCGAAAGACTCCAGAGCGAACCCCGGCGGATCGATTCCTTGGTGACAATTGGCGCAGGATTCGTTGCGCCGGTGCTTTTCCAATTGCTGGCGAATCGTGACCGCTCCTCGCGTATCCGGCTCTATACTACCCGCATCTGGGGGAGGCGGTGGTGGTGGGGTACCCAATATCCGCTCCAGCACCCATACACCGCGCTTAACCGGGGAGGTGGTAAAACCGTCAGAAGAGATCTTCAAAATGCTGGCTTGGGTCAGGATTCCGCCCCGAGGACTGCCCGATGGCAGCTTAACTTTCCGCAGTTCGCCACCTTCAACTCCGGCAACGCCGTAGTGGCGGGCCAAATGCTCATTAAGAAAGGCGAAATCAGAGTCCACTATGTTGGCAATCGGCAGATCGCTGCGAATCATCTCGCGGACAAATCTTCGCGTTTCCCTTACCATCGACTCCACTAGAAAACTGTCTTCCTCGTATTCTGGATACAATCGTTTGTCGGGAGTGGTAGAATAGATGTCATCCAGTCCTAGCCATTGATTGGCGAAATCGTCTATGAATCGATCGGCTTTGGGATCGTCCAGCATGCGTAGCGCCTCGGCTCGCAACACGTCAGTCTTTGTCAGGGAGCCCGATCTACCGAGATTGCTCAAGCGCTCATCCGGTAACGAGCGCCATAAATACAGGGCCAATCGCGCCGCCAATTCCCCACCCGAAAGCTCGCCCGGCTCTTCGGCAATGAAAAGAAAGTCTGGCGAACAAAGGATAGCCTTGTAGGCGATGAGCATGGCATCCTGGAAACACAAATTTCGATCCAAGCCTTCGAGAACCCGTTCTTGCATAACAGCGACTTCGCTATTCCTGACCGGGCGCCGATAGGCCCGCTCCATGAACGATCGCAGCAGGCGCTTGCTGTCTCTACTAGGATTCTTGGAGTGGATATAGTAAAGCTCGCCTGTCGGTTTGCTCGCCTCGCGGACTTCCCCGGTCCCCAATGCAATAGACCGCGGCGGAAGACACCCGCTTTCCTCACTCCATTCTTTCATCGGCAGATCGCCGAACAGCGCTTGATGCCCCTTCGGTGGCCATTGCTCGATCAGCGGGCCCTCGATCTCCGCCCACTCGATAACAAAAGCGTCCCAGATATCGGGATTCTTGCCCGAGGCAAAACGGGCGCTTCGCAAGGGAAGATCGGCGCAATGAATGCGAAGGCGTTCATTGCCATGCAGCCAAACGGTAGACTCGTAGGTATCCGATTCCGGCGTTACATTAAAGGAATCGAAAAACCGGCCCAGAGTGACCCCAAGGGCAACCGTTTGGTTTTTGTCGCCAGGAAGTATTTCCGGCACGTCATCACCCGCATGCTCCGCCTCAGCAAAGGCGCTGTAGGCCATTCGCCCCGTCCTGGCCCGAAAACGGATTTTATAATATCCGGGTTCTTCAGGAGCCGTGAACAAGCCCCAAGGCCCCTGGGACTTCATTGGTTCCTTTATCAATACCAGCTCATCGTTGACCAGCGTGTGAGCGTTGCGATACGCCTTTCGATGGGCCCCTAGTTCACGCGGCGCGTAGCGGATAGGTTCGACATCCGGTTTCGGTCGCAGGGCCACCGCTGCCTGTAAAGAGGCTTCGGCCGCTTCCAGATAAAGAGCGATTTGGCTGTAAGCCAGCTCCTGCTCATCAGCGACATTGTCTAAACCGTGATATTCCACATCGGCAGGCGTGTATTGGGCTGCGGTGAGACCCGGAAGATGGAGCAAGTCGCGAACCGCATTTTCATACTCGTTCGAGCTCAGACGCCGAGAGACTACGCGCCCCACAGAACGTTCCTGGGCTGCATCAAATGCCTTCAACTGCTCGCCAAGAAATTCCGTAAACCGATTCCGTTCCGCATCCGAGAACTGGCGCTTCTTGGGCGGCATCTCCCCTTTGTTTACACGGTCGTATACGTATAGCCAGATCTTAGCGGTGGATGGATCGGCATGCATAGGAGCCAGGTTATCCAAACGAAAATAGCCCTTCTGCTCGAGGTCGTCGTGGCAATCGAGGCAGGTGTTCTCGATCATCGCAGCGAGTTCAGGTTCCCAGCTTTGCCAACTAGCCAAGGCAGGAACCGGGAAACCCAGCAACAGGGCAACGGTCGCAATCAGTGATATGGATCTCTTCCCCTCGTTCATTAGTGACGTCACAGTTTAAATCGATCGGCAATCAGCTCAACACATTATCCTAAAGCTTCACAAGATCCTAAGGTAAAGCAGTGATTTTATTCCATGGGAAGGGAGGATCGGATCGATCCTCCTTGATTGAGTATGCGGAGGACCGAGCCGGTCCTCCCTACCAGCAAAAGTCCCTGGGACAAATTAGCGGGCGATCTCCGAGCGCTCACAAAGGGTAGCCTAGGCTTCCAGCCTGTGGCCTTAAACTCTGCATACAGGCAGGATGCCTGCGCTACTCTTTTCAATGTACGCTACCTGATCCAGCTTGGCGAAGTAGCGAATCAGGTTGCCTATATGCTCCGGGATTTCCACCCCCAAGCGCTGGCAACCCAATTCAATGGTGCCTCGGTCAACCTTGGCGGCAAAAGACTTGTCGTTCACCTTCTTGCCAATGGATTTGGTCTTCATTTGGCCGTACGGGACGGGATTCATCTTCTTATAGGCGCAGAAGATCCCGCAGATTTCGTCGCCAGCCAGTAGTCCGGCTGCCAGTTTCGTTTCTGGCAAAACCTTGTAGCCGTTATATCCATACGCATGGGCCTCTACGGCATGTATCAAACCATCCGGATAGCCCCACTCCGCAAACCATTTGAGCGATTCTCCCGGATGGGATTTCGGATGCTTCTCAAAATCGATATCGTGCAGATAGCCAGTTACCCACCAAAGATGCTCATCTTCACCGAGATCCCCAGCGTAGCCCTCCATCGCCGCTGCCACCATCAAAGCATGGAATCGCTGATACGCTTTTTGGACGTGTTCAAATAAGAGATTTTGGGCCTGTTCTTTGCTCGGGAGATTCATCGTCGCAAACCCCCATACGACACGACATCAACTAGGCTGTCAGTCTAGGGGCCATCTAAATAAGGCTTCGATCATCCAGAGAATGCATTGCCCTCGGCTTCGAAGTCGATAATACTCGGATCTGATACCACATGAATGAAATCGAAGAAACGCTAAAATCGCTACACGATTCAATTGAGGCCAACGAATCTGGTGAAGTATCGCGACTGCTGAATCAAATTCAGTCGGCTGACTACCCGAGGCTCGTGGACCGACTCTCAGTTGACGAGCGCGAGAAACTGATGGGCATGGTTTCACCCGAAACCGCGGCCGACCTGCTCGCCCGAATCTCGGAAACTCAGGTGGTAGGCATTCTCGACAAGCTCAATCCTGAGAAGGCCGCGAACATCATCCAGGAGCTCGGGAGCGATGAAGCAGCCGACCTGCTAGGGGTACTGAAAGCGGAGGGGGCAGAGGCCATTCTCTGTGAAATGCAGCCTAAAGAGGCTAGCGAGGTCCGCGAATTGATGGCCTATGCCGAAGACACCGCGGGGGGTCTCATGCGATTCGAGTTCCTTTCCTATCCCGTTTCTTCATCGGTAGGAGATGTCATTGAAGACCTTAGACGGAATGCGGAGATCTATTCGGACTTCGATGTTCAATACGCCTATGTCGTAGATAAGAGCAAGCGCATTGTAGGCGTATTGAGAATGCGCGATCTGCTCTTATCCAATTCCGAAACAGGTGTCAGTGAACTGATGATACATAATCCGCTGTTTGTTCCTCATTCAATGGAACAATCCATATTGGCCTCCATGTTCAAGGAAAAGCAGTTGGTTGGCTTGCCGGTCGTCGACGAAAACGAAACTTTGCTTGGCGTTGTATTAAGAAGTTCCGTACGCGAAGCTACAGCCGAAGCGGTTGCTGAAGATTTCCTCAAGGTTAGTGGATTAGGCGGCAAGGAAGAGCTGCGATCAATGCCCTTGCAGCTCCGCTCTCGGAGGCGGCTTTCCTGGCTAAGCATCAATATCCTTCTCAACGTCCTGGCCGCCAGCGTAATCGCCTTCTTTCAAGACACGCTTGCTCAAGTGATCGCCCTCGCCGTCTTCCTGCCCATTATCTCGGACATGAGCGGCTGTAGCGGTAGCCAGGCGGTAGCCGTAAGCATCCGTGAGCTCACGCTGGGACTCGTTCGCCCCACGGAGCTGCTGCGGGTTTTCCTCAAGGAAATCGCGGTCGGTATTGTCAATGGTATCGCTTTGGGAATGCTAATCGCTCTGGTCGCCTTTCTCTGGAAAGGAAATCCGTGGCTCGGCCTAGTGGTCGGCGGCGCCTTGATGCTCAACACCATAGTTGCCGTTTGTCTCGGAGGACTCATCCCTCTAATTCTGAAACGACTTGATTTGGACCCTGCCCTAGCGTCTGGGCCCATCCTCACAACGGTGACTGACATGTGCGGATTTTTCCTTGCTTTGAGCCTAGCGACAATCCTGCTGCCCTATCTAACCTAATTTTAGCGGCGTTTACTGCTCGAAATTATCAATACCCGAGTTAAGATCGCCGTTCAAATCACAACCAATCCTATGATTGTCTACCTAAACGGCGAATACTTGCCAGCCGACCAAGCGAAGATATCTCCGCTTGATCGCGGCTTTCTGTTTGGAGACGGCATCTACGAGGTTATTCCATCATACAACGGCCGAGCCGTAGCCTTGCAATTGCACATCGACCGCATGCGGCGCGGGCTGGACGCGATTGGTATCGACAACCCGATGACGGATGATGCCTGGAATGGAGTGGCCCGCGAATTAAGCGAGCGCAACGGGGGCGGCAACCTGGGAATCTATTTTCATGTCAGCCGGGGCAACGAAGGCCGTCGAATGCATCGCTTCCCCCAAGGGATAGCGCCAACGGTTTTCGCGACTGTTCTAGAGATAGCCCCACCTCCGCCTTTTCCCGATCGAAAGACGGAGAAAGGTTTCAGAGTGGGGACTGCCGAGGACCAGCGTTGGGACCATTGCGATATCAAGTCGACCGCCTTGCTGGGAAACCTGCTTCACTACCACCAAAGCCACAAAGCCGGAATGGACGAAACCATTCTCTACAATCAAAAAGGCGAAATCACCGAAGCTAGCTCCAGCAATGTGTTTGTCGTCATCAACGGCGAGGTGTCCACTCCGCCTCTTGACCACCAAAAACTCCCGGGCATCTCGCGTCACATTTGCCTGGAATCTTTGCGCTCCGAGGGATCGATTCCGGTCAGAGAGCGTGAAGTCACAATCGAGGAAGCCCGCAAAGCGGACGAGATATGGCTGACCAATTCTTCCAAGCGCATCGTGCCCGTAGTCGAAATGGATGGGCGGCCCGTTGGCGACGGCCAAGTGGGTAAAGTTTGGGAAAAAGCCCTCCGCATCTACGAAGCAGCCCAGTTTGATTTTTGACCATCGATTAGAGTATGCAGGCTTCCAGCCTGTATCAAAACAGGCGAGACGCCCGTTCTAATAATAAAGAAAGAGCTTGGCAATCCAACTGGCCAATACCAACAATCTCTGGCTTATCTACAGTTTCTCATTCGCCTCTGGCTTCGCTACCACAATTGCGGAACCATCCTTTACTGCCATTGCCGGAGAAGCGGAGGAGATAAGCGAACGCTCCATTAACCGAGTGCTTCTCAGAAGCTTCGTCGCGTCAGGGGTTGGCGTTGGAATCCTGCTAGGAGCCCATCGGATCATCGTGGGAGATTCGATCGTCTACTAAATTCTTACGGGCTATATCGAAGTCATCATCATGACTTTCTTCGCGCCGCGTACGATCATACCCAACGCCTACGATAGTGGCGGCGTAACTACCTCGACCATCAACGTGCCCATCTTCGCTGTTCTCGGTCTCGGGCTGTCAACCAGCATAACAGGGCGCGACCCGCTTGTAGATGGATTCGGGCTCATTGCCTTCGCCAGCCTCTTCCCCATGGTCGCCGTACTCGGTTATGGCATAAGCAAACGAGAGGCGATTCCCTATCACGAACGCAAGGTCTTGCGCGATATAGAGCAGGTATTCTCCAGCATGAGGCGTCATATCGATGCCGATCTCGATGGCGATGGCGTCGAGGATGTAAGTTACATCAGCTCCCTCCCCCTCCCCCAGAAGAACATCATTACCATAACCTGGGAAATCGGTTCCGGCGTCACGATGGTCACTCACATACTTGAC
>CAYOLG010000025.1:12287-30871 GCA_964404745.1 uncultured Opitutaceae bacterium
TACCATAACCTGGGAAATCGGTTCCGGCGTCACGATGGTCACTCACATACTTGACTGTAGAGCTGGATATCGCCGTCAATCGCATCTACGAAGACATCAATCATGGAAATCGAAAGGAAGAATCCTCCACTTCCATCGTACAGACAATCTATAGCATCCAAAAGCAATTCGAAAGCACGCGGGGTCGCTATCTACGAGACTAAAGTATCTATATTTACGATACGATATATTTTGATCTAATCATAAACACGAACGGGAAAACGGCTGTTGAAGTGGCCTCCCTAATCCGGGCCGAGTACAAAGCTTGGCAAAACAAAGGCTGAACTCGACAATCTCGTTCCGATGGGGCACGGTTCGGAAATGAAAAAGCGCTTCTTCTATCCCGGCTTTCTGGCCATGATTGTATTGGTCGTCTTCATTAACGGTTGTTCAGTCGACAGCAATCCCTCCAGAGATTCAAAACACATTCTCTTTTTATCCGGCGAGAACTCCCATGGCTGGGGATCTCACAAGCATGTTGCTGGAACCATTCTCCTTTCCGAATCCCTCCCTAGGGGATTTGCCAACGTGACAACGGAAATGATTCGCGAATGGCCCAGCGAAGCCCAACTGCAGAAAGCCGACGCTCTGGTCATCTACGCGGACGGGTGGCGAAAGCACCCGGCCAACGGACGTTTGGACGAGCTCAAAGCATTCATGGATCAAGGCAAAGGGCTCATCGCTCTGCACTGGGCGACAGGAATCGAGGCCGCCAATGCGGGCTCCAAAGACCAGCGAAACGATCCTAACCGCTTAGCCTGGCGCGATCTGATGGGCGCCGATTTCGAAGCCTACTTCTCCATCAGCAATCACTATACGGCAGAGTTTCATGGCGCAGTCGACCACCCGATACTCAACGGAGTCGGGTCCTTTCATCTCTTCGACGAATGCTACTACCATTTGAGGGATGCTGGAACCGTCGAGCCCCTACTACCTCTACACCCCCCTGCAAGCACCATTCAACCGGGATTGACTCCGTATCGGGGTAACGACTACGCTCGCGAATCCCTGGCAGATGGAGAAGAGCAGTATTGCGCCTGGGCCTATGAACGACCGGCAGGAGGGAGAGCCTTTGGGTTTACGGGCGGCCACTACCATTGGAGCTGGGCCCGAGACGAAGTGAGAAAACTGGTAATGAATGCCGTGGTCTGGGCGGCCGGAGGCGAAATCCCCACTGGAGGTATTGACACGCCCCGACCCGACGCCGAGCAAATGCTTGAACACATGGATGTAGACAACCCAGGCTGGACCGTAGAAGATTTGCAAACCGCCCTGGATCTTTCCCAAGACGGCTACCCTGTCCCCTGGGGGCGCTACAACAACGGGCCTCTTGAGAACCTTGAAACTATCACTCTATTCGATGGGGAAACGCTGGATGGCTGGGAAGTCCGAGCGGGAGAAGAGAAGTGGTGGCGCGTCCGCGATGGTTTGCTTGAGGGCGGATCGCTGGAAGAAAAAGTTCCCCACAATACCTTTATCACCCTTCCTAAGTCGTATCAGAATTTTGAATTGAAATTCAAAGTTCGTCTGGTGGCCGGAGAGGGCGAAGGCTTCAAGAACTCAGGCATTCAAGTGAGGAGTCAGCGGCTTCCCAATCATCACGAGATGATCGGCTATCAAGTGGATGCCGGACCTAACTGGTGGGGGAAAATCTACGACGAGTCCCGGCGCCGAACGGTTATCGCCGAGCCCATGGATCCGGAGGGGATTGCTGAAAAGGTCCACGATTTCGATGAGTGGAACGAGTATCGCGTTATCTGCGAAGGTCCTCATATCCGCAGCTGGATCAACGGCGTATCCGCGATCAATTACGTCGAGGAAGATCCAACCATTCCGTTGGAAGGGCTTATCGGATTCCAAGCTCACAGCGGCGGCAAGTTCGTAGTGCAATTCAAGGATATCACCATTCGCGAGTTTCCAGCCATGCCCAACCTTCCCACCTGGGAAGGCGTGGAACTGAAAGCCTGGCCCAAGCGCAACTAGGCCTAACCTATCCGTATTTTGATGACTTTTTCCTACCGTTTCCTAGCGCTATTGGCAGCAGGAGGCTTCTGCCTGTTTCTCCCTAACGCTATTCTTGCCGATGAGCTGATGAAAAAACCGAATATCCTCATCATCTCGCTCGACGACATGAACGACTGGATCGGTCCTATGGGCGGTCATCCTCAAACCCAAACACCGCATCTCGACGCCTTTGCCCAATCAGCCGTCACCTTTCGGCGAGCCTACACGGTCTCCCCTTCCTGCAACCCTTCCCGCACGGCCATGTTCAGCGGCAAGACCCCTTGGATCACTGGCCTTTACAACAATTCTCAAACCTGGCGGCATGTCGTAGGAGACGAGCTCATGATGCCTGAATACTTTCGCCAAGCAGGCTACTGGACAGGTGGAGCCGGCAAAATCTACCATGGAAACATGCCCGACCCAAGAGGCTGGGATGAATACTACCCCTCCCCCTTGAATCATATGCCTGAATACTGGCTACCGGCTCGCGACGAGAAGTCTGGCGAGGTAGTCTTTAGATTGACCGACAACGAAATCCGCGAAGATAGCCCGACCGGGGAAAGTATGGTCATGCCGCCATTCGAACGAATGTATCTGGCTTTCGACTTCAGTCCCCTACCGGTCGCTACCGAAGAAACCGGGGACTACCGATCCGTAGAATGGATTTCTCGGCAATTTCAAAAAGAGCATCATGCAAAGCCCTTCTTTCTGGCTGCTGGAATTTATCGCCCCCACTTGCCCTGGTACGTTCCCCAGGTATACTTCGACAAGTTTCCCATCGAAGACATCCAACTACCCGCTCTCCTGAAAACCGATCTGAACGACATCCCCGACGAGGGTCAACGAATCGCCAGAAATCGCTATCACGAACATGTCACCGAAGCAGGGCTGTGGAAAGAGGCTGTGCAAGGCTACCTGGCCTCCATCAACTACGCGGACGCCCTCGTCGGAAAGCTTTTGGCCGACCTGGATGCCAGCCCTTACGCCGACAATACCATCGTAGTGATTTTTTCCGATCATGGCTGGCAGCTCGGGGAAAAAGAGCATTGGCGAAAGTTCGCCCTATGGGTGAATGTATTGAATACCGTATTGATGGTCCGGGCGCCCAAAGGCTCGCTAGGTCTGACTGGCGGAAGCTTGGAGGGCGGCGCATGCGAACGCAACGTCTCGCTGATGGATCTCTTTCCCACGCTGACCGAACTCGCTGGCATAGAGGCAAAACCCGGCATTTCAGGACGAAGCCTAGTCCCTTTGCTTGAAAACCCGAACAGCAACTGGGACTACCCAGTTGTATCCATTTTCGACGAACATCACTACTCGGTCATCGACGGCGATTGGCACTACATCCGCTACGCTGAAGGTGGCGAAGAGCTGTACAATCTCGCTGAAGACCCAGATGAGTGGACGAATCTAGCACCCTTGCCAGAAAACGAAGGGCGGAAAGCGGCAATGGCAAAGGCTATCCCCAATAGCCAAGCGCCTCTCATCGAAACAGAACGCTTCCGTTGGTCCCAAGTCCTGAGAGGCGAATACGACCTCTATGAGCCCAAGTAGGCCGCCTTCAAACATACCCTATAATTGTATACAAGGTAACTTGCAGATGGTGGGGCTGAATGAGGACAGTCGGCCTTACCTTTTGAAAAACGGAGATCGAGCGGCCTTTTAACCCGCAATCTCGGTTCCAGTAGTAGCACAGGCATCCTGCCTGTGTATACTCCGTTGAACATAGGCTGGAAGCCTCTGCTACCTTTAGCAGACCAAAAAGCACGGCACTAGCAAAGGCCCCAGTCAATCCGGCAAACTGAAGGCCACTAGGATGCCGCCATGCACGGGCTTCTTTTTGGCTCCGCCACAGGAGATGATCACGTATTGCTTTCCATCGACGGAGTAGACGCTTGGGGTAGCATTCCCATCGAAGGGCAAATCGTGCTCCCAAAGCATGCCGCCCGTATCCTTGTCGAAGGCCCGAATCTTGCCATCATTGGTAGCTCCGATAAAAATCAAGCCCCCTGCCGTGACCACAGGTCCACCATAATTCTCCGTACCGGTAATGGGGATACCACGCTTGCTGAGCTCAGGAACTTCGCCTAAAGGCACCTTCCATTTGATTTTGCCGGTATTCAAATCCACAGCATTGAGCGTGCCCCAGGGCGGCTTGATAGCCGGGTAGCCTTCGTCATCGAACCACCTTTCGAATCCGCGGAAGACATAGGGAGGGATATCATCCCGTCTTGTTCGCCTACTAGGCGGCGTCTCGATGCCATAGAGAAAATCGACGATATCCTTTTGATCGCTTTGCGACAATCGATCGAATGACGGCATACGTCCGCCCCCGTTGAGGATGAAATGCATGACGACCTCGCGGGTGAGGCGTTCGCCCACATCTGCTAAGCCAGGAAAGCCCCCCGCCGGATTTCCAATCCGGTCCAGACCATGGCAGGCCGCGCAGTGGGCTCGGTAAAGGAGCTCGCCCGACGACAGCGGCTTCCCATCTGTTTGCCGCGTAGGGATGAGCTGATAGAACCAGGGTATCTCATTGACATTAACATAAAGGATACCGTCGGGATCCGCAGCAGACCCGCCCCATTCCATACCGCCATCGTATCCAGGAAACATGACAACGGGCTCCAGGCTAGGAGGCGGATAGGGGCCAAAATTTCCCGATTGAGCCAAGACATCCTTGGACATAAGTTCCGCTTTCGCAGAGATGTTGGAATAGTCGTTTTCGGTGTAGCGCTGCCGGATAAGTGGCGGCGGCTTGGTGGGGAATGGTTGGGTAGGCCAGGCCTTAATGTCTAGGATTCGGGATTCCGCGGTCGGCCTCTCCTCGATGGGCCAAAGGGGCTCGCCCGTGACGCGATCGAAAACGAACAGCAGCCCCATCTTCGTTCCCTGGGCGACGATATCCCGTTCTTTCCCCTCGTGCATGACGGTTAGCAAAGTCGGCGGCTGGGGCAGATCGAGATCCCAAAGGTCGTGATGAACCAGCTGCTGGTGCCAAATACGCTCGCCCGTGTCCGCATCGAGAGCCACGACACTGTTGGCGAATAGATTTTCCCCGTATCGCTCTCCGCCATAAAAGTCAGGCCCCGCGGTTTCGGTTGAGATGTAAACAATTCCTCGCTCGGTATCGATAGCCAGTCCCGACCAATCCGAAGCGCCTCCCGTTTTGCTCAGGTAGTTTTCGGGCCAGGTTTCCGAACCGAACTCGCCTGGTCGCGGCAATGTATGGAAAATCCACTTGCGCTCACCCGTGCGAGCATCGAAAGCCCGGACCGCGCCCGGAACGCTTTCAGCAACGTTGGCCCCGATGATGATCTTATCCCGGTAGACGTATCCCGGAGTATTCAAGTATACCCCGGGGCTGCCTTCGACATCCATCGATTCGCCAAGGTGAATAAAGCCGTTTTCGCCAAACGATGTCACCAATTTTCCCGTACGCGTATCCAGGCAAAAAAGATAGCTCCCTTTATTGGTGAACAGCCGTCCTTGATCCCCATCTTTCCAAAACATCAAACCGCGCTGGTCATTGTCCGAAAGCCCTTCGTGAATATCATCTGGGTCAAAGGTCCAAAGCAATTCTCCTCTCGCTCCATCAAGGGCGATCACTCGGCTATTTGGCGTAGCTGCATAGAGGACCCCATCGACAATCAGCTGGTTCGTCTGATACATATCTTGCTCGCCGGTATCATAAGACCAAGCGACTTCCAATTGGCCCACATTGGAGCGATTGATCTGATCCAAGGTAGAGTACTGGCTGCTAGACGGGTGCCCGAGATAGTGGGCCCAATCCGCGCCCGAGCCTGGCGGATCCGCCTTTTGGCAAGAGGTCACTAGGAAACTCGTTCCGAGGGCAACTAGAATACTGGAGTGGAGAAAGGGGCTTTGTTTCTTCATTATTTGAGGCAGGGTGAAGATCGTTCTCAAATCGTTGGGCGAAGATGTCGAGCGTCATAAACCTTGGCAGTCAGTTTTCCAAGAATAGCGGAAAGGCCTCAACCGTTACCTCCCTTGCCTGGTTACCGTATTCTACAACCCGTATTACAGAATTCTTGTAGCCGACCGAAGCCACACCCCTGAAATCCTCGGGAATCTTGGCAAGAAACATCGCATAGCGAAAGGTCTGCTGCTCGTCGGCATCGATGTAGCGGTAGAGAGGTTTGCCGAAAATACGTCCCTTGGCAACCAGATCAGGGCCCGGCCGGTGCAGGCCCGAAGTCCCGAATTCAAGACCGCGAGCCACGGGCTTTCCGTCTTTAACGTGACGCCAGATATTAAGCCAGGGATAGTCATCGGTTTTCCAAATGTAGCCCAGAAGCAGGCCATGCTCCGGACTCGTTGCCGTCACCCAGCCGATATCCTCTTCGATGATGAAGGACACGACATTAGGAGAGGGATCGTCTTTCAAAAATCGGAGGTCCACCTCCGTTCCATCCATCTGAAAAGCTCGCGGCCAGCGGGCTTCCGTTTCTTCCGGATCGGGCATGGATCGCTCCTGCATGAAGCCCCGGGCGCCATTGGAATCCACTATGGTGGCTTCATCGAGGAAAGGGGGGCCGATTGTCGGGTGCTGCACGATATTGTAAATCCGCCCAAAGGGATTTTTATTAGTGACGATTTCTTCGACGACAACCACCGAAGAGCCAGCTTCCATGCGGGCCACTCGGTCGACGTGAATTCCTGCCATGGGGAGCTTCGCACCCATGCGGATTCTAGAAAGCCCACTCCTGGATCCCGACTCAGCCAAAGTCTCCCACCAAACTTGAGTAGCTTCACCGTGATTCGTAAAGCCTCGAGCTTTTTCGGCCTCTGAAGCGGACCCCCAGCGATCCAAACACAGAAAATGCCCCATTGAGCGGGGGAGCATGGGCGGCTCTTCGTCAGCCTTTGGATTGAAAGACCAGGAATCCCATTGAAGCGGATTGAGGCCACTCGGCTTCAGCCGATATTCTGAAATTGACCCGCCTCCCAAATCGACAACGACCTCCGCCCGGTCATTCTCGAGCTTGACCACTGGTCGTGGCTCTTCGGCCAACGCTGAAACGCCGGCTAGACACGCAATTAAAACCATTCCTCTCGCTATTGGCATCTTCTCATCTTTCGCTTATTCACCTGATTTGGCGAACGAATTTGGAAGCGAGCTTCCAATCTTTTCAGCCACGGAAACTAAAACCGAGAGGCTCGCCCCTTTTCGAGCCGTATTTCCTATGGCGTGCCGAGCGACAATTAGCCAAGATATCTTTCAAATACAATTCCCCGTAAAGTCTGTTGGCGCCGATGTCCGCCAATGAGCCCAGATGTCAACGCTGGTTGACAGTAGCCTATGCAAACTATCCACATTTTGATCTCCGGGCTAGCAGCGATCATCTTGTTCGTGTTCGGTCTGGAAAACTTTTCCCACGAGATCGAAAAGATTTCCGGCGAACGTTTCCGGAAGTCGCTAAGCGGGTTAGCTCGCATTCCAATCATCGGTGTTGCCATCGGCGCCGTGGTTACAGCAATCATTCAATCAAGCTCAGCGGCCTCGGTCATTATTTCCAGTCAGAGCAAAAATGACCCCCTTTTCTCCCCTTTCTCCTGTATCCGAAAAACGGATTGTCACTAAGGACTTTGGGCGCGGGCCTTTTGAAATCTTCGGTCGTGGAACGCCGAGCCGCAGCTTTCCAAGAATGCGACTAAGCAAGGGTTTCGGCGAATGGAATCACTACTAAATCCGGGCCATCACTGGAGAAGTTCGCTTGTGGATGAATGGCGAAGAGGTTTCCGGGGGCAAAGACTGCGATCCAGCGACCCGCTACATCTGCCTGGAGAGCGAAGGATCGCCCATCATTATCCGCAATCTTCGCATTCGAGAACTAACTTGATTCCCATGAGGCCTTTTGCCGATATTATGATCTCGCCATAAAAGCGGATAGTGCAGAGACTACCATCGATTCGGACCTCGAGATTTTTGGCCCATGAATAAACGCGACTTTATAAAGCGAATCGCCCTCGTCGGATTGACGGCCCCAGCATTCACCCGACTGGATGGCTTGCTCGCCGCCGTTGAAAATCGGTCTTCTATAGAACTGGCAACCGACGAGGACTTTTGGGCTAAGATCCGAGCGGCCTACAAGCTCAAGCCGGATTATATCAATCTGGAAAGCGGATTCTACTGCATTCAACCTGAGGAAACGCTCGAGAATTTCATTCGCCACGTTCGCGAGGTGAACTACCACGGCTCCTACTACATGCGGAATCTCCGCCTGGAAAACAAACAGCGCATTACTGCCAAACTCGCCGAGATGGCGGATTGCTCAGCAGATGAATTGGTCATTACTCGCAATACTACCGAGTCTTTGGATACGATTATCGGCGGGGTCGATTGGGAACCTGGCGACGAAGCCGTCCTGGCCAATCAGGACTATGGGGCTATGCGGAGCATGTTCGAACTCGTGGAGCGGCGCTACGGAGTGGTCCGGAAAGTTATCGATGTTCCCATGCTTCCCCAGTCCGATCAGGAAATTGTCGACACCTACGCCGCCGCCATCACACCGAAGACGCGTCTGCTGATGGTTTGCCATATAATCAACATCACCGGCCACATACTTCCCATCCGCAAGATCTGCGACATGGCCCATTCCAAGGGCGTCGATGTCCTCGTGGATGGGGCTCACGCCTTCGGCCATTTCGAGTTTTCCATTGAAGATCTCCATTGCGACTACTACGGAACCAGCCTCCACAAATGGCTCAGCGCTCCGCTCGGGGCCGGTTTTCTCTACGTAAAGAAATCGAACTTTAGCAAAATTTGGCCGATGTTCGCTTCGCCCAAGGATTCAGACGACATCACGCGACTCAATCACACCGGAACCCATCCGGCCCATACGGACCTGGCCATCGCCAATGCTATCGAATTCCACAATCGGATCGGCGGAGAACGCAAAGAAGCCCGCCTGCGCTACCTTCAAAACTACTGGACTGATCAGGCTAGGGAGATGGATCACGTGACCCTATTCACCCCTAAAGAACGCCACCGCTCTTGCGGAATCGCCAATGCAGGAATTAAAGGGATGGAATCGTCCGAGATGGCGAAGAAACTAATGGATGAGCACGGGATCTTTGCTGTTTCTATCAACACTGGTGGCGTCAATGGATGCCGTATCTCTCCAAATGTTTTCACAAGTATCGATGAACTAGATACGTTGGTTTCTGCTCTAAAATCAATGGGCTGAAGGTAATCATGAGCAAAATGAGGGTACCCCGATCGGGAATCGCTGGCTTAAGCGGATCTCTACGAGAGTATCCAATAAATCCGAAATCCGTAGGGTCGCCGCTTGCGGCGACCCTACACCGAGATACCCGATACCACCTACAAATTAGACCCCCTCTTTACGACCGAAACGCTTTATTATGCTCTGCTGATCTAGGTCGAAAAGCCCCCAACGAAACACGAGAGAAAAACGATGCGACCAACCAACAATTCTAGCCGGCGGCAATTCTTGAAAACAACTGGGCCCCTAAGTCTTGCGGGAATCGTAACACCCTTCCTTTCATGCTCCCGAAAGTCCGGCACCAATCGCTTTGCAAATTCTCTACACCGTCGTGCCCGCCTTCTTTCGACTGACGTCTTTATTTCCTCTCCGAAACAGGGAACAGCGGTTTTCGGAGCCAGCTACTACACTAAGCTCGAGGGCTCGGATCTCATGAGCGTGCACCGATACACAAGTCGAAGCGATACGGTCGATGTTGCCTTCGTGCGCCTTTCCCCCGACAACGGGGAGTCCTGGGGCGATACTGTTGAATGGGCGACGAAGTTCGACCATCCTGATGGCACTGGTCGTCGACATCCACGTGGTGGATACGTAGATCCTGCTACTGGCAAGTATCTGACCGTCTGGACCGAGGGTGTTCTGCCCTCCGATGATCCACTGGAAGGTTTGAAGCAATGGAAGCTTCACTATTCCGTATCGGAAGATGGCGGCCTAACCCGAGCGGTTGATGAACAGATTATTCATGAAGGCGAAGCGTACGGCGCCAAACACCACATGCCGGGTATTACCGTCGGAAAGAATTGTCTCATGATCGGAGATCTAGGCCAACGCCCATTGACGAGATCTGACGGAACCATCATGCTGCCTGTGCAAAGCAGTCCTGTCGGTCCCGATGGTCAATACTACAACCCAGGGGCGGGCTACACGTACACAGACTGCCTGATGCTTTTCGGGAAATGGAGATCCGATGGCCGTCTCTCTTGGACCGCTTCCGAGCGCCTCGAGGGAGACCCCAATAGGTCAACGCGGGGCCTCGTTGAACCGACGATTGCCGAGCTCTCAGACGGGTCCATTCTCATGGTCATGAGAGGCAGCAATGACGTTCGCCCCGACTGGCCTGGCTACAAATGGTATTCGAAATCTTATGATGGCGGGATGACCTGGACGAAAGCCAGACCGTGGACTTACGATGATGGGACGCCATTCCACTCTCCCAGCGCCACTTCCCAATTGATCCCCTACTCTGACGGCAGACTCCTATGGATGGGCAATATTTCGGAGGAGAACTCCAAGGGCAACAGCCCCCGATACCCGATTGTCATCGGCGAGGTCGACCTCAAGAGCGGCCAACTCATCCGCGATACAGTGGTGGCTATCGATAACCGTAAGGCCGACGAGAGCCCCCACCTGACCCTTTCCAATTTCTACGTCCGCGAAGAACGGGAAAGCGGCCACTTGCTCCTGCATATGACTCGCCTGTTTGCCCGAGACTTCCGTACGGACGGAAGTACCGACTGGACGGCCGATAGTCTTCTCTACCGAATCGAAGTGTAATGCGCATTCTAGTTGCTCTCTGCCTGGTCACATTAAGCTCGTTGAGGATCTATTCCGAGCGCCCCAACGTTCTTCTCATAATGGCCGATGATCTCGGTCCGGAGGCATTGGCCTCCTATGGAAACACGGTTTACACGACGCCTCGCCTGGATCGCATGGCTTCAGAAGGAGCTCGTTTCGAAAATGCCTTTGCTACACCGGTCTGCTCGCCCACTCGGGCTATGATCCTCACGGGTCTTTATCCAAATCGAACGGGTATTATGGAGCGGATGGACAGCCGCCTTGATCCGGACAAGAACAATCGCCTTCCAGCCCACATAAAGACCTTGGGCCACATGTTTCAAGAAGCTGGATACGCAACGGTCATAGCCGGCAAGTGGCATTTAGGCGATTTTCAACGGTATCCCGATCAGCCCACTAGCCACGGCTTCGGTGAACACTGCCTATGGGTGCAGTACTGGGATGGCAAGCGCCCAAGCCGCTACTACGGTCCTCATAATTGGGAGAATGGTGAGTATCGAGCTCACGGCAATGACGTATTCGGTCCAGACTATTACGCGGACTTCCTTCTAAACTTCATTGAGCGAAACCAGGAAAAGCCGTTCTTCGCTTACTTTCCCATGAACCTCGTTCATGGACCGCTTATAGAACCTCCGGGGCTCAAAGAGCTCGCGGCGAGTGCTTATCCGAAAGATCTAGGAGCCAATGAGCGAACCATCGGCCACATGATCACTTACATGGACGCCATCGTCGGCAGGATGCTCGACAAGCTGGCGATTCTGGGTTTAGAGGAAAATACCTTAGTCATTTTCACGGGCGACAATGGCTCAGCTCCAAATCTGGTTAGCCAACTCGGTCATTTCCACCTTCGCGGCGGCAAGCGCAGTATGAACGAAGCGGGTACACGGGTGCCGTTTATTGCTCGATGGCCGGGAAAGATTCCGCCCGGTACGCGACACGCTTTTTTCACTCTCATGGATGTGAAACCAACGCTAGCAAAGCTGACAGGGATATCTATAACCCATGAGTTGGATGGAATGGATCTCTCCCACAATTTGCTCAACACTCCCGGCAAGGATCGAACTCTATTCGCCATGGCCTTTGAGGGGGGCGTCTATTTTGTCCGCGACGAGCGTTTTCGCCTCCACGAAGACGGCCGGTTTTACGAAATCCCTGTGTCCGATGTGGAAGTTCGCTACAGTATGGAAACGCTGGAAAGCGGAATCCGCTTGGAACACAGGCAGCGATTGCAGCGGCACTTAGATTCCTTCATGGATATCAAGCAGACGGATACGTCCTATACCATTGTCCCGTTTGGCACCTATGGCGATGTCATCAAAAATCGCCTGGATGCGGAGAAACGAAAAGACTAGCCACAGCCTCTAGGCGGAAACATTCCCTCAAAAGGCGATGGACTCTAAATTTCTGATATGCGGCTAGGTAGCCGCTATAAGACTGGCCCTGAGGGAAAAACTCCCCAATCGAGAAGATCACTCAATCACTCTCAAAATCCGTATTTCAAGAATCTCGCGCATACAAGTGGATCGTGTCGGCGTTTGTTATACACCAGGCAGGAGAATGTGTACCCACCAACAGATAGAACGAACAAACAATGAAAGTCACTAAGAGACTCGTATCAATTCTGGCGGCAACCCTCATGGGTTCGTCGATCGCCTTGGCCGGCGGTATTTACCATGTGGATCAGGCAGCTAGTTCGATCATATGGAAAGGCAGCAAAGTAGGTGGGGAACACATGGGAACGGTGTCTCTGAAAAACGGCAATTTGCTGTTTTCAGAGGACGGTTTAAGCGGCGGCAGCTTCGAGATCGACATGACCACGATCAACACAACTGATGTGCAAGGCCGCCAGAAGCGACGCGTTGACCGGCACTTGCTGTCCAAGGACTTCTTTGCCTCGAAGCTGTTTCCCGCAGCCACGTTGGATATCGCCAACGTTGACAAATCATCGCAAGATGGATCCTACAACGTTACTGCCGACCTATCCGTAAAGGGGATCACCAAGAAAATAAATTTCACCGCCTACATAGACCTTGAGGGAAACAAAGCTACCGCCAAAGCGGACATCGTCTTCGACCGTTCCGACTACGATGTGAGGTACCGTTCCGACAGCTTTTTCGAGAATCTGGGCGACAAGCTGATCCACGACGATGTCGAAGTTGGCGTGTTCTTAACTTTGTACAAGGACAGCTAAAACGAATCAGATTTTGCTGCTTTCAAAACTCGAAGGCCGAAGTCGAAGCGACTTTTTCGTGTTTGCCTGATTCAGTAGGCGAATCTATTCCCGATGCACACCATACAAATATAGATGCGCTATCCCTTTCATAGATTTTATCCTGTGCTAATTGCCTTAGTTCTGTCGATCGGCCTCGACGCCGCTAAAAAGCCTAACGTCGTCATTTTTCTCACCGACGACCAAGGCACTCTCGATGTAAACCGATTTGGGGCGGATGACTTGCATACACCGAATATGGATTCGCTGGCCGACAACGGGGTACGCTTCACTCAGGCCTACGCTCACACCGTATGCTGTCCGTCCCGAGCCGCCCTGCTAACTGGACGCCATCCGAATCGCGGGGGCGTGCAAAGCTGGCTGCAAGGGGATCGCAATGGCAGCGACACCCAACTGGGCAACATGGATCCCGAGGAAATTACTTTGGCAGAGGTTCTTAAGGAAGCTGGCTACCGCACTGCCCTATTCGGCAAGTGGCATCTGGGAGCGAAGGTTGGCCATGGACCACTCGATCAAGGCTTTGAAACGCACTTTGGACATCTTTCCGGATTCATCGACAACTTCACTCACTATTTTCTTCACGGGCAAGGGTATCACGATCTCTACGACAACAACCAAGAGATTTTCCGAAGAGGCGAGTATTTCCCGGAAATGATGGTCGATAAGGCCGTCAAGTATGTGGATGAGCATAGCGATGAGCCCTTCTTCATGATGGTCGCTTTCAACCTGCCCCACTACCCAGAGCAGCCCTCCGAGGAATTCAAAGAGGCTTTCGCCGACCTGGAGATGCCGCGTCGGTCCTACGCCAAGGTCATGGCTACGGTCGATAAGCAAATCGGTCGCGTCCTCCAACAACTGGACGCTTCCGGCATTCGCGATGACACTATCATCGTTTTCAGCAGCGACAATGGCCACTCGGAAGAAGACAATCGCGGGATCACCGTCGGCTACCACAATAGTGGGTATCCAATCGGCCACTACTACCTAGCCCATGGCGGTGGAGGCTACACGGGCAAATGGGTTGGCCGCAAGGGCACCTTCCTCGAAGGGGGCGTACGCGTGCCAATGATCGTCAGCTACCCAAAAGAGCTGCCGCAAGGCGTCGTCCGCCACCAAACCATCACCATCATGGACTGGATGCCCACGCTGATCGAGCTTATCGGGCTGCCCCAGCCGGCCAACCCTCTCGATGGACATAGCCTGTTGCCAATAATCAAGAGCGATAAAGCCCTCTCCAAGCATCGGATCCTCTACTTCGATTGGCGCGATGACTGGGCGGTACGCGAGGGTGACTGGAAACTCATCTCAACGCTCAATCGCCGAACTCAGGAACGCATTCACACGCTCCACAATTTGGGCGACAAGCAGCCCGAAGTGACCGACTATGCATCCGAAATGCCCGAACGCGTGAACCGGCTTAAAGCGCTTCACGAAGCCTGGGCCAAAGAAGTGAAACCGTAGCGTTATTGGACAGGGCGTGAGTTTAGTAGCGCGGCGCTCCCCAGGGAAGACGGTATAACTTGATTCCCACCTATTTTGCTTTTTAATCTCGATATCTTTGCACGATGGCTTTTCGCATCGGCAAGCGTATCTCGCGTTCTGAATACTTTGGCAGATGGACACGCAGGGGAAAGAATAAGGGAAGTCGCAACTCATATCAGAACCGGAAAAAACGCCGGGCCGCTCTATTCGCTGGTGCAAATCGGATTGCGGATGCGTCTTATCAATCTACTCTCGGACGCCTGCCTGTTCGTTGGGGCGTAGTGCATGTGCGCCGTTGGATTTTTGAAAACGATGAAGGCGGCGCTTGTTAGCCCACGCGATGGACACCTTCCTGGTGGCCAATGTACTGGTCGTATTTTCGACAGGCATCTTGCATCTCTTTATAATGGAGCTGAAGTAGAAGGATTTTAAGGGCCTGCGCGGATTCGAGCGTGTGAACTCCATTCGTGGCCTTAAAAAGATTCTTGGCACATTGATCGTGATCGTTCTTTTCGTTCACTTTTTTGCCCTCTCTATCCAAGAAAATTCATTCGAATGGAGCTTGCTCGTTATCCCAGCCGGAGCCGTCCTAATGGCCTGCGCCTTGCGCTTACTCAAGCTCGATAGGGACGACGATTAATCGATTTCCCAGCCACGCCAGGTATCGATCGACCCTAATCTCGCCGTTGCTTCAGTCCAGCGATCCGTCCGGGCACAATCCAATTTGCGCAGCATTCTGCCAGAAAAATATTTCGCGATTCGCTTGACTAGACGCTTTTTTGTACGAATTGCTTTTCGTGCATTTTAATTCATTAAAAATGTGTAGGAAACCAAAGTAGATAAGAAACGCCAAAGGGAGTCTTTTTACTTCGAGCCAATACTCGCTGCAGCCAAACCAGCCAATTGGGGTCTCCTTACCTCCTCTTGCCAAGCCTATCGACTCCGCTTAGAAGTGTGATCTAGGCCAAAATCTCATGAACGGGCTAGTCAGCTCGCTTCCTCTCATAGTCGGACTTCCACTAGCCGGGGCCCTACTGGCCGCCGCCTTGGGCAGATACCATCGCAACGCTCCCGCTTTCGGGGCTGCGAGCGCCGCCATACCGGCCCCCGTCATCCTCTACGCGAGCTACTATCTTTCGGCTAAGGACTCGACTACTCGCTTTTTCAGCTACCTGATCCTTTTCATGGCTTCAGTGCTGGGGCTGGTCCTGTCTGAATCAACCCGATAATCTGGCCGCCGGCCTGTACTACCTGCTTCATTCGACTCTTCTCGCCGCTGCGTTCTTCATCCTGGCCGATCTCATCGCCCAGAGTCGCGGGCCGGCGGGTGATCGATTTGGTGATCCTGCTCCCATTCAAAACCGAAAATGACTAGGAGCGGGTTCCTTCTTGGTAGCATTCGCCTTGGCCGGCTTGCCACCGTTCTCTGGATTTGTAGGAAAAATCATGATTCCGGATACCGCTCTCGGCCATCCGTGGCGGTGGGGGATCCTGACAACCGTCCTCGCTGCTAGTATTCCGGTGCTGGTCGCCTCGGTTCGCAGCGGTTCTTTCCTGTTCCACCGGCCGCTCGGTCTAGATTCAGCAGAAGAAGGGACTAAAAACGGGATGTCTGAGGTGAAGCTAAGCGTTTGGATCGTCGGTGTTTTGCTGGCTACCGCTCCCCTACTTGTTGTCTTCGACGGGAATGTGATGGCCTACATCAATGAAACTGTCGTTCAGCTTCAGCAGGTCCCAGCGTACATCGAAGCTGTCATGGAAAACGCCAACAAACGGACACGAAAATAAGTACGATGAAGCCAATATTTCCACATCCACGCTTGAGCCTGCTGCTCGTCACGATCAGGTTGCTCGTCAACAACACCTTTTTATTCCGGCCACATACTCCTAAGCGGGCAGCTAGCTACAATCATTCCGTTAGCAACCACCGCCTTCGGGCCCGAGCCGATCCTGCTACAGCGCCCCGGACTTATCCTCAAATATGTCCTGCGCCTGATTCTGGACATCGTCACCGCCAACCTGCAAGTGGCTGTTTGGATCATACAACCCAGCAAACGGCTTCGACCCGCTTCCATACAGTACGAACTTGAACTACAGTCTCCTCTAGCTATCAGCGCTAGCCAACACCATCTCGCTCACTACAGGAACGGTTTCCTGCGATCTGTCTGCCGATCAACGCTTCCTTCTTATCCACAGCCTCCGTACGACCGATGGGAGGAGTTTAACAAAGCAGATAAACGAGCGTTACGAAAAAACTTTATTGGAGGCCATCAAATCATGTTGATACCACTATCACCCTTTCTCGAGACTGCTTTGGATATCGCCATTCTGCTGGTCAGCATCGCCTGCGTATTGAGCCTGATTCGACTTGTGATTGGTCCGAGTACTCCAGACCGTATTTTGCCGCTAGATACGCTTTTTGTTAATACGATCGCCCTGGTCATCCTATTTGGATTAACGCAGAAAAGCATGCTCTACTTCGAGGCAGCTCTCTTCATAGCCGTCATGGCATCATCGGAACTATCGCCCTGAGCAAATACTTGACCCGGGACGACATGATGGAGTGAGGCAATCATGATCGAATATCTAGACATCATTCTCGCCGCTCTCGTCGTAATCGGAGCTATCTTCATTTTGCTTGGCTTAGTAGCCCTAATGAAGCTGCCCGATTTCTCTATGCGTCTACACGGACCTAAGAAAGCGACCACACTGGGCACAGGGGCCATCTTGATCGCATCTGGCATTTCCTTCTCAGGCCATGTGGACGGCATCAGCCTGCACGAAATTCTCATCACGGGCTTTCTATTCATCACCGCTCCTTTAAGCGCTCATCTCATGGCCAAAGCAGCCCTCCATTTGAAACTCAAAAACGTGGAGCGGACTCGCCCTTTGAAAACCGGGAACAAAAGCCGAAAGGATTGAGGTCCCCTACGATTCAAGATGGGTTAAACTTAGGTAGACCCGTAGTCCTTGGAAGTAAAAAAACGGCTTCCCTGGAAAAGGAAAAGCCGCTAAAATTCTGACCAAACTCTGCCGCTTAGCCTACTCGACAAATTCCAGCAAATCCGATACGCTCCTGTGAGACTCAATTGGATGCCGCAATTTCGAACGTTTGTTAATCCGATAGTGATTTCTCCGTCCCACTCTCTCGCGCTTGACCACGCCCGCTTCCTCTAGCTCAGCCACAATACGCTGAACCGCTCGCTCAGTAATCCCCACCTCGAGCGCGACATCCCTCAGCCGACTATCAGCATCTTTGTGTAGGCACAGTAGCACGTGGGTGTGATTCGAGAAAAAGGTCCAACTGCCAGGCTTTGTCTGGGGCATAACTAAAGAATCTGCTGTCATCTTGAGGCTCCTTGCCAATTAATCAATTACTGATTTTGTCATCACGAATTTTTAGTAGCGAAAAAAAATTCGCCTAAGGTCGGGCGAAGGATTGGGCGCCGCCGCCGCCCAGACGAAGGCGCCATACCTTCCTCCTAATAGTGGCCTTCCTGCACCCTAGTTTTGCTCTTTTCCATTCGGGCCCTCCGCCGCATCTGGCGATCGCATACTTCAAGCGACCTGGATATGGCGGAAAATACTCCGGATCCTCGTTTCTCGACCACTCGGTCGTGCCCACGAACCTCAAGCCTCGCTGTGGCGATGAATTCGTCCTTCGAAGCCCCCAAACTGTCTCGCTTGATGCTTCGCCTCAAACGATCTAATCCGGGATACCGGCGGTATAGCGCGTCCGACTCGCGGCGAATGAATTGCGTCAACCGCTCGCTCGGGTGTACCCGCACCAGTTCCACATGAGCCTTCTCGTCCATCTCTATTCCCTCCAGCGAGGCGCCATTAAAATAACCGCTGGGAAAGCAGGCTGCCGGAAACCCGCGGCGACGACTGGAAATTGCTCGGCCCCGCGCCCATTTTCCTGCCCCATATGGCTTTCCCTAATCTCAAACCGCGGCGCACGCCCTTCCAAGGGTTGATGCCCCCGTTGCTAGCGCTGTCGCTGC
>CAYOLG010000025.1:30971-75792 GCA_964404745.1 uncultured Opitutaceae bacterium
CCGCGGCGCACGCCCTTCCAAGGGTTGATGCCCCCGTTGCTAGCGCTGTCGCTGCGGATATTCTCATTGCTAGTAGTTTTCATTTTCTCTCCTATCCTTTATAACGTAACTTGTTACACGAAACTTAATTCGTGTTTAAATTCCCCAAGTCAAGCGATTCCGGCGTTTTTTACGTAATATTTTTCGCGTATATATTTTCGCTATTAAAAGCCTCATACGTCCAATTCCTGCCGACTTTGTTCCCTGGAATTTTGGCTCGCGGTTGCCAAAATAGCTCGTCAACTTTCGAAGCTACCGATTCGCCTATTGGCGAAGTCCATTCAACGCTTTTGGCGACCCATGGCAATCTGGCAATCTTTCTTCAATCTTTGCATCGGCAAACGCCTTCTTTCGGTAGCGGCGCTAATTCTCGTCGGGCCCGTTGCCTTCTCGAAGACACACGAACCCTACGGTTCATTTCTGTCTGAGAATGGAGAAATGAGGATCGTCTCCGGCCTTATTGTACGGGAGATCCCCTCGAGTAAAATCGGGGAGCAACCTCTCATCGCTGTGGGATCCGCCAACGGGATTCATCACCTATACGACCCCAATAATTTCGCCATACAAGCGATTTGGACAGGGACTTTCGCCACAGTCGATTCGAGCGACGATGTTGTCTTCGACGAATCCCGATTCAAGCGATTCATGCTACGGGACCGGCCCTGGACCTTTGGCGAACAGCCCCGGCGCGATCTTGAACACAGGTGGCGAGGGTATGAAGTCCGAAACAACGTCATCTACTATCAGTACCAGCTAAGTGATGAAGCGTCGGGAATGAGATGGAAGATTGAAGAGCATCTGCAATCCCCGTCAGAATCCCAGCAAAAGCTATTGTTCGATATCCAACCCAGTAGCGAAACCGAGGAATACCTTAACTATTGGGTCAAGCAAACGCATTTTCGCCGCCTTTCAACCAATGGACAGCAAAACCAGCGCAATCTGCTCAAGAATCTGCTTCCCAACCAAGAGCAATTCACGATTGCATTCTATCGTCGCAAAGAGGGCCCCATTTTGCCTCACGGGTATCATGTAAGCGAGATATCGATACCGACGCCTGAATATCCTTATCGATTTGAGCCAACCGATATAGATTTCGGACCTGATGGTTCAGTTTATACCTCGCACCGAACCGGTAGCGTTTGGCGTCTGAGAGACGGCGAGTGGTCGCTTTTCGCCGAAGGCCTGCACGAAGCGATCGGCGTCCGCGTCGATCCGGAGGGAAATGGCGTCTACGTTATGCAGCGCCCCGAGCTGACTTTGCTTACGGATACAGACGGGGATGGCGTGGCTGATGTCTACGCTACGGTGGAGGACCGTTTTCGCTATACCGGTCACTACCACGAATTTGCCTTCGGTCCTCGCATCAACTCTGAAGGAGAGCTATATTTTTCCACTGGCCTATCCGCGGGAGCCACTCATCACGTCGCCGCGCCCGATGGCTACCCAAGCCAGATGTCATCAGCCCTTGGATACCGGGGCTGGGTAATGGAACGGAGCCCGGACGGAACACTGACGCCTTTCGCCTCCGGACTTCGTTCGCCTGCGGGCATCGGCATGAACGACCACGACGAGCTCTTCGTCACTGACAATCAAGGCGATTGGGTTGCCTCTTCCTATTTGGCCCATGTCGAGGCAGGCGACTTTCTAGGACACCCCGCTTCCTATTGGGATCGCTCGGAATTCGGAACCACTCCCCGTGTTCTCGACTATCGTACCGTGGGACTGATCCCCGAAAGTGTCCCGCCACTCAACTTCGACGAGATCCGTAGAAACCGAAAGCCACCGGCTGTCTGGCTAGCCCATGGCGATCTAACCAACTCGCCCGGTCATCCATCCTTCGCTCCATCAAAGGGTTTCGGTCCCTTCGCAGGGCAAGCCTTCATCGCTGACATTTCCCATCGCGCCGTTGTTCGGGTTGCCCTTGAAAAGGTCCGAGGCACCTATCAAGGGGCGGCTTTCCCATTTATTCGCCCCCTGAAAAGCTCGTCCTATTCGAGCGCATTCGATCCTGAGGGCAACCTGTGGGTTGGATCCGTCGGGCGTGGATGGACCCCCGGAGAACCGGCGATCGAAATCATTTCCTACGACCCCTCCACAACGCCTTTCGAGATGCAGCGCATCGAATTGACTCGAGACGGATTCGATGTCCATTTTACCCAGCCGCTCGAAAACGACTCAATCGAGGCTGCCGCGATAAGTATCCAAGAATTCCGGTACCAGTATTGGGACACCTATGGCTCCGAACCTTTTGACGAGACTTCCGTCCCCGTTCGGTCTGCTAGCGTTTCCCAGGGCAAAACGAAACTATCGATTACCGTTCCCCGACAAGAGGGCTACGTATACTATATCGAATTACCCGAGCTTCAATCAGCAAGTGGTTTGTCGCTAGATAATAACTACGGAGTGTATACCTTAAACCAACTGCTTCCATGAACGCCCACCGTGTTGCCATTTTCGGAATATTGGGAATACTCGCCCAACTAGGGCCAACGCTTTTCGGCCAGGCCAACGACATCGTTGTCGGCGATCGGGTCGTCGTTCAGCGGTGCGTTATTGACGGTCCATCGAGCCGCATGATCGCCGTTGGCTTTCCTGGGGGATTCAACTATGCGTTTGACGCTCAAAACGGAGCCCCCGTTTACGTTTGGCAGGGAGGATTCATCGATTTCTCCGGCGAAACGCTAGCGCGCGGCGGGAAGACTGTTGAGATTCTCGGCTCCAAACAGCCCCTAGGCGTCGCCACAGTTCCACTCCGTGTAGGCGATCCCGAACGATTGCCACGAACGCTCGCCTTTAAAGGCTATCAACGCGGTTCCGAAAACGGAGCGCCACGTTTTTTGGTCGAACTGAACGGGAATCTAGTGACCCAATGGCTTGACGTGGATAAGACCGGGGCCACGCAAATCCACTTGCAATTCGCCAAACCAGAGCAGGGCGACAAGTTCTACCGGATCGATTCTCGCATCCATGCGAATTCGAAGCTTAGCGATGGGCTAAGTTGGTACAGTCCCAGCGTAGTAAAAATCCCCAAGGGCATAGAGCAGGCTACTATCACGCTTGAATTGAAACCGCTTCAGAACCTCTTCGTTCGCGAGAACACTCGACTGAGCGGCCCCCAACTGTATTCAAGCTACTGTCGGGCTTGCCACTCTGTCGACGGAACCGGCCTCATCGGCCCCAGCTTCAAAGGCCTGTGGGGCAGTAATCGGGAGGTAATTCGTAATGGGACGCCTCATACAGTCCTTGCCGATGGCGACTACATCAGGGAATCCATTCTCCAACCACAAGCAGCCCTCGTCAAAGGCTACGAAAACGTCCCCATGCCCAGCTTCGAGAACGTTCTGAGCGACCAAGATGTCAAAGCTCTGGTCGAGTACTTTAGGGAATCGCTGTAGCTGGAAACTTTATCTCGAAAATCAAACCATTGCTTCCTTCTGTTCTATTCTGCCTTTAGAAAACTTCTCGCTCAAAGAATCTCCTTTCCAAAAGATGGGGAGATGATTCGAGTAGCCTTCGCAAAATCGGCAATCATCGCCCTCATCGCTCTGGCAAACTCAAACGCTCGCGAAGAACTGCCATTTATGGATCCCATACCGGAGCCTATTGAAATCGGAGATCTCGAGCTTCATCTTGAACTTTGGGCTACCGCTCCCCACTCAAGCAGTAAGGCCCCTCGAGCCCGGATAAACGCGATGAAACCTGAACCTAGCGGATCGGGTACGAATTTCATAAACGATCAACGCGGGCTGCTATACCGAATCGAAAACAAGCGATTAATCCGATTCCTGGATCTTCGAGACTACCTGCCTGAATTTCACGACGAGCGGGGGCTGGGAGGCGGTTTCAATTTCTTCGAACTGCATCCGGGATTTGGCAACAACGGGCTATTCTACACGGTTCATACAGAGGAGCTTGGCCCTAAGAAACCGGATTTCATGGGCCCCGAGCATCAAAATACGAATCCGATCGACTCCGTCGTTCTCGAGTGGACCGCCCTCGAGCCCCGAGCCTCGACTTTCGAAGGATCGGTACGGGAATTGCTGCGAGTCAGGTTTCCCCGACATATTCATTGTATCCAGGATTTAGTTTTCAATCCTCACGCGATGCCCGGCGATAAAGACTATGGCATGCTCTACATCGGCATCGGCGAGGGTGGATCCATGATTGCCGGGCAAGCCGGAAGTCTCGACCGGCTCGATTCCATACTTGGAACAATCATTCGCATCGATCCCGCCGGATCCAATAGCGCCAACGGAAACTACGGGGTACCGACGGACAATCCTTGGGCCGACGACTCCAACGAGGCAACCTTGGGCGAGCTATGGGCTATTGGCTTCCGCAATCCACACCGCTTCGCTTGGGGACCTGAAGGTCGGCTTTACGTTACCGATATCGGCGAGTCCAATATCGAGGAATTGAACCTTGTGGAAAAAGGAGGTCGCTACGGCTGGCCGCATCGCGAGGGGACGTTCGAGCTTCAACTAGACCGCAACAAGTTTGGCCTACTGCCGCTGCCGGGCAACGACAGCGGATTCACCTATCCGGTCGCCCAGTTCGACCACATGGATGCAGCGGCAATCTCTGGAGGATACGTGTATCAGGGAAATCAACACACTTTGTTGAGAGGTCTTTACGTTTGCGGGGCTATCGTGCAAGGCCACCTATTCTACACCGACGCTAGCAAACTTACGCTCGGTCGAACCGCCCCTTTCCAGAAGTTCCGTATCTTCGAAAGTGGATCCGAAACCACCATGACCCAATTAACCGGTCCCGGACGAGTCGATCTCCGATTCGGGATCGATCACCAGGGCGAACTGTATATTTTTGAAAAAAATCAGGGCCGGATTTACCAAATCGAGAAGGTAATCCAGATAAACGAATTATAGCCCTATACACTTTCCCCTAACGCGCTAAGTAAGTCAATAAATCCGCCATCTCCTCAACGCTAACCGCTTGTTCGAGACCCTCGGGCATGAGCGAGCGCTTGAGGCCCGTCATGCCTATCACATCCGTTCGAGGAAAGCTTATCGTTTCGCCGGTGGGAAGAGCTAAGCTTACGTTGCGCGTATCTTCGGAAGCAATCATACCCACTTGGACATCGCCATTCTTGAATGCGAATTGAAATGCTTGGTATTGAGGGGCGACTTCCCGATTGGGATCGATTAGATTGCTCAGTATAAACTCCTTTCCAGACGAGGCGAAAGACGTAATGGGCGGACCAAACGATACGCCCCGCCCATCGGCTGTCTTGTGACAGCTGATACACAATCGATCGAACACCTCGACTCCCTTTACCGCATCTCCCTCGATCTGCAAAGATGCTTGATATCGGTTCAGGGCATCGGCTCTCGACTCAAGGGCGGGCAGCAGTTCCTCGACTCGATCGGTGAGATTTTGCCTCAGTTGCTGCCAGGCTGCGGGAGAGATGAATTCGACTAAAGTTTCATCATTACCGATGGCGACCAAGAGCTCGGCTCCTCCCTGTTTAGTTCTCGCCAACCGCTCAACTACCCGTCTAGCCTGCTCCCCCGCTAGTCTATCCAAGAGGCCGGCCAAAAACGCGGTATCGCTAATTCGCTCTAGGGCTTCGTTCACCAGCGCCTCGTTCGCGTCGGCATCCAGGACAATACTCTTCAAGACTGCTTCGCTACCGCCATTCGGCTGCAAATCAAGCACGCGCAAAGCCGCTAACTTTGTATCCAGGTTCTCACTGGCACTCGCCAATTGAGTTTCCGCCCTAACGAAAAGGCCTTTCAGCGACGACCTACCTGCGTGAACTATCCAATCGGCATCCGAGCTGCCGACTCCCCTCCGCAGCGCTTCTAGCTTCTCCGCTAAACGACTGTCAAAGGGACTTCGCTCGTAGCGTTTCGCTACTGCGTCGATTAAAGCCGGTCGGCCTGTTCGCCCCATTATCTCCGCTAGCTTGAGCTGAAAATCTGGTGAAGAAGCAGTTGAAAGCGATGCCGACCAGGCCTTCCCGATATCGTTCTCGCTACGCAAGGAGTTCAAAATTATCGCTTCCCCCCAAGGGTCTCCCCCCCACTCGGAGATCTTGTCTATCATCGGTTCTGAATTGGCTAATAAGGATGGAAACGGCTCAGGACGTGGCTTAGCCTCGAGTGCCTGGCCCCGCTCGTAAAGCAAGCGACGGGCTGTTGTCTGGGTCCAATCGTTGCCGGAGCTACGAGCATAAGACCGGAGCTCATCGTCGCTAGCCTCTGAGAGCCGGGGAATCGATGGACGCCGAAAGCCTTCCTTTTCGACGCGATAGATCCTGCCTCGATCATTGCCGCTGTTCAAATCGAGATGCTGCTTGATCCCTGGAGGGAGAGACCAGGGGTGTTCGATGGTTTCCCGGTACATGTCGCAAATATATAGGCAGCCATCCGGGCCCGTGGCGAAACTGGCGGGCCTAAACCAATTGTCCCGGCTCCGCAAAAATTCGATGGTTTGCTCATCATCAGGACGTGTCGCTATCGGTTGAATACTATTCCCATTCGCGTGCAGGACTTTTCGATGCACTAAATTGCTACCCACATCTCCGACAAACACGTTGTCGCGAAAATCTTTTCCATAAGCATCGCCCCAATACATGTGAATGCCCGTTGCCGATGTGAAGTACCCAGATACGCGGCCGCCACCTTCAATCATCCCCCGAACTACCCCCGACACCCGCCAGCGCGTGCGAACCACTCGCCAAGGTTCGTCGGGGCTGACGCGGTAGACAGGGGCCGCCGCCCCATCATCCGCAATATCTGTCAGGGCTGCTGGCAAATCGAAAAAGGGGTTAGGAGCTACATCGCCTCGTTCATAAGCTACCCACACAACATGTCGCGAATTACTGCATACAAAACGGCGACCCAGTGAGTCGAAGCTCATTCCATACTGGGCCGTCCCATTCTCCAACCGGAAATCCAGTTTCTCAGGATCAAAAGAAAAGTCGGCCCTCCGAAGGACGATAGGCGGTTCCGCAGATCCAGGCCTCATTACCCGACCTCCACTAGCCGCCGCCGCTCCCCAGATACGATTGTCCGGACCCCAATGAAAGCTATTGAACAGAGCCTGCATGTTCAGCCTGGAATCTTCAGGCCCGAATCCCGAAAAAACGACCCGCTCCACGTCCGCGACCCGATCGCCATCCTCGTCCTTCAAGTAAATCAGATCCGGCGTCACTCCCACGAATACGCCCCCTTTGTAGCAGACGATGCCCGTCGGCCATTTGAGCCCGTCTTTGAAAACCGTGGACGACTCGAAGATTCCATCATTGTCACGGTCCTCCAGGTAGCGAATCCGCCCCAACCGGTCCTCGCGGCGCTCTGAGTAGCCCCTCATCTCAATCACATAAAGGCCGCCGTCAGCATCGAAAGCCATGGCGATAGGATCAACGACATCGGGCTCATGAGCTGCCAGCTTCAGACGAAATCCCTCTCGAATTTCGAAGGTCTCCAGCGCCCTTTCCGGCTCGGTCGGAGCAATCCGCGGCATCTGCGAAGCATCGACTTGGGGCTCCTGCCCAAACCCCGGATTCAGACAAAGCCCCCACAGGCCAAGGGTCGCAGCAGTCAGGCCAAGGCGAATATACTGGCCAATCAAACAGAACGAATTTTCACTCACTAGAACGAGACCATGATGAATCGCAGAGAATTTGCAACAGCTGCCGTGTGCGGGCTCAGCGGGCTTACGGCCGCTTGTCGCCCCAGAGAGGATATCATCGATATCCACCAGCATCTGAGTTATAAAGGCCGCAGCAATGCGGATTTCATTTCTCATCAAAAGGCCATGGGCATTACCCGCAGCGTTTTGCTACCCGCGGCTTCGGAGATGAGGATGTTCTCAACTCATTTGGGTCGCTCCAACGGTCTGGCTGCTGGGGTTTCCACCACCCAAGCTGCCGCTGAGCTCGCTGAGAAACATCCGGAAACGTTCGTCTACTTTTGCAACGAAGTTCCCGACAAAGAGGACGCCCCCCAGGTCATGGAATCCTGGCTCAAGAGAGGGGCCGTGGGAATCGGCGAACTGAAATTCAATCTCCCCTGCGACGCGCCGCCTATGATTCGCATCTTCGAGCTGGCCAACGAATACCAGGTTCCCGTCTTGCTCCATTTTCAATACCAGGAATACAATCACGGATTCGAAAACTTCTACAAAACGCTCGAGCGCTTTCCCAATGTTGATTTCATCGGTCATGCCCAAACTTGGTGGGGAAATATCGACGCGAATCACGAGCAAGCCGACATGTATCCAAAAGGCAAGGTAACTCCAGGAGGATTGACCGATCGCTACCTCGCCGACTACCCGAATATGTACGGCGACCTCTCCGCGAACTCTGGCCGCAATGCTCTCGACCGCGATCCTGAACACGCCGCCGCGTTTCTCGAACGCCATCAGGACAAGCTCTGCCTGGGTACCGACTGCCCGGATACCGAAGGGGATGGGGACGGCTGCATCGGCGCCCGGCAGATCAACAACGTTAAGCGTTTCTCGCCAAGCAAAGAAATCCAAGAGAAAATCCTCTACCGGAACGCGAAACGAATCATTCGATTCGCCTGACAATCCACCACGAAACTTGACTGTAATGAAATTCTCATCACTTCCAAAGCTGATCTCAACGCTTATCCTTTTTAAGATGACGTTCATCCACGCCGTCAGCCCCAAGGACTTGCCCGACGGTTTCACGACCTTGGAAATCGGCGACAAAGCGCCGGGATTCACGCTTCCAGGAACCGATGGAAAGACTTATTCATTGCAGGACTTCTCCGAGCAAGATATTCTGGTTATCTACTTTACGGGCACGCACTGCCCCACTTCTCATGGCGCCATGGGGCGAATGCTTCAGTTCGTCGAAGACTTCAGCGATAAGAGCTTTGGGTTTGTCGCCATCAATCCGAACCATTCTTCCGGTCTCAGGCCCGACGAATTTGGGCATACCGACTACGACGAGACGTTCGAGGATTCCAAACGCTATGCAGAGGATTACGGTTGGACCTTCCCGTTTCTCTACGATGGCGACCAGCAACTGACAGCCCGGGCTTACGGTTGTCTAGCCACGCCTCACGTGTTCATTTTCGACAAGGACCGTAAACTCCGGTACAATGGGCGCTTCGACGATTCACGCTACGCGGAACCGGAAACCGTCAAACACCCAGACGCCCGCAATGCGGTGGAAGCTTTGCTAGCAGGTAAACCCGTGCCCGTGGAAACCACACGACCCCATGGCTGCTCGACCAAGTGGAAAGAACGTAGCTTGCACGTCGCTGAGGAGGAACAGCAGTGGCAATCCTTCGACGCTACGATAGAGGGAATCGATGCTGAGGGAGTAGCGGCTTTGCGAAAGAACGGATCGGGCAAAGTACGCCTCATCAATGTCTGGGCGACCTGGTGCGCCCCCTGCGTGGAGGAGTTTCCCGACCTCACCGCCATCGCCCGTAAATTCAGCCGAAGGGAATTCGAACTAATTACTATCAGCCTGGATCAACCGAATCAAATGGATCGAGCCAAGGCTTTCCTGGGGAAACACCGTGCCGTAATGAGCGACAAACTGCAGAAGACCGTCGAAGCTGAAGGCCGAACCACCAACAACTACCTGTACACGGGAGCAAGTCTGGACGACCTGGCCAACACGCTGGATCCGGATTGGCCGGGGCCGATTCCCTACTCCATTCTAGTCGATCAAGATGGCAATGTCCTTTATCGGAAGCTGGGGAAGATCGATCCAGATACCGTCCGTTCAGAAATTCTAGATACGTTGACCCGTCGCTACGTACTCCCGGATCCTGGCAGCTAAAATTGTCGCTCAGGTTCCTTCCAGAGGTAAAGCATCCCCTATGCTAAAATACTTTCTCTACGCAGCCGTACCGGCGGTCCTGGCGCTGGCCACATTCGTATGGCTGATCGTCGCCCTTGTACGCCAATGCAAATCCTGGAGAATCGCGGTCGGAGTGTTCGGCGTCGAAATCCTGCTGCTCGCTATCGGCTACTTTGTTTACTTTACCCCCGTCGAGTATCCACGCACCTATCTCGACGAGCCAGCCCCTGAGACTGGCTCGCTGGCCGAAATCGCCCGCGAAAAGAGCTTTTACATCGGGGCCGCGGTCAATATGGCGGACAATCCCGCCTACCGGAAACTCGTTCCTTCGGAATACAACTCCATCACCCCCGAGAACTACACCAAGTGGCGTCAGCTTCTCGCAAACGAAGCAATCGGAAATTACGATTTTTCCAAAGCCGACGCCATCGTCGACTATGCCGTCGAGAACGGTGTTCGCGTACGCGGCCACACTCTAATCTGGGGAAAGTTCTCCGGACGCACCTATCCTAAGGAGTTGGACAACCTCATTGCCGAAGCTGCCGACCCGCCTGCCGAACTTCGGCGCATCATGCAGGAGCATATCCAAACGGTCATGACGCATTTCAAAGGCCGCATTACCGTCTGGGATGTCGTCAACGAGCCCCTTTCTATGGACGGAGTCTACTTGGACGAAAACATTTTTCTGAATACATTGGGCCGCTCCTATATCGCTGAGTCTTTCCGCATGGCCCGAGAAGCCGACCCTTCCGCTCAACTATTTATCAATGAGCAATTCGGGAACTATGCGGGCGAACTTGTGGAATTGTTTTTCGATCTCCTTGAATGGCTCCTCGAGGAGAACGTCCCCATCGACGGTGTGGGTATCCAGGCCCACAATATATTCAAGACCCACAACCTCGACGAGTTTCGCCAATTCGTCCAGCGGGTCGCCGACCTTGGTTTGCTGGTAGAGGTCACGGAATTCGATGCCCGCATACGCCTGTTCGGAGAAGAGCCGGACCCTTATCAAGCCCAAGGCGACTACATGGCCGAATACGCCCGCATCTGTATCGAAAACCCAGCCTGCATCGGCTTCACCGTTTGGGGACTCAGCGATGCCTCGACCTGGTTCGATTGGGTGACGCCCTTCAATAGAATGCTACCCAACGATCCCTTGCTCTTCAATGTGAATTTGAGACCCAAGCCCGCTTATACCAAGATTCGCGAATCCCTGAGAAACCGACCCTAGATTCTACCTCAAACGCTCCCTGCCGATACCTCTATCCCACGCGAATGCCAGGCTACCCCTCATCCGATTTCTAGGCGTCCTGAACCAGGCCTCATCGAGACCGCCAATCTGGATCGGCTCGCAGCCGATGGACTGTAATTCAACGATGCTCACGTTCCTACTTCCTTCTGCGCTTTGACCCGAGCGGCAATAATGACGGGACAATAGCGCTCGCGAAGGAGCCGCTATCACCGAGACGGAGCATGCCGCTTCACCAATCTGCATTTCGATCCGTCCCAATCCTTTGCCCTGGAAATTTTGTTCCCACAAGCCGGCTACAAAACGAGCTGTGTTGGAGAGTGGCGAATGGGAACGCTGGCGGAGGCCAAAGACGGCCCGATTTCATGGGGACGAGAATTGGGATTCGGTCCAATTCGGTTAAGCATTTTGCTAATTCGGCTGCCCTTTTGGCGGTTCCGAGAGCCGCCCCATGCTCTCATAATACGGAAATCCTCTAATCGCTTTTCTCATAAATTAAGCCCGAGACCTCCTAATGGAAGCTCATCTGCATCCGATATATAGTCTTAGCTGAAATCCTAATGCGAGCCTTCACGTCAACTTTCACTGCTTTAAAAACCTCTGTCACGATGTTTCTGCTATCAATAACAGCGGTCGCGGGGATTGGCATGCCTGCAGAAAAAAAGCTCTCTCGAGCCCACTATACAGTCGACTACGGTACCGTACACCCGATTACGCACCGCATCAAAACTGGTTTCCTGATGCAAACCGACTACTCAAGAAAGACTCCCGGAGCTCAAGTTACCTTCTCCAAAATACGAGGGCCCGCCACCATCGAATTTCAATGGGAAATCAGCCGGGATGCGAACGAATCCGATTCAGCATACATTTTGATCCGCGCTGAAAACAGCGAAGAGCCTTTAGAATCCAAGTTGATACACAGCGTGAACTCGAAGCATAGGAGCGGCTCCTTCTTCAAACGATTGGCAGGTAACGAAACGTTCGTTATTCAAATCGGCGTAGAGTCCGCAGAGGCTGGCGACGAGAATTATTCACTTTCCATATACGATTTGCGCCAGATTCACACCCCTATACTCGATAGATATCTGATCTACGATGATCAGTTCCTCTCCGAGTATATTTTCCATGAGCGCCTTTTTGATGGAACTGGTGACGCCTTGACCTACATTCCCAAGAGTCCCGTTCCGACACTTAGGCCCACTCCAGGCAATATACCGTATATTCCCTCACCGAATCGGAATAGCGTCCCCACCCCGTTAACCGCCTTCAATACTTTATCCGACACTGGAGATGCCCTAACGCAGACAACTCCGGAAAATAGCTCCCACAACGTTCCCGATTCTTCTTCAGCAATAATCGAGATGCTAGCGCTCTTATCGCTTGTGGGCGGAGCAATCTTTGTAATACGAGCTCATCGATTCAGGAGTTGGCCCCGTAATTGCTCAAACTGAGAGCATCCCGCATTTCTACCACATAGAAAATTCGTTGAGCGCTCACTTATCGCGGATAACGTTTACCAATAGAAGTTTTAAACCTTCCAGCCCCCGGCTACACCCCGGGCCGTTACTACGACAACACCATTTTAGGGATCCAAATTTTTGGGGAAATGAGAGGTCGCCTATTGACGATTTCCTGAATTCGGCAAGAGTTCTTTATTGTCTAGACCTATTTTTAGGGCGAACCTGACTTCGACCTAACAGTACCGGCTACCATGACCCCGACGATCAAGCAGTTAGCTTCTCTCCACGCTGGATGGCGGCTCCTCGCTAATCTGACATCCCTCGGATTTGCATCCCAGGCCTGGATCGCTTCGGGCGCCAGCGATCCTTT
Source organism: uncultured Opitutaceae bacterium (assembly GCA_964404745.1). Classification (GTDB taxonomy): domain Bacteria; phylum Verrucomicrobiota; class Verrucomicrobiia; order Opitutales; family Opitutaceae; genus Pelagisphaera. Next base: position 43,898 of record CAYOLG010000025.1, read on the forward strand.
CAATCACGTCGTTCAACCCGCTTTCGAAGAGCATTGCATCAAGTGTCATGGCCTCGAAGGAAAAGTAAAAGGGGATCTCAACCTTCTGGAGATTGGAAGCGCTACCGAGCTGATCAGCGATCCCGAACAGCTCGAGGAAATAATCGACGCCCTCGACTTCGAGGATATGCCGCCGGAAGAGGAAGAACCGTTGGATCCCGGTCTTAGAAATTCATTGCTCGATGGTTTGAGGGCCATGCTCGACACCGCAATCACTACCCAGGTCGAACCGGTTCCCACACCCATGCGGCGGATGAATCGATTTCAGTACAACAATTCCGTGCAGGACCTTTTCGAATTAGATGTCGAAGTGTTTACTTTGCCCGAGCGTATGCTCCGGGAATATGGCGATTATTTCAAGCCGCAGACGGGAGCCATGCCAACCAGCTTGAACGTCGGGAGCCGGCCGCTGGGAAAATCGCAAATGATCGAGCCGAGGCTCTCTGGCGTAGGACCCTTCCCTCAAGACCTTCGAGCAGAACATGGATACGACAATCAGGCAGATCATCTGTCCCTGTCGCCTCTGCTGATGGAGTCTTTTCTCAAACTGAGCCGCTCCATTGTCGAGAGCCCCGACTTCAACGAAGAGACTTGCGGCATCTGGGGCTCTTTCTTCGCCGCTCCGGCAAGCACAGAAAATTTGGAATCTGTCATTGAGTACCGACTGCGCGAATTCCTGACCCGGGCCTTCAAAGAACCCGTCGATGACAAGACTCTTGAGCGCTATACCACCAATGCCCTAGGCCGTTTTGAGTCAGGAGAGTCGTTTACCGACACCATGAAACTAATGGCATCAGCCGCCCTGGCATCCCCGCGGTTTCTCTACTTGCGAGATGCCGGAGCCAATGACGACGCCTATGCCAAAGATCTCGCCCTCGCTTCCCGACTATCCTACTTCCTGTGGGGAAGCCTGCCCGATCCGATGCTTCTGGAGCGGGCGGCGAACAGCGAGTTGAGCAATCCGCAAATACTGGCTAAAGAAATCGACCGCCTTCTCACTGATCACAAACTGAAGCGATTTTGTGACAGCTTCCCCAGCCAATGGCTGCAGCTGGACCGCATAATCAGCTCCACCCCAGATCCGGAAACCTGGCCAGAATTCTACTTTTCCAAATATCGGGGGAGCATGCACATGATGCTCGAACCCCTGCTGCTTTTCGAAACGATACTCATCGAAAATCGCTCCATCTTGGAACTGATCGACTCGAACTACAGTTACCGCAGCGAGTACCTGCAGTCCTGGTATCAAGACGGCTCGCAACCGGAGAGAATGCCCGTCGTACAAGTGCCATTCGAGCGAGTGATGCTAAAAGATCGACGCTATGGAGGCGTCATCACTACAGCAGCTGTTATGACCATGACCTCCAGCGCCAGCCGCACACAACCAATCACGCGCGGCGCCTGGGTCGCCTCCGTCATATTCAATAACCCGCCCGAACCGCCACCTGCCGATGTCCCGCCCCTTCCGGAAAAGAGCGACGAAATCGATATCGAGTCGCTTACGCTGCGAGAACGGCTGAATGCCCATCGCGAAAACCTGGATTGCGCCGGATGCCACAACCGCATCGATCCTCTGGGCTTTGCCCTGGAAAACTACGATGCCACCGGTCTCTGGCGAGACTACTACGAAAACGGTCGCATCGTCGACGCAGCCGGTAAGCTTTTCCGCAAACACGCATTTGGCGACATCGTCGGGTTCAAGGATGCCATACTCGCCGAGAGAGATCGATTCGTCCGGGCGTTCGCATCTCACATGCTCTCCTTCGCCCTGGGACGTGAGATTCATGTCGCCGATTCCCCCGCAATCGATCTGATAACTCAGGCCACGATCAACGACGGCTATCGGATGCAGACGCTCATCAAAGAGATCGTTCTCAGCGAACCGTTCAGGCAAGAATCCGCTAAACCCGCTCCCCTGGTAGCCAGCTCGACTGAATGAGGCTCCGAAAAACGTTTTCCCATGTTTCAATGGTAGGGAGGACCGGCTCGGTCCTCCGAATAAGCGTCGACCATGTGAAGGACCGGGCCGCTCCTCCCTACCCAGGGATCGCGCGAGTTATTCGCGAGGCTGGTATAGCCAAACTTTCCTGGCCCAAGGAAATCTGTTTGCCCAAACAGCAACCCGTATGCTACTGACCTTCATCGTTTCCCAATGGCTCCCATGATCAACAGACGTGATTTTCTAAGAGGCGCCGGCGGCGCAATCCTTTCGCTACCCTGGTTCGAAAGTATGGCCAGGCTCGCTCCCGCGAAGATGCCGAAAACACGGCTGGCCTATTTCTACGTGCCCATCGGGGTCGTGCGCCGATCTTTTTTCCCAGGGGAGGCAGAAGCGGAAGTGCCCGAAGGGAATCAGGGAAACAAGATGACCTCCCTGTTCGTCCCGAAAATCAAGACGGGATTCCATGATCTCGATTTGACCCCAACCCTGGAGCCGCTTGCCCCTGTTAAGGACAAAGTAACTTTAATTACCGGTATGGACCGTCCCTTTCAGCATGGCACCGATGTCCACGCTCAATGTGCCTCCTGCTACCTTAGCAGCGCCACTCCGTATACCGTCGAGAATTCCGCCTATCCGCTCGATCGGACACTGGACCACATCATAGCGGATCACGTTGGGACAAATACCCCGTTTCGAACGCTTGAATTCAGCTGCAACAGCCACAAGGACAACAAGGAATCCATCTATTTCGATAACATGTCTTGGTACGGAACCGGGCATGTCGCCCCGTCCATTCGCGATCCGCGAAAGATGTACGATCGGCTTTTCGGCACCCAGGAAATCCAGGATTTCCGCAACATCACCGACCTGGTTCTCGAAGATGCGCGCACATTGAATCGAAGACTTGGATACGCGGACCAACAGAAATTCTCCGAGTATTTCGATTCTATCAGGACCATCGAAGAGCAGATCGACAAGCTAGACGCCATGAAGGGCGAGTTGGACAAAACCCCGATGCCCGAACCGTCAGTGGCATATCTGCCGCGAGGGGAATATATCCGATTGATGGGCGACCTGATGGTCGTCGCTTTGCAAACCGGTCTAACCCGAGTAGCCACCTTCATGGTAGGTCCTGAAAGATGGGATACGCCTTTCACCTACGATAGCCTTTTCGACAAGCCTGTAACCCATCACTACTTGTCTCATAATCAGACCGAACACGTGGAGGATCTCGAAAGACTCGATCGATTCCATATGGAACAGTATGTCTACCTGATCCAAAAAATGGATAATATCGTGGAAAACGATGGCACCACGCTGCTCGACAATACGATTTTCACCTATGGGTCCGGATTGGGCGACGGCTCCACCCATCAGTATCACGACCTGCCGACCATCGTAGCCGGCACGGGTCGAGGCCAATTCATTTCCGGGAAGCATTACCACGCTTCCGAAGGCACGCCTTTGGCGAACCTGTGGCTCTCTCAAGCCCAAGCAATGGGGCTGAACCTCGAGCGCTTTGCCGACAGCGTTACCCCTCTCCGAGCGGTTACGCGTTCATTGTAGGTCATTCGTATCTTCTCGGAGGCGTCAAAGACGGTCGAGATCGGGACATCACCCAAGAATACTGCAGGTTCTTGAGGCCGTTAGCTGAGCAATCTACGGGTTATTGATCCTAGGCTAAATCCCTTAATTCTGGGAACTTAGCTAAACAAGGCCTATGAGAGACCGTTGCGAGGCGAGTCTCATCGCATTCCTCCTGAACCAGAAAGGCATTGCATTTGCAGCCCAATTTACACAATATTGACAATATGTCCGCTAAAAATTGGCTCCCATCCTCATTCATCTGTTTGAGCCTAGCCATTCTGCTCACGTCGATGACAAAAGCCTCCGATCCGAAGAGGCCCAATATCGTCTTTTTGCTGGCTGATGATCTCGGTTGGACAGGAACTGGCAGTTTCGGTAGCGATTTTTATGAGACCCCTAATCTGGATCAGCTAGCGTCTGAGGGAACTTCGTTCACCAATGCCTACGCAGCCTGCACCGTCTGTTCTCCCACGCGAGCCAGCATAATGACGGGGATGTACCCGGCCCGCCTTCGCCTAACGGACTTCATTGCTGGCCAGAACCGTCCATACGCTCGCATGCAAATTCCCGAATGGACCAAAGGGCTCAAGCCAGAGTTGACAACCTTGGCCGAGGCTATGAAGAGCGGCGGTTACCGAACCATTCACATCGGCAAGTGGCATCTCGATTTTCCCGAGCAGGGCCAACAAGGCCCTTTGGCTCACGGATTCGATGTATCTCACGATACGCCCGAAGGAACGCGAGGCTACTACATATCAGACAAGACCGCTAGATCTCTGAAGTTAAAGTCTAACTACAGCACAGATTATTTGACTGACAAGGCCATCGAGGAAATCGAGCAATCCAAAGACGCGCCATTCTTCATGTACTTCGCTTATCATACGCCTCACACGCCCATACAAGGAAGGGAGGACCTAGTTGAGTACTTCAAAAGCAAAGTAGATCCCAAAGCCATTCACAACAATCCCACCTTTGCCGCCATGGTCATGAGTCTCGATATGAGCGTGGGGAGGGTTTTGGAATCGCTCGAGAAAAACGGTCTCCGGGAAAACACGCTTGTCATCTTTACTTCCGACAATGGTGGCTTGACCCAACGCTACGGTAAACGGGACTTTTTCACCGAGAACATTCCTTTGCGGCGCGGCAAAGGATCGGCTTACGAAGGCGGCGTCCGCGTTCCCGCCATTGTTAGCTGGCACGGAGTAATTGATGCGGGGACTCGCTGCGATACGCCCATCATGTCAATCGATTATTATCCGACTCTCCTGGACGCAACGGGCATAGATGGCGTCGCCAGCCACAATGAAGACCTTGATGGGAGAAGCCTCCTGAAGCTCTTTGACGAACCGAAGCAGAAGATCCGCCGTAAACTGTTTTGGCATTACCCGCACTACCATGCTGGGGGCGACGGTCCTTACAGCGCCGTTCGCTACGGCAAATGGCGCCTCGTCGAGTTCCATGAAACGGGTAAAGTCGAGTTGTATGATCTATCCAAGGACATTGGGGAGACCTACGATCGCTCTGAATTCAATCTCAAGACACGGGGTCAATTGAAACTGGCTCTCAAGAAATGGCGAGAATCGATTTCGGCCCAAATGCCCACCGTCAATCCCGATTTCGATCCCAGACGGGAATACGAGGTAGGCAAGAAATCCGCTAAGCAAGATACCTAGCAGCAATCTTGCCAAAGGCAGGATCGCCTAGCATCCTGTCTAGATGGCAAAACAGGTTTCTTCCTCTTCGCGTCGCCAATTTATACTCGGCTCAACCGGCGGTTTCGCCTTTCTGGCTAGCGGATGCCAGCCTTTTTCAAAATCGGCCTCCGGCAAAAGATCCACCGATATCGAGTCTCTACTCGATGTCGAATACACCGATAGCGAGTGGGCTCAGATTCTAGAGGGCTACGATGGACATCTCGATCGTCTGAGATCAATTCGCTCTGCTCAGCTTCTAAACGACCAAGCTCCTGCCCAAACATTCGACCCTCGGCTTCCTGGCCAGCTCTACTCGGAACAAAGGTCCGATCCTACCGTATCCACCGCTTCGATCGATAGGACCATCCCCGCCAGCGAGGATGATATCGCGTTCGCCCCAGCTACTCACCTCGCTCACTGGATAAAATCTAGGCAGATTTCTAGTAGGGAACTAACCGGAATCTATCTGGATCGTATCGATAAGTTCGACACAAAATTACAGGCTTTCATTACCCTAACGCCCGATCTTGCCCGCGAGCAAGCCAGAGCGGCCGATGCGGAAATAGCGGAAGGAAATTATCGCGGCCCCCTTCATGGGCTACCCTATGGGTTGAAGGATCTATTCGACACAAGCGGTATACGGACAACCTGGGGAGCCAGCGTCTACCGGGATCGCATCCCATCCTCAAATGCTCACATCGTAGACAAACTCGAAGAGGCCGGAGCCGTTCTGCTCGGCAAAACCAGTTGTGGAGCCATCGCGTATGGAGATATTTGGTACGGTGGTGTTACCCTCAATCCTTGGGAAACCAGAGAGGGTTCTTCCGGGTCCAGCGCCGGCTCGGCTTCAGCTACCGCCGCAGGCCTTTGCGCATTTTCCATCGGAACGGAAACGCTTGGCTCGATCATCAGCCCCTCGGTCCGCTGTGGAACCGTCGGCCTGCGACCCACTTTCGGCAGAGTCGGCCGAAGCGGAGGAATGACCTTGTGCTGGAGTTTGGACAAGATCGGCCCCATCTGCCGTTCGGTCGAAGATACGGCAATCGTACTGGAGGCGCTGAATGGATTCGATACCAGCGACCCTGCTTCTATTGCCACCAATTTCGCCTACGATGCGCACATGGATATATCCCAGCTAAGAATAGGCTACGATCCTTCGAGTTTTACGGAATCGCCCGATCATCAACTCAGCCGCCAGGTATTGGATGCAGTCGAATCACTCGGAGCTCAAGTTGAAGAAATAACGCTGCCGGAGTTCGATCATCGGACCTTACCACTGCAATTGGAGGCCGAGGCAGCAGCAGCTTTCGAAGAGTTGACGCTATCAAACCGCGACGATGAATTGCGTTGGCAGGTGGACCGGGCTTGGCCCAATACTTGGCGCAAGGCTCGAACGATTTCCGCAATCGACTACCTGCAAGTCGATCGCATGCGACGAATCCTGATGGGCAAGATGGATGCGCTGTTCCAATCGGTTGACATCATATTGGGAGATAATTTCGCCCAAGGCATGCTGCACATGTCGAACTTTACCGGGCACCCTCAATTAACCATACCCTGCGGACACAAAGTTCGTCCGATCAGGTGGGCATTTGAAGAGGAAAGTGTCGGTGACGATGAAACCGCCAATCTCCCCTACAGCGTCGGCTTCTGGAGCCGTCTCTTCGAGGAAGACAAACTCATTGCTCTTGGCCACAAGGTTGAGCAGGCCCTGGACGTTAGGCCAAAACGCCCGCCTATGGATTTCAGCTCGGTGTGAGGAGCCCCTTCTCAATCCATCATCCGGTGATTTTTCACTTGCTCTTCTTGCCAGTGTTGCCAATCGCGACCGTCGTACCAACGAGGCTGCGATAGCTCCGTTTCCCAAGCCTGCAGCCGCTTTACCAATTCTCTCGCCTTTTCTGGGAATTTTGCCGCCAGATTGGTTGTTTCTCCGGGATCATTCTCGAGGTTGATAAGTATCAATGGGGATAGCAGAGCCCGACTCTCTTGTAGCGGATCTTCGGCTACACGTATCAGCTTCCAAGGTCCTTCCCGAGCTACCGCCACTCTCCAGAATCGCCAGAACATCGCCTCATGCGGCACTCCTTTGCGTTCTCCCCTCAGATAAGGAAGCAAATTCACTCCGTCCATTTCTGCAAATGCATTCAAACTGCCTCCGCTCGCGGATACAAAGGTCGGCATCAAGTCCAGCGAAGAGACCGGATGCATGAAGCTTTGCCCCATCGGCAGCCGCGCGGGCCAGGACACCACAAACGGCACCCTGATACCGCCTTCCCAATAGCTTCCCTTATGCCCCCGCAACTCTCCGTTGGAATGGGCTCCGCCGGGAGTTCCCCCATTGTCGTTCAAAAATACGATGAGCGTGTTTTCGAGCAAACCAAGTGATTCCAGCTGGGAACGAAGACGGCCCACGTTTTCATCCAACGAAATCGTCATCGCGGCCGCTAGACGCCGGTTCTTCGGTTGCAAATCTGGCGAGCGAGCCAGATCCGCTTCCTTCGCTTCGAAGGGGCCGTGCACCGCGTTGTAAGCAAGATAGATGAAGAACGGAGTTTCCTGATTCCGATCGATAAATGCCAAGGCGGCATCGGTTAAGTCGTCCGTCAGATAGGAGATCTCTTCGGACTCGTCGAAGGCGCTCCAATCGCGTCGCATCTTCTTGTCGAAGCTCTGCTTGTCCGAAGGCCAGTAGGTACGGGAACCGCCTAGGAATCCGTAAAACTCGTCGAAGCCTCGGTTCATTGGGTAATACTGAGGCAGCTCACCCAAATGCCACTTTCCAATTGCGATCGTGCGGTAGCCCTGCTTTTGCATCACGTCGCCCAAGGTCTGCTCTTGGGTATCCAAACCCAAATCCTCTTCTGTGTATCCAGGGGTTGGATGAATGGGTACGTTGCACTCGGCCCCAAACTTTTGCTGATAGCGTCCTGATATCAGGCCCATTCGCGAGGGCGTGCAGGTGGAGGCTGTCACGTAGCCTTGATGGCAAATGATTCCGCTCGCGGCAAGACGATCCAAATGGGGAGTCGGAACAAGGGCCCCATCCGTGAATCCGAAATCGGCGTAGCCCGCATCGTCCGCGAGTATGACCACGATGTTAGGCTTTGATCCTAATGCGGAGGCAGCAGCTAGAATGAGTCCTACAATCGTCAATACAAACCTCCACGACATAATGTGGGGCATTTCCAAAGGCAGGGAGGATCGGCTCGATTCTCCGGTATGCGAAGAAGCAGGACAAAGACGGTCCTCCCTAGCTGGGAACCGAGACAACGGTGTTCGTCCCCGAAGTTGCGGTGCAGCGCCGCATCGAGAGCTTTGGGGGGCTGAACTCAAAACGAAGAAGGAGCCGACAAAGCGTTTCATATGCTTTTTCCCAGCTAGCGCTCCCAGCCATTCATCCGCAGTACCTCCTCGACGGATACCGGAACGCCGCCACGCCGCTTGCTTTCGTCAGCCGCCTCCATGAAGGCGTAAATTTCGATCGTTTCTTCCAGCGAAACCGGAACCTCCCCAGTGCGAAACCCCTTGACGATTTCTCTCAGCATAGGCGTGTAATCGCCCCCTCGCTCCTGCTCGACGATCGCCTCCGTGCCAAAAGCGGTCACTTGGTACGCTCGTTTCGAATTCCGTATTCCGTAGACCACTCCCACAGCTCCTGAATCCCAAATTCCAGTGATGACATCGTTGTCCGGCGTAAACGTGCGCGTCACTGTCGATACGCCCGTTCCCATAACCGTGAATAAGGCCTCGGTCGGATGGATGCCATACCAGAAAAAATCGGGATGAGTGGGCTCTACTGTAGCGGGACCGTAGGAAAAGGCCCCTTTCAGATCGCCCTTCTTGGCTTCAGCGACATCCACCACTCCCGGGTAAAAGCGAAGCGAGGACGAACTCCAGCAATGAACGTCATGCTTTTTGGCCAATTTATAGATCTGGATGGCGTCTCTGAGGGAGCCGGCAATCGGCTTATCGATAAACACGGGTAGTCCCGCTTCAATGACAGGAATAACTTGCTCCAAATGAGGACGCCCGTCCACGCTCTCCAGCAAAATGACGTCCACATTCTGGCACAATTCCTCGATCGAGTCGTAAAGCTTCACGCCATAGTCATTCACTAGGGTATCGGTAAACCCATCGATCCGATCCGCGCTCGACGCGATATCCGGGCTGCCTCCTTTGAACGCGGCCACCACTCGGGCCCCTGGCACGTGCGATTCGTGGTCTGGGTTGTTGAATCGGCTAGTAAAAGCCACGACGTGCGACGTATCCAATCCAATAATACCCACCTTGAAGGCCAGCTCGGGCATGGCTAGATCGATGGCATCCGCCACTTGCAGCCCAATAGCCTGGGAGCCCTCCTTCGTATAATGCACGTCACCCGGAGCTCTAAAATAATCTGCTGGGAAGGATGCCGTGAGCGATCGGATATCATTGGTGGGCACGCCGTAGCGCTTCATTACCTTTTCAGCTACAGCGTTGTATCTCAGTTCGTCTCCTATCTTTCGCCCAAGTTCTCCCTCTGGCACAAAGGAAATGTTTCCCCAAACGAGTCGGGCTCCGGTCCGCTTCAATCTCCTAACGAGCGTATCCAGATTCGTTTCGTACTGCTCTAAGCTCGTCGTTAGGAATCCAAGCTCCTTGTCTCGCCGCCCTTGATTCGGGCTGTGCGGATGCCGGTAGCACAAATCATGGAGACCCCAATTAAAATGAATCAGGTCCCAATCCCCTTCCCCGAGCCAATCGTCCAGCTTCTCTAATCCCGTGCCCGTGTGCTGAGCATTTCCCGGATTGCGTACGACTTCGGCCCGACCTTCGTAAATTTTGGAGACGAAGGGCGTGTAGCCAATGGAGATGGAATCTCCAATGATCAAGATGCGAGGCAACGAGCCTGTTTCAGACCAGCCAGCGGTCTTGAAAATGCAAAGGACCGGAAGCAACGAGAGAAAGCGTTTAGGAGACATATGTGAGTAAACTATAGCTTATGAGTCAGCTGACAAGCGCCTAGCCTTTACGATAAGGCATTTTCCTTGTGGCGACGGATTTCAGATAGTAGATCTTTCGCTTGAAAATCGTAAGTACATCGGACCAACAATCGACCCCTTCGTATTATGCCTGATTCCCCTTTCACTCGCCGCTCTTTCCTCAAGCAGGCAGCAGCCATCGGCGCCGCCTCCTACGCTGCTTTTCCTAACATTCAAGCCCAAGGCTCGCCCTCGCGAAAGCTGCGAGTTGGCGTCATGGGACTTAAGCGAGGCACGGCCCATATACGCGGTTTTCAAGCCGTGCCCGAAGTGGAAATCGCTTATGTTTGCGACGTCGATCAAAAGCGCCTGGCCGAAGGCGTTAAACTCGCGAATGCGGGCCAAACGACCAGCGTCAAAGGGGTGACAGACTTCCGCAAAATCCTCGATGATTCCTCAGTAGACATTCTTTCCATCGCCACCCCCAATTTCTGGCACGCCCCAGCGGCTATTCTGGGCTGCCAGGCGGGTAAACACGTGTACGTGGAGAAGCCCGGAAGCTATGATCCCCAAGAGGCCGAATGGGTCGTTAAAGCGGCTCGTAAGTACGACAAGAAAGTTCAACAAGGCACCCAACGCCGGAGCTACCAATCAATGATCGAAGGGATGGCCAAGCTGCGAGACGGATTGATTGGCGAAGTCCGATTCGCCCGAACCTGGTACAACAATTCCCGCGGTTCGATCGGCAAAGGCAAACGAGCCACGCCTCCCTCCCATCTCGACTACGATCTTTGGCAAGGGCCCGCTCCCCGGCGGCCCTATCAAGACAATCTAGTTCACTACAATTGGCATTGGGTTTGGCATTACGGGGGCGGGGAACTCATTAACAATGGCGTCCACGCTCTTGACCTGGCTCGCTGGGGGCTCGGCGTCGACTATCCCACCAAGGTAACCTACCTGGGCGGGCGCTATCACTTCGACGACGATCAGGAAACTCCCGATACCGCTGTCGCCCAGTTTGATTTTGGCGACAAAGGAGCCACTTGGGATGGGAGCAGCTGCCTGAGACGCAAGGATGAAAACTTGGCATTTTGTTCCTTCTACGGAGACGGCGGCACCATGGCCTTCGATTTTTCTGGATACAAAGTCTATGATACGGAAGGCGCGCTAGTTGAAGAGCGCGAGGGCACGCCCGGCGACGTTCCTCACTTTGCGAATCACTGCGACGCCATACGCGACGGCGTAGCCTTGAACCAAGACATCGAGGAAGGGCAAAAGAGCACACAGTGGTGCCACTTGGGCAATATCGCCTACCGGACTCAATCCGTGCTAGAAGTCGATCCAAAGACAGGCCGCATTCGCAACAATCCAGCAGCCCAGAAGCTCTGGGGCCGCTCCTACAACAAGGGCTGGAAGCCAAAGGTCTAAATAGGGAGAGCTAACCTGGCATTCTTGAAGGTAGGGAGGACCGGCTCGGTCCTCCATATTCCAACCCGAAAACGGAGGACCGAGCCAGTCCCCCCTACCGATAATTAATGCGCTCGTAAACCGTATGCCGCCTCGCGCTCATGGTCCCAGCCCTCTTTTTGGAAAAGCTGCCATTCATGTGTCCAATTAGACAACTAATCGCTTAACTAACTAGCAATTCTAAAACCCAGGCATCACCCCATGTCTAAATTATCGCTAGCGCTCGCTACAAGTAGTTTATTCCTGACCCAACTCCCTCCTGGCTCCTATGCCGAACTCAAACCGCTGTTGGGACTCCCTAAAGACATTGCCCTCCAAACCGATTTTTCCCGGCCAGAGCCTCTGAAGAAAGACGTTTGGCAGCAACGCCAGCATACCCGCTGGAAAATTGAAGACGGTGTCATGAGAGGCATTCCCTCCACCAAAGAATATCAGGCATCGATTTCACATCACCGGGGTCTGGAACCGAGAATCAGCTGCCCTGCTACACCCCCAGAGTTTGTCGCTAAATTCTCAATACGTTTCATCGATGGATCGGAGACCCCAATTGCTCCCTTCGTTGAGTTCGGTCACCACATCGCCCGAGTCAAATTCAGCGAATCCGGCATATCCCTGATCGCCGACGGGGAATCCGTCAAGCTCGATGAAGATCGAGACTTTCGATACGTTCCAGGAAAGTGGTATCACGCCTTGGCGGAACTAAAAGGCGACGAATTCGTGATTCAATTCGAAGGCGGACCTACGCTCTATGGAAAACATCCGCGATTCGCGTTGCCCGTCTCCAAAGGCGGAGCCGGTTTTGGAGTCGCTGGACCGAGAGGCGGCAAGGTGGAAATCGACAACATTTCGCTTTGCACAGTTCATGCGAAAACAAATCCAGGTTGGGCAAAGTCGCGAGCCGCCATTCCCAGTTTCAAGCCGACCGTACTAAAGGCGAAGAATTAGACGCGGAAGCCGTTCCGCCTCTACATCGTTCGCCCACCGTCCACCACTAGAAGTTGCCCGGTTGTCATATCGGTTCGAGTTGCTAGGTAAAATACGGTCTCAGCGATATCATTTGGATCGGATAATCTTGGGATGGGGATGCCGGCCACTTTCTCTTGGATCTGATCTTCGGTCATTCCCCTCCGCAGCCAACGACTGTCAATGGGGCCTGGGCAAACGGCGTTCACGCGAATTTTCGGGGCCAAGACTCTTGCCAACGATTTTGTCAGTGTATTCAACGCGCCCTTACTAACGCAATAGGCTATAGAAGAACCGGATCCAGAAATCCCCGCCACTGAAGACACCTTGACCACTGCGGCAGATTCTTGCAGCCGAAGCAATCGAAGGGCGGCTCGAGTCACAAAAAAAGGCCCCTTGGCATTAACAGCGAAAGTCGCATCCCATTGGTCCTCGGAGAGGCTATCCAGATCTTCATGAGACAAAAAGTGGGGCAATCCCGCGGCATTGACGACCACATCCAAGCGCCCGAAGGCCATTTCGATCTCGGCTATCATGGCCACCACTTCTTCATCCAGACTTACATCGCATTTGGCCAGTATAGCCTTAGCGCCTTGCTCAGCCACAAGCCCTGCCGTCTTTTCCGCTTCGTCCTCGTCCTCTCCGGGGTAGTTAACCACGACATTGAAGCAGTTTGCAGCGAATTTCGCTGCGCAAGCTCTGCCAACGCCAGTCGCGGATCCGGTTACCAGAGCTACTTTCTTTTCGGAGACAATCATATCTTCTCAAGAATACATTCCAGGCCAAAACTTCCACTGCTTTATTCCCGGCAAATCAAAAAATAGCGACGATCCGGTTTCCCGGATCGCCGCCGTTTTCCTAGTACTTTGATCAGCCTAGAATGCCTGCGATTACTCGCAAACGATCCTATATTCGTAATAGAAATTCCATTTACGCGGATGGAAGATCGCGATAAATTAATTTATGTGGGTTGCGAACGAGGTTTTCCACGCTCTGGCGTAGTCTCTCCCTCAGAAAATGAAAGTCAACGGATTTCCGGAAAAATCTTCCCTAATATCGCTTATCTTGTTGATTTTGCTGGGCGTGCGAGGGCAAAGGCAGGTAGTCGTGCTGACGTATCATCCAGGCCTCTAGAGCCTGTCGAAGCCGCTCCAACACCTCTGTATGGGCCCCGCTTTCAGCTAAATTGTTCAATTCATAGGGGTCGCTCTGCAGATCATATAGCTCCATAATCGGGCGAGGATTCTGGAAATACAGACGTTCGTGAAGTTGAGAAAGTTTTCCTCCTGCTCTAGCAGCATGAATCGATACCCAGGCTTCCGAACCTGGCATGTCCACCGGCGTGTAGCTCCGGTCAGGAAGAGCATTGTAGATCAGCCGATAGCGTCTCGACGTAACAGAACGGGAAAAGTCCAATCCGTCCGTTCGAGTGATCGGCCCCCAGTGCCACCCGCGCTCCGCGTAGACATAGTCCCTGGAATTCATGGAACGCCCTAGTAGTTCCGCGAAAAAACTCACTCCGTCCATCTCCTCAGGAATGGCAACACCCGCCGCTTCCAAAAACGTGGGGGCCAAATCAATTCCGCTGATAAGCGAATCGCTCGCAGACGCTGGCCGAATCCGTCCAGGCCAGCGGATGATTAGCGGTACATGTGTGCCCCGATCAAAGAGCGTTCCCTTTCCCCGCAATAAGGCTTCCCCATTGTCGCCCATAAACACGACGAGCGTGTTTTCCTTGAGCCCTTGGCGATCGAGCCAATCCATGATTTTTCCGAATCCGTAGTCGAGCTCGCGAACGTCGTCTATGTAGCGAGCATAGTCTTCCCGCACCTCTGGCGTGTCTGGCCAGTCCGGAGGCAGGGTTAGCTCGCTGGGATCGATTCCATCGTGCTCTGGCCCGAACTTCCGGTGAGGCTGGTTAAAGCCGAAATAAAGGAAAAACGGTTTCCCCCTGGGAACTGTAGCCAGGGCCGAGGCCACGGCTACATCGACCTTTTCGAGATCCTCCCCTCGAGTACGAGCGCTCCGGACGAAGTGATCGAACCGCGTATCTAAATTTTGCATACCTTCCTGAATCAGAACTTCGTCAATGTGAGGTGCCTCTCGATTACGGCCATCCAAATGCTGGTGTCGCCCAGCCAGCCCCACCCAGTAACCACGTTCTCGAAGAAAATCGGTAAAAAACGGAACGTCCGCCCGGGCTGGTTGAGCGAACCGAGTGACTCCTAGCTTAACCGGAGACTGGGAGGCGAAGATTGAAATGCGCGAAGGGGCGCATTGGGGAGCGGCCGTGTAGGCCCGATCGAATCGCATACCTTCCGAAGCAAACGCATCCAAATTCGGGGTGATACTATATTTCAGAAAATCCGCATTTCCATAGCAGCCCACGTGGGGAACGCTGTGATCGTCGGAGAGGATTAGCAGTATATTGGGCTTGGATTCGAGCGCCTGAACGGAGGCCATCACTGAAAACAGGCAAATCGATTTCTTAGCCCAGCTGATATCAAAACGTGACCATCTAGATTTCTGGCTTGTGCTCGGTAAGCGAATCATTTCCTGAATATTGGTATCTCTTCGCGGGGGGCAATCTCTCTTGGCGGCAAACCGAGTTTCAAGCTTCTCTAAACGCATCGAATCCCTAGGTTAGAAGACTGTGAGATCCTCGGTTCTAGTCCTTACCCTTCTGGCAACTTGCCAAATTGCGGCAGTCTGCCTAGCTCCCATAGCTTTAGCCCAAGCTTTTGGGCCGCCGGAGGGGACGCCATGGAAACGACACGCCATAGACTCGAGTTCACGGGGAGCGGATGGAATCCGTGTGGCGGATATCGATGGGGACGGCCTCTGGGATCTCACAACCGGCTGGGAGGAAGGAGGCCGAGTTAGCGTCTACATAAATCCAGGATTTCAAAAATCGCCCGATACTTGGCCCAAAGTGATTGTCGGAAACGTTCCTTCACCCGAGGACGCCGTTTTTATCGATCTAAATTCGGATGGAAGGCTGGACGTAGTTTCCTCCACTGAAGGAGAAGAACGCACGGTTTACGCTCATCTGGCTCCGAATCCCAGCCAGTCGCTGAGCTCGGAATCGGGATGGAAGACCTTGCCTTTTCCTGCGACTGTGAAGCGAAATCAGTGGATGTTCGCCCTCCCTCTGCAAATCGATGGGCGCGATGGAGAAGATCTGGCGCTAGGCTCCAAAGGGGCCAATGCCCAAATCTGCTGGCTGCAAGCCCCAAAATCCAGCTCGGACCTCGACGCTTGGCGACTGCGAAAACTTTGCGATGCCGGATGGATCATGTCGTTAAAATCTAAAGACATGGATGGTGATGGAGATCCGGACATCCTGCTCTCCGATCGCAAAGGATCCGACACGGGCATCTGGTGGCTGGAGAATCCCGGTCCCGAAAAGGCTGCTTCGTTTCATTGGCCGAGGCGATATGTAGCAGGATCCGGCAAAGAAGTGATGTTTTTGGATACCGGGGATATCAACGGAGATGGACTCGAGGATATTGTCGCCGCCGTCAAAGGAGGCGATTTCGTGGCCGCGATTCGTCTGCCTTCCAAATCGCCTTCATGGAAAGAGTCGAGCATCCCCTACCCTTCCGGTACTGGCACTGGTAAAGCAGTGGCTATCGGAGACATCGATCAAAATGGGAAAGCCGACATCGTAGCGACTTGTGAACATTCCGAAAACGCGAGCGGCGTATTTTGGATACAAGAAAATGCCAATGGTGAATGGTCGGCTACAGAAATAAGCGGAACCAAAGAAGGTGTGAAATTCGATCGAATCGAAACCATCGATCTCGATGGCGATGGCGACCTTGATGTCATCACCTGCGAAGAGCGCGACAATCTCGGAGTCATCTGGTACGAAAATCCGCTACACTAGGGTTACAGCTTCCCCGAAAGTCAAAATAGTAGGGCTGGCTCTCGCGCCATGCCGAGAATAGGGCGTGTAACACATACCCCTCAAACTATCCACACGAACAAGGTAAACTCGTTTCGTTGCGAATTGTGGGAGCGGCTTTACGCCGCGATTTTTATTTCGGTTGCGATAGTTTTATAGCCGGATAAACCGGCTCCTACGCGTCCTGATGAATTTGCGATACCGGCGTCGAGAGAAACTTCCGTGACAAAACTCTCCTCGGAGCCTATCACCATCTCTATGAAAATCTACCCAATTCTCTCCCTGGCCACTGCCCTAATCCTTTTGTCCCCTTTCGGCTCAGCCAAACCTCCCAAAGGCTACACGGCTATTTTCGACGGAGAGACCTTAAATGGCTGGTTCTATCTGCCTGACAATCTTCCCGAAACCGTATGGAAAGTGAATCCCAAAAACGGTACGCTTGGTAGAGAATTGAAGGGAGGATCCATCTGGACCAAGGAAACCTACGGGGACTTTGTTCTCGACCTGGAATTCAGACTTAACCCCAACTGCAATAGTGGCGTTTTCGTTCGCAGCGATCCGCAAAATCCCGTGCAAGGAGGCTTCGAAATTCAGCTCTACGACTCCTACGGCAAAAGCGAAATTGATTCCCACGATTGCGGGGCTCTCTATGACGCCGTCGTCCCATCAAGCAATGCCGTCAAGCCAGCTAAAGAGTGGAATCGCATCACCATCCGCTGCAAGGGGCCCCTCATTCAAGTGACGCTGAACGGCGAGCGCATCGTCAATGCCAACCTCGATCAGTGGACAACGCCCCAGAAAAACCCGGACGGCTCCAAGAACAAGTTCAAGACCGCTCTAAAAGACCTTCCTAGAACCGGCCACATCGGCTTCCAGGACCACGGGCACAATGTCTGGTTCCGCAACGTCTATCTGAAAGAGCTCAAATAATTTAAGCCTAAATCATTCGTATTGATAAAATGGATTTATTGAAGCAAACCTGCCTAATTACTACAATCGCCTTCTTGCCCCTCGCTTGGAGCCAATCCGAAAGCTTCGAATCGGACAAACCGAACATCGTGCTTCTAGTCGCCGACGATCTGGGATATGGAGAGCTTGGCTGCCAAGGAAACGATGAGATCCCCACCCCGCATATCGATTCGCTGGCCGAAAATGGCATTCGATTCACCCAGGGCTACGTGACCGCTCCCTTTTGCAGCGCCTCCCGAGCCGGGCTTATGACGGGACGCTATCAAACGCGTTTCGGCTACGAGTTCAACCCCATCGGCGGCAAGAACGAGGATCCTCGAGCAGGACTTCCGCTCGGAGAAAAGACGATCGCTGACCTACTAGTAGATTCTGGATACATAACTGGATTGTTCGGCAAGTGGCATCTTGGCGGTACAGCGATGTACAATCCCATTCGCCGGGGATTCGACGAATTCTATGGATTCATGCATGAGGGGCACTACTTTGTTCCACCGCCCTACAATGGGGTGACCACCTGGCTGCGCCGCAAGGTTTTGCCTGGCGGGGGAGAGGGACTGTGGATCTCGCAAGACGGCAAGCTGCTCTACACAACGCACATGGGGAATACCGAACCCGATTACGACGCCGACAACCCGATTTACCGCGATGGCCAGCCTGTATGGGAATCCGAATACTTGACGGATGCCATCACTCGGGAATCGGTCTCTTTCATCGAGCGGCACGCCGACAAGCCGTTTTTCCTCTACGTCCCCTACAATGCCGTCCACAGCCCCTTGCAAGGAGCTGACGCTTATATGGAGAAGTTCAACCATATTGAGAATATCCAGCGACGGATTTTCGCTGCCATGCTCGCTAATATGGATGACAGCGTAGGCGCCATCCTAGCGAAACTCCGCGAAGAAGGGATCGAGGAAAATACCCTCATATTCTTCCTCAGCGACAACGGTGGCCCCACCCGCGAGCTAACATCGAGCAACTTGCCTCTGCGCGATGGCAAAGGCAGTGTCTACGAGGGGGGCAATCGCGTGCCGTTCCTCGTTCAGTGGAAGAGCGTGTTACCCCAAGGGGAAGTTTACGAAAAGCCCGTTCTATCCCTAGACATTTTCGGAACCGCTACTGCCGTCGGTGGAGCCCAGCTCGACGATCGCAAGAAGTACGATGGAGTGAATCTGATTCCCTATCTGCAAGGCCAGGAAAGCGGCAACCCTCACGAATCGATCTTCTGGAGAATCGGCCAGCGAGCGGCTATCCGAGTCGGCGACTGGAAGCTCCTGCGCAATACGCGACGGGGTCAAGGAGACCAGTGGGAGCTCTATAATCTCGCTGAAGACATCAGCGAATCCAATAACCTCGCCGAGGCGATGCCGGAGAGGCGGGCGGAGATGCTAGCCGCTTGGGAAACCAAAAACGCAGAGATGATCGATCCCGTTTGGTCGCCTTGATCTAACGATTGCTCTCGATACTTTCGGGTGCCGCTAAGGCCTCGCCTGTCTCCCTATCCCAAGCTTTTGGATTGCCCCGGCATGTCGCTTCGGGTTTGTTCTCGTTCGTGAAAAATCTAGCGCCCCTCTTCGTTTTCTTCCTAGCCATGTTTCGCTTAGGAGCCGCCGATAAACCCAACGTCTTGTTCATAGCCATCGACGACCAAAATGACTGGATCGGCTGCATGGATTTCCATCCGAAAGTGCAGACGCCGCATATCGACAAGCTCGCGGAAAGGGGCACGCTGATGAACAATGCTCACTGCCAAGCCCCTCTGTGCAATCCCTCTAGAACCAGCCTAATGGTAGGGCTCAGGCCCAGCACGACCGGCATCCACGGGCTGGCTCCCTGGTTTCGCGACGTACCTCAATGGGCCGATCTCGTTTCCCTGCCCCAGCACTTCCAAGCCAACGGCTACCAAACCTACAGCAACGGCAAGATCTATCATAGCGTTCGCTCGCAGCCAGCCGATGAGCCCAATCCCGAATTCGAGCATTGGGGATCCCGAGGCGGCGTCGGCTCCAAACCCCCGAAAAAGCTCATCCCGGAAACTCCATTCGGCAACCACCCGCTGATGGACTGGGGAGTATGGCCCGATAACAACGACGATTCCACCAAGGGCGATTGGGACGTCGCTTCCCAAGCGATCCGCATGATCGAGGAAATGCCGGATGATAAGCCGTTTTTCCTAGCCGCCGGTTTCTTCCTTCCCCACGTTCCCTGCTACGCCACCCAGAAGTGGTTCGATTTGTATCCAGAAGATAGTTCCATTCTTCCACCTATGCCGGAAGGAGATCGTGACGATACCCCAAGATCATCTTGGTGGATACACTGGAGTCTTCCCGAACCAAGGAAGCTCTGGATCGATGAAAACGATCAGCAAATCAATCTCGTTCGCTCCTACCTGGCTTCCACCAGCTTCGTCGATAGCCAAGTCGGCCGCATTTTGGACGCCTTGGACAAGGGGGGGCATACGGACAATACCATCGTCGTCCTTTGGAGCGACCATGGCTACCACCTCGGCGAAAAAGCTATTACTGGAAAGAATACGTTGTGGCGCCGCTCGACGCGGGTACCGCTCATTTTCGCCGGACCTGGCGTGACCGAGGGACAAGTTAGCACGAAACCTGCCGAGCTGCTCGACATCTACCCAACGCTCATCGAACTCTGCGGTCTGCCAGAACTCGACCATCTTGAAGGGCTCAGCCTCAAATCGCAATTGGTCGACGCCGATGCCTTTCGGGAACGGCCTGCCATCACATCCCACAATCAAGGCAACTTCTCCATCGTCAGCGAAAAATGGCGCTACATCCGCTACGTCGATGGCGAGGAAGAGCTCTACGATATCGTTAACGATCCTCACGAGTGGGACAACATAGCGAGCCAACGGCCCGAGGTCGTTGGCGAAATGAGCAAATGGCTGCCGAAGATCGATAACGGACCCGTGCCCGGAAGTAGAGCCCGCGTACTCACCTACTACGACAATACGCCCGTTTGGCAAGGCACGCCAATCGGCGAAAACGATCCCGTTCCGCAAGACGATTAATGGGGAGGGAGGATCGGTCTCAGCCTGAGCTAAATCGAAGGCCTCGATTCTCTAGACAATTCCCATCGGTAGGGCCGCTTGGGGACAAGCGGCCGCAGATCGTCTCTCGAAACGGCCGCTTGGGGACAAGCGGCCCTGCCACAACAAAATATGAACCGCAGCTTTCTAAACTTTCTATTCAACCTGGCTCCTATTCTCGTTTCATCTCTTTTCGCATCCGAAAAGCCCAACATACTTTTCATTCTGGCGGACGATCTCGGCTATTCCGACCTAGGTTGCTACGGTGGTGAAATCGAAACATCCCATCTCGACGAGCTGGCTGCCAATGGACTTCGCTATACCCAATTTTACAATACAGGTCGCTGCTGGCCCACGCGGGCTTCGCTCCTAGCCGGCTACTACCCACACGAAATCAAGCGAGATACTATACCTGGCCACGGAGGTGGGGGAGGCAATCGAGGAATCCGCCAGGAATGGGCAAGGCTGCTACCCCAATATTTAAAACCGTACGGGTATCGCAACTACCATAGCGGTAAATGGCATATTGATGGCAACGTGCTCGATGGCGGATTCGACAGATCCTTCAACACCAGAAACCAAGGGGATTTTTTTACCATTAAGGGAACCTTCCTGGACGACGTTCCGGTGAAGCCGCCAAAAGACGAATCGGGATTCTATATCACCACGGCCACCGCCGATCATGCCATCGAGTGTTTGCGAGACCACGCCGAGAATCACAAAGACAAGCCGTTCTTCCACTACCTGGCTTTCATTGCCCCTCATTTTCCTCTGCACGCTTTGCCTGAGGATATCGAAAAATACCGGGACCGCTACCTCGATGGCTGGGATCAATTACGCCGAGAACGCTACGCCCGGCAAAAGCGTATGAAGATTGTGGACACAACTCTATCAGCAATGGAGCTCGACGTGGGCCCGCCCTATCACTTCCCCAAAGATCTCCACAAGCTTGGGCCTGAAGAAGTCTATCGACCCTTCCCTTGGGAGTCGCTCAGCGAGGAACAGAAGCGCTTCCAAGCAACCAAGATGGCCATCCACGCAGCCATGATCGACCGAATGGATGTCGAAATCGGTCGAGTGATCGATCAGCTCAAGGCCATGGGCGCGTTCGAGAACACGATCATCTGTTTCGCTTCCGACAACGGAGCCAGCGCCGAGATCATGGTTCGCTCCAATGGCCATGACCCCAATGTTCCCCTCGGCAGCGCCGCCAGCTATCTTTGCCTAGGGCCGGGCTTTTCCAGCGCCGCCAATACCCCTTTCCGAAAGCATAAGACTTGGATGCATGAGGGCGGCACGGCGACCCCTTTCATCGTTCATTGGCCTCTGGGGATCGAGGCTCGCGGTGAATTGAGAAACACCCCCAGCCACGTAATCGATTTCGTGCCCACGGTCTTGGATGTTATTGGGGCCGAAGCGCCGACGTCTTGGAAGGGCGAAGCGGTTCCTTCAATGCCTGGACGCAGCCTTCTGGCTTCGTTCAAGCAGGACACTACCATCAACCGCGACCTGCTCTGGTGGATGCATGATGGGCATCGTGCCGTGCGGGTAGACAACTGGAAACTCGTGGCAGACGAAGGCCAACCTTGGAAACTTTACAATCTGGACACCGATCGCGCTGAATCCAACGATCTTTCAAAAGCGCTCCCTGAAAAGGTTCGCGAGCTAGAGCGGGCTTGGGAGCGACAGTTGAACGCGATGATTGATACTGTCTCCAAGTCGAAATAGATAAACCCGCTCCACATTCGAATCATCAATAATTTAGCGTCCAATACGGCGAGCAACATACGCCTGCAGAAAATCGAAATTCATTCCTCCACACAACTTATGACTACCTATCGATTAATCCCGGCTATCGTAGCAGCCTTCCTGCTCGCAATCTCCCATGCAAACGGCAAGCCAAACGTACTCCTGATCGCGATCGACGATCTCAACGATTGGATTGGTTGCATGGATGGGCATCCACAGTCATTGACCCCTAACATCGACAAACTCGCTGCCCGAGGGACCCTCTTTACCAACGCTCACTGCCAAGCTCCCATCTGCGGGCCCTCAAGAGCCTCGCTTCTATCAGGGCGCTATCCTCACGAAACGGGAGTGTACAATCAGCCCCAAGGCGGCAATGCCCTATCCACTGACCCCATATTTTTTGACGGCCAGCTGCTTCCGCAATACTTCGCCAAAAACGGATACACGACCTACGGCGTCGGCAAGATCACTCACGGGTACGACCAGGAAGCGACCTTCCAGTACACCGGTTCCAAAGGAAATTCAGGGCCCAAACCCGAAGGACCCAAGGCGCCGAACGATGTTCGTTTCCACTACCGGCCTAACTACGACCTTCCTTACACCGGCACACAAACGGATTGGGGAGCCTTTCCGGATCGAGATGATAAAATGCCCGACCACCAAACGGCCTCCTGGATCATTCCTCACATTGAGAAGGAACACGACAAGCCGTTCTTCATGGCAGTCGGTTTCCATCGCCCGCACGTCCCTTTCTACGCCCCGCAAGAATGGTTCGACATGCATCCGCTGGAAAATATCATCTTGCCCGAGATTCCCTACGACGACCTGTCTGATGTTCCCGAAATCGGCCGACTCATTCATGAGCTGCCCCGCTATCCGGATATCGATTGGCTTCGGGCCAATGACAACGAGCAATTGCGCCTGTGCGTCCAAGCCTACCTCGCCTGTACGACGTTCGTGGACGCCCAGGTGGGTCGCGTGCTGGACGCCTTAGAACGCTCGCCACACGCCGATAATACGATCATCGTCTTATTCAGCGATCACGGATACCATATCGGTGAGAAAGAGCGCGTATCCAAACAAGGACTATGGGAAGAGTCTACGAAAGTACCCTTCATCATCGCGACTCCGAACGGTCAAGGACTGGAAAAACGGCATCAACCAGTTGGCCTTATCGACATCTATCCCACATTGATCGATCTGTGCGACCTCCCTAAGAGGCCGCAAAACGCAGGTCGCAGTCTCGTCCCGCTCATTGAGAACTCCGGAATGTCTTGGCGCCACTCGATCCTCACTACCTATGCGAAGAACAACCATGCCCTTCGATCCGATCGCTATCGCTACATTCGTTACGAGGATGGCTCCGAGGAACTCTACGATCACTTCAGCGATTCCCATGAGTGGACGAATCTGGCAGCCAATCCTGAATACGCGAGCGAGCTGGAAACTTTTAGAAAGAATCTTCCCAAGGACAACGCGCCCTACCATCCCATCGTCGGCAGCGGTCCTATCAATCCCTGGTTTGCCGAACACTACGAGCGACTCGGGGTGGACAATCTGTAAACATTGTAGTGGCGTGTATGCTTAAAAATATAGAACAGGCTTCTTGCCTGTTTCGACACAGGCTGGAAACCTGCGCTACTACTACTCGCTATCACAAATCTTCAAACCCATTCAATGCTCGGCGATATGCTCGTCGATCATCTTCTCCAGGACAGCGAGGGGTACCGGTCCGCCGCGAAGAACGACATCGTGAAACTCCCGAATGTCAAAGCGCTCTCCTAGAGCCTCTTTCGCTCGCTCCCGAAGCTCCAGAATCTTAAGCATGCCGATCTTGTAGGCCGTTGCTTGGGAGGCCATGACGATATGCCTCTCCACCATTCGGATACAATCTCTTTCAGTATCGGGAGTATTGCTCTGATAATAAGCGATTCCCTGCTCTCGCGTCCATTTCTTGTGATGAATACCCGTATCCACGACAAGGCGACAAGCTCGCCACAGCTCCATCGAAAGGCGGCCGAAGTCGGAATACGGATCCGTATATAACCCCATTTCCTTGGGCAGCAACTCGCAATACAGTCCCCAACCTTCGATATAGGCAGTGTAGCTCCCGAATTTCCGGAATTTGGGGATCCCTTCTAACTGCTGGGCCAACGCCAATTGCATATGATGCCCGGGGACGCCCTCGTGATAGGCCAAGGCCTCCAGCTTGTATTTCGGCATATTAGCCGTGTCGTACAGGTTGGCGTAGTAAATCCCGGGACGGCTACCATCGGGCGCAGGCCGCTGGTAAAACGCCGTTCCCGCCGACTTTTCCCGAAAGGCTTCCACTCGCTTAACGATGAGATCGGCTTCGGGCTTGGTGAGGAACAGGGTATCCAGGCGTTCCTTCATATCGTCGATCACTTCTACCGCCCGTTTGATATAGGACTCTTTACCCTCGTCGGTATTCGGATAGTAGAACTGCTCGTCGGTTCGCATGAATTCGAAGAACGCCTTAAGATCGCCCTTAAAACCGACCGTTTCCATGATCTCCCGCATCTCATCGTGGATACGAGCTACCTCATTAAGACCAATTTGGTGAATCTCGTCGGCAGTCAGCTCAGTGGTCGTAGTCAATCGCAACGCTTCGTTATAAAAAGCCTCTCCGTCTTCGAATTTCCATACACCATCATCCGTGGTGGCCCTGGTTTTCTGGTCTTCGAGAAAAGCGATCAACCGTTCGTAAGCAGGCTTCACTACATTGACCAATGCGTCCCTAGCTTCTTGCTGCAGCTGCACCTTTCTCGGTTCGACGAGATCGAGATTCTGGACCTTTGTTCGGAAATCCTCCCACAGAGCCGAGTCATCAGCTGAATCGTCAAACGGGGCTCCAGTAATAACGTTTCTGCTAGATTCTATGGCTCTAGGAAAAACGAACTTCGGTGGAAGAATTCCCAGTTCTTCCCGGAGCTTTAGATTCTCGATCAGCTGATCGGATACCTTGCCTACCCCCTTCAATCGCTCGACGTAATCTTCTGCATCACTGTCGCCGCCTGCGAGATGCATATTGATCAAAAACGAAGGTACACCTGCATGCCTTCCGAACATTTGATTTACTGGGTAGTTGTAATTACGATACTTGTAATTCCGTATTTGATTTTCCGCTCGCTCAACCCACATGAGGTAACTGATCTTCGTTTGGACATCGAGCTTCTCGTAGTCGATCGACTCCTTCAGCCAGGCGAGGTTCTCTTTAACGATTTCGAGCTCGCGCTCGGCCATAGCATCGGAAGTGTCATCCCATTCTCCGTAGTCTTTCTTGATCCCCAAATACGTTTGCCGCTCCGGATAGCGATCGACTCGCTCATCAAAGACGCGATCGAAGAACGCGTTCGCCTTGTCCGATTCCGATTGAATCTCCATTTGGGCCGGGCAAACGGATCGCGTGACCAAGGCAAACGCCCATACATAGCGATTAAAAACGTAACCACTTTTCATAGTATCTCAGTTCGGTTCGAGTTTTACCGTTTTCGGGAACCCGATGAATTGATCTTCAGGCTTAGGATTCCTGGCATCGAAACCCAATCGCCACAATTCGAAGGTCGCTTCTCGGGTCGATCGATTGAAATCGATGATCCCATGGCCCGACCCTTTTAGGTGACCTAGTTTTTCGGGATGAATTTCGTTTTTGGGAATCTCGTTGCTACCTACCTCAGGATTTCCCGCCGCTAGCACAGTTATGCGATTGCTTAGGTCATCAAGATAGCGCCCCGTCCAATTGGGCTCGCCCGCATCACGATTCTCGCCAGCGACATCCGGCCACCAAGCCCGAGGAAATCCATTGGCTGTTCCAGGCACCATAAACCCTATCGGCCCATCTTCCCAATCATCGACTCCATGATGCACTAAGGCCCCCAAATGCTGATCGCCGTGCACCATCACCACCTTTGAAGGGCCCAAAATACTTAAAGCCCGATCCCGTTTGCTTTTCGGCCAACCGCCCGAATCGAATCCCGAACCGCCTGGCCTGAGTTCCCGTCCCGCATGCGTCGTCACTTTGCAAAGAATCGTTTGCGACAAAGCCACTCTGAAATCGGCCTCGCCCTCCGTATCCATCCAGTTCTGAAGAAATACCTCTTGGCGCGACCCCAGCAGCTCCGCGTCACTGGGATCCATCGCCTCGAGTCCGGCTCCTCTTATCGAATCATAACGATCACCAAAAACTGCCAGCGGACCAGACTTGAATTTCCGATCCTCCAGCACAGCTATGCTTAGGCCACCATAAAGCAGTTCCGTGAAATAAACCTCGATCCCCTGCTCTGCCGGCGCGGGATCTACGGGATCCGGAAAATGGATTGTTTGCGTTCGCTGCACCGCATTCACCCAATCTGGATGCATGGCGTAGCCGCCTTTCGGCCAATCCGCGCCAGATGGAGGGCTTCCCATATTTGGAATCCGCCTGCCCCCATGTCCCCAAATATTTCCCTGAAAAACGTCATGGTCGTCAGGAATAATGATGCTAGGCCGATCCTTCAACAACTCCCTCCACGACCAGCCAAACATCCAGTATTTTCGAAGATAATCCAGCATGGCTAGATCCACCGGCTCTCGCGCAATCCCAAACCCGCCAAAGCTCTCGTAGATCTGGTCCCCGGCGAAGTATAAAAGGTCCGGATCCTGAATCGCCACATTAGCCGCCATTTTGGCGTTAGGGAAGATATAGCCATTGTCGCAGGAAAAAGCCGCTAAGCGAACGGTCTCCTTTTCCTTCGGCTCCTTGCGAATGGTCCCATCCCAATGATACGTTTTCCCCTGCCATCGGTAAGCGACTCGGTACTCTGTATCCAAAGATTCATTCCAATCATCGACGCGAAAAAGGGCCGTTCGCGACAGCGGATCCATTTTCGCCTCGGCTACCTTCTTCCAATCGGACCCCGATCTTAGCTGCAAACAAACAGGCTCGTCGCTTTCCTCAACGGGAGCCATCAAGGCAGCCAGCTTAAGCGTCTTGCGACTCAAGGTATACTGCGTCCACAAGATGGGCCCGAAGACTTGATCCGGCTTCTCTGCAATAGCATCCCCATCGATTTGCCAATCCTCGAAGCGCCAAGTGGCCGCTTGCGATCGATCTGGCCGTTGCTCCAATCCGTGCGACAGTAAGGCTATGTTACCCATCATTCGATCAGCTGGCAATGTTGCTTCTATCTCGGATTGACTACCGCTTTCGGCAGTTCCTCGCAGCCGCAGCTTGGCTTCATCATCCCTGAATTCGACCTCAAGCAACAATTGTATCCAATTGTCTATAGGCAATCGGTCAGGAGACTCCACATCGTCAATCACTAAACGGCCATCGTCACGAACACCGGTATCGATCCATTGATCACTATTTAGCAACGCGAAGCGATAATCGGCTATCGGCCCCTGCAGACCCAACCGAAAACCCCCTCTTGCCCCAGCCGACTGCAAATCTGAGTTTGCCTGCAAGCGTACCTTGACCGCCAACTGAAAACTACCCTTCGGCTGGACAACTTGTTTGGTTAACGAGTGCAATGTCCGATTCTGAGCGGCGATACCCGCAATCGCCCCCTCTGAAACCTCCCAGTCCTGTAACGGATTCGCCCAATACTCGGGCCCAATCCACCTCCGGTCTTCCGACCAATCCGTTTTGCCAGAGCTGTCAACTGTATCGCTCGGCTGACAGCCCGCTAAAAGCGCGATCCAAACTGGCAGAAAGCAAAAGAAAGGAAGCGATCGGGAATTCGAAGAGATCATATAGTATACCAGTTACGAAAAGCAAATTGATGTAGCGGCCGATCTCACGCCTACGCACAGCTACCGCGTCGCAAGCCGAGCGGCCAACTATCGTACGCTTCCGGGTCGGCGGGCGTCCATGTTCATTTCCTCTTGAAAAGTGACTACCATGCCTCGAAGCTTGCGGGTAATATCCCTATCTCTAACGGGTTTCGATTCGCCGAGATCCGCTTCCAGATCGAAAAGCTGAAGCGTCGGGTTCAACGTCAGCTTCCACTTATCCCAACGCACGGCCGCCAAGGCTCCTTGGCTGCCATGATAGAAGAAAGCGTTGATATACTCCTCTCGCGTAAATAGTGGATCCCATTCGCCGGCTGGATCCCAGGATCGACGCAAGGGGACATCCGCATTGAGAGTTCCGGATGCCGACGGCGAGGGAACGCTTCTACTCTTGCCCGTCAGGTAGGCGCTGATATCGCGTCCATCGATCACTCGGTCTTCAGGAACGCGAATGCCCGCGAAAGTGGCCAAGGTCGGATACCAATCCAAAGCGGTGACCAGGCTTGAAGACTCGTAACCGGAGCGAATCCCAAGACCCGGGCCCCATGCGATTCCGGGAACGCGTATACCCCCTTCGTAAGTCGATAGCTTCCGGCCTTGAATCTTCTGGGAACTATCGCGCCCGGGGCCGCGACCATTGTCCGACGCGTAAATCACAATGGTTTCATCCTCGATTCCCAATCGCTCGAGAGCATCGAAAACGCGGCCGACATTGTAATCCAATTCATGGATAGCGTCACCGTATTCACCAAACTGCGACGTTCCTTTGAATCGCTCACTTACGCCAAGTGGATTATGCAGCATGGTGTGGGGCAGGTAGAGGAAAAACGGATTGCTCTTTTCCCGTTCCATAAAAGCGATGGCTTCGTCCGTGTAGCGTTGGGTCAGTTCCGCTGGGTCCGCTGGACGCTTAACGATCTCATTATTTCGCATCAGCGGCACGCCCCCTTTTCCTTCAAAGTAAATGACTTCAACGGGATCGAGATTGTGCAGCAAACCAAAGTACTCATCGAACCCTTGCTGGCGTGGCAAGAATGGCTCGTGAAACCCAAGATGCCATTTGCCAATGCAGGCCGTTGCGTATCCATTTTCCTTAAACAATTCCGCCAAGGTTAGCTCGTCGGGGTTCAGCCCGCGTTTCGAGTCGGCTCGGTGCACCCAGGCTTCCATCCCTACTCGCCGCGGATAGCATCCCGTCAGCAATCCCGCCCGGGAAGGACTGCAGATCGGTGCGGCCGCATAGTAGTCCGTAAAGCGAATCCCCTCCTTGGCCATCGCATCAATTCTTGGGGTATCGATCTCCGTCGCTCCATAGCAGCTCAAGTCGTAGTAGCCCTGGTCATCGATAAATATGAAAACGATGTTGGGCTGCTCGGCACCACTTTGCCCATGCAGGCTAAAACTGGCGAATATTGATAGGAGGCAGAAGGAAAGCAGTTGGGACAACTTCATCGTGGGCAGTAAAGCAACCTTTCCAGTCACAGCCAATTCAAATCCTTGGCCGCTTTCGAGGACGCTGCAAAATGGTAGGGCCGATTGTCCCCAATCGGCCGATCCAACTAAATTGTAGGGCCTTCGCTCGCGAAGACCGCCCAAAAAACTCCCTTACCACAGATGCTTCCAAATCACCAAAACCGCCACCACCACGGACACTATCGCCGAGATCAAAACAGCGCCCGCAGCCACGTCTTTGACCAATCGAATCCGTTCGTCGCGCTCTGGGCGCAAGGCGTCGGCCAGCTGCTCGATCGCCGTATTCATGGCCTCTGCCGACAAGACCATCCCGATGCACAGAACCACGGCGATCCAATCGTAGGTTCCAAATTCCAGAAGCAAACCTAGACCCACGATCAAAACAGCCGCGACGAGCTGTATCTTGGCATTGGCGCCCAGCCGAACGAACTCCACGATTCCTCGGAACGCGTGAGCAAAGGATTTGAGTCGCTTTCTCATTATTGCCAATGGAGACAATTTACCATCGCCACGGGGGCCAATCAATTTCTTAGTGCTTGGACGAGAAAGCCTTTGAGGCTCCCGGATTTATGCCGTCAGTTTTTCGAACATGATGGAACAGCCAACGTAGCGATACTCTGATTTTCATGAACCCACCCACAGCGCATGTTTTCTCGGCCATCGTCCTGCTGGTCGTCGGTTCAATCGCCGATGCTCAAAACAAAGAGGGCGTCGAGGGAGTGGACTTTGGGAGCCTGAAGGTTTCCCAACTGACCGCAGTAATCGGAAACAACAACGCTATGGGCGAACACCGGGCTTGGTACAACGGATTGTTTTCATTGAATTCACCGCACCAAGGGGAATCCCCATTCGTTCCGAAGTATGCGGGTTTGAATTTGGAACACTATTTCGATGCTGGGAAACGACGTACAGATCGTCAGGTCTTTTTCGAAACGAGGGCCATCCCGATGTCATTCAAACGAATCGATGCTCGAACCGTCGAACTACGACAGGTCGCAACGCCCTATTGGGGTGTAGAGAGCCAAGCGACGATTCAACTAACGGAACCCTACTACGTGGACTACCGGTTTCGTTGCTGGCCGCGTAAGGAGGGCTTGGAGGGCGACCTGCTGGGCGTGTTCTGGGCATCCTACATAAATGGACCGCTTGATAAGAGCATCTACTTTTTGAGCAACGGTTCGACGCTGGATGCCCCGCAATGGGAGCAGTTTTACTCGCAGGAACACAACTTGGACAGCTCTCTGCGTCACGGTTCAGACAGCTACCGAATGCCCTCAGTGGGCGAGAGAGACGCGCTCTGGCGGGATGAATCGCCGCTGCGCTACTCGGAGCCATTCTTCTACGGGAGATTCAAGAACATGGTTTTGATCTACATATTCAAGTCCCAGTCGCTCGCGCGATTCACCACGTCGCCAAGCGGCGGGGGGCTTTCCTCCGATCAGACCGCCATGAACCCGGCATGGGACTTTCAGTTGCTCATTCCCGACTACCAGGTGAACAAGGAGTACGGAGTAGACGTCCGACTAGTCTACAAGCCTTGGGTTGATCGAGCCGATGTGCTCGAAGAGGCGCGAATGTATCTCGACGAAACGCTCTGACCGGGCCGAGCCCTAAAGCTCCTTGATCTTCAGATTGCGAAACCAAACTCGGTGGCCGTGATCCTGAAGACTGATGTGACCCTTGCCGGTAGTCGCGTAGAGTTCCCAGTTCTTAAATTTTGCGTTGGCGATCTCCTCGTTCCACTTCGGGCTATGCATGTCGTATTCTGCCGTTTTGACTCCATTAAGCCAATACTCCACGTGATTGCCATCCACCAGGATGCGACTGGTGTTCCACTCGCCTATTGGCTTGGTCGCATTTTCAAATGGGGGTTCGACCGCGTAGTGGGAACCGGTGTAATTCGGCGGGGTAACAGGTTCACCCTTGCCACTGCGAAAGCCTAGATCGTCCAGAATCTGATACTCCGGTCCGGTATGATAGGGTTTTGCAGGTCCTTCAGCCACGTGGAACATCACTCCTGAATTCGTTCCCTGTTCGATCTTCCAATCGAATTGAAAATCGAAATCGTCAAACTGCTTTTCCGTAATGATATTTATCTGAGGGCGTCCCTCTTTTTTGCCATCGAAATACAAGACTCCATCGACGGCGTTCCACGCTCCTTGGATGTCGATCCCGTTGTATCCCCGCCATCCGGTAAGCGACTTTCCATCGAACAGAGAAATCCAGCCACCTCTGGAGGCGTCACCATCAGACGCGTTCGAACAGCCCCACAGCAGGAGCATCATCGGGCAAAGAGTTAAGT
>CAYOLG010000026.1:0-1122 GCA_964404745.1 uncultured Opitutaceae bacterium
GGATTCGACGGCATCCAGTATCGTTCCCACTTGGTCGTCTACGAATGAAACGCAGCCCATGTAAGCTTGCAGCCAGCGGCGAAACAGATCCTTTCCTTCATGCTTCACCAACATTTTGTAGCGACGAAATCCATACAGTTCCTCATTGCCTAAGGCGCTGGACACATCGTCCAGATCATTCGGGTCGACTTTTGGCAGTTCGATAGAATCCAACGGAAAACGGTCGAAATAGTTTTTCGGAGCGTAAAGGGGCGTATGGGTTCGGATTAGCCCCGTGAACAAAGCGAAAGGCTTGTCGTGATTCCGCTGGATGACCTCAGCCGACCATTTCGCTCCGAGTTCATCCGCCAATGGGTCCCGATCGTCATCATCGGCATATCGCCAGGGCTTCCCGAACAAACGCCAACCCGTGTATCCAGGAATCTCATTCGCGGGATCGGCGGGCCAAACGGGAATATCCGAGAGTGGGCCAAAGACATGCTCCCACTTGTAGTCCATGTCGGCATCATCGCCTTCGTAGAGGAAGAGCTGCTGCGGGTGCGGCAAGCGAAAATTCTCCGACTGGCCATCCCAAGGCCATGGTCCGACATCGCCATTGACGCCATACTCGTCAAACAAGCCGTTTTGGCTTCCATGATAGATCTTGCCCGTACCATAGACGCTGTAGCCGCCTCGGCGAAGATTGTCGTGCAGCGAAACACTTTCGCGATAGATTCCGTTGTCTTTCCAATTCTCGAACCAGTAGAGGCTGGTGGTTTGCGGATAGAGCCCGAAAATCATACTGGCCCTCGAAGGCGCGCAAAGCGGGTCGTTGGTGTGGGCATTGGTGAAAGTGACCCCTTGTGCCTTGAGACGGTCGATATTCGGGGTCGGCACCAGCGGTTTTCCATCCGGCTGGTAGGGCATGTCGTTCAAGTCATCAACAATGATGAAAACCACATTGGGCTTAGCTAGAGTAGCCGAGGACAGAAAGGAAATCGCTATCAGAATCAGGGCTGCTATAGAGCGAGAGGGATTTGCGGGTGTCATAAGATTCAAAAAGGGAAATCCGGTTTGCCAACGGCCTCGAGCAAAATCGACCGCGCATCAGCTGAATCCAGAGAAGAATCCCTATCTACCTCC
>CAYOLG010000026.1:1222-3509 GCA_964404745.1 uncultured Opitutaceae bacterium
CGGCGCTCATGGCTTCGATGCAAGGGTTCCCATTCGCATCGGTTGCCAAGCACGATTCGATAGGCTCGTCCAAGTACTGATTGATTCCCGCGAGGTACTTGCCCACCACCTCTGCACGGACCTTTGCGTTGTCCGTTTCGAATAAGCTGTAGGGCAAATCCAACCCGAAGAGCGTTATGGTATGATATCCTTGCTCAATCAATTCTTCCGATAAAATCGAAGTATCCGTCAATGTATGACAATAGATTTCGCCAGGCGGCTTTGAGGGAACCTTTCCACTAACGCTTTCCCGATAGCTGATCATCATCTGTTCGTAACCCTCGTCGATATGAACCGTACCCGCGAATGCCTCGGAAGCCTCAAATCGTTTGGAGCGAAGCTTCGGCAATCGCTTAAGCAAAAGGTTCATTTTGAATCCGGCCCCTTCGACTACAGGTTCGTCGGAAATAGACTCATCCAACAGTTCCTCCAGAATCGGTCTCGAGACGTTGCAGAGGACGAAACGGGCATCCACTTCCTGAGCGCTTCCGTCCTGTTCGAAGGCTATCGATGAGTGTTTCGGGCCAGGATTGATACGGCCGACCTTCGCCTTTGTCGCGAAGGTTACCCGTCCGCTTTCTTTGGCAACGGACATTAGGTCTTCGACCAAGGCCCCCATACCGCCCGCCGGAACTTTCCACTCGCCCGTTCCTTGGCCAATGACGTGGTACAGAAAGCATCGATTTTGCATGAGTGTGGGATCATGGGGAAAGGTGGATACACCGATCCGTCCATCCGTGAAGACGCTGCCGCGAATTAGGTCATCCGAAATCAGCCGCTCGATAACCTCCCCAAGCGGTTCTTCGATCAACGCCTCCCAAGCTTCCTCGCCTTTACCGTCCAAACGGCGGCGTAGCTGTTTCCTACTTATCAAGGGCGCGGTCAAACTTGGCCAAACGACCGAGGCCAGGCATTCCTGCATCTCCTGCAACTCGAGATAGCCTCGATAATCTTTTTCACTTCCAGTGAGCTCGATAAACGCAGCCCGATTGAACTCCGAATCATCGTTGCTTAGTAGCAACTCCCTGAATGTTCCGTTTTCCAGGACAGGGGTCCAGGAGGCCGTCTTTCTCGTTTTGAGCCGCAGCCCCAATCCGAGATCTTTGATGATCTTTTCCGGAAAGAGACTAACCAGATACGAGTAGGCAGAAAGCCGGGCATCCATTCCGGGGAACACCCGTTTTGACTGGGTGGCCCCTCCAATCTCAGCATTGCGCTCCAAGACTAGCACCGATAATCCGGCCTTTGCCAAATAGCAGGCGGATACCAATCCGTTGTGTCCACCTCCAACGACGACGACGTCATACTGCGACTTAATACCAGGCATGTTTAGAGGTATCCTGCACCCGGATATTCAAAAGCCAAGGACAAGGATCCAACATGAGGTCACATGCCATCCTCGACTCATCAGATTGGCCGTTCAGCCTAGGCCAAGTCTTTTTAGATTGTAGAAGCGGCTTTATGCCGCGAACTATGACCTAAGAATCGCGGTCCACGCAAAGCGGGACCGCTCCTACACCAATATTAAATTCTAAGTATGCCCTCGAATTCTCGATTCCTCGCACTAGCCTCAATAGCCGTTCTCGGCAGCTCGCTGAGCCTCACTCCCCTCCTCGCTAACGACATCGCCGAGATTCCCGAATTCATGGGGGACTGGTCGGGCGAGTGGACCAATCCCAAGGGCGGCTATTATCGTAACAGTTTCAAGCTCATGGCTCGTGTAGTGGGAAAAGGCGATGACACCTACGAAGTGCAGTTCGTTGAGGAATTCGACAAGCGCGTTCGCCCCTACCTCGTCGCCACCGCTCGCCCTCAGGGAAACAGGCTGGTTATGCAATCAGGCGATTGGAAAGCCACCTTCAGCAACGGCGTCTGCAAAGGCTCGGGGATTCCCATCGCCGGAGAGTTGATGGAGTTTGAATTGAAGAAAATCCAACGTGTTTCTCCGACAATGGGGAAAGCCCCTCCGGCCGATGCCATAGTCCTCTACGACGGTTCCAGCCTCGATGCTTGGAAAATGGGTTCCGATTCTGGCAAGGGAGCCTCCTGGAAAATCGAGAAAAATGGGGATCTCACTTCCGTTCCCGCTGATCCAGGCAGCCGCGAGCGAAATAACTTGTATACAAAAAGCGACTTCGAAGCGTGCCGATTGCATCTTGAGTTTAAAGTGCCCTACGAGCCGGAAAACCGATTTCAGCACCGGGCCAACAGCGGCGTGTTTTTCCAAAACACCTACGAAGTGCAGATC
>CAYOLG010000026.1:3609-10537 GCA_964404745.1 uncultured Opitutaceae bacterium
TGGCTGCAAGATCACGGTCACCAAATCAGTTTCAGGAATATCTGGATACAGGAGTTGTAGATTTCAATTGGCAGCGGCCAAGGTAGGGAGAACCGTCCTGGTCCTCCTTTTGCAAAAAGTTTTTGGAGGAGCGAGCCGCTCCTCCCTACCCAAGAATACCGAAGAACGGTGACGAATATCGTCATCCTGGCATGCGCCATTCCCCGCGGCCAGGGCTGCCTAGCAAGCCATTAGCGGGCTCGTCGTCGATGATGCGTTCCCGTTTGGCATCCCAAGAAATCGGGCGTTCAAGTCGGTAAGCCATGTTGGCTAGGATGCACATGCTAGCCACACGGTGTCCGGACTCTATGTCCATGACCGGCTGTTCACGGGTCTTTATGCAATCCAGCCAATTGGCCAAATTCAGATCATGGGCCGGCACACCCTTGGGCAAGGCGTAGGCCATCCCATTGGCATTGGCGAAGTCCACGACTTGTTCGTCAGGAAAAACGCGACCGTCCCCTCCACGTACAATGGTCTCCCCCTTGGTACCATGATAGACCGCTCCAAACTGAAAATCCGCGGCTTGAATCCCCGGTTGAGCCCAATGGATCGTTATGTCCGGGCGCTCAAACTCATAGGTCACTTCGAAATTCGTGGGGCAATTCCATAAGCCGCTCTCAGGAATCTTTCCGCTCGCTTCTATGCGACTAGGTCCGGTTCGATCCAGTCCTAAAAACCAGGATACAAGATTGAATACGTGAGCGCCGCGATCGCGAATTTGCCCACCGCCCAAATCCAGCATCCAACGGAAATTCCGATGGCAGTAGTCGGGATTGTAAGCCCGTCCCGCAGCCGGTCCCAGCCATAGATCCCAGTCGAGATTCGCGGGAGGCTTCATCGCGTTCATGGGATCGCCGCCGACTGGATTGTCATTGTGCCAGCACTCCACTCGGGTAACCCGACCGATATTCCCCTCTTGTAGAAATTTTCTCAATACCGCCGCTCCCGGGTGATGGCGCCCTTGCGAACCCACTTGGATGACCCGCTTGTAGCGATTGGCCGCATCGACCATAGCCCGGCCTTCTTCTATGTATTTGCAAGCCGGCTTTTCTACATAGACGTCCTTCCCCGCCTGGCAGGCGTGAACGGTCATCAATCCGTGCCAATGATCGGGAGTAGCAATAACCACCGCGTCGATATCCTTGCTGTCGAGTAACTCGCGATAGTCGGAATAGATGGCTATCTTCCGATCGAATCGGGCCGCCGCATTTTGAGCGTGTTCGGAATCCACGTCGCACACCGCGCCCACGTTGTCGGGGATGCCCTTCAAGTGACTGCTCCCTTTGCCGCCTACTCCAATATGTCCCGTTACAATCCGGTCGTTCGCGCCCGGCTTTCCATCCCTGGCTAGGACGCCACTAGAAACGATCATCGGAAATGCCGCAGCGGTTCCCGCAATGAAGGACCGTCGGGAAAGCTCGCTAGCTCTGGATTTTTTCGAGGGCGGGGTATCTGAGGGGTTAGCCATACTGTGAACGGTACTCTGAAAAGCTAAAAAGTGTCGAGTTCGTTTATCAGGTTGCGGAGGATTGGCGCTTTTCGTTATCAATCCTAGATATCGACTAGAGAGTACCATATTTCGGTGGGACGCGACGTCCCCGGCGCGTCAGTCTTATCCACGCCGTGGACGGTCCGATCCACCTCTCTCAATAAATTCTAATCTATGCCACTAAATCGTATTTCCCTCCTAGTTTTCTGTTCTATCGCATCGATCGTTGCCGGTCATGCGGCCCATCACGAAAAGGCGCCCCAAGCCCTCCGGCCCCACATCGTCTTTATCTTAGCCGACGATATGGGCTACGGCGATCTCAAGGCTTACAATCCTCAGAGCAAAATTCCTACACCCCATCTAAATCGCCTAGCTAGCGAAGGGCTGATCTTCACCGATGCCCATTCCGGCGGATCGACCTGCAAGCCATCACGCTACGCCCTATTCACCGGTCGCTTTTCTGCCCGAAAGCAAAGACTCAATGACAAAGAAGGCCCCATCCTCGATGCGGGCCGTGCCACCATCGCCAGCCTACTTCGGGACAACGGCTACCAAACGGCCATGGTAGGCAAATGGCATCTCGGCTTCGACCAAAAGGGTCTGGAGACCGGCAAGGAGATCAATGGATTCGCCTTCGACTTTGACCAGCCGCTGACCGGTGGGCCGGTCGATCGAGGCTTCGAATCCCTATTTGGGATGCATGCCTCGCTCGATATCCCACCCTACTTTTATATCGAGAATCGAACGCCAACGATGGCTCCCACAGAAACGATCGGAGACCGGACCAGCGTCGGCGGGCCAGAAGACTGGACCCGCATTCAAGGGGAGTTTTGGCGCGGTGGAGCCGTCGCTCCTGATTTTAAGCATATCGAAGTGACGCCGCGATTCGCCAACGAAGCCAGTAAGGTGATTGAATCCCGCGATACAAGCCGCCCGCTGTTTCTCTATCTCGCTCTCCCCTCCCCGCACACGCCTTGGCTACCAACCGAGGAGTTTGTCGGCAAGAGCGGGGCTGGCATGTACGGCGATTTTGTCATGCAGGTGGATGCCGTGGTTGGGCTGGTAATGGCCAGCCTTGAAAAGGCCGGCATCAGTAACAATACACTCGTCTTTTTCACCAGCGACAACGGACCGGTCTGGTACGACAAAGACGCCGAACGCTTCGGGCATCAATCCACTGGGCCTCTCCTGGGAGCCAAAGGCAGTGCCTGGGAAGGGGGGCATCGCATGCCGTTTATTGCCCGTTGGCCAGACAAGATTGAGGCTAGTTCACGAAGCGACCACACCATTTCATTTGTCGACGTTTTTGCAACCTTCGCGGATCTGGCCGGACAGGAGAGTCTCGCTGAAGGAGCCGCCAAAGACAGTGTAAGCTTTCTGCCCGTAATGCTGGATCATGATGGAAACCACGAATCCAGAAGACCCATACTTCACAGCGACAAAGTTATACGCGACGGCGATTGGAAATTAATCGACACAAAGCGGAGCCGCGGCTTTACATCCGATCGGAGCAAGGACTACGGCATCGAGCTCTTCAACCTGGCCGAGGATCTTTCGGAAACGAACAACCTCATCGATCGGATGCCGGAAAAAGCGGAATACCTTCGAATGAAAATCAAGCAGATCCTGGGTGAATAAAGCGCTAACCGCCCGCTTACGCTCGAGGACGCGAAAGACGCTGAGGAATTACAAAGCATTCGTTTCTTTCTTTGCGGTCTTCGCGATCTTTGCGGTTCATCAATCTGATTATTTTTTCTGCTCTCTATATGCTTTTCTTAGTAGTCGACTACCTGTTTATTGCCTCTCCCTATGAAAATTACCTCCCTTACCCTCTACAAAGTGAAGCCTCGCTGGGTGTTCCTAAAAGTGGATACCGATGAAGGCCTGTCCGGCTGGGGAGAACCCATTTTAGAAGGCAGACCCAATGCTTCCATCGCCATGGTAAAGGAACTGGAACGCCAGTTGATTGGAGAAGATCCCCGTCAGATCGAACGAATTTTTCAGCAGCTCTATCGCGGCGGATTCTATCGAGGAGGCGAGATTCAGATGAGCGCTATCTCCGGTATCGAGCAAGCGCTTTGGGATATCAAAGGGAAGGCCATGGGCGTTCCGGTTTACGAGTTGATGGGCGGTGCGGTTCGCAGCAAGATCAAAGCCTATGCTTGGGTAGGCGGCGACGATCCCGAAAAAGCGGATCAAGATGCGAAAAAACGGCTTAAGCAAGGGTTTCTGAATCTGAAAATGAACGCTACCGGTCCTTGCGAACGGATAGGAGACTACGGGGAAATCGACGCCGCGGTGGATCGCTTGGCCCGGGTTCGAGCCATTGTCGGAGAAAAGGTGGGAATCGCCGTCGATTTTCATGGTCGTGTCCACAAATCGATGGCCAAGACATTGGTCAAGGCCATGGAACCTTACCGCCCGCTATTCTATGAAGAACCACTGCTTCCGGAGCACCTGGATTTTCTTCCCGAACTCGCTCGCTACACCACCGTCCCCCTCGCTACCGGTGAGCGACTGTATGGCAGGTGGGACTATAAGCAGCTCATTACTCAAGGAACCATCGATATCGTCCAACCCGATCTCTCCCACACAGGCGGCATTTGGGAAGGACGGAAAATCGCCGCTATGGCGGAGGCTTATGACATTGGGGTCGCTCCACACTGCCCACTGGGTCCGCTAGCCCTGGCCAGCTCGTTGCAGCTCGACGCCTGCACGCCCAATTTCGTCATTCAGGAAACGTCACTGAAAATGCAGTACAACGAATCAGGCGATCTACTGGACTACGTTAAGAACAAGGAAGTGTTCAGTGTAGAAGAGAGCTACATCGACTTGCCCAAGCTTCCCGGGCTAGGAGTCGACATCGACGAGGAAGCCGTCATAGAAGCAGACAAGGAAGGTTTCGACTGGTCTCAGCCCAACCGCTGGCACTATGAAGACGGCTCCATTGCCGAGTGGTGAGATAAAGGTAGCACAGGCTTCCAGCCTGTGTCCAAAACAGGCAAGATGCCTGTTCTACCCTTGCTACGGCTCCCGTTCCGGCTCGATGCGCTTCGTGCAGTCGATGGTTAGCCAGAGAAGAGCGGTGAACACGTATAAACCCGCCACCACCACGAACATGGGATTGTAGTCGGTGATCGTTTGCGAAACACCATCGACCACTTGGATAGAGGTGTACCTGTCCAGCAAAGGACCCACCAGGAAGGGCGGGACCAGGAAGGCTCCAAAATTGCCTGCGGTATTGACGATGCTAAAGACCGTGGCCGAATAGGGTCCCCCGATATCCGTACAGGTGCCCCACACCGTCGGCTGAGACCAGTCGCTGAAAAATTTGACCACGAAGAGCCCGACCGCTAGGGCAAAGACGCTAGTCTGGGCGATGGCTATAAACACACAGCCCGCGGCGACAACCTTGCCTGTCGACCCCATGATACGGCGGCCCCACTTACGGCTACCGGTAATCCGAATGGCGAAATCATTCAGATAGCCGCCGACAAAACCGCCTATGGCGCCACCAAACAGCGGAAAACTCGCATAAATTCCCATCTCCTCGATCGTTATCTGCTTAGACAAAAAGAAGCTTCCCAAGACGGTTGTGTATACGATGTCAGCTCCCGCATTCGACACTTGGGCAATCACCATCGTTACCAGGCCGCGATTCTTCATCGCCTGTTTGAAACTCATGACTTTGCGGGTGGTCGATTTACTCGGATCTTTGTCTTCCAAAAGGAGAGCCTTCTCGGCATCATCTACTCGCCCATCGCTGCTAGGATCGTTACGGTAATAGAGATAAAAGGCAACAGCCAGGATAAGACCGATAACCGCCATTATGAT
This sequence comes from uncultured Opitutaceae bacterium, assembly GCA_964404745.1. Classification (GTDB taxonomy): domain Bacteria; phylum Verrucomicrobiota; class Verrucomicrobiia; order Opitutales; family Opitutaceae; genus Pelagisphaera. Next base: position 8,975 of record CAYOLG010000026.1, read on the forward strand.
AATCGCGGTTCTCCAACCTAGTCCGAAGTAACCCATGAGAATAGTGGCCATGATAATCGGCGCGACAGCCGCTCCTGCCCTTCCCGCGAAACTTGCCACGAAGCCTTGCATCGTGGTTCGACTCCTTGACGGAAACCAGTTTCTCGATACATTGCTCAAGCTCGGATAAGCGCCGGCCTGGGCTGCGCCGAATATAAGTCGAGATGCGCAAAAGGTGAAATAGGTGCCGGCAACAGCGAATATAACCAAGCTTATTGACCAACTAAATACTATGGCGCTGAGAAATACTCGGGCTCCGAAAAAGTCGCAGATAATTCCGGCGGGAATCTGGCCCAATGTGTAGGACACCTGAAAAAAGGCGAAAATCTGCTCCAGCTCAGTATTCGTGTATCCATACTCCTTAGCCAGCTCGGGACGGATCACCAGCCATGTGTACCGATGAAGATAGAGGATCATTGAAGTAGCCGCCGCTAGAAGCAAAACGACGTGGTGTACCTTGGTCGGCTTGAGTGGCTTTGATAAACCGGAGGGAGAGGACGGATCTTTATTCATTTGGGGAGGATCTATTGAGGTTTCAAAGGAGGAGAATGACGCTTTCCTAGGGCACCGATTTCCCTTGGGCCGCCTCCCAAACCGCATACCAATCTTGCCGGTCCAGCTTGATCCTCGATGCTTTGGACCCGTCTCGAATACGGTCAGGCTTGTTCGTCCCAAGAATAACTGCCGGATTCGCGGGCACAGAGAGGATCCAGGCGTAGACCAATGCATCCAGTGGGGCATCCCCATATTTCGGGGACAATTCGGTCAGCTTAATGCAGACGCGCATTCCCGCCTCGTTTTTCTCGTCAAAGAGCCTTCCGCCTGCCAGCGGAGACCAGGCCATGGGGCGAACCCGTTTCTGCAAACACTGATCGAAAACCCCCTCGTACAGGGGCGCCATCGCCATTGGGCTGAACTCAACTTGATTGGTCACCAGACGGCCATCCATCAATTGATCGAGGGTTTCGAATTGATCGATGGTGTAGTTAGAAACGCCCACCGCCTTCACCTTCCCTTGCTCAAGCAAGCGATCAAGCCCTGCCGCAGTATCTTCTGGCGGCGTCAGCCAATCCGGCCGGTGGACGAGAAATAGATCGATGACGTCTACATCCATCAGTCGCAACGACTTTTCCACGCAGGCGACTAGGTTGCCTGATGTCGCGTTGTAATGGGGCAAGCGCGCAGCGGACTTCTCCTCCGAGGGAACATCGATTCCCCCTTTGGTTACGATCCGCAACTGCTCTTTAAGTTCCGAATCGGCTTTGAGAGCCCCGCCGATAGCCGCCTCAACGCTATACAACCCGTAGATCTCTGCCGTATCTATGGTGTCGATACCACATTCTAGGCAGATGCGGAATCTTTCCGCCAAGGTAGAATCGCTCGGTTTCTCTTCCTCATCCAAGATTCGCCAAGTCCCATACACGATATCCGGGATCTGGCAGCGCAATTGGTCGCTTTTCTCACTCATATCTAAAGTTTATTTTAATAGCTTTTCAAAATCTCTGCGGCGTCGCGCGAGCGCGA
>CAYOLG010000026.1:10637-68355 GCA_964404745.1 uncultured Opitutaceae bacterium
GCGCGATGCCGCGAATGTGGGACGATTGACGCTTTGCAGGGCAAAATCCTTAGAGCTCGCCGGTTCATTTTCATCGATAGATTTTGCTGGATTAATAGAGTTGGCTCTACGCCCTCGGCCCAAAGGTGAGCGGGGTTTCCGGGGTTTCGGCTGGCAGTCTACCTTGGTCAATATTGAGCTTGGTTGTATCCAATCGCGGCAGAACATGCTTCGCAAAAAGCCCGCACTCGTCGATATGCGGATACCCAGAGAAGATGAAGGCCCGCATGCCCATATCTATGTACCGCTGCAGCTTTTCATAAACTTGGTCTGGATCTCCGACCAGAGCGCTGGCGCAACCAGATCGAGCCCGTCCAATCCCCGACCAAACGTGTTCTTCGATGTAGTCGTCATCGGTTCCCGCTCTGAGCTCGTCTTGCCGCTGCACGCCAGCAGATCGGTTGTCTTGGGCCCTCGCCTTGATCGCCTCGCCTATATCGGGGTCTAGTTTGGAGATGAGCTTATCCGCGGCCGCCCTGGCCTCTGCTTCAGTTTCTCGAACAATCATATGAATACGGAGGCCAAAATCGATTTTGCGACTATAACCAGAAGCCCGTTCGCTCAGTTCCCGCATGGTTTTGCCCAGCCGCTCCTCCGTTTCCGGCCACATGAGAAAGACGTCGCAATGCTGAGCGCAAAGGTCACGGGCGGCGGGCGAGATTCCCCCAAAATAAAGCAAAGGCCCACCGTTTTGCTGATAAGGTTTTGCGGGGTCCGTCCAGGGAATGTCTAGATTGTAATACTCACCGTGATACGATATTTCATTCTGCGTCCAGCACTGCTTAAGGATCTCTATCGACTCTCGAGCTCGTTGATAACGCTCTTCGCTCTTCATCTTTTCGCCCGGCAGATCCGAGGAAATGATGTTTACCGCTAAACGTCCTTTGGCGATATGATCGATGGTGCTTATGTGCCGAGCCAGCATAGGCGGATGGATTTCTCCCATCCGAATGGCGACCAGCTGATTGATCTGCTTGGTTGAGGTCGCCATGGCGGCAGCGAATGGCAGCGGTTCCTGTCCCACCACGAAAGAGGAGGGTAACAGAATATTCTGATAGCCTAGGCGGTCAGCTCTCCGCACGATCTCCCCGCAATGTTCGTAGCTGCTCCGTAGTTGCCCGTCTGGCACGCCGAGATACTCGTAATCGTCCCCACAAAGGGCAGAGAACCAAGCTATTTCGACCTTACGCTCAAGGCTTCTGATTTCAACAGGAGGGGCAGGGGCGCTCATCTTCTTCCCTCTTATGACCGATCGACGAAACGAATCAAGGGATTCCTTCGAGCAAACCAAATCGTAGTGTCGTCGCTCGCGGCAATCGCGTAAGTAGAGTGTCCACCGATTCTGCGGTCGCCGCGAGCGGCGACCCTACATCGACAAACCTGATTTCATCCATTTGTTGGACAACTATCCTGGATATCTGAAGCCGGCGCTACCCTAATCTTCAAACCAGCACGTCCTTGACCACGTGACCGTGAACATTGGTCAAACGGCGCTCCAATCCGTTGTGGTAATAAGTCAACCGCTCGTGATCCAAGCCCATCAGGTGCAAAATCGTCGCGTTAAAGTCGTAGACCGAAGTCGGATTGACGGCTGCCTTGAAGCCCCACTCGTCACTCTCCCCATGGCTGAAGCCCTTCTTGACCCCCGCCCCAGCCAAGAAGCAAGTAAAGGCATCCGGATTATGATCGCGCCCAGTTCCATTGGCTTGCAAGAAGGGCATGCGTCCAAATTCGGTCGCCCAAACGACTAAGGTGTTATTTAGCAGCCCTCGGCGTTTCATGTCGTTGATCAGAGCCGCGGTAGGCTGATCCATGATCTCCGCCTGCATGGCGTGGGTCTTGAGAATATTTTGGTGCGAATCCCAGTTGGTGATCCCATTGCCACCCGACGGATCGCTGCCGTTGAACAGTTGCACGACCCGAACGCCCTTTTCGACCAAGCGTCGAGCTAGGATGCAGTTTTTCGCGTATTCGCGTTTTAAATCCGTACCCGTATCGGTCCCGTATTCTTTGTGGATACTTTCCGGCTCTCCCGAAAGGTCCATCACATCGGGTACGGACACTTGCATCTTCCCAGCCAGCTCATAGCTGGCGATTCTTGCCGCCAAGTCGGCATCGCCTGGGAACTTTTCCAGATGCTTGGCGTTGAGCCGATTGAGCAAGTCTACCGTGCTGCGCTCATCGCTGGCCGAATATTTATCCGGACGGTCGAGATTAGACGGCGGGTTCTTGGCATTAAAGTCGGTTCCTTGATACGCTGCCGGAAGAAAGCCGCTGCCAAAATTGTTTTTTCCCGAACGGGCTAACCCGCGCGGGTCGTTTATAGCCACAAAAGCAGGCAACTCCTGATTCTCAGTTCCAAGAGCGTAGGTCAGCCAGCCACCGATCGAGGGGAATCCCTCCATCGTAAAGCCGGTATTGAAAAAGTTCTCTCCTTGCGGGTGGGCGCTGGTCTGGGTGTGGAGGGAGTGAAAGAACGATACATCGTCGACCAAGCCGCCCATGTGAGGCAATAAGTCAGAAACCATCTTACCACTCTTACCTCGAGGACGGAACTCCCAGAAGGGTTTGGCGATGTTTCCCGAGGGTCCTTCGAAGGTTACCGCCGGGATACCCGGAGGCTTTTGCCCGTGAAAGCGTTCTAGCTCAGGCTTGTAGTCGAAGGTATCGAGATGACTGACCGCGCCAGGACAGTAGATAATCAATATTTGCTGGGCCTCAGCGTGATAGTGAGGCGCTCGTGGCAGGTAGGGATTGTCTGGATCGATCTTAGGTCGAATCGGCGTCTTGCCGCTTACGGTTATCTCATCCTCCGCTAGCAACTTGTCCTGGGCTAGCAAGTGAGCCAAACCGATGGCGCCCATAGTCATGCCGCTTTGTCTGAGAAATTCGCGGCGGTTCAACAGAGCCCGCCCATGTGTTGAAAGATACTCAGCTTTGTTATCCATCATTTTAATACGTTTGTTTCCTGCTAATCTTCAAGGATTCTACCTAAGCTGCAGGAACGGCTCTACGCCGTGATTGAATACGTTTCCTATATCGCGGGATAAACCCGCTCCTACAAATAGGCTATTCATAGCAGAACCTACAATCTCCATCCGTGTTATCCGTGGTTAAATCTCTACTACGGTAGAAATGCGAATTCGTTTGAATTAATCAAGGATCGGCAAACGACTTCCAGGCCGGCTTCTTTAACAACCTCCTTAGACAGCGCTAGCTCCTCGCTATCCGGATTCCGATTAAGCAACAGCTGGAAACTCCTCCGAACCTGGGCTTCAACCGATTCGCTGCCTGCTTCCCGTTTGGCTCGAGCCGCTAAACGCTCCGCTTGCTCGCGAGAAAAGTCGCTATTGAGCAAATTTAGAGCTTGTAAGGGAGTCGTGGACACAGGGCGCTTGGCTCGCACCTGCCCGCAATCGGGAAAGTCAAAGGCGGTGAACATCTGGTCATCGACCCGACGCATGCGTTCTTGATAGAGCATGCGCCGCCAGGTTTGCGGTCCGTAATTATTGACTACTTCCCATTGGGCATAAGTCTTCTTGATATTGTGGATACGGAAGCTCTTGCCCCCAATAGTGGTGTCAAGTTTTCCAGAGGCGAATAAGATCGAGTCGCGAATAACTTCGGCTTCAACGCGTCGCGGAGGGAATCGCCATAGCAAGGTGGAAGACGCATCTTTGACTAGGGCGTCCCTTTTGGGGGCGCTGGATCGCCTAAAGGCATCCGACATCACCAGCATGCGGATCATCGACTTCATCGACCAGGGGGGTCCATCGGAAACGGTGGGATCGACGAACTCCGCCGCCAGCCAATCCAAAAGCTCTGGATGGCTGGGCCGAGCTCCCGCGTCACCAAAATCGCTAGTAGTCGGCACGATCCCCATACCAAATACATGATGCCATATTCGATTCGCCATTACTCGGGATGTGAGTGGATTGGCTTCATCTGCTATCCAATCAGCGAATACTTTACGTCGCTCTGGACCGGGTGTATCAGAAGCGAGACCAAGTTCTCCACCGAGGACAAGCGGTCCTGCTGGATCGACCTCGTCTCTCGGATTTTCAGGGCTACCGCGAGCGAGCACGCGCGTCACGGCAGGGTCGATGAAACGCCCGACAAAGGCCGATTTCGGCCCTTTCTGCTCCAGTTCTTCTATCGCCTTTGCGATTGAGGCCAGGGCCGCGGCCCTACCAGCGTTGAATTCGTTTGCCTTTTTGATTTTCGGAATCGAAGCGACCTCCACCCATTCGCCTTCGGCACTCTCCACTTCCATTTTGTAATCGGAAAAGCCCATGCTCGGCATGGAGGTCAGATAATCGACATCGTAATAGTATTCCCGATTCGTACTCAACCGCAGCCGGTTGATTTCCTTCGGCTCGGGGAAATGGAACTCTATCCACGGCTGCTCTTCACTACCATCCTTCATCGTCGCACCCCAGGCCATGGTCCCGTAATCGCCGTCATTCAGGTATATTTCCGCCCACCGAATATCCGTTCGCATATGGACCGGCCCCTTTACTTCCACGCCCAGCTTCGCCAGAGCCAGATTCTTCTGCGGCTCTTCCGTGCCAAAGACTTCCAATTCGTCTAGCTTCGCCCTTTTAGAAAGGAAGGTGACCCGCAAAGATTCGGCAACCACCGGTTTGAAATGCAGCTCTCGGTAAGCTCCCCAATCTTCTTCCCAATTGCCGGTTTCACGCAGGTCCGCTCGATTTTTGGAAATCTCCGCCCAAAGCAGTTGGGACGCCTGCTGTTTCGGGTGAGAATCCGGCAATTCCGGGGTTCGGCCTCCAAATTCGACATCTTGGAATACCCCTGTCATCGAGTAGTAGTCCTTAATAGATACCGGATCAAATTTGTGATTGTGGCAGCGAGCGCAATTCATGGTGATGGCCATCATGGAGGCGCCCACCGTCTGCATAATCTCGTCCATACGATCGGCCCGCGCTTGGCGAATGGCGGAGGGTTCCCGACCAACAGTTGCCGCCGGGACGTGTGGCCCAGCTACCAAAAACCCCGTCGCCTCGCCCGCGTCGTAGGAATCGCCTGCAATCTGCTCTCGGATAAACTGGTCGTAAGGCTTGTCCTCATTGAAAGCTCGAACCACATAGTCGCGGTAGACCCAGGCGTCCTTGCGGTAGAGGTTGGCTTCCGACCCATTCGTTTCCGACCAACGAATGACATCCAGCCAATGCTGAGCCCATCGCTCGCCAAAATGAGGAGAGTCCATCAACTCATCAACCAAGGCCTCGTAGGCTCTATCTGGGTTCGCATCGTACGCCCTTTGGAAGGCTACAACCTCTTCGGGAGTCGGGGGCAAACCGGTCAGCGTAATCGATACGCGGCGAATAAGCGATCGAGCATCGGCATCCCCGTTAACGGAAATCCCCGCCTTTTCCAGGGCTTGCAGTAGAAAAGCGTCAATTGGTCCGACCCCATCAATATTCGGTGCGTCGGGTCGCTCGACTGGCTGAAAGGACCAGTGATCCGTCTCCACGCGATCATCGGCTACCCCATCCATTTGCCCCGGCCAATCGGCTCCTTGAGCGATCCATTCCTCGATCAAGGCAATCTGATCCTCAGACAAAGGGTCCTCCTCGAAGGGCATTCTGAATTCCGGGTCCGGGTCTTTAAGCACCTCTATCAGGAAGCTTTCCCCTGGATTGCCTGGCACCAAACTAGGAATGCCGCTCTCGCCGCCCCTCAAAAGATCGACCCTCCGATCCAATCGCACATCGCCCTTTTGTTTCCGATCGCCATGACAGGACGCACAATGCTCCTCGAAGATCGGCTGGATGTCCGCTTCGAAGTCTACTGCAAAGCCAATTGGGGCGATCGCAGAGATCGTAGCTGTAGAAATCACCTTCCGCAACATGAGACGACTATGACCAATCCCCGAGCGGACGAACAAGCCAAAATGGCCCATTGGCGATCCACTCAAGATCTTATTCGAGAGCGCTAAGGAAGCGAGTTTCATCGTTGAAATTTATAGTAGGGACCTTCGAGATGTTTGTAATCGAAACAGACTTGCTTGGGATTGACCCGGTTCCATCCGACCGAACACACTATAACCGCTAATCTGATCGAGATCTATGCACCTTTCGACGGTCTGTCTTTCATTTTTGACGCTGCTAACGATCTCGCGTTGACCACCCTAATGCATGAGAACCCGATAGAGAACACCGCCGTTCTCATCCAGAATAGCTCTGATATCCTATCGGAGTTGCGGAACCAGACGCGCATGACCACCGCCCTGGCTGTGCTGGCGGAGGGTTCGGATCGAGGAATCGTTCTCGCCTCTTTCCCCGGTACCGCAGATCACACCTACGTTCCTCGAGTCGGGTTTCATTTCCACCTGCATTGCACCGCTCCCGGCAAGGCTTTACTGGCAGGGTTGCCCCAAAGGCAGCGACAAGACGTTCTCGCGAAACTGAATTACCGGAAGTTCACCAGGCGCACAGCCTCCAGCTCCAAGGACTTGTGCGCCTTGCTCGACACATACGCCAAGCAAGGTTACGCTGAAGACGCAGGCGAGTACGCAGAGGGTATTAATTGCGTCGCCAGCTGCATCCAGGATTCAAGTGGACAGCCGCTATCGGCCATCTGGATTACCGCTCCCTCGATTGAATTGCCGGAAAAAGACCTTCGCTCATTCGCCAAAAAAGTGATGCAAGCCGCGAACGACATTGAACGCCGCTTGGCCACCAACGATCCTGACGCCTCCCCCTATGTCGCCCAAGCCCTGAGCGAGGCGAAAGCCTTTATAGAAGAGCATTTCGCCAACGAAGAAGCCATCCATAATTTCATTGGCAGCCTATTTATGAGCCAAAGCTGGTTCCGAACGCGTTTCCGCGAAACCTATGGAATCAGCCCAATGCACTATCGGCAAAAGCTTGTATTCGAAAAAGCCCAACAATTGCTAGAGCATACAGCGCTGTCCATCAAGGAAGTCGCCGACCAACTGGGCTTCGACTCCCAAAACTATTTCTCCCGGGCCTTCAAAAAACGGTACGGGCTCTCCCCCGCACACTTTCGAAAACGGAACACGGATTCATGATCGCGGATTCTTGCGACTCCTATGCAAATACAAGAACTGTAATTCCGTTAGCGAAGCGGTTCGCTACCCGTCTCTTGCCCGAAGGTCTAAATGCAAGCTTCGAAGCATTCCTATAGGTAGGGAGGATCGTCTCGATCCTCCAAAACTCGAACACAGAGAACCGAGACGATCCTCCCTACCCCAAAACCCGGAGCAACCTTCTTCGCCCCTGCAGTTGCGGGGAAACGCCCGTCAAGAACTTCGGGTTATTGGATCCAATGCGTATACAAAGTGCCCCTGCTACCAGTCGCTGGTGGCTTGAGCCATGCGTTCGCGCAGCTCTTTCTTAAGCCTCTTGACCAAATTGGCGATTTCCGGATCGCTGGCGAGATTGGTCAGCTCCTCTGGGTCGTTTTCGTAGTCGTAAAGTTCCACGCCAAAGGCTCCTTCATCCCACTCGGTGTATCGATAGCGATTCGTACGAATGGTGCGTCCTAGAAATTTGGATCGGTCGGCTCGCCGAACGGTCCGGGCTTCGGTCACGCTGTAGGCCGATTCTCTCAACTGCGTATCCGGATTAGCCAGTACAGGGTACAAGCTCTTTCCCATCGCATGATCGGGCACTTCCAGTCCGCATAATTCGCTTAACGTCGGGTAAAGATCAACGAGCTCGGTTGGCGATCCTGCCACTTTTCCTTTGGCAAACTTGTCTCCCGGAGCCGAAATGATCAACGGGACCCGAGCAGAGCCTTCAAAGAGATCGCTCTTCTGCCATAATCCATGGGCTCCCAAATGATAACCATGGTCGGACACGAATACGATAATGGTATTGTCCGAGAGATTCAGGCGGTCGAGAGCGTCCAGCAATTTGCCCACTTGCGTATCCACTAACGTGATCGATGCGTAGTAGGCTTGAATTATTTCCTTGCGTATTTCCAGACCCAACTCGAGCTGGCCAGGACGGTCCTGGAGCGCCGCTTTCGGGATGTCGTCGCGATCGTCTTCCGGCATAATGTAGGGGTTGATCAGCGATCGTGGATACATGTCGAAGTAAGTATGCGGGGCCACGTAAGGCGTGTGAGGGCGATAGAAACCCATGGCGACGAAGAAAGGTCGGCCAGTTTTCTCCGGGTGATTGGCTTCCAGTAACTCGATGGCTTGAGCCGCTCCAATACCATCGGTATGCTCGTATTCTTGGCTAACGATTTCCAGCCAGCTCAAGGTTCCGCCGGGACTGGCGCCCTCTCTTATGATTTTCAGATCCGGCTCGAAAACCTTGTCGATGCCGATGGGGTTGCGCACCTCTTCCCAGGAAGCAGGATCGTCGCGTCCATTCGTGCCGATATCTCCCGGGACTCCGTAGTGATAAAGTTTTCCCACCCGTGCCACATAGTAGCCATTATTTCTGAAGTGCTGGGGCATCGTGAGTACCTGAGGGATATATTCCCGAAAGTGGCCGGAATTGGTGAGAATCTGCGTCTGCTCTGGATAGAGACCCGTTAGAAAAGAGCTTCGGCTCGGATTGCAGACCGGATTTTGGGAATACGCCCTCTCGAAAAGGATACCGCGACTAGCCAGGCGATCGATCTGGGGTGAATGCACCAGTGGATGGCCATAGGCGCTTAAATCGCAATTCATGTCGTCTGTGGCGATGAAGAGCACGTTCGGCTTATCCGCCTGAAGAGGCAGCAGACCAGCGAGGGCTAGTATGAGGGAAACGAGGAAGGAGAGCTTTTGGGGCGTCATTTGGTTTACTAGAAACACTACTCGCCCAGATCACTCAACCACAAAGCAATTGGAGAATCTGCGGACGTAAGTTTAACCCTGGCATACTTTCACACAAGTTTCGTCAAGATTCCTTCATGGGATCGCGGGCGGCTCGCCCGCATTTCGAGGAGGAGCAGTGATACGGAGATGCCGAATCATTTCAAATGACATCCACGCATTGGTCCACGCGTCTTGATCGAGCGTGCGAGCCGCCCGCGGTCCTAACTTACACACATGAAACTCGATGGCATAGGCCTGCAGTTGACAGAACCATAGGCATACCCGCGAATCCTGTTAAACTTCCTTTCCCCACCCTCGAAGCTTTACTCAGAGCGAAAATCTACATTGCCTACTCTCATCCTCGTCAACCCATGTCCGATTTCTTAGCCAACCTCCGAAAACTCTACCCCGCGGATCGGCTCTACGAAGATGCTGCCCGCGTCACGCCCTATGTCTCCGACGGACTGACCGTATTTCGCGAGGAACCCAAAGCAGTCGTCATGCCCATCAGCAACAAGGAGGTCGCGGAAACGCTCAAACTTTGCCATGAGCACGAAGTTCCTTTCGTCGCCCGAGGCAGCGGCACTAGCTTGTCAGGAGGATCCCTACCCATCCGCGACGGGATTGTCATCAGCCTGAATCGGCTCAATCGAATTCTAGATCTCGACCCGGACAATCGAATCGCTCGCGTTCAACCGGGCGTCATCAATTCCGAAATTAGCGCCGCAGCAGCCGCCCACGGGCTCTACTTCGCCCCCGATCCGTCTAGCCAAACCGTTTGTACCATCGGAGGTAATCTGGCCTTCAACTCTGGAGGCGCTCACTGCTTGAAATACGGAATGACGTCCAACCATATTCTTGGCCTGACCGTAGCCTTGCCCGATGGTACAGTCGCTGAGCTCGGCAATGACAGTTTGGAGAACGCCGGTCCCGATTGCGTGGGGCTGTTTGTCGGAAGCGAGGGACTGTTGGGGATCGCTCTAGACATTAAAGTTCGCTTGATGCCCGTGCCCGAGGCCTTTCAAACAATTCTGGCTAGCTACGATAGCCTAGAGGCCGCAGGCGATGCCGTGGCGGCCGTAGTGGCATCGGGGATACTGCCAGGAGCGATGGAGATTATGGACCGCCTGGCTATCGAAGCCGCCGAAGCCGCGGTCAGCGCGGGCTACCCGGAGGATGCCGAAGCGTGCCTCATTGTCGAGCTGGACGGGGAAGCCGCTGCCGTCGATGCCGATTTCCAAGCGCTCTTGGCTACCATGGAGCAGACCGGGGCTAAAGAAGTTCGCGTCGCCCAGAATACCGAAGAGCGGCTTCTCATATGGAAAGGGCGCAAAAGCGCCTTCTCAGCAGTGGGCCGGCTTTCCCCCGACTATATTGTTCAAGACGGCGTCGTACCTCGTTCAAAACTGGGACAGGCCCTGAAGGAAATATCGCGTTTTAGCGCCGAGGCCGGACTGCGGGTGGCTAACGTTTTCCATGCCGGGGATGGCAACCTGCATCCTCTAATTCTGTTCGACGCAACGGAACCCGACGGGCTGGAAAAAGCGGAAGCGCTGGCCGGGAGAATCCTTCGCCTTTGTCTGGACCTTGGCGGTTCCATAACTGGAGAACACGGAGTCGGCGTAGAGAAACTTGAATACATGCCGGACATGTTCTCCCCAACCGATCTCGACGCCTTCGACCGATTGAGGCGGGCGATCGACCCAAAGGAAATTTCCAATCGGGGAAAAATGCTGCCCGACAAGGAGGCCCCAGCCCTTTGCTCGCACGGACCTCACCCGCTGGAGAAAGCCGGCGTTATTTCTCGCATGTAATTGTCATGACCGAGCAGACGCAAGAAACCCTCCAGCCAAGCTCTGTTGAAGAGCTGAAATCGATCATCCGCGATGCGAACCGTGTGTCTTTCATGGGTAGGGAGGAACCGTCGAAGATCCTGAGCGGCGCCGAAGGACTCGCTCCTCCAATTGAAACAGAATGTTCCTCCACCCACATCTCGCTTTCCAAATTCAATCGCATCCTCGAATACCAACCTGACGAATACACGATTACTGTAGAGGCCGGGGCAAAGCTCAGAGACGTCGCCGACGCCCTTTCCGAGCACGGCCAATATCTCCCCTTCGATCCTCCATTTGCCAAAGAAGATCTTTCTATCGGATCCATCATTGCTCGAGGACTCTCCGGACCGGGCGCTTGTCGCTTCGGTATCCTACGCGATTTCATTCTCGGCGTCACCTTTGTCGATGGTCTCGGCGAACGCATTCGTACGGGTGGCAAGGTAGTCAAAAACGCGGCTGGTTTCGATATTCCCAAACTCATGTGCGGCACTTGGGGTAGCCTGGGCGCCATAACCGAGGCCTCATTCAAAGTCTTTCCTATCGCTCCCGAGTACCGAACGCTTGTATTACCGTTTACCAACTTCGACGCTGGCCATACCGCCTTCATCTCCCTCGGTCGCTCCCAATTCACACTGGACGTTCTCGATCTCAGACACGACGGTCACTTGTACATCAAGCTCGGTGGACAACCCGGATCGATGGACAACCGAATCGCCGCGCTGGAGACGCATTTGGACGCGCAGGGCGAAACACCTGAAGACGCTTTTTGGGATCCGTCTGTCGCTTTATCCCAATTCCCGGAGGCCGGTTCCCTTGTCAAGGTAGCGACCAGCCCAACAAGTCTTCCCGCATTGGATGCGGCCTTAAAACCAAACGAACCATCCCGCCGCTACAGCATCGGTGGGTACGTCGCGTGGATACATTGGGATGAGCAACTGGAAGCGTTACACCACATCCTGAGCGGACTCGGGCTTTCTGGACAAGTTGTGTCTGGCCCGAAAGCGTCTGCGATGATCGGCAACCAAAGCCAGGCTGCCTTTTTCACGAAAATCAAATCCGCCTTCGACCCGGAGGGCAAGTTTCTCGAATTGTATTCATAATTTCAATTCTATTAATGGATAGGTTCGTTTCCAAGATCTGAAACACTCAAATGATTAGCCAGATTTCCACAGACAAGCTGGGACCCAAATACGCATCGATGAAGGGGCCTATCGAGGCTTGCGTGCACTGCGGGTTTTGCCTGCCTACCTGTCCTACCTATTCGACGATGGGAGATGAGATGAACTCTCCTCGGGGGCGCATTTTCCTCATGAAGGAAACGCTGGAAGGAAAGCTAGACCCATCCGAGATCGATCCCTTTATCGACAACTGTCTCGGCTGTTTGGCTTGCGTCACTTCCTGTCCTTCTGGAGTTGAGTACGGAGAACTCATTTCTCCTTATCGATCCTGGTCAGAGGAGCAACGGGAGCGAGGCGTTCTGGAAAAGCTGCAGCGATTCGCCCTCCTGAAAACCATTCCCTATCCAGATCGATTCCGGACCGCTTCAAAAATAGCTAGCGTGTTCAAACCGGTCGCCCCCTACTTGCCAAAAAGCTTCGCGGCCATGATCGAACTGGCCCCAACCGAGTTGCCAGACAAGCAAAATTTTGATCCCCTCTACCCGGCAAGCGGGACACGTCGCGGCCGAGTGGCTCTGCTCGTTGGCTGCGCTCAACAAGCCCTGGCCCCCAAGATCAATCAAGCGGCCATTAACGTTCTAACTCGAAGTGGCATCGAGGTCGTCGTTCCCGAAAGCCAAGGCTGTTGCGGATCCTTGGCCATGCATATAGGAGCCTCCAAGGAAGCTCAAACAGCCGCCGAAAAGAATTTCGAGGTTTTCCCTGACGATGTAGACGCCATCATCTCCACTGCTGCTGGCTGCGGTTCGGGAATGAAAGAATACGGAACGCTCTTTGCCGGAGCCGACAATGAAATCGCCGAGCAAGCGAAAGCGTTTTCCGCTAAAGTCCAAGACGTTTGCGCCTATCTGGATACAGTTGGGTTTACCCCACCCGAAGAAAACGAGGCGGGTCCCATCAAAGTGGCCTATCACGATGCCTGCCACCTCGCTCACGCCCAGAAAATTCGATCAGCTCCTCGCAAACTCCTAAAAGCCGTTCCTGGGATCGAGCTTCTTGAACCAGCGGAATGGGAGATTTGCTGCGGTTCAGCGGGCAGCTATAATATCGAACACCCGGATACAGCTAAAGAACTGGGGCAACGGAAGGTAAAGAATCTCCTAGCCACCAATCCAGATGTCATTGCCACCGGAAATATAGGCTGCCTAACCCAGATCGAGTTCCACTCCAAGGATAGCGAGAAACCCGTTCCTGTAGTCCACACTGTCGAGCTGCTGGATGGATGGAGTTCTGGTAAATAAAGTAGCACAGGCATCCTGTTGTACCGGTCGTAGTTCAACTACGCTGAACAACGACTGGCCAGTTCGCCTAGGAATAGAAACAGGCTAGAAGCCTATTCTGCCCTTTGCGGACGCAAGCTAAAATACTGCACTACTCTGTGGGCCGAATTGTGCAGTGAAACTGATCACGTGATCAGTTTCACTGCACACAACAGGATTCCTTTATCGAAATGCCGCTCGCTCGGATGATTCTTCTAACCGACCCAAGCTCGGGCGTTGCGAAAGAAACGCATCCAAGGCGAATCCTCTCCCCAATCGCTGGGGGCCCAGCTGAATTGAGCCGTTCTAAATACCCGCTCCGGGTGAGGCATGAGAATGGTGGAGCGGCCGTCTTCGCTGGTCAGGCTGGTAATTCCAAATGGCGATCCGTTCGGATTCTGTGGATACGCTTCCGTTCGATTCCCATGATTATCCACATAGCGAGCGGCGATCAGACCCGACCGGTCGCAAGCGCTCGCTGCCTCATCATTTTCAAACTCTGCTCGGCCTTCTCCGTGAGCGACTACGATGGGTATCACGCTTCCAGCCATACCGCTAAAGAGAATGCTTGGCGTATCCTCGATCTTTACCGAAACCAGACGCCCTTCATAACGCTCGCTTCGGTTTTGCACGAACCGCGGCCAATGTCCCGTTCCGGGTATCAGGCTCTTCAGATTGCTCAGCATTTGGCAGCCATTGCACACGCCTAGAGAGAACGTGTCCGGGCGATGGAAGAACTGCTGGAATTCTTCGCGGGCTTTATCGTTAAAGAGAATGCTCTTAGCCCAGCCCTCACCCGCGCCCAGGACATCCCCGTAGCTGAAACCGCCGCAAGCCGCCAGGCCCCGAAAATCCGCTAGGGACACCCGACCGCTGAGGATATCGGTCATGTGAACGTCGATACATTTGAACCCGGCCCTATCGAAGGCGCCCGCCATCTCGATCTCGCCGTTGACACCTTGCTCGCGCAAAATCGCGATTTTGGGTTTAACCGCAGAGGCCGCGGAGATCGCTGAGAAATTCGATGGGGTTAGGTCGAAGTCTACTTTTGGGCTGATACCCGGGTTTTCTCGGTCCTGCCGGAACGTATGCTCGGAGGCTGCGGACTCGGGATTGTCTCGCAAGCTTTGCATTCTAAAAGTTACGTCTGACCAAACCGCTCGCAGAGCATATAGATCTTCTTCGAAAATCACCTGACCAGCTTCAGAGATCTGTACAGCGCCCTGGGAGTTTATTCTGCCGACGATGTTCGAACAATCTCCCAAGTCGTAAGATCTCAAAATTTCGAATACGTCAGCCAAATCGTCGCCTCTCACCTGGATAACCGCTCCTAGCTCTTCGGCGAACAGCGGCCCGAAGGGATCCCCGGCACTCAAAACTTCGATGTGCACACCCACATTTCCTGCGAAGGCCATTTCCACCGCGGTGGCGAACAAGCCACCGTCTGAGCGGTCGTGATAGGCCAGTATCTTATCTTCCTTTCCTAATTGCTGGATAGCATTCCAGAAATTCCGGAGATCTTCAGAACTATCGACATCGGGCGTATGCATCCCCATCTGCCCGTAGACTTGTCCCAGGATCGAACTGCCAAGTCGATTCTTACCTCGACCGAGATCGATCAGAAGAAGACTTGTATCCCGATCTTGGATAAGCTGGGGTGTCAAGGAGAGCCGGATATCCGGGCAGCGAGCAAAAGCGGAAACGATGAGCGACACCGGAGCGGTGACCCGTTTTTCTCCCCCCCCGTCCTGCCATACCGTACTCATGCTCATGGAATCCTTGCCCACCGGAATGGTCACTCCCAACTCCGGGCAAAGCTCCATACCCACCGCCTCGACCGCCTCGAATAGATCCGCGCCATCGCCTTCTACGGAAGGAGCCGCCATCCAATTCGCGGAAAGATTGACGCCGGTTAAGGGGCCAATTTGAGCAGCCGCTAGATTGGTCAAGGCTTCACCCACAGCTAGCCGAGCAGAAGCGGCGGCGCTGTTCACCGCGGTCGGCGTACGCTCGCCGATCGACATCGCCTCACCAGTGTATCCGTCGAATGAAGACGCAGTTACTGCGCAATCGGCAACGGGAACCTGCCAGGGTCCCACCATTTGGTCGCGATGAATCAATCCCGTTACCGTCCGATCGCCAATGGTTATGAGAAAGGTCTTGTCCGCAACCGTTGGATGGGAGAGCACGCGTCGCGCTGCCTCGTCTACGGAAACGCCTGCCAAGCTCAACGGTATAAGATTTCTGGAAAGAGCCTTTTCTTCCCGATGCATGCGTGGCGGTTTACCCAGAAGCACCTCCAAAGGCATGTCGATGGGCCGGTTTCCGAAATGAGGATCCTCCAGCACGAGCTGACGCTCATCCGTGGCTTCACCAATGATGGCGAAGGGGCAGCGCTCGCGTTCGCAGATCTCCGTAAAAGCGTCTATCCGTTCGGCAGGTATCGCCATCACGTAGCGTTCCTGCGACTCGTTACACCAGATTTCCAAGGGGCTCATGCCCGGCTCGTCATTGGTAATCTGGCGCAAATCAAATCGTCCACCTTTGCCCGCATCGTTAACCAGTTCCGGCATGGCGTTGCTCAAGCCGCCTGCTCCAACATCGTGGATAAAGGCGATGGGATTCTCAGTTCCCAAAGCCCAGCAACGATCGATCACTTCCTGACAACGGCGCTCCATTTCTGGATTGTCCCGTTGCACGCTGGCGAAATCCAAATCCTCTTCACCCGATCCGCTGTCCATGGAACTAGCCGCGCCTCCTCCAAGACCGATCAGCATCGCCGGGCCACCGAGGACCACGAGTTTGTCACCCGCTTTGACGACTCCTTTTTCGATGTGCTCGTGACGGATGTTTCCCAATCCTCCAGCCAGCATAATGGGCTTGTGGTAGCCGCGCAGTTCGCTGCCATCATCACCTTCGTGAGCTTGCTTCGCAGGAACGGCCTGCTCGAAAGTCCGGAAATAGCCAAGAATGTTAGGCCGACCAAACTCGTTGTTGAATGCCGCTCCTCCCAACGGGCCTTCGAGCATAATATCTAGAGGGGAAACAATTCGATTGGGCTTTCCAAAATCCTGCTCCCACTCTCTTACCGCTCCCGGTATCTTCAAATTGGATACAGTAAAGCCGGTTAGACCCGCTTTGGGCTTCGATCCGATACCGGTAGCCCCCTCGTCTCGAATCTCGCCCCCGGAACCGGTCGAGGCTCCAGGAAAGGGCGAAATAGCTGTCGGGTGGTTGTGGGTCTCTACTTTGCAAAGAATGGCAATGTCTTCCTCGCTGGCTCCATACTCGTTGGATTCAGGATCGGCGAAAAATCGATTAGCCCGATTTCCTTCAAATACAGCCGCGTTATCCTTATAGGCTGACAAGATCCCTTCGCTACGCATTTCGAAGGTGTTCTTGATCATCTTGAAGAGCGACTTGTCTTTCGCTTCCCCATCGATTTCCCAACTGGCATTGAATATCTTGTGCCGACAATGCTCTGAATTCGCCTGGGCGAACATCATCAGCTCGATGTCGTTGGGATCGCGCCCGAGCTTTTGGAAATTCTCAACGAGGTAATCAATTTCGTCTTCCGCCAAAGCCAGCCCCAGGGTTCGATTGGCCTCAACCAAAGCCTCGCGTCCCCTAGAAATCACAGGAACGCTGGAAAAAGGCTTGGGCTCTTCATGACGGAACAAGATCGATAGCTCTTCATTCGATCCGAATACCGCTTGAGTCATGCGGTCGTGCAACTTCGAATCGAGCGTCTTCAATTGCGATGCATCCAGTTCGGCTCCGGCCAGATCGATCCAAAAGGCTACCGCCCGTTCGATCCGATTCACTCTCGTCAGTCCACAGATATGGGCGATATCCGTCGCTTTCGATGACCATGGAGAAAGCGTTCCCGGGCGCGGAGCCACCACTCGCAAAAGTCCTTGCCGATTATGACCTTCAAGCTTGGGCCCGTAGGTAAGCAGCTTTTCCAGCACAGATTGCTCTTCGCTCGTCAATAGCTCCGAGACTTCCGCAACATGAAGAAACTCGGCATAAACGCCTTGGACGGGCAAATCAGCGGAACTCAGCTCGGCAACGAGCTTTTGTAGTCGGAATTCGGAATGAGACGGCGCGCCACGAAGGATGATCATCTCCGTGAACGTTGAAAACTTCACCCGCGCCCGGCAAGCGCGGAATGGAAATTTGGCGAGTATACAATTTTGGGATTAGGTCAAACCCCGCGATCGAGCATCTGAGGTAGCACAGGCATCTTGCCTGTGTTTGCACGACGGGTCACAGGCAAGATGCCTGTGCTACACTTCACGAAATGACTGTTGATTCTAATTCTATTAACAGTGACCTGCGGTCAAATCCACTGCGTGGAGCAGGATTGATGCAATAAGGTCTATGCGCGTAGCGAAAGAGAGCGGCTCGATCTCCGAGCGCCCACCCCTTACCCAATTATTTATTTTTGGCCGCTCTGAAATCGGCCGCTACCTTCTGCCCTACAGCGGCAGCTTGATTTGCTCCCCCAATTTCGCAGAGCGGATTCCGGCTTCCAGGATCTCTTGGGCGTCGCGGCTGTAGTCGTCGCGGCTCAAAATAAAGGGATCCCTCTGGCCCGTGACGACCTCAACGAAATTGTGGGCAGAGTCCCGCATGCCTAGTTCAGGCTTGGGAACCTTCACTTCTGAACCTTCCGGATCGTCCTTGGTTGCCAAATACAGTTTTCCTTTCTCTCCTGGCTCGGCAAGCAAAGTTCCTTGGGAACCATAAATCGCGGTGGCATAGCTGGTGAGATTCCCGATTTGCGTCCACGAAGCAGTGGCCGTAGCCATCCCTTGGGGATACTTCATGGCAATGATTCCGCTGTCCTCTACAGAGAGGAAATCCTTGGCTTGTCCGCCTGCCATGCCGACCACTGATTCCGGCATGCCCATAAGCGCTGCGGCCAGGACCGCTCCGTAGCAACAATAATCCATCATCGCCCCGCCACCATTTCGACGCTCGTCAAACAGCCAATCGCAAAAGTACTCGGAGCATCCCAATTCTTCCGGACCGCAATGGGCAGCCCGATAGGTAATGCTGCGCAACGAACCAATCTTGCCATCCTCTACCATTTTGACCGCCTGTTGCAATTGCGGCCACCAGGTGAACGGCCAATTGACCACGAGCTGGACGTTGTTCCTCCTCGCCGTGATCAGCATTTGATTGGCATCGTCCAAATTGGCCGCCAAGGGCTTCTCGATTAAAATGTGCAAGCCGCGTTCCATGGCTTCGATGGCCATTTGGGAGCCTTCCAGATTGCTACCGAAAACGTAAGCCGCATCCAGTTTCTCGTTCTCCAGTAAAGAAGACGCGTCCTCGTAAACGGGGCAGCCGTAGGTTTCCGTGAAACGCCCCGTCAGCGGTTCATTCGGATCCGCTGCCGCTACCAATTCCGCGCTTTGGCATTCCGCCACCGCTGCTGCTTCCGACCAAACATGGTCGTGGGTTAATCCCAACACGCCAATTCTCAGTTTCTCACTCATAGCAACACTTTCTCCGACATTGATGCTTCCAACGTAGAACCTCAACCACAACCTATGTAAAAATCAGCATTCTTGGCTATCGAAAGTAGCTTGGAACTGCAGCCCGTGCGATCGAATGGAGAGCGGATCGATATTGCCAGAACTTGTAGGGGCGCCGCTTGCGGCGCCCCTACAGCGAAATTCATGCATTCGATGCCGACAAGAGACCGCCTCAGTGTTTCTGAAACCGCTTTAAAGCCTTTCATTCGATTCCAGAATCTCGTAAGGAAAGATGTCTCTCTTTCAAAATTTCGAAATTTACGACTTCAGCGCCCCGTAATCGCAAAGCGCCGCTCGCAGGGGCCTGTTCTAAACCGACCCCTGCTCCGTCTCCCCTTTCCTGAAACCTACGATTGTTTAATAATACCCAAGTGAAGACTATTAGTTGCATTGCCCTGCTCAAAGTTCTGCTCGCCGTTCTAGCAACTAACGCCGCTGAGAAGCCGAATATCGTTCTCATTTTGGCTGACGACTTTGGAGTCGGCGATATTCAAGCCCACTATCCAGACAACAAGATCCCCACCCCTTATTTGGATCGGTTCAGCGCGGAGTCCAAGCGTTTCACCAACGCCCACGCCAACACCGCTTGCTGCACGCCATCCCGGTACGGTCTTCTGACCGGACGCTACGCCTGGAGAACCCGCCTTCAGGAATGGGTGATCGCTTGCTACGAGCCGCCGCTCATCGCCGAAGACCGGGTCACACTGCCAGGATTTCTGCAGGACCAAGGCTACCATACAGCCCTAGTTGGAAAGTGGCATCTCGGCTGGAACTGGGCCGGACCGCAACCAAGTCAAATGGTCGAGCAGCGCAACGGGCTCATGGACAAGGAATGGGACTTCACCAAACCGATTGAAGACGGCCCGATTACTCGCGGATTCAACTATTACTTCGGCACCCACGTACCCAATTTCGCCCCCTTCACCTTCATCGAAAACGACCGGGTCGTCGAACAGCCAACGGAGCGTTATGTCCACGATCCCAACGAGGGCGTCGTCATGCCCCGCGGCTTCGAGGGGAGCCCTATTGCGCCAGGATGGAAATTCGATCGCATCTTGCCTAAGATCACCGAGCGGGCGGTTGAATACGTGCGCGATCAAGCGAGCAAAAAAGAGCCCTTTTTTCTCTTTTTCTCCATGACCTCCCCCCACGAGCCGGTGGTCCCATCGGAGAAATTCAAAGGCAAAAGCGGAATCAATCCGGTCGCCGACTTCGTAATGGAAACGGATTGGTCCGCCGGCCAGGTCATCAAAGCGGTAGACGAGGCCGGAATCGCGGACAACACGATCGTCATTTTCACTGCCGACAATGGCCACTCTCACTACACGGGTCTTGAAGAGCTCATCGAGGCAGGCCACTATCCCAGCGGCGAATATCGCGGGCATAAAAGCGACGTATGGGAAGGCGGGCACCGTGTGCCCTACTTGGTCCGCTGGCCCGGCAAGGTCGAAGATGGTAGCGAAAATCACAATATCGTTGGCCTCAATGACACTTTTGCCACTGTAGCCGAAATCCTGGGACAAGAGCTGCCATACCATGTAGCGGAGGATAGCCTAAGCTTCCACAATCAGCTGGTTCGCAACAGCGACGCCGCTCCCTCGCGTCACCAAATCGTGGCGCAATCCACTCACGGGGAATTCGGCTTTCTGGAGGGGCCTTGGAAAATCGTTTTCCGAAACCAGGGTACGCTGAACGAGTCCCGCGGGAAACCCACTCAAGTTGAACTTTACAATCTCGACAGAGACATCTCGGAAACCACCAATGTCGCCTCCAACCATCCAGAGATCGTCCAGCGGCTTACCCAGAATTTGGAGACGATTATCCAGAGAGGAACGAGCCGCCCAGGCCCAACGCAACTGAACGATACCCCCATCGACATCCATCACACCCAAACCGAACGCTGGGGACCCGCTCTGTAGCGGTTTTCTAGAGTCTTTCTCATCCCAAGCGACCATGAACTCCATACCTCTAATTCGAGTAGCAACAGCCATACTTATTTCCTCACTCAAATTCATGGCGGAGGAGAATCGTCCCAATATTCTCATGATCGCCGTAGACGATCTGCGGACGGAACTGGGCTGCTATGGGGAATCGCATATCGTTTCCCCGAATATCGATCGTTTGGCCGCCAGCGGGCTTCGTTTCGATCGGGCCTACTGCATGGTGCCTACATGCGGGGCTTCTCGGGCCAGCCTTTTCAGTGGACGCCGACCAAGCCCCGATCGCTTCGTCAGTTATACGGCCCGCATCGACCAGGATTCGCCGCAATCTGTCGGGCTCCATCAACATTTGAAACAAGCCGGTTATCTGACAGCCAGCTTGGGGAAAATTCTCCATTACCCAGCCGATCAATCCGACGGCTGGAGCGATTCGCCCTGGAGACCCGATCGTAGTGAACCGGCGATTACAGAGCCCATAGCGGGTTGGACCGAGCCAGCGAATATCAACGCCATACTCAAGCAGTCCCGCAACCATCGCCTACCCTTCGCATCCCTCGATGCTGAAGACGAAGCTTTGGCGGACGGAAAGGTCGCCGCCGAAGCCGTGAAAAGGATTCAAGCCTACGCGAAACGCGCTGAGCCCTTCTTTTTAGCAGTCGGCTTTTTCAAGCCGCACCTACCATTCAATGCTCCCAAGAAGTATTGGGATCTCTATGACAATTTGCCAATAAATCTGCCAGACAACTACTACCCGCCCGAAGATGCTCCCGAGGAAGCCATCCACAATTTCGGGGAGCTGCGAAGCTACGCAGGTGTCCCGAAAACAGGACCGGTAAGCGATGCCATGGCTCGAACGCTGATCCGTGGCTACTATGCCTGCGTATCCTATACGGACGCTCAAATCGGTAAAGTCCTCAACGCTCTGGATGCGGAAGGACTAGCGGACAACACCATTGTCATCCTCTGGGGCGATCACGGCTGGAACCTAGGAGAGCACACGCTTTGGTGCAAGCACTGCACTTTTGAGAATGCCATGCAAGTGCCCCTTATCATTCGCTCGCCACCACACCATTCGTCTGGCCGAGGTTCCACCACGCGAACATTGGCCGAATTCATCGATATCTACCCCACTCTTTGCGAAATGGCGGAAATTGCTCCGCCGCCGGGGCTGGACGGCCAAAGTCTGGTCCCCGTTCTCAAGAATCCCGAAGATCTAGGCAAAGGTTACGCTATCGGCCGTTTTCGCGACGGCGACACCATTCGAACGGATCGTTGGCGCTACACGGAATACGCGGCAAGAGATGGCTCTGGAACGTTGAAGACCGTCTCTCGCATGCTTTACGACCACGAGCATGACCCCGAGGAGAATCGGAATCTCGCTAATATGCCTGAGTACACAGGAATCGTCAACGAGCTTTCGAAACGTCTCGATACGCACAAGGGAAAATAGCCGAATTGACAAAACCGGAGCCAAACGGTCTCACCCAATCGGGCCCAAAAATTCCCGGCAACTCATTTTGGTAACCTTACCAAAATGAGTGTTGGTTAAAAAGAACGGGTCTATGATATTGTGTAGGAAGCTCGCTCGCGAGTGATAGATTCATAGGAATTGAAACTCGTTGATTCGCTCGCAAGCGAGCTTCCTAGAAACAGAAAATACTTGAGATTAAGCCTACTCTCCGCAGAGGACCGAGCCGGTCCTCTTTACCTTCCGAGATAGCCAATCAGCCCTCGCCTTGAATCGCATATTAGCTGAGATCCTATCTAGCCAGACCCGCGACTGCCGCCTTGATTTTTACGCTGGCTTTGACATCATTCGCAAACGAAATCGCGAATGCTTAAACCCCTTTTCATCTGCCTATCTGCTTTTGCTATCCCTCCGTATTTGCTGGCTCAGAAGTTCTACGAATCAGCTCCCATTAACTATTACGAGAGTGAGGCCATAGACAAAATCGCCGCCTATTTTGCCGACGAAAATAACCTGTCAGACTGGAAGCGCTCGGGCGACAGTGGATATTTGCAGTCATTTTTGGAGGCATTCGATATCCCTGCGGATTCACAAACCCTAGTATTTTCCAAAACCAGTTTGCAAACGAGCCGCATCCGCCCGACCAATCCGCGAGCCCTCTATTTCAACGATGAAATCTATGTCGGTTGGGTCCCATCTGGCGGCATTCTGGAAATCTCCGTCCCCAGCCCGACCACTGGAACCAATTTCTATTCCCTAGAAATGGACGTCTTTCCACCCAAACTGGTTCGCGAGGCCGACATTTGCCTTCAGTGCCATGGCGGATCCTTCACTCTGGACATCCCGGGGCACCTCGTTCGCTCCGTCTATCCCGACTCTACAGGCCAACCCATATTCAAAGCGGGGACGCGAGTTGTCGACCAAACCACGCCCATTCATCAAAGGTGGGGAGGCTGGCTGATCGATGGAGCAGAGCTCGAGCGTATATTGGATCCGGCGGTTCGCCACGAGGATTACCCATTTCTATCCAGGATAGAGAAGACAGCCGTCAAAGGGATCCTGCTGGAGACGCATCCGCTGGCGGACAAATACTGGAAAAACTAAGCCAGGACGACGGATGACTGAGCTTTTTCTGAGCGCGAGCGCCTGAATCGTACAATTCTTTGCGAAATGAGTACAATAGGAGTTGCCCCTTTTGTGATATTCTCACTTGTTACCATTCACCCATTTATGAACTATCCCAAACTCCATAACGCAATGTGGCCAGGACTCGTTGGCAAGGGCGGAGACGAGCCCGAAGCCGAGCCGGCAATTAGCCTCGACCGAATGCTCGAACTCACCGCCGGAGCGGACGTAGACGGTCAGAAATTCGACGGAATCGACTACTTTCTGTTTCATCCGCACACGGATCCGGACGCTAGCGACGACGAACTGAAAGCGATCGCCGACAAAATCGCCAATCACGGCTTCACCGTCGGCTCCCTAGTCGCTCCCGTTTGGCCCGGTACTGTTGGCGACTCTGCCATGGGAACCGACGAGCAACAGCAGAAGTTCCTGACCGCCGTCGAGAAAGCCTGCCGCATAGCCAAGATTTTCAACGAGCACGGCTTGCGCAAGTACGGCGTAATTCGAATCGATTCCGCTGAATTTGGTGTCGAAAAATGGCGTGAAGATCCTGAAGCCAACACCAAGCGGATTGCCGAGACCTTTAAGAAAGCGGCCCAAATCGCCGCTGACAATGGAGAGCGCCTGGCAGCCGAGGGAGAAATTTGCTGGGCAGGCATGCACTCCTGGAAGGACATGCTAAACCTGCTAGAAGAAGTCGGCATGCCGGAATCTCTCGGCTTTCAATGCGACCTGGCTCACACCTACCTCTATCTGATGGGCTACAATGCTCCCGAGCACGCCCTGCTTCAGGATGGATACAGCGAAGAAGAATTTTTCGCTGCCTACAAGACCATGACCGACGCCCTCCGCCCCTGGACGATCGATTTCCATGTGGCTCAGAACGACGGCACCGTCCATGGAGCTGGATCGCATGACAAAACTGGCAAGCACTGCCCGGCAGACGACCCCAATGGCAAAGTCGACATCGTCAAATGCTCCGGCTACTGGCTCGAGGGAGCCAAGGACCGAGGCATCGAGCACATTTGCTGGGATGGATGCATGTTCCCGAACGCGATGCTAGAAACCCAGGAAACCTGGAACACCATTCTCAAATCTATGATCGATGTACGCGAAGCCCATGGCTGGGAGGGCTAGACGATCATATCCAATTAACCGATACTAAATTCTCAACCCCAACATAGGAAAACCAATGGCAAACATCTCTCTAGGCGCGGAAGTCTACACCTGGTTCATGCGGGAAACTGGCAAAGCTTACGACAACAAGCTTGGCCACATGATCGAAATGGTCGAAAAGGCCGGCTTCGAAGGCATCGAGCCCATGCATTTTTGGATGGGCGATCTCACCGATTCGGCAAAATTGGCCGACAAGCTCAACCAGCACAATGTAAAGCTGGCAGGCATCGCTCTCGTCCTCGACTGGAACAATCCTGAGGAAACCGATGAGGAACGCCAGCAGGCCGACTCGGTCATCGAAACCCTCAAGCAATTTCCCGGAGCGCCGCTCTGCACCGTGCAAATGCCCAATGGGCGACACGATCTCAAACAACGCCGCCTGAATCTAGTTTCCTGCGTCAACGCGGTATCCAAGCGGGCTCACGACGCCGGACTGCGATGCTCCTTCCATCCGAACTCTCCCGAAACCTCTATCAACCGGACAGAAGAAGACTACGATGTCATCCTTAATGGGCTCGACAGCAGCGTCACCGGCTGGACTCCAGATGTCGGGCATATCGCCAACGGCGGTATGGATCCGCTAACTAAGATGAAGGAGTTCAGCTCCCTTATCAACCACGTCCACTACAAGGACTGGGACGGTGATCCCGAGTGGACCCTGATGGGCGAGGGCAAGATTGATTTCGTGGGCATTACTCAATGGCTCGTCGACCAAGATCTGGATGGCTGGATCATCTGTGAAGATGAAGCTGACAAGGCAATTGAAGATCCCGACGGAGTGACTCTGCACGACGGCGAGTACTGCAAGGAAAAGCTAATCCCGATCATCAATAGCTGAGAAGCCGATCAATTATTCAATTTCAAACACCCGCAGTGGAATACTCGCGGGTGTTTTTTATGCAAACTGCTCAAGTAAAGATCCCCGTGACAAACCCAGAGGCATTTTAGGTACAAGCGGGCAGTCTCGCTCCTGCGCTAAAGCTACGACGGCGCAAGCCGAGCGCGTTTATTTTTGTAATTCTTAGCTAAGTTGACGAGTATGCTCGCCTGCGGGAGACGGTTCCATGTAAGCAGTTCATTTTCTATCTCTTGACGATTTTGATCTCTTAGTCTTCCGTCTCCCTATCGTATGCAACCCCCGCCTGAAGCCGATTCCCTTTCCCGTTTTATTTCAAAGAATGGAATTATGAATACGGGGCAGCTGCTTTTCGATTTCATCCCCGGCTTGCTCTTCTTTGTTAAGGACGTCAATCGCCACTTTATATATGTCAATCAAGAGTTGGCCGATTTCATGGGCCTGGAAAGCAAGGATTCGATAGTCGGCCGACCTGACTCCGAATTCTTCCCCGAAGACATCGAAAAAAGCTACGCTGCTGATGACAAGCGGGTCATTGAAGAGGGCATCGCCATCAGCAACAAAGTCGAATTAATTACTACCTCGCAACGGCTCATTCAATGGCATATCACCAACAAGATTCCGCTCTACGACCGAGCCGGCAAGGTTTGCGGACTGGCTGGCGTCACGCGTAAGTTTGAAGGCAATACGAATGCCCTGCATCGCTCCGCTCTCGATCAAGCGATCGCATACATCGGCAAACACTATTCCCAAGAAATTAAGTTAAAAGATCTAGCTAAGGTTTGCGGCCTTTCGCTCAGCGCCTTCGAAAGGCATTTCAAAAAGAGCTTCCATCTCACACCCATACAATACCTCAACCGCTATCGGGTTCAACAATCCTGCGCGGCGCTGAGCCAGACCGATGCCCCCATTTCATCGATAGCCGTAGACTGCGGCTTTTACGATCAAAGCCATTTCACCCGATCTTTTCTAAAAGTATTGCACACCACTCCAGCCGCCTACCGAAGACGATATACTTAGCTCAGGAGTATTAGGAGAGTTAGATCAGAAGAGCGGCTGACTGGGGATCAGTTTTCGTACCGCAATTGCGGTACTACGCCAGACAGGCTGTCAGCCTACCATCGCAAATCCGGATAGCGGCTTTATCAAAAAGGCTTCCAGAGCTAAAGCGCGGGTTTTGTACATATCATTGCAAAAATAGTCCTAGCTCAAACGAGCGGTTTTCCACATAATACCGCCATCTCCCAACTTAAGGGTGGCCCCTTCGACAAAATCCGTGAACGCTTAGATTATGCAAAACGAGTGGAATAACGACGCCGCCCAGAACCTGGATGGCGATCCGATCAGACTTCGCGACTATTCCGCAGGGCTGCTCGCCCAGCCTAGCTCCTCTTTCCTCCTTTTTCCATCGGTCAAATTCGATTCCACCGACGTTTTCGGCGAAAAGGAATCCGTTCTTCGGATCGGCCTGGGATCGGGATCGATTTGCCTTAACGCGGATCGAGTTGGGCGATTGGCCAACCTCCCTGAGTTGGAAGAGGAAGCGCTGGCGATGGAGTTGCAGCGGAGCATCCGTTCCGGCGATGGGGTCGAATTGCCAGCAGAAGCATTGCTCCATGGTTGCCTACCGACCGCTTTCGTCGATCAATGCCAAAGTCCCGCAAGTCTGGCTCTAGCTAATCACGAAAAGGCACAATCGCTGGCTGCGGAGATATTCGGCGACCGAGTGAAAGCCCTTTCTCTCGAGCCAACAGTTCTAGACACCGCCCGAGCGATCAAGGCCTTGATCGACGAAAGTAAGGCCGAGTCAGTCTCTGGCATCCTTGTACCTGGAATCGGGCTTTTTAGTTTCGCCGATACGGCACAGGAATGCTATCGGCAATCGGTCGAACTGAACGAATTGGCAAACAGCTATTTCGGCTCGCAAGTTTCCCTTCCGGACGAGGACGACTCCTTGCATCCGATCGATCTTCACGATATCGCCGAATTGAGAGCCAGCGTATCCAAATTGAATGGACAGGCGATGATCGCGGTACATGACGCTTCCGCCCGAGCTATATCGTTCGCAGTAAGCGAATTCGCTTCTAAGTTTTCGCCCATAGCGGAAAAGCCGGACGATCCACGACTGGCCCAAGAAACCGCCATTCAACACATCCGTTGGCCCAGCCGCGGAGTCTTCTCATTCGCTCCCGACAAAGCCGCAGTCCTCGACCTTGCCGCAATCGCCAACAATTTCGCTGAAGCAATACCGCTGGCCCAAGCCACCGGAGGATGGGAGGGCAATGTCTCCAAGCCCGCTCTTAAACCAAGAAAAAACGGCGTCCTGCAAGGCCAGGTAGCCTTGGTTTCGGGATCGGCAGCCGGCATCGGTTTGGCAACCGCAACCACGCTCACCGAAGCGGGGGCCTGCGTTGTCGGAGCTGACATCAATTCCCAGATCGAAAGCATCATGTCTGAAATAGGAGCATTAGGCATCACCGTAGACCTCACCCAAGAGGATCAGATTCAATCCTTGGTTGCTCGTGTCATTCAGGAATTCGGCGGCTTGGATATCGTGGTTTCCAATGCTGGCATCTTTACCGCTGGCGCCTTCATCCAGGATATGGATGCCGACAATTGGAGTCGCAGCATGGCAGTCAATCTCACTAGCCATCAAGTCCTTCTCAAGCACGCCATTCCCTTCCTCAAAAAGGGAGTAGATCCTTCCATCATATTTATCGGTTCGCGCAACGTGAACGCTCCCGGAGCCGGAGCCGCGAGCTACTCTTGCGCCAAGGCAGGGTTGACCCAACTCTGTCGCGTCGCCGCGTTGGAACTGGCACCCGAGGGCGTGCGCGTGAATATCATCCATCCCGACGCTGTATTCGACACTGAGTTGTGGACCCAAGAAGCGCTGGAGCGATCAGCTGAGCGCTACGGACTCACAGTCGAGCAGTACAAGAAGCGGAATCTAATGAAAACGGAGATCACCTCCCGAAGCGTGGGAAACACGGTTGTCGCCGTGGCTTCCAATGCCTTCGCCAAAACAACTGGAGCCCAGATCCCGGTCGACGGAGGCAACGACCGAATTATTTGAACCTAGTATCTGCGAATCACGCAGATTGACACAGACAATGGTCACCTCGTTAATATTTGACAAGCCTACTTCAAAACCTCGACTCGTATCGAATCTTTCCCAAATTTAACCAGAACAATCCGCGTTCACCTGAATGATCCGCGGGCTATAATACTTTCAAATGAAAAAGCTACTTAACGACCCCCTTCAGGCCGCTTCGGAACTCGTCGACGGTCTCGTTGATTACTATAATGGCTCTGTCGAGCAGGTTAGCCCCGGCGCGATTGCCCTAACGGATATTGCCGACGGCAAAGTCGCCCTGCTGGTCGGTGGAGGCACCGGCCACGAACCGATTTACCACGGACTCATCGGTGAAGGCATGGCCGATGGAGCCGCTTGCGGCGACATTTTCGCAGCTCCTCCCCCTAATGTCATCCTCGATACCACAAAAGCAGTCAATCGCGGAAATGGCGTCCTGTATTTATATGGAAATTACGCAGGTGATGTGTTGAATTTCAAGATCGCTGCCCAGCTGGCCGCGGCCGAGGGTATCCGAGTAGAAACAGTGCTGATCTGGGACGACGTCGCTTCGGCGCCGCCCACTGAGAAAGACAAGCGCCGAGGCATTGCTGGTCTGATACCCATCGTCAAAATGGCTGGGGCGGCCGCCGATCGGGCCAAAGACTTGGATGAACTCGTAGGACTCGTAACCAACGCTCGTGACAATACTCGGTCGGTTGGCGTAGCGATGGCTCCGGGATCGATCCCCGCCACTGGCAAGCCCACTTTCGAACTGGAAGAAGATTCCATTGGAGTCGGCATGGGTATTCATGGCGAAAAAGGGGTTGGCGTGGAGAAAATGATGCCCGCCGACGAACTGGCCGTCAAAATGGTCGACCTTGTGCTAGCCGACGATTTGCCCATTGGGGAGGGCGACGAGGTTCTGGTCTTCATCAATAGCCTAGGGTCCACGACTATGATGGAGTGCCTAATCGTGTTGAAAAAGGTGAAAGCCTTGCTTCTTGAAAAAGGAATAAGCATTTATGATATTATTTTGGGACCCTTGGTAACTTGCCAGGAAATGGGCGGCATCTCCTTAAGCCTAACGAAAATGAACGATACGCTCAAACCTCTTTGGGATGCGCCGTGTTCGTCGCTCGGATACACTAAATTAGGGAAGTAACGATTTTGGCAGGGCTGCTGGTCCTCACGCAGCCGCTCTTTTCTATGAACATTATTCTCGGTTGCGTGAGGACCAGCAGCCCTGCCAAAAAACCACCCAATTTCAAATGAGCCATCCAAAACTCGCTCCTGCAGACGTCAAAGAGATGCTACTTAAAGTAGCCGATGTCATCATTCAATCCGAAGAGATGCTATCCCAAGCGGATCGCGATCTCGGCGACGGCGACCACGGCCTCGGAATGCAGCGAGGGTTTAAGGCGGCTAAAGCTAAGCTCGAAGCGCTCGAGCCCCAAACAGTAGCCGAAGTCTTTACTGCTACCGGCATGGCATTGATGGCATCCATGGGCGGGGCTTCTGGGGCAGTGATGGGTATGCTCTTCCAAAGCGGTGGAGCGGCCTTGGGGAACGCCGATTCGCTGGATGCCGACGGGCTCTGCTCATTCCTTCAGGGAGCCTGCGAAGGCGTCACCAATTTAGGAGGCGCCAAGCCTGGCGACAAAACCATGGTCGATGCGCTCGCGGGTGCTCGCGACAAAGCCGTGGCCATTGACTGCGAAACCGTTTCCGAGGCCTTGCATGCAGCCTCAGCTGGGGCGACTGAGGGCATGGAAGCTACCAAGGCGATGATCGCCACGATGGGCCGAGCCAAAACGCTAGGCGAGAAATCTATTGGCCATCCCGATCCCGGGGCGCTTTCTGTATCCATAATTTTCAGGACAATGAGCGACTTTGCTAATTAACTAAATCGCGGTTCCGAACGCACGGTACGCTCGGCCAAAAATAGGTCCTCTAGCGAGCCCAATCTCGGAGAATATAATTTTCCAAAACCTACAATCTAAAAACCTAAACCGCTAAACACCGTATATTCATGGCAGATCTAGACGACATCAGAGATGGCGACAACTTTGGGCTCAATAGCCCTGCAGATACCGACTCCTTTTACCTCAAGGGTCTCAACAGCGCGAGCTGGGGCATCAAGAATCGCATGTCTCGCATCTTCAATCGCAAATCCGGCCGTACCGTTATGCTGGCTTTCGACCATGGGTTTCTCATGGGTCCCACTTCTGGGCTCGAGCGCATCGACATTGGTATCGCCGCTCTCGCTGATCATGCAGATTGTCTCATGGCGACCCGAGGCATGCTTCGTTCCTGTATTCCACCAGACAATACGAAGCCAGTCTGTCTGCGAACCGATACGGGAACGACGATTCTCACTGAGATGAACCACAATGTTCTCATCGACGAAGCTGAAGCCATTAGCATGAACGCGTCGGCCATGGCGGCCATGATCGCCGTAGGGGATCCCGCCACTGAGGCTTCAACAATAGCCAACATCAGTCGCTTGGTCGACATCGGTCAAAAGTATGGAATCCCCGTCATGGGAGTGACCGCGGTGGGCAAGGACATGGCTCGGGACGCCCGCTATTTCGGTTTGGCATCGCGGGTTTGCGCCGAAAACGGAGCTAGCATTGTCAAGACCTACTACACTGAAGGCTTTGAGAACGTCGTGGCCTGCACTCCCGTTCCCGTAGTCATCGCCGGAGGCAAGAAACTACCAGAACTCGAAGCTCTGGAACTCGCCTACAATGCGATCCAATGCGGAGCCGCAGGTGTCGACATGGGCCGCAATGTCTTCCAATCCGATGCTCCCCTGGCTATGATCAAGGCCATCGGTGGCGTCGTGCACGACAACTTGAAGCCCCAGGAAGCCTACGAGCTTTTCAACGAGCTGAAGAATTCCTGAGCGGCGGAGTCATCCGTAGAATTCATGGCCGGATGCTTGAGCGTCCGGCTTTTTTTCTAGATGTGGTTAACCGGGAGCGTTAATATCCGTAGTCAACTGATCGAGACGCTTTATGCCGCTTCCCGACTCCAATCAAAACGTGTGGCGCCACCAAACCGGTGGCGGGGCGACTTCGCTGTTCGGACTTCCCTTCTTTTTGGTTGGGATGGGTGTCATCGTCCTCACTTTCATTCCTCAAGAAGCCAGAGGAGGCGATGCTCTTCCATTTTATTTTGGCATTCCTTTTGGAGCCATATTTGCGGCAGTGGGCGGGGCAATCCTGTTCGGACGCACGGAACTGATAATCGATCGGGGTGAAGGGACCGTCTTCAAGAACTGGAAACTGCTTTCCAAAACCGTATACAAGCAGCATCGCGAATTGATGGAGTTTGACCGGATTCGTCTTAATTCTGAGATCCGTCAGAGCAAGAATTCCAGCTATACCGTCTATCCGATCAAACTCGAGGGGGCGGAAGCGGAAGCTTTTTCGATTTCCGAAGGGAGAGCGAAAAACAAGGCCCGCTCCCAAGCCGAGAGCCTTGCCACGTTTCTGTCGCTTCCCATCCACGATGAAATATCCGGATCCGTTCGGGTCAGGGATGCGGATTCGCTCAATCAGTCGATCCGAGAGAAGTTCAAAAGCGGAACGGAAACCAACGAAATCCCCGATCCGCCGGCCATAATGAAGTCCCGTGTCGACTACGACGGCTACAACTTACAGGTGCAGATCCCGCCTCTAGGTTTCAATGTGGGCTTCCTCATAGCGTTCGCGGCAATCGCGCTTTTCGAGCTGATCTTCATTTTCAGTTTCGCAATTCCTTTTTTTCGCAATTTCGAGGCCGATTCGTCCGCCCTCATGTTCCTCATCGTCTTCGGCTTCTTCTTTCTGGGCATCCCCACATTCATTTTGCTAGCCCTTTTGGGAAACGCCTTTCTGGCGAATCAATCCGTATCCGTAAGCAACCAGTCTCTTTCCGTTTCCAAAGGCTGGCCCTGGAAAAAGTCAGCAACGCTAGAAACTAGCCGCATCGAGGAATTAGTGATCGGGGCGAAATCGAGGAGCCAGGGAAATCCGAAATCTATCGCCACCATCGGATTCGGCAAAGAAATTCAGGCTATATCAGATGACGCCACTTTGTCCTTCGGGTCGGGCTTGTCAGATGAGGAATTGATCTATCTCCATGCCTTGGCAAAAGGAATTCTTGTTTCCTAATACGCTTGCCCTCGCCAATTGGCCCCCCAATAAACCTGGACTTTGAGCAACGAACCCGAACAACCGTCCATGGATGCCAAGAAGCTCTCGCTCGGCATTATCTTTCTGACGATTTTCATCGATCTTGTCGGGTTCAGTATCATTTTCCCTCTTTTCCCAGCGATCCTGGAATACTACGGTCAGAGCGGACTGCTGCACGGCCTGACCCAATGGCTGGACTCGTTCTCCGAAGCTACTGGAGCTGGAGATCGATTTACTCCGGTTCTATTTGGGGGAATCCTTGGGTCCCTCTACGCTTTCCTGCAATTCTTCTTCGCTCCGATCTGGGGAAGCCTTTCCGATCAGTACGGGCGCCGCTCCATCCTTCTCATTACTACTCTCGGGGTATTCTCTAGCTACCTGCTTTGGGGCTTCGCTGGAAATTTTTTCCTTCTGGTTTTGGCTCGGTTCGTAGGCGGTTGCATGAGCGGCAATATATCCGTGGCCACGGCTGCGGTGGCGGATATCACCACCAAAGAGAATCGATCCAAGGGAATGGGCATCGTGGGAGCGGCTTTCGGATTGGGCTTTATTCTAGGACCCGCCCTCGGCGGCATATTCAGCCAGTTCAACCTCCTCGAATCTCAACCAGAGCTTGCCCGCTTAGGAATAAACCCCTTTTCGGTAGTCGCCTTCGCAGCCGCCGCCCTTGCTTTGGTGAATTTCCTTTGGGTAAGGGCCCGCTTCGCCGAATCCTTGCCGAAAGATAGACGAGGAAAAGGCGAGTCGCGCAATCCCATCGCCCGTCTTTCGGAAAAGTTTCCGCCAGAAATCGCCAAGACCAATCTTACTTATTTCGTGTTCATGTTCGCGTTCGCTGGAATGGAGTTCACCCTAACTTTTCTGGGGGCGGATCGCTTCGGCTTCACACCTAAGCAAAACGCCTCGATGATGGTGTTCGTCGGCTTCATTCTAGCCCTCGTCCAAGGGGGACTCGTCAGACGGCTGGCTCCTAAGTACGGGGAGAAACGAGTTGCCATGTGCGGATTGAGTTTCGTCAGCATCGGACTCGTCGCATTAGGGCTAGCTAACTCCGTAACCGGGCTTTACTCGGGGCTGGCCCTACTAGCTGTCGGAGTCGGACTCTGCAGCCCCACCCTGAGTTCAATGGTCTCCCTCTTTGCTGACGACTCCAGGCAAGGCAGTGTTCTCGGAACCTTTCGAGCCATCGGATCTCTGGCCCGAGCGGTCGGGCCACTCTTGGCCAGCTTCATATTTTGGTGGTTGGGCTCGCTCCAACTCTATCTTTTCGGGGCCGTCATAACCGCATTCTCCGTCTGGCTATGCAGCCGCGTACCCGCGCCAGTGAAGGATTAGTTCGGCGGGTGGACGCCCAGAAAAACTTGAGCCCGCCCAGAGGTCGGGTTACACCTCTATCCGTCCGGCAGTAAGCTGAGGGTGGAGTCCGGCCGCCGGGCGGGAATAATATTCCGCTCATACCTTTGCAAAAAGCGATGACTATCGGGTGCAAAGGGGGTCATGATCCAGCCACGCGTTGCATCAACGCAACACCCGCCCCATCGAGCCCTGTTTCCCAAGGGTAATTTTTGATCTGTTCAACCAATTCGAAGTTACCACCGGCTGCCGAGCTTAGAAAGCGATCCACCACCGATTCATTCTCGTCCGTTTCAACACTACAGGTGCTGTAAACCAGCCAACCACTCGGACTCGTAAAAAGAGACGCCTGGGCGAGCATTCGCTCTTGAAGAGCGATTAGCTCCGTCATGGCATCGTTTGTTAACCGCCACTTGACATCCGGCTTTTTCTGTAGAACGCCAGTATTGCTGCAAGGGGCATCCAAATAGACCCCTTCAAATCGACCCGACTCCGCTAAGTCGATTTGAAATATGTCGCTCCCCAAGGGCCGAGCTCTCGATATGCCCATTCTTTGCATATTCGCTCGAAGCCGATCGAAGCGGGGTCCGGGCAGGTCCACCGAGACGATTTCCTCGAGACGCTCGTCAAATAATTTGTCGAAGAGAATCGTTTTCCCACCGGGCGCGGAACATAGGTCGAGGATACGCCCCTCGCTAAACACTTTGCGAAGCATCTCCGGTCCCAATCTCGTGCCCGGATCCTGGACGTAGACCGCTCCTTCATCGAGCAGTCGGGCAATCTGCGGCCAATCACCTTTGGCCACCATCCGGTAGGGGCGCCAGGGGCTTTCCAACCCTACCTCTTTAGCTTCCGCGGAAATTGGGAGAAAATAGATTTCTGGCTCGGTTTGATTCCAGTTCGTGAATTTCCTCGCAGCTTCCCACCCAAATGATTCCTGCCAGCGGCGAACCAGCCATTCCGGGTGGCTTTCTTTTTCCGCCAGTTCAGCAACCGAATTGGTCGATTCTCTGTCGAGATTTTCCAACCGTTCACCGACCTTTCGCAAGACCGCGTTGGCCATGGCCTTCTCGCCAGAGCTAAACCGCCTGCCAATCTCGCCAACGGCATGGTCCACGATCTGAGCTTTCTTGTCCGGTTCGGAAAGCAACTCAAATCCAGCTACCAAGAGAGCCGAACGCAAACCCGGGCGTGGCCGCTTTCGCAAATGGGCATCGACTGAGGATTCCAAGAGCCAAAGATGGCGAACAACACCATAAAGCAAGAATTGGCACCGACGTCGTTTTCCGCGATCCATCGAATCGGGCAGACGCTCCATTAAATGAGATAGCCGGGCGGGCCGGGTCAAAAACCTTTCCACCAATCTCGTGGACCAATTCCAAGACGTATCTCTCATTGCCAAACCCGATCTTGTTGCTGGAAGAGTCGCTCGTTGACAACCGCATAAAAAGACGCCTCTCTTAATAGTTTACTCGCAAAACTTTCATGAACGAAGAAGCCGTACTAGAACTTATTACGCGGAAACCCGAGCTCAAGCCAGCCAAAGAGAAGCTCGAGTCCATGCAGCCTGGCAGCTATTGTATTCACCAAAGCTGGGGATTTGGGCAAATAAAGGAGTATGATGAAGAGAGCGGCAAGCTGATCATCGACTTCGAGGGTAAAGAGGGGCATCGGATGGATCCGGGCTTCTGCGTCGTCACTATGCAGGTGCTTCCCCCCGATCATCTAATGGCTCGTAAAGAGAACGAGCCGGAAGCAATCGCCGAGCTTATTTCGAAGAATCAGTGCGATTTGATCGTCGAATTGCTGAAACAATACCCTAATGGGGCAGCCAGCGCTACTGAGGTTGAGAGTGTACTAACGCAAGTAGTCGGACCCGATAAATTTAAAAAATGGTGGACGGCTACCAAAAAGATTTTGGCCAAGGATCCTCGAATCGCCGTTCCGTCCCGTAAAACTGGCATGTACGTGCTCCGAGAGGAACCTGTTAGCATCGAAGAGGAATTGATCGAAGAATACAACGAGACGCAGTCCGCCAAACGTCGAGTTCTCATCGCCGACAAATTATTGGATACCGTCCGCGAAAAGCCAGAAATCAAGGATCAGCTCGCAGTCGTTCTTCATGGCCTAGCCACCGCAGTTAAAGAATCCAACCAGCTTTCACTAGCCGAAAAACTCCGCGGAGCTTGGATACGCAACGACTTGGCCGGAATTCTTGAAGTCGATATTTCCGACTTCGAACCCACCCTGACAGAATTGGTTAGCGATCCCAGCACGCTCGACACACTCGTCAAAGATCTGCCGACTACCCTGCAAACACGCGCTCTAGAGCTAATCAAGGAGTCGCATCCAGCCGGCTGGAAAGAAATCTCATTCAATCTGCTAAAGAATAGTAGCGGTAAATTCACTACAGACTGCGTAAACTTCCTTCTGCAAAACGGCTTCGAGGATGAGCTCCTGGAAACCTTTGAACGCTGGCAAACCGAGCAGAATCTTAAAGAGCCAGTCCTCCTATGGATCGTGAAGAATCGCAACTCGCGCAAATTCGGGGATCTCGTCCGGCCCATGATAACGCCCCGTTTGCTGAACGCGATTTTCTATGCCATCGACTACGAAGCCCTGCAAATCTCCACAACGCGCCGCATTCCGTTGGCGGAAGTTCTAAGTGAAGACGCGGAACTGATTCCCGACTTGCTCGCGGATGCTGACTCTGAAACCGCGCGCGACTTAGCGAACAATTTGCTACTCAACCAAGGTTTCGAAGAACTGACTAAAAAGTCCCTACTGGCTCGCTTCATCAAGATTTTCCCAGCCGTTCAGTCCTTACTGGAAACGGGAGAAGAGGAAAAGGGCAAAGGACTGGTCGTATCCAAAGAAAGCTACGACAAAGCGGTTGCTGAATACGACGATCTCGTAACTAAGCAGATCCCCGAAAATAGCAAAGCGATTGGCTTGGCTCGCGAACTGGGCGACTTGAAGGAGAATTCCGAATACAAGATGGCGAAGCAGGACCAAGCATTGCTTCTGGCCCGGAGAAACAAGCTGGAAATGGATTTACAGCGAGCCAAGATTTCCGACTTCACGGAAATCGGAACGGATGTCGTTGGCATTGGCAGCGTGGTTAAGCTTCTCGATGAAAACAAGGACAATGAAATTACCTACACGATCCTCGGAGCCTGGGATAGCGACCCAGATAAGCAGATCATCTCCTATCAAACACCGCTGGGTAAAGCCTTGCTCGGCAAGTCCCCTGGCGAGGAAATCGAACTCCACATCGAGGGCGTTGATAGCCTCCTGAAGATCATGTCCATCGAGCGCTACGTCGATCTCGTTGCCAACTAGGCGCACCTTGCGTCCCTTGTTTACAAGCCGCGGCTGCTCATTGCAAACGCGGCTTTTTACTTCTTAAATCAGCATTCTTCCTTTTTACTTCCTTTTATGAAGCCCGCTTGGGACACTCTCAAAGTGCTGGCAGAGCCCACCCGCCTGAGGATATTGGCAATGCTTCGCAGCGAGGAGCTTTCCGTAGCCGAATTGCAGGAAGCTCTAGACATGTCTCAGTCTAGAATCTCATCGCAATTGGCTCTTCTGCGACAGGCAGACCTCGTGGTCGACCGACGGGAAGGGAAGAAGAGTTTCTATTCCCTGCAGCGAAATCTAGAGCCCACCGACCAATCGCTAATCAAAGCCGCGATCGAATCGGTAGCCAACTCGCCCGAGATGAAGGAGGATGAGGACAGCCTGCGACGAGTCATTCAAAAACGACGCAAGGTCGCGGAGGAGTACTTCAACCTCATAGCCGGAAGACTGGGCAAAAACTATTGCCCCGGACGTTCGTGGGAGGCCATTGGCCACATGCTCCTCCACTTCGTGCCGAAAATCGTGGTGGCCGATCTTGGAGCTGGAGAAGGCATGATTTCGCAACTTATCGCCCGGCAAGCGGAAACCGTCTATTGTATCGATAGTTCGCCCAAGATGGTCGAAGTGGGAAAAGAATTAGCGGAGCGTAATCAACTGGAGAATCTCCACTATTTGCTGGGAGATGTCGAAGCGGTTCCGCTCGATGACGCAACCGCCCACATTTCCCTACTAAGCCAAGCCCTGCATCATGCTAACCGTCCAGAGCAAGCGATCGCTGAAGCCTTTCGGATAACTAAACCCGGCGGGAGAGTCATCATTCTCGATCTGAAAGAACATACATTCGAGAAAGCCAGAGAGCTGTATGCGGATACCTGGCTCGGTTTCGCCGAAAATAAAATTCACTCGTGGCTAAGCAATGCCGGCTTCGAGAATGTCTCCGTCTCTACGGTAGCTAAAGAGGCCGAGGAACCTCGGTTCGAGACCATTTTAGCTACCGGTTTCAAGCGGTAAGGCAGAGTCCCAGTCGGGAATCGCCCGCGTCTCGCGCGCAAAATTGAGGCGCCTATCCCATTCCCTGTTTTACTGGACCAATCGCGACGAGACCGAGTAGACAAAAATGCCCGCGGACCACGGGCGACCCCGGCCTACGACAAGAACTATGCCAATTAAGATATCGATGCCATCCGCGAATCATAAAAGGCGGTTAGATTTTCGAGTATCTTTATGGAGTCGGTTTCCAAGAGGGCCATTTCAGCCAAATCTCGCGCCTCTTTTAGCTCCATGCTCTGCACGACAAACTTAGCATGGGGCAGCAAGCTGGGCGACATGCTTAAAGATTCGATCCCCAACCCAATCAGCAAGGGCACCAGAATGGGATCTCCCGCCATCTCGCCGCATATCGATACATCCACATCTCCCTCCGCCGCCGCTTTGACAATCATGTCCAGCAATCTGATCACCGCTGGGTGCGTGGGCTCGTAAAGATGGGCGACACGATCGTTCAACCGATCAACAGCCATGAGATATTGAATAAGATCATTCGAGCCAATACTGAAAAACGAGCTCTCTGAAACGAGAGTGTCACAAGCAATAGCGGCGCTGGGGATCTCGATCATAGATCCGGTTTCAATCGATTCGTTAAAAGCTATCTCTTCGCTTCGCAACTGCTCTTTGGCAATTTCCAGGCATTCGTTGGCCTGTTTCAGCTCCTCGGCACCGCTTATCATAGGATACATGACTTTGACATTCCCATGCACGCTCGCCCGCAATATGGCCCGCAACTGAGTAGCGAAAATGTCAATGTTGTCCAAACAGTATCTTATTGCTCTGTATCCAAGAAATGGATTAGCCTCATGCTGCATCCCCAGTTCTGGCGATAAAGATATTTTGTCCCCGCCTAAATCGAGAGTGCGAATGACAACCGGACGGCCATCCATCGCCTCCGCGGCGGCACGATAAGCCTCGTATTGCTCATCCTCGGTCGGCAGAGATCGCGATTTGAGAAAAAGGTACTCGGTTCTAAAGAGGCCAACGCCATCCGCCCCGATCTCTAGGGCCTTTTTCGCCTCTTGGGCCGTTTCTATGTTCGCCTGCAACTGGATCGGGTGGCCATCCTTAGTCTC
This sequence comes from uncultured Opitutaceae bacterium, assembly GCA_964404745.1. GTDB lineage: Bacteria > Verrucomicrobiota > Verrucomicrobiia > Opitutales > Opitutaceae > Pelagisphaera. Next base: position 49,953 of record CAYOLG010000026.1, read on the forward strand.
GGATACTTTTTTTGAAAATGCGATGAGTCGTTCCTCGATCGAGGTCCTCTCATCTTTGAGCTTCCCGTAGCGAAACAGCGTATCCTCACTCGGATTGACCACGACTTTGCCTTCATAGCCATCGACGAGAACGATATCTCCGGGCACGACCTTCTGGGAGATATTTCCCAGCCCAACCACAGCGGGAATATTCATAGACCTAGCCACGATGACCGTGTGTCCAGTCTTGCCACCTAGATCAGTCACTAAAGCCAGGACGTGGTCTTTATCAATACTCGCCGAATCCGACGGGGCGATTTCCTGGGCTACCACCACGTGCTTGTTGTCAGGCCGCTCTCCATCATCTTCCAGCGATTGCCCGGTAAGGTTACTCACTAGGCGACGCATGACATCCCTGATGTCACTCGCTCGCTCACGGAGATACTCGTCATCGATTTGACCAAATGCTTCGATATATCGTTTGCCGACCCGCCACAGCGAGGCCTCGACATTCTCCTCAGAGGCTTCCATTTCCCGGACAATCTCGTCAATCAAGGCCTGATCCTCCAGTACCATCAGGTGGGCATCAAAAATTCGGGCTTCCTCCTCGCCCAAACTTTCCTCCACCTGGTCCCGAATCTTCTGAATCTGTTTCCTAGTGGATAGAAGGGCGTTTTCAAAACGCGCGACTTCCGCCTCGTGCGAGGCCGCATCTACTTGATACTTCGGAATCGCGATCTCCCTCTCCCGCAGAATCGAAACCGGTCCATGAGCAATGCCTGGGGATGCTCCGATCCCCTTATACTCTTTTTCCTCTCTTCTCGGTTCCATTTTGATTATTTCGAAAGCCGCGACAAGCGCAAGCCCGCCCTCGCTGGGCTTCACGATGAAATGCCTGAACCTTCCGTCAACCCTATATCCGAAATAGTGGTTTCCTGGAAAAACGCCCGTGGACCCCAGCATTCCCGGACAATCTCTCGAATTCTCCGAAATGCCTCCGCTGGGCCAATCGCGAAACAAGCGCTTCCGCTGCCCGAAAGCAGACAGCGGCACCCAGTTTCTTGGAGGATCTTATTCTTCACCAAGAGTATACAGGGATATTTATTGCTCACCAAGGGATCAAAGCTGTTTCGCAAAAGTTCTGCCAATCGCAAATCCCCGCGACCCCACTGATCCAAAACGAGCTCCACTTCTTGAGGACTGGTATACTGGGATGGGTCGGCAGCCAACGCCTCGTAGGCCCATGCCGTCGATATCCCAAAACTCGGTTTGAAAAGAGCGACGGGGGCGGCATCGAGTGATTGTCGCTGTAGCTCACTCAAAGATTCCAGCCTTTCCCCACGGCCTCTCATGACAACCGGTTTTCCTTTTAAAAATAATGGGCAATCGGATCCTAGTTCGGCGGCCAATTCTATCAGGGATGCTTCGTCGTCGATCTCGAAAAGCCCTGACAAGCCTCTGAGGACCCCAGCCGCGTTACTGCTACCGCCCCCTAGTCCGGCACCGATAGGAATCCGCTTCTCAAGCTCCATATCGATGCCAACCTCCAACCCGAATTTATCGAGAAATAACTCCGCAGCCCGCCAAGCTAAATTATCCGGTCCATCGGATAGATCCGCTCCAAATATCCGTAGACTGATGCCGGCTTTGCTTGAGCTGCGTCTCAAACGCAACCGATCTCCAAACGCTAGTGGGGTGACCAAGCTGACGAGCTCGTGGAAACCGTCCTCCCGCTTTCCGGTGATGGCGAGGAGCCAGTTGATTTTAGCGGGACACAACAATTCGATAGGCATCGGGAAAACTTGGCACTTGGTATTAAACGCTGAACAGGTACGCGCATTGAGCAAGCTCGCAATCCGTTCCGCCAAAAGGTAGCGCCCTTGCCTGTAATAGGGCCGAATTGACGAGGGCGCTTGCCGTCTTTTCGACAGAATCCAATTGATTCAAGCGCAACGGGACTCAATTCAACCTATTTGCCTTTGCCACTTGTGCGCTAAGCTATCTTGATGACTCCACTGTGAAGATGAGTACCAACAATGGAACCAAGCAATGCCAGTTGATTCTCGCTCTTGATCTCGAAGACCGGAAATCAGCTATCGAACTTTTGCAACGGGCAGGGAACGAACTTCGGTGGGTCAAAATCGGCCTGCAAATGTTTACCCGCTATGGGCCGGACTATGTACGTGAAATCGCCAGTCTAGGGAAAAGGGTCTTTCTCGACCTCAAGCTGCACGACATCCCCAACACCGTGGCTAAAGCCGTCGAATCGATCAGTGAACTGCCAATCGATATGCTGACTATCCACGCATCCGGGGGAAAAGAAATGATGCGTCGAGCGGTCGCCTCCCAACAAGAGGCATCGCCCAACCTAAAGCTCCTTGGAGTCACCGTTCTCACATCCATGGATCACATTTCCCTATCGGAGACCGGTGTAAGCCGCAGTCCCGAGGATCAGGTCCTGGCTCTTGCGAATCTGGCCTCGACAGCTGGGATGAGCGCTCTGGTTTGCTCTCCACACGAAGTCGGGAAGATTCACGCGATCCACGGAGACACTTTTGCCCTAGTAACGCCAGGCATACGTCCCTCAGGATCAGATGCCGGCGATCAAAAGCGTATCATGACCCCTATAGAGGCCGCTCGAGCAGGGAGCGACTTTATCGTAGTTGGACGCCCCATCTATCAAGCAGCCAACCCCCAGGATGTCGTCAGTCGCATCCACGAAGAGCTGCAAGCATCGTGACCCATTTGGACTTCGTTCCCAAGTTCCTCAAGGGCGCCGGGGTGGAAATCGGCGCCTTCGAATCACCCGTTCCTGGAATCAAGCCTATCTACGTGGACAAGTTCAGAGAGTTTGGGGGAAAACCGTGCCAAGCGGACTACTATGGGGAAGCCGTTGACCTCCCCTTCCTCGACAACTCACTAGACTACATCGTCGCTTCCCACGTCCTTGAACACACTGCCAATCCTATTGCCGCTCTCGTCGAGTGGTACCGCGTTCTTAGGCCAGGCGGTATCGCCTATATTGTGGTTCCCGACAAGCGCTTCACCTGGGACCGGGGAAGGCCGGATACCAGTCTGGAACATATGATCGAAGACTTCGAAAATGAGGTGACGGACTGCGATCCAACCCATATCGACGATTTCGCTTTCGGAATCGATTGGGGCGAATTCGCAGCCATTTCCGATGCGAACCTTATCGAGGCGCAACGACGGCACTACGCCGACTCTTGCAAAGAGCAGGTGGCTCGAGGTAAGGAAATCAATATACATTTTCACGTATTCTCGCCCAGCAATTTTAGATCCTTCATTGCCGACGCTTCGCAGATGGACAAAATTCCATTCGACTGGACAATCGAAGCATTCGAGGAGAGCTTCCCTGACGAGCATAAAAACGGCATTCTCGCAATTCTGGAGAAACGGGCTAATAGGCAATGGCGAGACTCCGTTGCCACGATTGCAGCTAAGCTCTTTAATCGCTCCTTCCCTTTGTCTAAAACCGCCGTTTCCTTCGACAAGCCTTAATGGACAAAACAGAGACTCCACTGGGTTCAATGGCGGCCATCCTGCTCGCGGGAGGTTCGGGTCGACGGCTTTCCAAAGAAGCTCCGGATAAACTCCTTCTCGAAGTCGAGAAGAAGCCAATCATCCAATACTCGCTGGAAGCATTTGCTCGTAGCGAATGTATAGATACAGTCGTGATCGTTTTTCGCGATGAGATCCAGCGCGAAGCCATCGCCCGGATCGTTCCCGAGAACCTGACCCATTCACTGCTTTGGACGCGGGGCGGAGCAGAGCGGCAAGACTCGGTCTGGGCGGGCTTGCAGATTTTGCCCAGACAGACAAAGGTCGTCCTCATCCATGATGGAGCTAGACCCATGGTCACTAATCAAGCCATTGACCAAGTGGCCTTAGCAGCAAGGGACCAGCACGCTGCCTGTCTCGCCCACCGAGTTACAGACACGATCAAGCAAGCTACAGATTCTAATGGTGAATACATTTTGAGGACACTGAAACGGGACGAGATTTGGGCTATGCAGACGCCCCAGGCTTTCGATTACAGGCTGATCTACGACGGCTACTCCAAAATCATAGCTTCCGGGCAAACGGTCACAGACGATCTGGCGGCCATTGAGAATCAATCCATCCCAACCACATTAATCGAAAGCCCTACCCCCAACCCGAAGTTGACCAACCCGGAAGACATTGCCTACCTTGAGTTTCTCAGGCGACGTTTACGTAACTAAAAATACGCCTCTTGGCATCCAAATACCTAATGAAAATACGAATTGGCCACGGCTACGATATCCATCCCCTCAAGGATGGTCGGCCAATGATACTCGGCGGCATCGATTTCGATACGCCTTACGGGCTGGAGGGCCACTCCGATGCGGATGCTCTCACCCATGCCATCTGCGATTCCTTGCTCGGAGCGGCAGGACTCGACGATATCGGGTACCACTTTCCCGATACAGAGCCTAGATACAAGGATATCGACTCCCAAAAGTTGCTATCGGAAGTCGTCTCTATGCTGAGAGCGAAAGGATTCGCTATCGGGAATATCGACGCCACGGTTGTAGCCGAAAAACCTAAAATAGGCCCCCGCATACCAGAAATGAAACGCCGCCTCGCCCAAAGCGCCCAAATTTCCGTCGAGCAAATCGGCATCAAGGCGACCACCAACGAAAAGCTGGGGGCGATCGGAAGAGGCGAGGGAATCGCAGCCTTCGCCAGTTGCCTGATCCAAACAGAAGACGCCGCCAACACTCCAGGGGCCTAGACCATTCGATTCTTCGGACCCCCAGAGCCAATTTACTGTCACAAACGAATTCAATGAATCGCCTGCAATTATGAAACTTGCCCAAATCATTCTGATAGGAGTTGTGTCAATCGCTCACAACCTCTACGCCAATCGGCCGGCGGATGAAGCAGCCAAGCAGCAAATTCTCTTTTTCGGCAATAGTTCCGAACCCCCGAGCCTCGACCCCCACATCAATTCATCCGTAAATGGGAGCCGCATCATCAACTGCTTGATGGAAGGTCTAATCGCCTACCATCGCGACGACGACAATATTCCTGAACCTGGTGTCGCCGAGTCATGGGAGCACGATGGCTCTTATCGCGTATGGACCTTCAACTTTCGCGAGGACGCTCGCTGGTCGAACGGCGATTCCGTAACCGCGAACGACTTTGTCTATTCCTACAATCGCATGTTGAATCCCGAGCTGGGAGCCAGGTACGCCCAGCTCTTGTACGCCATCAAAAACGCTCAAGCCTACAATGAATCTAAAGTTCCGTTTTCAGAAGTCGGCGTCCGCGCCATTGACGAGCATACTCTGGAAATCGAGCTAGAAGGCCCTACTCCTCACTTTCCCAATATGGTAAAGCACGCCTCCTGGTTTCCCGTTCATCCAGCCACGATAGAGGCAGCTGGCGGAATGGTGAAGCAAGACTCCAACTGGACTCGGGAAAACTACATTGGCAATGGCGCCTTTACCCTGAAGGAATGGAGCATGAATAAGGTCATTATCGTGGAAAAGAATCCTTTGTATTGGGATGCGGCAACCGTTCGCCTGAAAGAAGTGCACTTTTTCCCCACCGAAAACGCGAATACCGACAATCAGAGGTTCGACGCCGGATCCAATCACTATGTCAACACAATCCCCAGCGACCTGATCCCAACCTACATCGAAAAAGGCGAATCCAGCTTGCGGGTGGAGCCCTACCTCGGTACCTATTTCTATCGATTGAATACGCAGAAAGAACCTTTGAACGACGTTCGCGTCAGACGCGCTCTGACACTCGCCATCAACCAGCGAGCAATTGTCAGGAGAATCACCAAGGGTGGACAGACCCCTGCCCATGGCTATACGCCGCCAGGAATCTCTGGATACAAAGCTCCAGAACTCGTCAAATACAATCCAAGAGAAGCCAGAGACCTGCTCGCGGAAGCAGGATTTCCCGGAGGCGAAGGCTTTCCGAAACTCACCTTGATTTACAACACTTCCGAAGCCCATCGAGATATCGCCATCGCCATTCAGCAAATGTGGAAAAGCATTTTGGGGATCGACATAGACTTGCGAAATCAGGAATGGAAGGTATTCTTAGATACAGTGCATCAAGGCGACTACGATATCGCTCGGGCAGGATGGATCGGGGACTATATGTATCCCGACACCTTCCTATTCATGTGGACAACGGGAAACGGCAACAATGAAACTGGATGGAGCAATGAGGAATACGACCAACTGATTTCCGCCTCTTACCTGGAGGCAGACGCGGAAAAGCGGCTCAAAATGCTCTATGATGCAGAGACGATTTTACTCGAGGAGATGCCTATCGCCCCGATCTATTTCTATACTCGAAATTACCGATTGGATACGCGAGTCAGAGGATGGAATCCCAAGCTCCTCGACAATCATCCATTCAAGCACGTCTATTTCGAAAATTGACAGGCTGGGCCGTTTCCCCCGTACATTCGCTGATACCATCGTAAAACAGCAACAACGAACTAGCCCTTGATCCGCTTTCTACTCATTCGCCTGCTTCAATCGATACCAGTCTTGCTGGCGATTTACACCATCACCTTCGTGATGATAAAGGCGACTCCCGGAAGCCCATTCGACGATGAGCGAAAAGTTCCTCCCGCGGTCTTGGAAAAGCAGATGGAGTATTATGGCTATGGCGACTCCCTCCTAAGCCAATATTGGAATCTGCTCTACCGCCACATCACCTTTGACTTCCCACCCATCGCTAGCGTTCCCGGGCTGACCTCTGGCGATATCATCAAAGAGCACTTTGGCACTTCGATTGAACTCGGCTTGCTTGGCATGGCAGTCGCTCTCCTGATTGGGATCCCCGCCGGGATTTTGGCCTCATGGAGAAAGAATTCGGCTTTCGACTATGTCCCTATGAGCCTGTCTATGACAGGCATTTGTCTGCCAACGTTCGTCATCGGACCCATTCTCGCCCTCGTCTTCGCTCTTCGTCTAGAATGGACTCCAGTCTCCGGCTGGTTCGGCTGGGAATATCGCATTCTTCCCGCTATCACGCTCGGGCTATTTTACGCAGCCTATATTGCCCGAATGACTAGGGGCGGTATGCTGGAAGTGCTGGGCTTGGACTATATCCGAACCGCTCGGGCCAAAGGCCTTTCCAATGCAGCGGTAATCTTCAAACACGCTCTTCGTGGAGGCATCATGCCTGTCGTTTCTTTTCTCGGCCCCGCTATAGCTGGGGTCATTAGCGGATCGTTCGTCGTGGAAACGATTTTCCAAGTGCCCGGACTGGGGCGGCACTTCGTGCAAGCCGCCCTCAACCGCGACCATTCGCTAATCGTAACAACCGTATTCTTTTATGCGATACTCATTATTGTGGCCAATATAATCGTTGATATCGTGCAGATCTACTTGAATCCGAAGCTTCGTTACGACTGATGCCGCAGATTCGACTTAGTCCCGATGAAACGGAGCTTCCTTCTCCCCATCGGCTGGTAGAACCCAGATCCTTAACCAACGACGCTTGGCTACGGCTTCGGAGGAACCGTCTAGCCATGTTTGGGCTTATCTTTTTCGCCGGCATCACGGTATTATCTTTTCTTGGTCCACTGCTGTATCAGCACAGCCCGGAAAGCATATCGCTCTCTCTCGGTAGCCAGCCTCCGTTCACCCGCGTGCAGTTGATCGAAGTTCGTTTCGACGAGGAGAAACCCACCCCTGACGAGGTCATCACTACCGATGAATTTATCGATATTTACGCCGAAGATCCTGAAACTGATCTAGCCAAACTTAATAGCAAAGCGCAGACCGTTGTTATTGGAATCTATTTCAAACGCCTCGACCGTTTCCATATTTTGGGTACGGATACAAAGGGACGCGATCTATTAGCCCGCATCATGCAAGGCGGACGGATTTCTCTCGGAGTGGGATTCGTCGCTACGATTGTCGCCCTGCTTATAGGCGTGACCTACGGATCCGTATCCGGCTATATCGGCGGAAAGGTCGACGCTTTCATGATGCGACTCGTGGACATCCTTTACGCCTTGCCGTTTCTCATCTTCGTGATCCTGCTCATGGTAGCTTTCCAGAATTTCGAACACCAATTAATCTTGATTTTCATCGCTATAGGGGCGGTCGAGTGGCTGACGATGGCCCGCATCGTGCGCGGACAGGTGAACAGCATAAAGGGAATGGAATTCGTCGAGGCGGCTCGAGCCAACGGAGTATCCACCGCATCCATTATCATCCGCCATCTAGCGCCTAACATCCTCGGTCCGGTAATTGTCTACGCAACTCTCCTAGTTCCCGCCGTCATGCTGTTGGAGTCAACGCTTTCATTCCTCGGGCTGGGAGTGCAGGAGCCTAGCGCGTCTTGGGGCACTCTCATTAAGGATGGCGCAGACCGAATGGCTTCCTATCCCTGGCTGCTCGTAGTGCCTTCATTGTTTTTCTCCCTGACTCTTTTCGCTATGAATTTTCTTGGCGACGGTCTGCGGGATGCCCTGGATGTTAAGTCGTCGAAAGACTGACGCTCATCAGAGTCCCTTCCGAATCAAGCTGCCTATGCTAAAAGATTTGAAGCTATTTTTGGAGCTGCTCCACCCTTACCGGCATCGCGTTCGACTAGCCCTCGTGATTGGGGGTATCGCCGGAATGTGTACGGGCGCCGGTATAACCTTTGGGGCCGAGAAGCTTTTTGGCATCGTACTCAACGGTTCCCGGACCATGCCGACGAGCTCAGTGATCATTATCGCCAGCATTTTTCCTATTCTTTTTCTAGTTATCGGCATTTGCACCTTTCTTAGCACCTACCATCTAAACCATGCAGGTCTGAGTGTCATTCGCGACTTGCGAGCTCTTTTGTTCTCCCATATCCAACGACTGCCCCTTGCGTTTTTCCAAACTAGGAAGACTGGCGATCTGATTGCTCGACTGACAGCCGACACGCAAGCCATGCAATATGCCCTCACAATAACGGGGCGCGATCTAGCCATCGCTCCCTTGACCTTTCTTGGCGCCGTTTGCATGCTCGCCTACAAAGGATGGGAACACGACGGGGTCATCTACATCTACTGCAGTATTGCTCTGCTGCCTCTGGTCATTGTCCCAGTCAGGAAGCTCACCCATAAGCTGGGGCAAAAGGCCAAAGCGCAGCAAGAGGAATTGGCCACAGTCACCAACGACCTTTCCCAGAATATCGGAGCCGCGAAAGAAGTGCGGGCTTTCAATCTGCAAGACCGGGAGAACGATCGATTCGCTACCAGACTATCCGAGCTGTTTCGCTCGCAAATGAAAGTCGTCAAATACACATTCTCCCTCTCCCCCGTCGTGGAGATCATCTCCTCGGTCGGACTGGCATCGGCCTTCGTTATCGGCTACTACAAAGGGGTAACCGGGGAGGTATTCATCGCCATATTCGCCGCCCTCTACTTCAGTTACGCGCCCATTAAGCGAATTAGCTATCTAGCTGGAGAACTAAAAAAAGGAACTGAATCCTTAAAGCGGATACGCGAAATCCTGGCGGAATCGATAGGAATCGAAGAACCTGGCAATCCAGCCGATTTCAAGGATCCTAAAGGCGAGATCGTATTCAGCGAAGTTTCATTTGCTTATGGAGACACGCCCGCTCTTTCCGCAGCATCAACGAAAATCGATCCTGGATGCGTTTGCGCCTTAGTCGGGCCTAGCGGAGCTGGCAAAAGCACTTTCGCCAATCTCGTTCCTCGATTCTACGATGTTAGCTCGGGAAGCATTCTACTAGATGGACTAGATATCCGCAATATCAATACTAACCAGCTGCGCGAAAACATAGCCATAGTCTCGCAAGATCCCGTGCTCTTCGATGATTCCATCATGGAAAACATTCGCCTCGGCCGCCAATCGGCGACCGACGATGAAGTTAGGCGAGCCGCCAAACAAGCGTTCGCTCACGATTTTATCGAACTTCAAGATAATGGATACGAAACAATCGTTGGCGAACGCGGGACCAGGCTATCAGGCGGACAAAAGCAGCGCATCGCCATCGCCCGGGCCTTTCTTCGCGATGCTCCCATACTGATTCTGGATGAAGCCACTTCGGCTCTAGACTCCGAGAGCGAAGGCAAGATTCAGCAAGCCCTGGAAGAACTCGTCGCAGGCAAAACCGTTCTCATGATTGCCCACCGATTCAGTTCCCTCAGGATCGCCTCCAAAATTCTTGTCTTCGAGGATGGCCATATAATCGACGAAGGGAGCCATGCCGATCTCTACGATCGATGTTCGCTCTACAAGAGTCTCTACGATCAGCAGTCAGGCTGAAAAGACTCTATACCGCCTTTAACAAAGAATGGTCGGAGCCCGTAGTCTCTAGGGCCTTCTCGATATTTCGTTGTAAGCCTTCACCAAGTCATCCGCTTCTCTTTGAATCGTGAATGCCGACTCGATACGCTCTCGGGCCGATCGACCCATGGCTTCGAGTTGATCCGGATCTTTGGCCATTTCTAAAAAGCGGTCTCGGATATCGTTCGCACTACCGCAGTCCACTAAATAACCATCTTTTCCGTCTCTAACTACCAATTCGAATCCTCCTGTTCGGCTGGCTATAACCGGGGCCCCGGAACTCATGGCTTCCAGGCAAGTCAACCCGAAGCCCTCTACTCGAGAAACGGATGCGACAATCGACATCGCTCCGTAAAGCGAAGGCAATTCGCTAAATTCAACTTCCCCCAGCCATACGAAACGCTCTGACAAGCCCGCCTTCTCGATTCGTCTCTTCAACGACTGTACGAACGGCTCATGCTTGGGCGTCGTTTTCCCGACTATCACAGCGGTGAACTCCTGATGGCGGGGCAATGCCTCAATCATCGCCTCGACAAACAGATCCACACCTTTCTGAGGGCGCACTCGGCCGAAGATTCCAATGCCTCTAGTTCCTGGCAACGCTAGTTGCTCCCAGGATTTCCTTTTGTCTTCAACGGTAGGATACGCTTCAATGTCAATCCCATGAGGAATAATGTAATCCGCAGGCCGATCCAAAAAACTTCCAGCCCGGTCAGAGGTGGTAATGATGGCATCCATACGATGATAAAGGAAGCGAGTGTATCCGCTATGCTTTCGTTGAGCCGTCGATGTAAAGACTAGTTTCAATTCCCTTCTGAATAGCTTCTTCAAGACCAAGCCCCAAAGCATCTCGATATTTCGACGGGCATGATATACTCGCATAGAGCCATCTTCTAGCGATTCTTGGGTAATTCTCAGCAGTTCGCGAAAACGAACAACTGGAAGGTCGCCATCTACGAATGCGCTTCCCCAGATAACGAGTGGAATCGCTTTCATCTGATGGGGCAAGGTTTGCAGCATGGTGGATGTCACCCCAGAGAATCGCCGTCCCAAATTGGGGAGAATCAATCTAGGCAGTGGCTGTCCCTCAGTCTTCTGCATCAGTCAATAGGGGAAGTATCAGTAGGATTTCCTCCGCGGCAAGTCACCTTTAGCAAAGCCTCGAATACAGTCAGGTTTATGCTATTGTCCACAATAGCTAACCAAACTATTTGCATTCAGATTCAAGCGGCGGAAGAAGCTCGATGGTAGGGCTGCTCATCCTTAAGCAGCGGAACGAAACTATACCATCTTGACAACTCCATGATTTTCAATAAGCTAACGACTTGCTGCTATTTTGGGACAAACAGCCTTACCAGGCAAAAAGTGTTGTTCACGTCGAACATCGCTTTACGTTTCAGCCGTCCGATACATCAAACCATGATGTCATGCGCCACGCGTCCATGCACATCGGTAAGCCGGAAGTCGCGGCCCGCATAGCGATAAGTCAATTCCTCGTAGTTGACGCCCAGCAAATGCAAGATCGTGGCATGGAAATCGTGTACATGTACTGGATTCTCCTCCACCAGCATGCCCAGTTCGTCGCTGGAGCCATAGCCTCGATTCTTTGGAAATATCAAAAGTATCCATGGCCGCCTTTTGCATATTTTTAGCGGTTTCCATGAACTTAATTTGAGCCTCGAACTAGGGGCTATTGTCGAGCTTCTCCTTGTGCCAGACGTTGAGTTGCTGGGCGAGATCAACCTGCTTTCGCTGCTGGGCATCCCTCAATTTCGGGTTCTTGATATTGGCAAGCAGCTTTTCCACTCGCATATCCTCGTTGATCACGCTGGTGGCATGGTATTCGGCGGGAGAGAAACCATTGCTCCAAAGCGCGGGGCCTACCACGATCTTGTTGCTTGGCCTGAGAACGACATATCCAGGTGGGTTCTCGTTCGCAGAACCCAAAACGTAGAGAAGCCAGGAGCCTATCGATGGCCGCGTCGGCTGAATATAACCCGAGTGCGTTTGCAGCAAAGCCGGTTCGTGATTGGGAATATCCGTTTGCATGGACCTGATAATGCAGCAATCGTCGATTACTTTCGCCAAGTGCGGCAGGATTTCGGGTACTTCGATCCCACTATTGCCGTGTCTGGAAAATTTGAAAGGCGAGGGCATAAATACGCCCGCTTTATCCTCTCTATACAAATCGCCGGAGGGGTTTGGCCCTGATACTTAAATAACGCCGGCTTGGGATCGAAGGTGTCGATATGCGAGGGTCCCCCATTCAGGAAGAGGAATATCACGCGTTTGGCTCTGGGGACAATCGGCGGCGTTCGACCAAGCGAGGATTTCGCGAAGGACTTGCCAACCCCTGGCATCGAAGCCAAGCCAACCATGCCCATTCCGGTGCCCATTCGCCGAGGCATCTCTCGGCGCGTGTAGATTAGCGATCAGAGATCAGGGTACGCCATTGACAATTTCGATTATCGTTTCTTGTAGGTTTAATCCAAATACATTAGCTCATTCGTAAGCGTAAGAGCTTGAGCGTAATCACCCCACTTTGATTCGCTGACCTCCGGCGAATCACCCAGATAGTCGAGAGCAAGGTCAACCTCTCTAGATTCTGCCGGTCGGCCGTAAAGTAACGCATATGTCCGCTGCACGCGGTTCTCTTGCGAACGATGCCCTTCAGGCAAGAGTCGTTCCGCTAGAGCTTGGGACCTTTGCCTCATGAACGGACTGTTCAAAACAAAAAGCTTTTGCATCGGCGTACTTGTTTCCGCCCGTTTTCCACTATGGACGTTTGGATCCGGGTAGTCAAAGAGAGCCAAGTAGCTATCCAATTGTTTTCGGCTAACGCGCCCGAGGACCGGTCTACGCCGATTTTCTGGACCGCTCAATTCCAGCGACAGTCCATCGCCTGGCTCCAGCTCCTCACTCGCGAATAATAGCGTGTCCCGCAGCATCTCCACGGTTAGCCGGTTTCGATTCATTCGGCCCAGCGACCGGTTCTCTGAATCGACAATTCTCCGAGCCAATTCCTGACTACCACTATCTCCAGACTCGAATCGATAGTCATCATCGCCGCTCAAAATTTGCAGAAAGCCCCGCGCAACCTGAGGACCTTTGCTTTCAACATCGCCTCTCAAAAATACATGGAGGTTTTGCGCGTCCCCATCCTCACGATATGTTGAGCATGCGGGCTAATCGTTTTGTCGTCCTGCTTTCTATCCTCCGACTCATCACCCGCGATCGCCGAGTTCATTAGCTCGCCCATCGAATCTGGGACTTTATTGATCATCTTCGTACTCGCAAAAACACCCGCGAGCGAATAATATTCCTCGGTAGGAATCAGATCGTATTTGTGATCGTGACAACGGGCGCAGGCAACCGTCAGTCCCAGAAACGTTCTGATCGCGGTGTCGACACGATCTTCCCACTCGTCTGCCTGTACGTCTAGGAGTTTCCGATTGTAATACTTTGGCCCCAGTCCGATGAATCCCAATGCCGGCAAATCATCAACCTACGGATTGTCCACCTTATCCGCTGCCAGCTGTAACTCGACGAAGCGATCGTAAGGCATATCTCGATTAAGGGCATCGATAAGCCACTTTCGGTAGCGGTGGGCATTGGGATAAAAACACTGGACATTGTTTCCTACTTGATGGGCTTGATCCTCGGCGTATCGCGCGGCGTTCATCCAAAGGCTCGCAAATCTTTCGCCGTAAGCCGGTGAATCGATCAATCGATCTACCAACATCTCGTATGCGTTCGGGCTGGAATCTTGCAAAAAACCATTCACCGCTTCCTGTGTTGGTGGCAGTCCTGTCAAAGCGTAGGAAACGCGTCTGATCAAGGTTCGTTTGCTCGCCTCTTCAGACGGCCTCAAGCCCTTCGATTCTAGCTTGGCCAAAACGAAGTAGTCTATTCGGTTCCGAGGCCAACCTACGTCGTCAACTGGTGGAAGGCCTTGCTATTGCCGCTTTTGAAAAGCCCAAAAAGACCCCGAGCTTCGTCCCAATCGATTCCATTTTCAAGGGCGACATCTCGACCCGGTATCTCCGAAGGCGCCTTATCCGTCCCCCAAAGAGGTAAAATGGATAAGCAGATTACTACCAAGGGAAACGGGGCTAGGAACCACGACTATACCTTTAGCAGGTTAGCCCATGAAAGGCTAGCTCAATTTAGACTGGCGAATGACAACGGATTCTGAGATAAACGCCCCCTCTTAGGCCTAGGTTGATTCAATTGGTTTTCCTTGAAACCAGGCCTGACCACTCAGCGTTACACTCAGAACTTTCGTCAGCCCGTCTAACCTACCTAACCCACTCGTTGATTCTATGAAAACCATGTTCCTATCCCGTCTGCCAATAAGGCTACTCCTCGCATTGGTCACCTGCGCTCTCGCTGGCTTGACATACACCGCCCAAGCTCAGCAGCTTTCCGAAGAGGAAAAGCAGAAACGGATCAAAATGCTTGAAAAGCAGGTCAATGATAACACCTACGCCTTCCTGGATAAGATGGGCGATATGGAGAAAGAGCAGATACAGGCGATTGGACCTCAACTGCAGCGCTTCTTCTACCAGCGCCAACTCATTCAAGCTAAAATGCAGGCGGCCCGCAAAGCTGCTGGAGACGATCCGCAAAAGCGACGGGCCGCGATGATGGGCATCCGCGAAGAAATGACAGCACTGTATGGCCAATTGAACAAGAGCGCCAAAGAGGCCCTAAGCAAGAAGGATTTAAAGCAATTCAACAAAGTTCTGAAAGAGGTCGCCCCCCAACCAGGACAAGGCGGTGGGCGTCCCGGCGGCAGTGGCCGCGGAGGCCCAAGTGGTGGCGGAGGTGGAGGCCGCTAGCGCCGGTAAATACCTGTGAGCCGAATGCAGCCTTGAACGCGGGCGTTCTTGATTAGTTAGGCGTCACCGACCGGCTAGCCGTCGAGGAAGCCCCAATTTCCTTATCGCAGCGGATAGAGCAATTGCGTTGCGACAGCACTTCCGGATCGCTCGAGTGGGCTTTGATTCCACTCTGTTCGATGGAACCCCCATGGGAAATCATTTCCCCTTTTGTATTCGTCGCCTGAAACCTCAACGTGCGAATAGTTCTATCCTTCATATCTGTATTTGTTAATAAGATACAATTAGATTTCGCTCGCAAAAGACGATCCACCTTCAAATTCGCGTTAATCCTCCATGATACCCAAGCCTTTCTTTCGACGACCATGCAGAATCAATCCCCAAACTTTTCTTGGGCCGACTAAAAGCGGTTTCGGGGTAAGGCCTAAACCTCATGTCGCTATCTGTGTGGGGGCATTGATAGCTCTGGCTGGCCAGGCTCAATCAAAAGAAGAGGCCCTCCCCGATCATTTTGTTGAACTGGCCTGGGCCTATGCGATCGAGACAGAGCCAAATCCTCCCTTCGAGGATCATGGCGGAACCTATGGTCTCCCCGGCACATCGAAGCGTTTCAATAGGGAACAGATCATCGGGGCCAAAGACGGCAAGAAATTCCAAACCGCTCCCGCCGATTGGTTTCCACAGGACCATCCGGAAATGCCCGAAATCTATGCCTACGGGGATCCCGACAGAAAGATAATCGCCTGTGCCCTCTGCCATTACCCAAACGGCAAAGGCAAAGCGGAGAACGCTCCGCCCGCCGGTCAAAACAAGGACTATCTCGTTCAACAGCTTCTAGACTTTAAAAATGGCCTCAGAAAAAGCGCCGAGCCTCGCAAAACGAACTGTCAGCTGATGATCGACTGCGCTGTCGGCATGACAGAAGAGGAAATCGAGGCCGTCTCCGAATACATGGCTTCGATGGCGTGGACGCAATGGATCCAGGTAGTCGAGACCGATACCGTACCTAAAACACGAATACGTGGAGGACTGCATATTCCACTGGAGGGCGGCGGAGCGAGTACCGAGCCAATTGGCAATCGGATCATCGAAACCCCAATCCATTCCTATCGCACCGAATTTCTCAGAGATCCACGAGCAGGCTTCATCGCCTACGTTCCGCCCAGTTCCATAGAGAAAGGCAAAGAGCTCGTCCATTCAGGCGGGGGAGGAGTAACCCCGCAATGCGCGATATGCCACGGACCCTATCTCAATGGCATTGCCAACGTTCCCGGAATAGCCGCTCGCTCACCAAGCTACATGTCCCGACAATTGAATGACATGAAGCAGGGAGCCCGGAAAGGAACCATGTCCGCATTGATGGCCCCAGTTGTCCAAAATCTTACCTCCGAGGACATTCTCAATATTGTCGCCTACACGGCATCCCTTTCGGCTCCGCTTCCTGAGCACGAAAAATAGGCCTTGCTTAAATAAAGAGCTCCTTCGTTCTAAGCCTGATTGCCTCCTTAGGACCGAGCCAGCAACAATTCCGTCTTTCAATCATAAACCTACATCAGTAAAGCATCTATCCCACCCATGAATTTTCCCATCCGATCGATTTTCTGGATTTGCGCCCTGGGTATAGCCGGCGCAGTCGCCAAAGAGCGGCCTAACATTCTCTTTATTTTCTCTGATGATCATGCCTATCAAGCAGTTAGCGCCTATGACGGTAGCCTAAACCAAACACCGCACATCGATCGCTTGGCGAAGGAAGGCATGCTGTTCGAGCGTTGCTACGTAACCAATTCCATTTGCGGTCCGCAACGGGCCTCCATTCAAACGGGCAAGTATTCCCACAAGAATGGATTCTTGAGGAACGGGAACAAATTCGACGGGACTCAACAGACATTTCCCAAGCTGATGCAGAAAGCCGGTTATCAAACGGCCGTCATTGGCAAGTGGCACTTGGGCGAGCACATGGCTCCGCAGGGTTACGACTATTCCGAGGTCCTCATCGGCCAAGGCCCCTACTACAATCCCCCCATGCTGCGGGACGCGGATGGCGACGGGAAAAATCCTGAGCGCATCGAGCACGTAGGCTACACCAGCGGTATCATCTCCGATCTCACCCTCAAATGGCTTAAAGAAGGTCGCGATCCCGACAAGCCGTTCATGCTCATGACCCAGCACAAGGCCCCCCACCGAAACTGGCAACCGGGGCCCAAGTATCTCACCAAGTATGACGATCGGCATATGCCAGAGCCACCCACCCTGTTCGAGGATTATAGCCGCCGCCTCAAAGCCCACCGCGATCAAGCCATGCAGATCGATCGCGACCTCAATGCCAACGACCTCAAATTGGTGCCGCCAACCAATCTGACTCCTGAGCAGTTGAAGATGTGGACCAACGCCTACCGCGACAAGAATAGCGACTTCCTCGACGCCCGATTGGACGGCGTGCAGGAAACGCGCTGGAAATATCAGCGCTATATTAAAGACTATTTGCGATCCATCGCTTCCGTTGACGATGCCGTGGGCGAACTTCTCGACTATCTGGATGAGTCCGGACTGGCGGAAAACACTATCGTGATCTACACCTCCGACCAAGGCTTCTACTTGGGCGAGCACGGATGGTTCGACAAGCGTTGGATCTACGAGGAATCCCTAAAGACTCCGTTCCTAGTTCGCTGGCCGGGATCCGTTCAAGCGGGCAGCGTCAACGAGGACATCGTATCCCCAATCGATTTTGCCGCCACCTTCCTGGAAATCGCCGGGGCTAGTGTTCCTCGGGATCTGGATGGAGCCAGCCTCGTTCCAGTTCTGAAAGGAAAAACCCCTCGAAACTGGAGAAAGACACACTATTATCATTATTATGAATACCCGGGCTGGCATCTAGTTCGCCGACACTACGGAGTCGTTGATGGACGCTACAAGCTCATCCACTTCTACGAGGATGATGTCGATGAATGGGAGCTGATTGATTTAGTCGCGGATCCGCTAGAACAAGTGAATTTCTACGACCATCCAGACTACCGCGACATTCGACGGGAATTAAATAAGGAGCTAAACCAACTGCGGCGCAAATTCGACGTGCCTAAAAAGGACCCCGCAGCCTCTTTCGAAGTCGGCGATACGCCAGAGCGCTACCGCTTTTTCGAATAGCGTGTGCTAGTTTCATGAAAACTCTTCGAAGACTAAAGGTAGGGAGGATCGTCTCGATCCTCCGAAACTCGAATGCGGAGGACCGAGACGGTCCTCCCTACCAAATTACCGAAGCAACAGTCTTCGCCA
>CAYOLG010000027.1:0-44767 GCA_964404745.1 uncultured Opitutaceae bacterium
GCCGCGGGCCACGGGCCAAAAGAATATTCTCAGGATCTTTCTCTAGCAACTCAGGAGTTACCCGCGACTGTTGGCGGTAGGTGGCGCTGGTGACGATCAGCTTTTGCATGGCCTTTATGTCCCAGTCTCCGCGAACAAATTCATCAGCTAGCCAATCGAGCAGCTCCGGATGGCTTGGCCAATCCCCTTGCAGCCCAAAATCCTCTGCCGTTTTCACTAAGCCTCTTCCGAAGTACTTAATCCAATAGCGATTGGCCGCTACTCTACCGGTAAGCGGATGCTCGCCGCTCACCAGCCAACGAGCGAACCCAAGGCGGTTCCTGGGAGCCCCTTGGGGAAAGCCCGCAAATACCTCCGGCAGCTTGGGCTCCACCTCGTCTCCATATTGATGATACACACCTCGCTTGCGAACCCGTGTTGTCGGGGGAGCCTCCATTTCTTCCATCACCATCGTCGTCGGAAGCTCGTCGTAAAATTCGACCCGCTCCAATCTCAAAGCATGGTAGGCTTCATCGAGCTCTCTGAGGCCTTCGGAAGCGGTATTTTCCAGATAGTAAGCATTCCACTTAGCTTCTTCCTTCTCGCTTAGATCATCCGCCTTCGATTTAGCGATAGCCTCGATCCCTTTTGGCAGCGACAAGATTTCGATTTCATCCTCAAACAGCGTCCGATCATAAACACGAAGTTCGTCAATCGCCCCAATGAAGGGCTCTCCCTCAACCCCTTTGCCGATCCGAAACCGAGCCTTGTCGATTCCCCCGATTACATTGCTGTTCGTATTGTGGAGTGTCCGGGTGTCAACGACGTCGCCATTGAGATACACTTCCATCCCCTTGGCTCGTTGCGTGCCGTCGTTGGTCAGGGTTACGTGGATCCACTGCCCCGATGGAATATCTTCGAGCGTTTCCACCGACCCTACCCCAGCCACCCAACGCGTGAGGATGCTAAATCGCAGTTTGCCGTCTTCCAATTCTACCGCCAATCCAGGCCGCCGGGTGTTCTGCAACTGCTTAGAAAGGATCACTCCTTGACTAACATCTTCCGGCTTGATCCAAAACGAAATGCTGAACCGGTCGTGACAATAAAAGGTGGAATCATCTTCAAAATCCAAGTGGCTGTTCCCATCGAGCGCGAGGCTCTCCCCAAATAGACCCTCGGAAGAATCCACCTCTCCGTCTGAAGTCTGCAAAACTGGATCGTCCGCATCGAAGGAGAACCGTTTGATCAGCCCTTTCGTCAGGAACGCTCCTTCCTTGATCGCGTCAATTTCGAGGGCTTGCGCGTCGATTATAGCCAAAGCCCTGTCTCGCTTCTGCTCAGCCTCGCTTAACCTTCCGTCGTAACGCGCCAGCTCAAAAGCCTGTTCCTTAGTCGGGGCTTTTATCCATGGCTCCGAGTTGCCGAATTTGATAGCCCGGCCCGATTCCGTAACCTTATCGAACATCGAGATGAGCTGATAATACTCCTTCGTGGAAAAAGGATCGTATTTATGGTCGTGGCAACGAGCGCAACCCATGGTCAATCCCATCCAAACCGTCGATGTCGTGTCCACGCGATCCACCGCGTTTTCTAAAAGGAATTCCTCCGGAACCAATCCGGCTTCCGAGTTGTAGCGATGGTTGCGGTTGAAACCCGTGGCGATGAGCTGATCCAAAGTCGGATTCTCGAGCAAATCGCCGGCCAGCTGTTCGATGGTGAATTGGTCAAAGGGCAGGTTTCGATTGTAGGCCTCGATCACCCAATCCCGCCAACGCCACATGTCGCGAGGACCGTCATTCTGGTAGCCGTCCGTGTCGGCATAGCGAGCGGCGTCTAGCCAGGGCAAGGCCATGGTTTCCCCATATCGTGGGGAGGAGAGCAGACGATCCACCAAGGATTCATAGGCCCTATTTGAGGTGTCGTCTAAAAACGCCTGCACCTCGGCGGGTGTCGGGGGTAAACCAGTCAGATCCAAGCTCAATCGCCGAATCAAAGTGCGACGATCGGCCTCGGGCGAAGGGCTCAAGCCTTCTTCCTCGAGCCGCTCCAAAATGAAGTGATCGATTCCATTGCGCGGCCAATCAGCTTGCTCCACTTCCGGCAGCTCGGGCCGTTCCACCGGCTCGAATGACCAGTGCTGGCTCCAATCCGCCCCGTCGGCGATCCATTGACGCAGCTTGCTCTTTTCCTCAGCGGTCAGCGACAGCTCTGAATCCGCAGGAGGCATGAGATCCTCCGTATCGTCCGTCTCGATCCGCCAAATGACCTCGCTCTCGTCCGGCTTGCCTTTGACGATCGGGAAAAAGCCGCCTCCCAAGTCCCCAAAAGCTCCAGCCTCCGTATCGAGACGAAGATCCGCCTCTCGAGTTTGAGCGTCGGGCCCATGACACTTGTAGCAGTTATCGGAAAGAATGGGCCGGATATCCCGATTGAAATCAAGGGGCTCCGAGGCGTGAGCTACAACCGAGGCGGTGAGAGCTAAAAAGGCCCCAGCGAGCCCCCTTTTACAATGGGGAGCCACCTGGAGCGGGTATCTGTCGTGTTTTGGGAGCATGTTCGGGGAACGAGCTCCTTTAATTCCTTACGAAATCGCCTCTGTGGACAACACTATTCCGCGGACAAGGACCAACATCGGGCTGCGCCCTAGTGCCCTCGTCAAGCTCGGCCATTGGGTTTCGCTCCGCGAAAATGAGTTTTTTACATAGCTTAGTCCAGTAGCGCGGTGCTTCCAGTTGCACCGGGCATAGCTCGAAGAGCGACGACTGGTCTGTGTCCGTACACGTATTTCTAAGCTTTCTCAAAGGTAGGACTGTTCGTCCTCAAACAGCCGTTAGGCCACTACTTCTCTGCTGCTTGAGAACAAGCAGCCCTACCTACTCCCCTCAGCGCCCCAAACTCTCCTCCGAGCGAACCATTTCCGCTAGCCATGTTTCGTACAGCGCGGACAGCTCCCGCACGATCTCGGCGTTTCGTTTCGATAGATCCGTCGTCTCCGATTCATCCTCCATCAGATTGAACAGCGAGATCTTCCCTTTTTTGGAATGAAGCTTCCAGTCACCTCTTCGCACCGCCCATTCGTCTTTGTCATTCCCACTATCCCAATACAACACCGGATGGTGAGCAGCATCCTTCGAGCGTATCAAAGGCAGCAGGCTCTTGCCATCGAAGGGGGTCGGGTCGAATTCGCTTCCGTGAATAGCATCCAGCACAGTTGGAAGGATATCCAAGGAAATGATGGGCGTATCGATTTTTCGGCCAACCGTGAATTTCGCAGGCCAGCTGACGATCCACGGCGTGCGGATACCGCCTTCGTAGAGGCTTTGCTTGTAGTCTCGCAAGGATCCGTTGTCCGCCTCCATAGCTGCAGCTCCGCCGTTGTCGGTCAGGAAAAAAAGCAGCGTATTGTCCCAAACGCCTTCGTTCTTGAGCTTGTTAACTACGGCCCCCACGCCTTTGTCCAAGTGATCTAGCATGGCCATGAGGATAGTTCGCCGCTCGCTCAATTCCGGGAATTTCTTGCGATAGTACTCAATAGCTTCTTCCGGGGCCTGAGCCGGCGTATGCACGGCATTGTAAGCCAAATACAAAAAGAAAGGTGACTTTTTCTGTCGATCGATAAAGGCCACCGCCTCTTCCGTGAGCCGCGAGGTCAGGTAACCTTCGTATTCATCTCTCGGAATACGCGTCTTGTTGCGATAGATGGGCGCGTAGTCATCGCTATTCACGCCCTTGGAATCAAAATAGTCATGGCCTCCCCGCCCCATGAATTTGTAGGCCTCATCAAACCCGCGGCTCATGGCATGCCACTTCAAGGCCGGATAGTCGTTGTCCAAACCCAAGTGCCACTTACCGATAGCCATACTCGTGTAGGCGTCCGGCAACATTGCCGGGAAAATCGGCATCTTTGGATCGAAGCCCCGTCCACCATCACCAGCCGTGTAAATGCCCACACGCTGCTGATACTGACCAAGCATCAATCCCGCTCGCGTAGGCGAACAAACCGATCCGCTCGTGTAGGCCTGGGTAAAGAAAATCCCTTCCTTAGCCAACGCGTCCATATGAGGCGTGGAGACCTCTTTTGAATGCTCCGGATTGAAGCTGATATCCGCATAGCCCTGATCATCCGTGAGAATCACCACGATGTTGGGCAGGGATTCGCCAGCGGCAATGGCCACACCAAGATAAACCGTGATGATCGATAAGAGAGTTCGAAAACGCATGATGTAGGACTCTAGCGCAATTCGGCTGCCACGTCTGCAAAAAAGGGATAGCGAATGCTCTTCCGTAGCCGCTGACTTGCCGGTTCAGAGCTTGGCTGGAGACCTCGGTCCTCCAACTGGGAATCCCAATCTCTCCATCCGTGTTCTCAGTGAAATCTGAGGTTAAAATGAACCTTCCTACGCGGCCTAAAGAGCCGCTCTGCCCGTGGGCAGGACTTGAAGCCACGGCTTATAGAGTACACGATTCTAGCAATTCGAATGCTTAAGAGATGGTAGGGAAAACCTAGGCCTGAGGTCGCGCTCCACATTCCTCAGTCTTGAGCAAAAGGCAGAACGCATCGCTCCACCTGGCCACACTTTGCCACTTAAAGTTCCAACGTTGGAAACTTAAGTGGCAGCCTTTGTTTTACCTATGATCGCAGTCTTTTCCCAATTGCCAAGCCATTCGCTAAACCCAATTGTCGCCCAATCCCCAAGTATGAATCTTAAACGCGCCCTTTTCCTCTCAATCTCCTGGGTTACCGCCTGTCTCCCTTTGTCCGCCAAACCCAATTTCGTTTTCGTGCTGGCCGACGATCTGAGCTACTTCGACGTAGGCTGCTATGGCGGACAAGCCTACACCCCGCATATGGACGGGCTCGCCGCAGAGGGCATGCTCTTCAATAATTGCTTTCAAGCCGCTCCGACCTGTTCTCCCACGCGCCACAACCTCTACACCGGTCAATCGCCCTTCAAGACTGGCGCCTATCCCAACCACACTTTCGCCAATCCTGGGAATAAGAGTATCGTGCACTACCTGGAGCCTTTCGGCTATCGCGTGGCTATGAGCGGCAAAACGCATATAAGACCCGCGTCTGTATTTCCCTTCGAGTATCTCAGCAAAGGAAACAATCCCGACTTCGAAGCCGTCGACAGCTTCATGAAAAGCTGTGTCGACTCCGACACGCCCTTCTGCCTTTTCCTCACATCCAACGAGCCACATGCCCCTTGGGACAAAGGCGATGCCAGCCGCTACCCGCCAGACGAGCTCCAGCTTCCGTATACCTGGGTGGATACGCCGGAAACCCGCGACGCGTACGCGCGCTACCTCGCGGAAACCACCTACTTCGACGATCAGGTTGGGCAGGCCTTGTCATTAATCGACAGATACGGTCTTGCCGATGACACCGTTTTTATAGCCACCACCGAGCAAGGATCTAGTTTCCCGCACGCCAAATGGACGCTTTACGACGCCGGTCTCCACACGGGGTTCATTGTTCGCTGGCCAGGCGAAGTCGAAGCCGGATCAACCAGCGACGCCTTAATTGAATATTCCGATGTCGTTCCTACTTTCGTCGAGATTGCCGGCGGAAGGCCCGACCCGATTCTGGATGGAAAAAGCTTGGTTCATCTGCTTCGCGGCGGAGAGGGCCCCCACAAACAATACGTCTTTTCGGAAATGACGACCAAAGGAATCATCAATGCCCCGGATCATTTTGGAATCCGCTCCGTTCGGACGCTGAAATTCAAGTACATTTGGAATTTTACGCCCGAGGTGAAGTTCGAAAATGTGGTCACCATTCCTGAAGACACGAGATGGGGCGAGTCGACCGTATTCAATTCCTGGAAACGTAAGGGTGAGCACGATCCCGATGCCGCCGAAAAAGTCCGTCGCTATCACTATCGCCCCGAGGAAGAGCTCTATTTCGTCGAGGAGGACTACCACGAATGGAACAATTTGGCCGATAATCCGGAGTACGCAGACATAAAGCGTCGTCTCCGCGAGGAACTGCTAGCATGGATGGATAAAGTGGGTGACAAAGGCCAGCAGTCGGAAATCGAAGCCGACCTGCGCCACGGCAGCAAAGCCCCGAAGTAAGGGGGAAGGTTATGTTTAACATCGTTCTTCCGCGTTCGCGGGACCAATAAATCCCTCGGGAAACACCGTCAGGTAGGGAGGACCGGCTCGGTTCTCCACATCCCTAGTTGAGCAAGGAGGACCGAGCCGGTCCTCCCTACCAATAACAAATGCCTTAGTTCGTCCTCTGGGCATGGAGCCCCGCTAGGCTAAGAGCCTTGGCCTCAGTCTACGGAGGATCCTCGCCCACGCAGCGGGGTCCAGCGAATCTGTGAGCGATGCTAATCTCATCCCGACGATCCCTTTTGTCCAAATCAGTCGTTCAATCCGGCAAGTCTCGTGCTCGCTTTCCCTTGCCTCGGGGGCGCTTGTACTTCTTCGTTCTTAGTTCCTAATTCTACATTAAAACACCGTCTCATGCGCACCCTGTATTTGGCCCTACTAATCTCCGCGACATCGCTTCTCGCGGACAACTACGACCTGAAACTCCCATCAAACGTCACCCGACCTTGGGTAGCTCCCGAGATTTGGACGACGCCCATGATGGACTGGCAACTCAACGATGGCCGCATCGAAGTCGTTCAGGGAGGCCGGGGACACGACTTACAGCTATTGACACACCAAATGCGGGCCGGCAATGGCCGCTTCCGCATGAGCGTTCGGACCGGAACTCTTCGCGACCCCTCTCAGGAGGATAGCTTGGGAGCGACAGGCTTCCGCTTCGCTGTAACGGGCGCCATGCCCGAAGAATACCGCTCCAACCTTTTCGGGAGCAATGGCGTAAATGCTGGAATTACCACCGATGGGCGACTCTTCATCGGAAATAAGTTTTCCAGCGATTCGATCAACGCGTCGCATTTAGAGGACATCCGTCTGGAAATCGAAATCGACTGCCGGGGCCCCAATGCTGAAGCCACCATCAAAGCTTTGCCGGGTTCGGGATCCGACTCTCAGCTCGGAGCCTTTTCCGCAACCGTGAAGAGCGACCCACTCATCGGAAATATCGGTCTATTCTGTGGTCCCATAGACAATTCCGGACAGTCTAACGCTTCTCGCCGGGCTGGAGGTAGCGGAGATTTTCGATTCTGGTTTCGCGACTGGTCCGTTTCTGGCAATAAGATCGCCGAGAAGAAAGATCAGACTTTTGGCCCGCTTCTCTGGTCGCAATATACCACGACCGACAGCATCCTTAAGATGACCGCCCACGTGGCTCCTATCGGTCGAGGCGAGAACAAAACCGTGACCCTGTCACTGAAAGATGGCGACAACTGGAAAACGGTTCAAAGCGGATCCATCGACCCGCTCTCGCGCACGGCCCATTTTAGAATAGAGGATTGGGACAGCTCTAAGGATGTCGAGTACCGACTAAGTTTCGACTGGATATCCGCTACTGGGCCAAAGACAGATCGCTGGAATGGACGTATCCGCAAAGACCCGACAGACAAAGAGGAAGTCAAACTGGCCGCACTGTCTTGCATGGTTGATTACGCATTTCCTAATCAATACATTTCCGAAAGCGTTAAAGCCCAGGATCCTGATATCGTCTTCTTTGCAGGCGATCAGATTTACGAGAGCGTAGCTGGATATGGCGTCGTGCGTACGCCAACTGAGAAAGAAGTGCCACGGGCCGCCCTCAACTATCTGCAAAAATATTGGCTCTTCGGCTGGAGCTTCCGGGAAGTACTCAAAGACCGTCCATCCGTGATCATTCCCGACGACCACGACGTGTACCATGGAAACATCTGGGGCCAAGGTGGCGCCGCTATGCCCAAGCACGCAACCTCTACCAGCAGCTACGGTGGATACAACATGCACCCCAAGTTCGTGAATATGGTCCATCGCACCCAAGTTTCCCATCTCCCAGATCCTTACGACCCAACGCCGATCAAGCAGGGAATCACCGTTTACTATACCGAGCTGAATGTTGGCGGGATTAGTTTCGCCATTCTCGCAGACCGGACATTCAAGTCCGCGCCCGGCGACGTTCTCGACGAACCCGTAGCGGGTAGCCGAAGGCTAGACCATATAACGGACCCCGACTACGACACCCGCCTCTTGGACAAGCCCGGTCTGAAACTTCTCGGCGACCGACAAATGAAGTTCCTCAATCACTGGGCCTCGGATTGGAGAGGCGACAAGATGAAAGCGGTCCTGTCGGCCACCCCACTCGGCGCTGTGGCAACGACGCATGGGGGACCGGATGGCCGACTGGTCGCGGATCTGGATTCCAATGGCTGGCCCCAAAGCGGACGTAACCGAGCCCTAAAAGCGATACGCAAGGCTCATGCCATCATGATTCATGGCGACCAGCATGTAGGCACCCTCACTCACCAAGGCGTCGACGACTGGAATGATTCCGGTTTCTCCTTCGCTCCCCCGGGTATCGCAAATGGGTACAAGCGCCTTTGGGATCCCCTGGAACCTGGCAAAAATCGTCGACCAGGAGCGCCCGAGTACACCGGCGAGTTCCTCGATGGCTTTAAGAACAAGGTAAACGTTTGGGCCGTCAACAATCGTCCCGATACTATCAACCCTGATTTCGAGTTTTCGGATAACTCCATGCTTGTGCGTCTTCAAGGAACGGGCAGCGGCTACGGTATCGTACGCTTCAACACAAAAAAGCTCGAAACGATCGTAGAGAATTGGGGACCCGATGTTAATTGGAGGCTGAACAGAAATCGCGGTCAATACCTTGGCTGGCCTGTAATTATTCCCGTCGGAGAGCAGTACGGCCGCCAAGCAGCTGGATACCTTCCAGAAATTTCTATTCCTGGCAGCTCCAATGACGTCGTGGCCGCTCAGGTCCTCAATCAATCGACCGGGGAGATTGAATACACGCTTCCCGTCAGAGGTGGCGACAAAGCCAAGCTCAAGGTGTTCGACAAAACCGCTGAGTACACGGTCACCCTCTTGGATTCAAAGGGCGAGGAATTGAAAAAACTCAAGGGGCAATCCCCGCAGTAGCGTTGCCAATCGTCACCCATTCGCCACTTGCCAACCTTTTTTTAGAGCTACACTCTCCGCCTTCGTTCTAGCGACTTCTTAATTCTTAAATCTAAATTCTTCCTTCAACCCATGCCCCACATTAACGCAGGTAAAACGAAGCCGGAATACGACGTTATCGTTGTCGGATCAGGGGCCGCAGGCGGCCAAACGGCTTACACTCTAGCCATGGAAGGCGTCAAAGTTCTGATGCTGGAAGCTGGGCGAGACTACGACCCAGTCACCGAGACGCCCATGTTCAATACCCGCCAGCAAGCGCCCCTACGCGACGCCGGGACACCCGAAAAGCCTTTCGGATTCTACGATGCTACCGCGGACGGCGGATGGAAAGTACCACACGAGCCTTACACCAACGCTTCCGACAAGGCCGAAGAGCAATTCTGGTGGTGGCGGGCCCGCATGCTTGGCGGTCGCACCAACCACTGGGGCCGCATTTCCTTACGCAACGGGCCCTACGACTTTAAAGGCAAAAGCCGCGACGGCGTGGGGTGGGACTGGCCACTGGGCTACGACGATGTCGCTCCCTACTACGACAAAGTGGAATCATTGATCGGCGTGTATGGCAGTAATGAAGGCCTGGAAAACACCCCCAATTCGCCTGAGGGCGTTCTGCATCCGCCGCCCAAGGCTCGGGCTAGCGAGATCTTCACCCACAAGCACGCCAAGAAATTAGGCATCCCCGTTGTTCCTATTCATCGGGCGGTTATGACGCAGCGCATGGACTCCAAGCGGATTCCCAAACGCCTGCATCCGAACAATGCGAAGGCCGCCAAGACCTTGGCTCAAGAGATGGATCAGCGCCTCGCTTGCTTCTGGGCCACTCCCTGTGGGCGGGGTTGCTCGATCAAAGCGAACTACCAATCGACCACAGTTCACATTCCCCCCGCCCTCGCTAGCGGCAATTTGGACATAATTACCAATGCCATGGCTCGGGAAGTGGAAATCGATTCCCAAGGTAAGGCCACTGGCGTCAATTTCATCGATAAGACCACGGGGCTCGATTACTCGGTCAAAGGACGGACCATCGCCTTGGCCGCCAGCTCCTGCGAAACCGTGCGCATCCTGCTCAATTCCAAAAGCGCCCTTTTTCCAAATGGCTTGGCCAACGGATCTGGCTTAGTAGGTAAATATATTATGGATACAGTTGGGGCTGGCCTTGGCGGGCAAGTGCCCGCTCTGGAGAATATACCTCCTCACAACGAGGATGGGGCTGGAGGCGGCCATTCCTACGTTCCTTGGTGGCTCTACAAAGAGCAGCTGGCTGGCAAGCTGGATTTCCCGCGGGGCTATCATATCGAAATGGGAGGCAGTCGCGGACTTCCTAGAGTCGGCACATTCAATGGCCTAGAGCGATTCACCGGCGGCAGCTACGGGAAGAAGCTTAAGGAGGATGCCAAGCGCTACTACGGCTCTTTTGTCGGCTACGCCGGCCGAGGCGAGATGGTCCCCAATGACGATTGCTACTGCGATATCGATCCCGTCAAACGGGACAAGTGGGGCATTCCCGTTCTAAGATTCCACTGGAAGTGGGGCGACTACGAGATTCGCCAAGCCGCCCACATGCACAAAACCTTTGCCGAGCTTATAACCGAGATGGGCGGCACGATCACCAGCGAAGTAGACCCCACCGGGAAAAAGGCTATTTACCCGGGAGGCCAGATTATTCACGAAGTAGGCGGAGCCATAATGGGCGACGACCCTAAAACGTCAGTAGCCAACCAATACAGCCAAACTCACGAAGTCAGTAATCTCTTCCTCACCGACGGGGCGCCTTTCTGCTCCAACGCGGATAAGAATCCGACTTTGACCATCATGGCTCTCGCATGGCGATCAGCCGACTACATGATGGATGAAATGAAGAGAGGTAATATCTAGATAATGGATACAGATAACATTTCAAAGCGCCTCGATCGTCGCTCCGCTATCAAATGGATGCTAGCGGCTTCAGCCTCAATCTCCTTTATCAAGCCCGACTCGCTGGCCCAATCCGGTCCTGCCGTTCCGACTCCCGGCGGATATGGGCACGATCCCAATTTGCTCTCTCCCGAGATCCCCTGGGACCGAACGCTCAACGAGGAGCAATTGAAAACGACTGCAGCCCTATGCGACATCATCCTGCCTCGGGTAGACGACTCTCCCAGCGCCAGCGAGCTCAATGTGCCGGACTTTATCGACGAATGGGTCAGCGCTCCCTACCCGGATCAGCAATCCGACCGTGAGGTGATTCTCCCAGGGCTGGAATGGATCAACCGGGAATCCGGGCGCCGCTTTAAAAAGCCGTTCTACGAGCTTTCCGATTCGCAGAGAACCGCCATTTGCGACGACATAGCCTACCTGCCAGAAGCGGATTCCAAATACAAGGAAGGGGCCCGTTTCTTCGCCAAGCATCGCAACCTGACCATGGGCGGCTACTACACTAGCGACTATGGAACCAAGGAAGTCGGGTACGTGGGCAATGTTGCCTTAGCCAAATTCGACGGTCCCCCGCCCGAAGTTCTCAAATTTCTCGGCGTCGATAAAGCGCCTTGGTAGAGTTTTGTTAATCGCACTTCGAGATTCTGGATCTTTGCCAAGCAAGGTCATGAGCTCGCCCTGAAATCAAGCGAAACTAAACGGGCCTGGAAGCGGAGGAATAATCTGTTGTCTGAGTTCGCGCCTGCTCTGGGACATAAAGCGTAGGCAAATACGAGCTATCTATTCCTTTGCGGAGAACCCCTCCGGCGTTTCACCGGTAAAAAAGACGTCCCGATCCGGACGAGATCCGGGAGAGTGGATGTCGAGCATTTCTAAGGGCTGCTCGCGAGTAACGAACCGGTGTCGCGTACCGGGTGGAAGGCGTAGAAAGTCCCCGGTTTCCAGAGGAAACTCTTCTCCGTCAAGGAGGGCTGTCCCCTTTCCCGCAACAACATAGTAAATCTCTTCGGCCAGTTTGTGATAGCTTTCGCTAGTCTCCTCGTTTGGCTCGATACGAACCCGATATGCAGTGAAGCGCCCCTCTTGCTCCGGAGAGATCAGCGACTCTATGGCGTAAGGTCCAAGCGATTCGACTTTCCCGTCAGACGATTTTCTTTTGTGCAAAATCTTCACGGAATTCGACTACTTCAGAGGGAATCCCAATTCAAGTTTTCCTTGACTAGGAGAGTATCCAATATGTGTGAAAAAACACTTATGCAGGGTCTTCTCTCGCGAAGGACCACGTCATCTGTAACTACGGATTGTCAATGCGGCATGACGGAAGCGCCAGCCCTACGGTTCAAACGATTGCACCCTCTCTGAACGGGAACGGGTTGCATCGCACTTCAGTGCTACCACGATCCTACTTCGATCGTTCCTCAAGCCTACCCATCATGTATAGCGATCCAATCAGTATCGCTCCGCCAACTACGATACCGATTCCTATCGTTTCATTTTTGAGAAAGAGGGCCGATTCGATGACACCGAAGAGCGGAATTAGAAAACGAAAAGCCGACATGACATTGACACTGTAAAGCTGGATAAGGCGGTTCCACACCGTGAAAGCCGTTGCCGACAAAAAGGCAAGATACACCGTCACCCCGAAAGTCGGCCACTTATAGTCTTCGATGAACGGCCCTGTTTCGTACAAGCCCGCCACGCAAAGCATCAAGCCTCCAATGAATAGAGACAACGCCGTCACTTCGCGAGCCCCGACCAGGGGAGCGATCTGCTTCATGAAAATCGCTCCGAAGGCCCCGGAAAGCCCCACGCATGAAAAGGCTATTACGCCATGCGTAACGCTACCGCTTCCGACTCCTGGAGCATACACGGCGATGGAGATTCCCGCTAGACACATGCCTAGAGCCACCCATTGCTTAGCTGTCGGAAAAGCCGTCTTGAGAAAAAGGGGGGCCAGCAAAACCCACATCAAACTGCCCGTTCCATTCAGAAGCGAACCCAAGGCTCCACTGGAAACACTCATTCCGTAGTAGAAAAACACATACTGACCAAAGGTCTGACCCAAGGTTACTCCCATAAGCAATCCTTTGGGAGCGTCCACGAACCCCCTCCAGATTCTGGGTCCGCAAAAGAGCATTACGATAAAACCAGCCAGCGTGAATCGCGTCCCCGCGAACAAGAGCTTCTCCCCATAGCCATCCAGACTAAGATAGGTGTAACTTAGCTTTATCACTGGGAAGGCGCTTCCCCAAAGCGCAGCGCAAAGGATAGCTTGCAGATAGAAACTTAGTGGCAATCGCTTCATACCGTTCGGTTTGGCCACAGATGCCCGTTTATCCGCCAATGGCAATCACGGTCTTTTATGATCAGATCACGCTTAGTCTATTGCAGATAGAGGAAAGGCAGGGAGGACCGGCTTGATTCCCCAAGACACTGACATGGAGGACCGAGCCGGTCCTCCCTACCAATTTGCTCTCGGAAAGACTAAAAGATTGCTCGGCTGGAGAGACCCGATCAGCTTTGCTTCATGACTATTGATCATTCGTTCGCCCCGATGAGTCGTCGAGACTCAATCAGAAACCTTGCCTTCGGCGCTGGCGCTCTCGCCATTCCTAAGCTGCTCAAAGCAAAAGGCGACCTCGCTTCCAACGGGCTCACCCTGGCCGTTCAGCAATATTCATTTAATCGCCAGCTAAGGGCTGGGGAGCTGGATATCTTGGACTATCCGAAAACCGTGGTCGAGGGGACGGGGATCACTGCCCTTGAATATTTCAATGGCCACTTTCAGGACAAATCCGGCGACACCCGCTTTTTCCGCGAACTTAAGAAGCGAGCCAATGATGCCGGAGCCACCTGCACACTGATGCTGTGCCGCTCCGAAAACGCCCTCGATTCATCCGACTCCAATATTCGCTATCAGTCCGTCGAGGAGCATATCCCATGGCTGGAAGCTGTGCGTCAACTGGGCGGGAAAGCCATTCGTGTCGACTGCCGGTCAAGCGGCGACTATGAAGAGCAGAAAAATTACGCGGTCGATGGGCTGAGCCAGCTCTCGGATGTGGCTCGTCCCTTTGGGATGAATATCCTCTTGGAGAATCATGGAGGCTTCTCCGGCGACGGCAAATGGGTGGCCGATGTTATGAAGCGGGTTAACAAGTCCAATTGCGGCACGCTTCCGGATTTCCAGAATTTCAAAGACTATGATCCCTACCAAGGGGTCAAAGAGATGATGCCGTTCGCAAAAGTCGTCTGCGCTAAATCCAAGGAGTTCGATGCCAGCGGCAATGAAGTCAATGTCGACTATGAGAGAATGATGAAAATCGTGCTGGATTCCGGATACAAAGGTTCCATCGGAATCGAGTTCGAGGGCCATGAAGTCGATCCCGTCGAAGGCATATTGGCTACCAAGCGCCTGATAGAGCAGGTCGTGGCGAAGCTAGGGTAGAACAGGCTTCCAGCCTGTTTGGTCACAGGCAAGGATGCCTGTGCTACGCTTGCAGGGTTTCCCCTTCTTTATCATCAATGTAGGCTGGAAGCCTGCGCTACCCCTATTCAATCGTGCAGCGGCGGTCGAAATGAGTGTAACCGCCATCCACATACAAAATCTGTCCAGTGGTGTGTGATGAACGTGGAGAGGCCACAAACACCACGGTATCCGCAATTTCCTGAATCGTGGTCATGCGCCTATCGAGAGGAATTGATCGGCGTATCGCCGCTGAGCTTTCTTCTGGATTGGGTTGAGTGGAAATCCAGCGCTCGTACAGCGGGGTCATCACCTCGGCAGGAACAACGCAATTCGCCCTGATACCGTGGGGAGCCAAATCCAAGGCCCACTCTCTGGTCAGTCCATTGATTCCCCCTTTGGAGGCCGCGTATCCAGAAGTTCCTCCCTGTCCTGTCTCAGCTACTTTCGACCCAATATTCACAATGCAACCCTGGCTCCTTTTCAAAGCTTCAAGAGAATAATGAACCAGCGAGTAGCACTGCGTGAGATTGCGCTCCAGAGATTCGCGAAATGCCTCGAGACCCGCTTCCAGTCCAACTCCATCATTAACGCCCGCATTGTTCACGATCACATCGATGCGCCCAAACTCTTCGAGCACACTGGTCACCGCATTTTTGACGTTCGCCTCGTCAGTCATTTCCACGCAGCGAAAACTGGCGATTCCCCCTTCTTCGCCTAGCTCCGCAACGAACGCTTCACCTTCTTCGCGGTTTCGCCCAAAAACCACCACAAACGCACCTTCTTCGGCGAAGGCCCGAGAAATTCCCTCTCCGATTCCCTTGTTTCCGCCAGTGACAATCACCACTTTGTTCTTTAATTGCAGATCCATTGTCTGCATTTCCTAGCAATCCGTTTTTAGAAGGCAAAACCAAACCCCGGAAGCGGACCGAACACTCGGTTTTGGTCTCACAAGCGTGTGATTTTCTCCAATATCATTTGCCTTGCGAACCTTAGCTACCCTAACGTTCCTCTCTCTCAAAAAACCCCGCCCACTTTCAGCATGCGTTTCCACGAATCTTTTTCCCTCGCCACAATTCTGATCGCCTCTTCCCTAGGCTTCTCCGCTCCCGCTGACTTGCCGGATGGCTACACCCTGCAATACGAGCAATCTTTCGGATCAAAATCCTCCTTCGACGAATTCATGATGACCGATCGTTCTGCTTGGACGCTCCAAAAGGAAAACGGCAATCAAGTCCTCGCTCTGGTCGGCGCCAGCGAATACGAACCTCCCCACCGCTCTCCCTACAACATCGCCCTGATCAAGGGCATGACCTTCGGCAGTTTCGTTCTTGAGGTCGATATTCTGCAAAGCGGCGTCAAACGAACCCCGATCGCTCAATTTATGAAGGAGAATCCGGATCCCACCAAAGCTGGCGGCTACGCCCACCGGGACCACTGTTTCTTTTTCGGCTTCCAGGACCCGAGCCACTACATGTATGTCCACATCGCCAAGACTGGCGATAACAATGCCCACAACGTGTTCGTAGTTAATGAAGCGCCTCGAACCCCAATAACCGATTTTCGCACCGTGGGCGTAGACTGGGGAGTGAACGAATGGCGCAAAATCCGAATCGTCCGGAATATCGAGAAATCGACCGTCGCTCTTTACTTTGACGACATGCTCACCCCAATAATGATCGCCGACGATGTGCCTTTCGAAAACGGATTCATCGGCTTCGGCTCCTTCGATGATATGGGTTGGGTAGACAACATCAAGATTTGGGCGCCCGATTCGAAACGCGATAGCCAGGTGTTTTTCGAATAGCAGTTTTGGCCGAAGAATCACCCCAAATAAGCCAATCGACCTGTATCCACTATTGTATGAGATTCGCCATCTGTAATGAAACCTATAAAGGTTGGGACCTAACAAAGACTTGCGAGAGCGTCCGAGACACTGGATACGAAGGCCTCGAGATTGCCCCCTTCACATTGAATGAGGATCCCCGCAATATCACTATCGCGGAGGCCGAAGCAGTCGGCAATACAGTCCGCGACCATGGACTTGAAGTCGTCGGGCTTCACTGGCTTCTTGTAATGCCCGAAGGTATGCACCTGACCACGCCGGACGGCACGATTCGCCAAAAGACGCTAGATTTCGGGCGGCATTTGGCGGATCTCTGCGCAGCCATGGGGGGAGGCATCATGGTTTGGGGAAGCCCTAAGCAGCGCAACGTGGCCGAGGACGACAACTATGATGCCGCTTTCGAGCGCGCTGCGAATTTGCTCCGTACCCTAGGCGAGCACTGCCAGTCATGTGGCATATCCGTGGCCATGGAACCGCTAGGAACGCAGGAGACAAATTTCCTCACATCCGCCAAAGAAACCATCGCTCTGATTGACCGCATCGATAATCCAAATATTCGACTGCATCTCGACGTTAAAGCCATGTATGCCGAGGGCGGATCCATTCCCGATATCATCGATTCAAGCAAAGACTACACGATACATTTCCATGCCAACGACCCGAATTTGCTCGGTCCCGGCATGGGTGACGTTGATTTCAATCCCATCGCCAAAGCTCTCGAATCGAGCGGCTATGATCGCTGGGTTTCTGTCGAAGTGTTCGACTACTCTCCTGGAGCGGAAACGATCGCTCAAGAGAGCCTCAAAAACCTAAAAAACGCATTCACCCATACCCAACAAACGAAATCCCTATGAGCAACGACCCATCCGATAATAAACACGCCACGCTCGCCGAAGCCGAGGAAGCTCCTCTACTGAAGCGGTTCGGAATTTATACCAAGCTTTCAGGACCCGGTTGGCTTCAAGGAGCGATTACCCTGGGAGGCGGATCTCTCGCTGGCGCGCTATACCTCGGCGTCATCGCAGGCTTCGGACTCCTGTGGTTGCAGCCGCTGGCCATGCTGTGCGGCATCGTCATGCTTTCGGCTATCGCCTACGTGACCTTGTCCACCGGGAAAGCGCCCTTCGGGCTGGTGAACAATCACCTTTCCCCCGCGCTCGGATGGGCCTGGATGATCGCCACCATCATGGCCAATATTGTTTGGTGCATGCCTCAGTTCAATCTGGGACGGGCGGCCATTCAGCAAAACCTGCTTCCCTTCGTCGGAGACAGCACGGCTTCTACCGTGGTCATCTGCATTATCCTCCTGGCTATCGGCTTCGTCGTTAACATTCTCTACGAATCAGAGGGCTCAGGGCGTCGGGCTTTCGACCTGATCATCAAAGCCATGGTCGGTCTCATTGTCGTGTCTTTTTTCGCGGTAACGCTAACGCTCTTCATCAGCGGGGACATAAGTATCGGCAAGATTCTCGGCGGCATAATTCCTAATCCTAAACTTCTAGTAGAGCCCGCCGCGGGGTACGCGAATCTCATCGCCCAATCTTCTCAGCCGGAGTGGTGGACCGCTAAAATTGCCAACGATCAGCGCGACATCATAATCACCGCTTTTGGAACAGCGGTAGGGATCAACATGACTTGGCTCCTCCCCTACTCCTTGCTCAAAAAGAAGTGGGGGAAGGTGCATCGAAGCTTCTCGATGTTCGATTTATCGATAGGACTATTCGTCCCCTTCTTTCTGGCGACCGGGTGCGTCGTTATCGCCTCGGCTTCCCAGTTTCACGGCCAAACCGGCGATGTCGACCCAGGAGCCGGCGCCGCCACGCTCGCCCAGCTGGCAGAAGCCCATCCTGGCCTGCCCAATGCAGCCGACCAGGAATTGGCTCTCACCTTGGTCAAACGCGACAATTTTCAGCTAGCTACTACGCTTGAGCCCCTCGCAGGCAAAGTGGTTTCCCAAACTATATTCGGTCTTGGAGTATTGGGAATGGCTGTATCGACGATTATTATACTCATGCTCATCAATGGTCTGGCTTTCCAGGAACTGCTAGGAAAGCGGGGAGACAAGGGGGCTCACTACCTCGGTTGCGCGGTATCCGGAGTCGCGGGATTCGCAGGACCTTTTATTTGGACGGGAGCCGCGGCAGCAGCTCTGGCAATACCCACCTCCGTAATCGGAGGCTCTCTGATTCCCATAGCCTATTTCACATTCCTGCTAATGATGAATTCCAAGAAAGTTCTGGGAGAGGATAGGCCCCAAGGGTCCGCTCGAATCATTTGGAACGTTCTCATGGTATTGGCCACGGGTATCGCCACGATCGGATCGATCTGGGTGCTGTCCGGAAAAGCCCATTTCAACAGCTGGCAAGGAATGATCCCAGCCGCTGGCCTTGGGCTCTTGGTCATTTTGCTCGTCGTGGGGGTCGCCTCGTTTATCAAGAACGAAAAAAGCTAATGAAATTTGGAATTATCGGTTCGGGCATGATCGCCCGGTTTCACGCAAAGGCCATCGAAGCGATGCCTGGATCCGAGCTATGCTCGATCTGCAGTCGAAACGCAGTAAGCTCGGGAGCGCTAAGCCAGGAATTCGGGTGCCAGGCCTTTACCGATCTCGATGTATTTCTCGCGGATACGGAGTTGGAGATCGTTACGATCGCCACGCCGTCCGGGGCCCACCTGGAGCCAACCATAGCTGCGGCTCGAGCCGGAAAGCACGTCATCTGCGAAAAGCCGTTGGAGATTACCACTGAGCGCGTAGACCAGATGGCTGCAGCGGGCAAAGAATACGGTGTCACTATTTCGGGGATCTTCAACCGCCGCTTCAATCTCGGTCTAGCCGCTCTAAAGCGAGCCGTCGACGAGGGTCGATTCGGCCAAATCTCTTTGGCCGATGCCTATATTAAATGGTATCGAGACCAAGACTACTTTGATTCAGGCCAATGGCGTGGCACCTGGGAGCTCGATGGTGGAGGCGCCCTCATGAATCAGTCTATCCATGCTATCGACCAACTTCTCTACGTGGCCGGACCTGTGAAATCCGTCGTCGCCTCTACTGCTATGCTAGCCCACGAACGTATCGAGGTTGAAGATACCGCAGTGGCTCTACTGGAGTTCGAAAATGGAGCCAGAGGCGTGATCCAAGGATCTACCGCTTGCTGGTCCAAAAATGGGCATGCCGCTGAGGTCCAGATTTGCGGCGACAGCGGATCTGCCTTTCTGGCTGACGACAAGTTTCGCATCTGGGAATTCAAGGAAGAGGGGCCGGAAGACGAGAAGATTCGAGCGGAGCAAATGATCAGCGCTGACGCAATCGGGCAAGGAGCCAATGATCCCAGCGCTATCGACTTTTCCGGCCATCAACGAAACTTCGAAGATGTTGTTCAGGCGATACAGGAAAACCGGGAGCCCTTGGTGAATGCGACTGAAGCTCGCAAAGCTGTCGCCCTGATCAACGCCATCTACGAAAGCGCTAAAAACGGCTCGAAGAAGATTTTGCTGTAACTGGCGAACTATTTGCCCGAAACGTCGAATCCATGATCGAAGCGCTGATTTTCGATATAGACAACTGTCTGGCTCCGGCAATGGAGATCGGGACCGAACTCTACGGCCCTGCTCTCAAGGCCATCCAAGACGCGAATCGGGGAACGCTTTCATCCCAGGACATGGATGCGGCAATTCACGACATCTGGTCGCATCCATTCGATTGGGTGGCCGACAAGCACGGATTTTCGGGGCCGATGCGCGAGGCCGGACGTAATGAGTTTGTTAAACTAGAAACCCGAGGGCCTCTCTTTGGCTACGGCGATCTGTCTACGCTCGATTCCCTCGATATTCCCCTTTTCCTAGTGACCTCGGGCTTTCGTCGACTGCAAGAAAGCAAGGCGCGAGCGCTGGGAATCGTCGATCGTTTCCAAGAGATATTCGTCGATGCCCTCGACGAGCCAGAGACCCGACTGGGGAAAAAGAGAATCATTCAGGGAATTCTGGATAGTCACGGCTACCGTAAAGACACCATCATTGTGATCGGCGATAGTCCTCATTCGGAGATTAAGGCTGCTGCTGAGCTGGGTATCCGATCCGTACAAACATTGAGACCTGGAGTATCTCCCACTCTTAACGCCACCTATCAAATTCAAAGCTTGAGGGAATTGCCAGCTCTGCTGGAAAGAATCAATTCTGATTGAGGAACCCCAGTGGCGGGATAAGTGGCTGGTATATCGAAAATCTTGATATCGATAGTCTCAGCTCACTGAAAGATATCCAGCGTTCTTATGTCAGGAACCGGATTCTGTCGCTTACCCGAACCTCGTCTGGCCAGGAACGGATCCTTGCTCGGATCCCCGGCGTTAGCCTCCTCCCCTTCAAAAGGCGACTCATCTTCTTCATCATCATCGTCTTCGAAGACGAATTCATCTGCATCGTCGAAAAGCTTGGTCATCCGACGCACTTCATATGCTAGTATCAAGGACGGATTAGAAACGCGGCCCTTCTTCACAAACTCGAACAAACAAGGATAGTATTGCTTGGTGTAGCGCTCCTTGAACGCGTCAACCCACTTGTTGGAAGCCCCGTCTCGATTCGCCAGCAAGACAACATCGGAAAAATGAATACAGCAATCGTACCAAGCGATCAATTTCCCATTGTTCTGGACTCTGAAGCAATCGACAACGCAAATCACTCTCGCCAATTCGTACTCAGACCCATGCAGCCATTCGTGGAACGATTCCACTACGTCAGCAGGGTCCGCGAGCCCGTCGGCAACAACGAAAATACAGTCTCCCGCGGCTGCACTCAAATTCAGTTTTCCACCTTCCCAATCATAGGTGAGCAGTTGGCGATTAGGTCGGCTAGCAGAGGGCAGCGCGTTCCACTTTTCCACTTCCTCCTTCGACACCCAAATTTGGGCCGAAGTGGCCGGATCCACTCCATGTTCAACGAGGTCGGACACCACCGCGGCTCGACCACTCCCTCGAGATCCCAAAATTAGGTATACGTCTTTCTTCAAGCTTAGAGCGATCTTATGGATTCGAGATAAGCAGAGAATCAGAATGTAAAGAGCCGATTTTGGGCGTGCTGACGCATCCAATGATCCACTACTACCAAATTCGTCATTGCTTCGACAATAGGCACCGCTCGCGGGAGAACGCAGGGATCGTGGCGCCCTCGAGCCTGCAACTCCGTTTCCTTTCCTTCTGTATCCACGGTTGGCTGAGACTGTAGCAAAGTGGCGGTTGGCTTGAACGCCACTCGAAACCTAACTTCCTCGCCATTGGTGATCCCTCCTTGCACGCCACCTGAACGATTCGTTCTAGTGCGAATCTTCCCATCCCGATTCTCGAAATGATCGTTGTGCTCGGAGCCTTTCATC
This sequence comes from uncultured Opitutaceae bacterium, assembly GCA_964404745.1. Classification (GTDB taxonomy): domain Bacteria; phylum Verrucomicrobiota; class Verrucomicrobiia; order Opitutales; family Opitutaceae; genus Pelagisphaera. The sequence goes on from CAYOLG010000027.1 coordinate 21,628, forward strand.
GATGCGCCGGCAAATCCGCTACCTACTTCGAATCCTTTCGTCGCTGGCAGTGAAAGCATGGCTTTTGCCAAGTCCGCTTCGAATCGATCAAAAACCGGCTCGCCCAGACCCACAGGGAGATTGCGGGCAACGCATTCGATTATGCCGCCCACAGAATCGCCCTGGCTACGGACGTCGCGAATCCGTTCTATCATCGACTGGGCCGTCTCAGCATGCGGGCAACGAACGGGATTGGCTTCCACTAGGGCCAACGACACATCTGCGGAATCAGGCATCTCAATATCGTGGATACGCTTTACATAAGCGATCGTTTCGACACCTGCAGCCTCCTTCAAAATCTTTTTCGCCACCGCGCCAGCGGCTACTCGACCAATGGTCTCCCGAGCCGAGGATCTTCCACCCCCTTCAGGATTCCGGTGCCCGTACTTAGCCTGGTAAGTATAGTCGGCATGGGAGGGGCGAAACTTTTCCTTCATTTCCGCATACGCTTCCGGACGCTGGTCCTTGTTGAATACCAGCATGGAAATGGGCGTGCCCGTGGTCTTGCCTTCGTACAGTCCAGACAAAATTTGCACGCGGTCCGACTCTTTACGCGGCGTCACGATATCGCTCTGACCGGGCCGGCGGCGGTCGAGTTCGAACTGTATTTCTTCCACGGACAATGGAAGGTTTGGAGGGCAGCCATCGATGACGACCCCAACCGCTCCCCCATGGCTTTCACCCCAAGTGCTGATTGTAAATAACTTGCCGAAGCTGTTTGGCATGCGAAGACCCTACGCCCATGTTTGCCCGGATAAAGTAAAAAGTACGGCCCATTTGCGGCTCGCCCGTAAAGATCACGGGGCGTGAGATCGCCCGCACCCGATATCATCTACGAAAAACAGACTCTAGCTAAATGACCGGATCGAAATCGCCTAAGTCCCCATTTCCGATTTGCTGATTCATGCCTAAGGCCGGACTCGCTTCTTTGCAGGTTCCGATATTCTTAGCGGGAACCCCTACTACCGTGCAGTGAGGTTTGACATCCTTTAGGACGACGCTACCGGCCCCAATCTTGGCGCCTTCTCCGATCTTAATGTTGCCAAGGACTTTCGCTCCAGCCGCGATGAGCACACCATCGCCAACTTTCGGATGCCGATCGCCCCTCTCTTTGCCGGTACCGCCCAGCGTCACTCCATGCAACAAGGAAACATTGTTCCCGACCACAGCGGTCTCGCCGATTACGACTCCCGTAGCGTGATCAATCAGTATCCCATGGCCAATCGTCGCCGCGGGATGTATGTCCACGCCGAATACTCTGGAAATCAAGCTTTGCAAATAAAGGGCCAGCGTCTTCCGCTCTTCATACCAAAGATGATGGGCAAACCTGTACGCTGATAGGGCATGGAAGCCTTTGAAAAACAAAAACGGGGTCAGGTAGCCATTGGCCGCCGGGTCACGATCCTTTACGACCTGCAAATCAATTCGAATACTTTGCCGCAGTCCTTCCTCGGATTCTAGGATCTCCAGAAATAGGTCGCGAAGCGTGATCCCCGGCAGGATTTCGTCCCGCAATTTCGAGGCAAGCGTATAGCTAAGGGCCGCATCAAACGATTTCTGTCCATGAATCGTCTCTTCAAGATAAGCGACTAGCAAACGTTCGTTCTTGCCCGCCTGTTCAGCTTCCTCTCGAAGCGATTCCCAAATAATGTCCTTGCTAGATTCCATAATAAGATTCGAGCGAAGAGGAAGGATAGACGATGCCGATAGCAACGCCAACCCTAATTCTAGAGCCCTACAACCACAACGAGCTCCAAAGAAAATTTGATTGCAATAAGCAAAATTGCCGACAGGAACGCCCGCCCTATACTATTTACGGGGCAAAGTTGGAGAGAATTCGACAAATTGAGGCTCCTTGATTATCCTGATTGCCTAAGCAGCAAACCTACTAGAATCAGACATAATGAAGAAAATATTCATCCTACTCGCGGTTACACTGACCGCATCTGCGATTAGTTTTGGGGACATAATCGTGACCAAAAGCGGTTCAAAAATCGTCGGAAAGATAGAAGGAATCGATGGTGGAAAAATTACGGTCACCACGGATTTCGCCGGTAAGATCGTCATTGACCAAGCCCAGGTCGATCAAATGACTACCGACGAACCTGTGTTCGTCTCCCTCGAGAGTGGAGCGGCCTATTCTGGAAAAGTTACCGTATCTCCCAATGGCGTTCTAAATGTCGCAACCGACAACGGCGACCTCGCTGTTACTGTCGACAACGTCAAAGAAAGTTGGAGGCCAGGACAAAAAAGCCCCACTCAAATCAGAAACACGCGAAAATGGGCCTATCAGGCAGCCTTAGACTTGACCGGCAAAAGCGGAAACTCGGAAAGCACTGGTTTCGGAATGAACTTGCGAGCCACCCTCCAAGGTCCGGATGACAGGCTAGAATTCTTCGGTCGGGCTAATTTCGAGGAAACCGATGGAGCCACGAGCGCCGACGACGCCAGAGCTGGAGTTGATTATTCCAACCAACTAAATGAGGCTTGGAACTGGTATGTCAGCAGCGAGTTTGGACGAGATGTTATCAAAGATACCGATCTGTTCGTCAACACCGCCGCTGGTTTTGGATTTACCTTCACCAATACGGACACCCGTTTCCTCAATCTCAGGGGCGGTGTCGGTTATCGCTTTGAGAATTATTCCAAATTCACTAGCCGCGAGGATCTGAACGCTGCCAGTATGGACTTCGGACTCGAGCATAAAGAGAAACTCAAGTGGGGCAACCTTGTTAACCGCATCAAATTTACACCTACAGTAGAAGACTTCGGTAGCTTCCGAATCTATCAGGATACGGCAATCGATCTTCCTCTCAAAGTCGAACAATATAGCGTTAGACTAGGATTTTCCAACGACTATGATAGCGACGCGGATCTGAGTGGACTCGAAGAATTGGATACGACTTATTACATCCGCCTCGTACTCAATTGGCAGTAAACTGCTGCACAGCATTAAAATGGCGGGGCCAACTATCCCCAGTCAGCCGAGCAGGACGCAATTTCGGCTGCTTAGAGATAAGCAGCCCTACCATAAAACGCGCGGGCTGGAGCGCAGCGCTACGGAACCCTGCCTTGCCACTAAAGAAATTATCACGCCAAGCCTCCCTACGAGCTTGGGGCATTGATCGTTAGGATTCGTCCTCGGCATCGAGACCAAATACCGCCTCTACGTAATTATCTACTTGATACACTTGCAGATCATCTGGCTGCTCTCCAAATCCCAAGAAGAAAATGGGCAATTTCAATTCCCTGTAGATACCCACGAGCGAGCCTCCGCGACTCGTACCATCGAGCTTGGTAACTATCAACCCATCGAGACCGAATTTTTCGTGAAAAACTTTGGCCTGCTCAATAGAATTGGAACCCAAGCTGCCATCAACAACGAGTAGACTGTAGTGCGGCGCTGTCTCGTCATGCTTTTGCAATACGCGGCGTATCTTGCCGAGCTCGTCCATTAAATTGCTCTTCGTATGCAGGCGACCCGCTGTATCGATGATTAGAGTATCCTTTCCTCTGCTTTTCGCGGCTTGCCACGAGTCAAAGGCCACTGCCGCAGCGTCAGCTCCCCGTTGTCCAGATACGATATCCAACTCGAGTCGATTCGACCACTCCTTTAGTTGCTCGATGGCCGCCGCCCGAAAAGTGTCGCAAGCGGCAACCAGCACGTGCCGACCATCGGTCTTGCATTGGCTTCCCAATTTAGCCGTCGTCGTCGTCTTGCCAGATCCATTGACGCCGACAAGACAGATCACCGTTGGCTGGTGATCCTTGTACTCAATCACTCCCTCCGAGCCTTCAAGAACACGCTTGAGCACAGCCGCTCCAATCGCCGCCACATCTTGGCCCCTCAGAAATTTGTCCCGGCGATAAGCTTGCTTCGTTTCCTCTATAATCTCCTCAGTCGTCTCGTATCCAAAATCCGCTGCAAAGAGGGCTTCCTCAAGCTCTTCGATCGAGGAGGCGTCTAGTTTCGCCCTCCGGAAGAGCCCTCCGGTCGCATCGGCGATGCTCTGGGCTGATTTCGAAAGGCCTGCCTTGAATTTTCTGAAAAGCGATCGCATAGGCTAATCGATACTATTACACTTACGAAAAGCCTAATCCCAGCTCGCTTGCCTGGAAGGACGATTTAGTTGTCCTCGCAACCGATCGAGCACGCCATTGACGAATCGTCTCGATTCCTCCGCTGAAAACTGCTTACTCAGATCGATGGCCTCATTGATGGTGACGACAGGGGGAATGTCTTTTCTGAACAGCAACTCGTAGATCGCCATCCGCAAGATGGAAAGATCGATCTTGGCGATTCGATCGAAGTCCCAATTACTGGCGATTTCGCGAATCTTTTCATCAATCGCTTCGACGTTTTCAATCACTCCGAAAATCAGCTCGTCGGAGAATGCGTAGTAGTCGCGCTCCTCCTCTTGGCCTTCATAGAAGAGCCGGAGATCCTCATTAAGATCCGTTGGCTGATTCAGCGACCAAGAATAGAGATACTGCATGCAAGCGATCCGGCATTCGCGCCGTTGCGGCTTTCTTTGTTCAGCCATGTTTCCTGTTTAACGAAGTTTACGCCGCAAGCTGGCCATCTCCAGAGCGCACTCCCCGAATTCCTTGCCTTTCGGGATCGATCCCAGACAACGCTCCCTGACCTGCTCTTCACTGTCACCCACAATGACGCCATTGACCACCGGAATTCCTGATTCGAGAGCGACTTGCTGAAGTCCTATATTGGAGCCGTCAGCGACCATTTCAAAATGCCGTGTTCCCCCGGCGATAATCGCCCCTAAGGCGATGATGACGTCGTACTTTCCGCTGCCCACGATCATCTGAGCAGCGATGGGCAATTCATTGGATCCTGGAACTCTCTCGATGTCCACTTGCTCGTCTGGCACGCCTGATTGGGCAAGGGCAGAGAGAACACCCTCAAGCAAGCCATCTACATAAACTTGATTGTAGCGGGCCGCCACGATGGCGACTTTGAAATCAGCCCCGTCAATCTGTGCAGGTTCTGGCGAGAGTCGGCTCATATTAAGAACGAAGAGGTTACCGGAGATGGGGTGCTAAGCGGGCTATGTAAAGCCGTAACTGACGCTAGGAACCGTTTGCCTCTTTTTCCTATTTTAATTAATCCCTATCCTGACAGTCGGCAAACGACTAAAGATGTTCCTGGCCGACAATCTCAAGACCGTAGCCATCCAAGCCAACCACATTTCGGCTGGTGTTCGATAGCAGCCGGATTTTTTCTAATCCGAGGGCCACCAGAATCTGGGCCCCAATTCCATAGTCCCGTAGCCCCATATCCGCTGGCTTGGGTAGTCCACCATCAATCTGAGAGAGGCCTTTGTCCGGACGGCTGATCAACACGACCGCGCCTCTTCCTTCTTGCGCGATGCGGCGCAAAGCGGCGCTGAGATAGTCCCCGCCATGGCCGCCCTTCATGCGGAACAAATCGACAAAAAGATTCTCCGAATGCACGCGAACGAGGGTCGGCTCTGGGCCAAGCTCGCCCGCCACTATTGCATAGTGTTCTCGTTGATCGATCTTGCTTCGGAACACCCTCAGGCGAAAGGATCCAAAATCGCTTTCAAACGGCAAATCCTGGGTTTCCTCTACCAGCTTATCGCGCTTGCTCCGATACTCGATCAACGCGGCTATCGAAATCATCTTCAGACCAAATTGCTTCTTGAATGCCGCCAATTCAGGCGTTCGAGCCATGGATCCGTCGTCATTCAGAATTTCGCAGATCGCCGCGCTGGGGAAAAGCCCCGCCAAGGAAGCTAGATCGATCGCCGCCTCCGTGTGGCCCGCCCTTTCCAATACGCCTCCGTCCTTGGCTTTGAGCGGAAAAATATGGCCCGGTTGAACCAGTTCGTCCGGGCGAGTATCCGGATCGCCCAGCAATTGAATCGTGCGGCAGCGATCATAGGCACTGATCCCCGTGGATATTCCTTCAGCCGCATCCACCGAAACAGTGAAATCGGTCTTATGCGATTCCCGATTCTCGCCAACCATCTGATTAATGCCCAGACGTTGCAGATGGTGGGCCGCACAGGGAACGCAGATTAATCCGCGAGCATGACGAATCATCATATTCACTACCTCTGGAGTGATCTTCGAAGCCGCCACAATCAGATCACCCTCGTTCTCGCGAGATTCGTCGTCCGTGACAATTACCGGTCGCCCAGCAGCGATCTCAGCAATTGCCTCTTCAACACGATCAAACGAAGTATCTGACTCAGCAAGACTCATTACTGGCCTACAATGAAACTAGCCTGAGGGCGAAGACAATCAGATTGCGGACCCAATTCCCGTCGGGGCACAAAAAAGCGAGAGCTGGTTCTCAAGCTCTAGCTTCTTAACAATCCATCTAATAACTAGGAACAATATCTAGAACACGAAACGTCTAATAAAAATCGGTCGTAGATTGGCTATCGTCCCAATACTCACCGAGCTTGAGTAAATTTCTCCAATTTTTTCCCGAATATTCGGAAAAAGCGCTCACTCTTGGATGGGTAATCTCCCGGACCCATCAGCTATACCCAAACGTAATCCCCTCTATGGCGCTTTTCTTCAGGAACTTAAGGAAGCACGCGAGTGTGCTGTCTCAAAAATTCCTGAATCGCACTATCATCCCCGCTTTTTTCTCGAAAGTAATTAATAAATCCACTTTCTCAGGCTTCTGTCTGCCCGCAGCAATCCGTGATAGCCGCCGAGAATCTAACTAAAACTTTTCGTGATCGAAAGCGCGGACTCGTCAGAGCGGTGAGCGATGTGAGTTTTCGTTGTCAGCCGGGAGAGATTTTCGGACTCCTTGGAGCGAATGGGGCAGGAAAAACAACCACACTCCGAATGCTGGCGACTTTGCTCGAGCCGACCTTGGGGAGCGCCACGATCGCCGGATACGATGTAAAATTGCAGCCTCAGGAAGTTCGCCGGTCGATCGGATTCCTATCCGGCAGCACCTCCCTCTATGGTCGGCTCACCGCCAAAGAAATGATCCGGTATTTCGGGCAGCTGAACGGGATAACTGGCTCGAAACTGCAAAAGCGGACGGACGTACTCATCGAGCAGCTGGAAATCGGGGAGTTTCAAGACGGTCGATGCGATAAGCTTTCTACTGGCCAAAAGCAGCGCGTCTCCATTGCCCGGTCGATCGTCCACAGCCCTCCCGTCATGGTTTTCGACGAGCCGACTAGCGGACTCGATGTGATGACTTCCCAAACGATCATGTCGTTTATCGAGCAATGCCGCAACGAGGGCCTAACCGTAGTTTTTTCCACTCATATCATGAGCGAGGTCGAGAGGCTATGCGATCAAGTAGCCATCGTTCACCATGGGAAGATCGCCGCCGAAGGAACGGTTCCTGAATTGCAGTCGCAAACCCGGGAATCAGCCATGGAAAAAGTGTTTTTGAAAATCGTCAATGAACTGGAGGCCGAGGATGTTTAATCACTCTCTCAGTCTGGTTGTATTCAAAAAAGAGATTCTCGAATCCATCCGAGACAAACGAGTGATCTTGGGCGTAATTATTTCGCCACTATTGGTAACGCCGCTATTGATAGGTACAATTCTCTTTTTCGCCGGGAAAAAGGAAATGGAAAAACGGCAAGCCGTAGTTGATATCGGCATAGTCGAGCAACAGCCCTTTCCCGAACTTTCAGACTGGCTCGACGAAAATGAAACGATCGACACAAGCCATTTTGCCACCAGAGAGGAAGCATCACAAGCGATTCAGGACCGAACCATTCGAGCAGCGGTGGTTATTTCCCAAGGTGCCCAAGAGCAATACCGAGACAATGGCTCGGCAGTGCTGGAAATTCTTTTTAACGCATCAAATGAGAACTCGCTCAATGCTCTGGGCCGAACGAGAGACCTACTGCGGCAGTTCGATAAATTCGCATTGAAAAAGCGAATACAAGCGGTGTCCCTTCCCGAATCCTTCGCATCCCCCACCGACATTGAAACCACCAATCTCGCCACCAGCAAATCCACGGGTTCACTAGTACTCGGAATGATTCTCCCTTATTTCATCGTCATCAGCGCCGCCTTCGGAGGGATTCAAACGGCCTTCGATCTCTGCGCTGGCGAAAAAGAACGGGGAACGATGGAAACGCTAGTCGTCTCGCCCGCCTCTAGAGACGAGATCGTGCGCGGCAAACTACTAACAATCTTGCTCATCAGCTTAATCGCCTCGTTCTGCGCCATTACTGGGATTCTAGCTCCCTTAGCCTTCGGGTTGGAGCTCTTTAAAGACATTGTTGGAGACCAAATCTCATTCGACTTCTTGTCCGTTTTTTGGATGCTGCTTCTCGTTATCCCTCTGGCCCTTTTCACCTCTTCCCTGCTCTTGGTTATCTCAAGCTTCGCCCGGAACCAAAAGGAGGCCCAAACCTACATCCTCCCATTCATTTCAATAGTTATCCTGCCTGCCATCCTATCTTCAGTCATTGGAGCGGAATCGAGTCTCTATACAGCTTTCGTACCCGTATTGAATATTTCCGTCACCATGAAACAGATATTCGGCAATCTGTTTGAACCCCTCTATTTCGCGATCTCCCTATCCACGTCTCTCCTCTACGCTTTCTTCGCCATGCGCCTGGCCACTGCCCTCTTCCAGCGAGAGCAAATCCTCTTCAGAACCTAGGGCCCGACTAACGTCTGGAACACAAAGTGGAAAGTTAAGTAGCAAAATTATTCATCAATGGGCGAAACTGTTTAGTTTCTTTTGAATGAGAGAAAACGAACTGGGCCTTCAAGAAACTGGCCGCTTGTGTATGCCAGCTTATCTGGATCCGGCGGAATGGTTTTCATTGCCTGGATTTTGCGAACAACGTCCATTCCGTTTGTGACTTTTCCGAAAGCCGCGAAGCCTTGACCATCGGGATTGCGTGTTCCCCCGTAGTCCAAACTTGGCTGATCATTAATGCAGATGAAGAACTCCGAGGTTGCCGAATCGGGATCGCCTCTAGCCATAGACAGCGTCCCGTCTCGGTGCTTCAAGCCGGTCGCGTTCGTCCGCTCTAATGGGATGGGTTCAAATGGGGTTGATATCTCAGACTCCAGCAAACCGCCTTGGATCACTTCAATCTTTACAGCGTTTTGCACCTGATTGTCCAAGCGGGTCACACGATAAAAGCTCCCCTCGTCGAAGGCTCCCGAATCGATGTACTTCAAGAAATTTCCCACTGTCACGGGAGCTTTATCGGGAAAAAGTTCGAAGCGAATCGCCCCCTCGGTAGTATCCAGAATGACTTCAATCGGCCCAGCCGCCATCAATAAAGCCGGGAAAGCGCCCAATGTAGCGAAGGTCTTAGCCCAATGCTTCCTGATATCTGAACTCTTCTTGAATGCCACAGGATCGATCGCCCATTCCCATCGAACGGGTCGCTTCACAAAGTAAGAAAGGCTATGTGATCTAGAACTTGCCGATTTCTACCTTTTGGCCGCGAATCAAGTAGAGGTGACTAAAGAATCCGTTCTCCCAAGTCTCTTCGATCGATAGCTTTCCATAAAGGGTAATGGGAACGTTATCAACAGCGATAGCCCCGGGGCCCGCCATTTTTACGTAAATGAATTCGTTGTAAGACGGCATAACCCCGTAGCAGCAAGCCATCGTGTTGGCGACGAGGAGAAACTCTTGGACGACCTGGCCATCCGATTTAATCGGCATCATGTAGCCGGTGATCGAAATGCTTTTCTTGTCCAGCTTGAGTATCTCTTGGGGCATAAAGCCGCTCAGGTACTCTTTTTCTGCTCGCACGACGCGCTCGCTCGAATCCGGAACCTCTGGCTGGTAGTCGAAAGCGCTTAAATCAGTCAGATTGATCGTGTGCTCCTCAGCGTTTAGCTCATCAGGCGCAGTCGAGAGGAATCCCCAAACAGCGAGTGTGAAAATCAGTGTTCTCATGGCAAACATAACGAAACGACCTGACGAATCTGGCAGAGTTTCCTCAAAACTCAATGTTTCCCTTTCGGGTAATCGAATTCTACGTTCTCAAACGAAAGGCGATACACTGTGATTTCTTCAATTCGGACCGGGAACGAATCATCTTTCCCCAGTCCTTCGACAGCGGCCGAAAATTGGGACGTGTTGCCAATGGTTTCACCAGTTGCCGGATTGGCCACCGCCCGGAAAACAAAATCTTGGCCATCCATAGCTATTGAAATCTCGTTTTGCTCAATTCGAACAAAGCGCTCCGCTCCTCCATCGAGGACATAAAGGCTCCATTCTCCAGGCTTAGGCCCTGCAACTAGCTCCACCTGGGCCAAGTGGTCCCCCAGCATAGCGAGGGCTCCGCCATGAGGAGCGGCATGGTAGTGCCCATGACTCGCTTGCTCAATATGACCCTGCTCACTCGAACAACCCAGCCAAAGAGCGCTGATAGCGTAGTGCCCGAAATAGACTCCCAGATTCCGAATTCTTTTTCCACCTTTCATGATAAATTTCTCGATACCTCTATTCTGTAAGCTTTCACCGAGGGAACCAGTCCGGAGAGGAAACCAATCCCCAACATGCCTATCGGGGCCCAGATCATGGCTGCGTTCCCCTTGAACGGATTCAAAGCGACACCCGTTTCCCGTTGCACGATCTCTCCTACCCAGAAACCGAACAAAGCGTAGACCGCAAACCCGGCGATCACCCCCGCCAACGTCATGCCTAGCGCTTCCAACAATGAGATCGAAAATACGGTCATTTTCCTAGCTCCCAACGATCTGAGGACAGCGATATCCCGCCTTCGTTCATTCATGGCATTGTAAAGAATGGCCAGAATCGATCCACCGGCAATGATGGCTACCAAGGCAGCCATCGCTTGCAGGGCCTTGTCGAACCAGCTGATTTTGTCGAAGAATTGGATAATCGTTCGGTTGGCGGGCCAAGCCAAGGTCAACCGGTTGCCCTGCTTGTTGTAAAGCATGTCCAATTGGAAGCCCGCCATGTTGGCCCCTTGCTTGAATTTCAGCAAAACCGCGCTGATGTCAGTCGCTGCCGCTGGATTGTGCCCGCTCATGGTTTGGATTCCCTTGATTGGTATCCAAATCACCCTGTCAGCTGGAGTGCCCGTTGGCTCGAGGACTCCGGAAATGGTGTAAACCTCCTCGTGTTTAGCATTCTCGTTGAAAATCAGCCCATGATACGGTTGGAACGTATCACCAACACCAATACCGAGACGGCGAGCGGCCAGGCTTCCCGCCACCGCTAGCATGGATTCCTCGGAAAATAGTTCGCCTCCCGCTTCTAATTCGAAATGACGACCATCAGCATAGTAATGATTTTTCAAATACTCCGGAAGGGTGCCAACCAGACGATATCCTCGATAGTTATCCCCAACAGCTATGGGATAGGCAGATTCAACAGCTGGAAACTTGGCAATCTGTTCATAATCCTCCCATTTCATCAATCCAGGTGACTCGTCTAAGTGATATAGTCCATTAAGAACAATTTGCAGTTTCGAGCCTCTTGGGCCGAGAACGGCATCGAAACCTCCATTGGCCCCAGCGAAGGAACGCTCAGCCTCCTTTTTAAATGCCCAAACGAGCATGAGCATACTACAGGCAAGAGCCACGGCCCCAATCGTTATCAAGCTCGAGACACGCCGTTGGCAAATGCCGCGGTAGGCTATAGCGTAAGACCTCATGCGCCCACGCCTCCAATACCGGCCAATCCGGCTTGGTTCAGTTCCGAGAGTTCCAGCGTCCTCTCAAATTTTTCATCCATACCCGAATCATGGCTAACCAGAATCAAAGCGGCTCCATTTTCGCGGCAAAGCGACTGGATGAGATCCAGGGATAGTTTCGCATTCGTTGGATCCAGATTTCCCGTTGGCTCATCCGCAAGGACAAGCTTGGGGCGATTGGATAGAGCCCGGGCCACGGCGACCCGCTGCTTTTGTCCCTGCGATAGCTGCTCAGGCGTGTAGTTGTGGCGATTTCCTAGCCCTACACGATCCAGCAAATTTTTTGCATAGGAGCGATCTACGCCGGAACCAAAACTCATTCCCAACTCCACGTTTTCCAGGCTGGTGTAGCCGTTTAATAGATTGAAATTCTGGAATACGTAGCCCAGCGAGCGAGCTCTGTGAGCATCCCGAGCAGATTCCGACAGGTCGCAGATGTTTTCCCCACTGAGAGTGATTTCTCCTTCGTCAGCCACTACGATTCCCGCAATTAAGTTGAGCAATGTCGACTTGCCCGAACCGCTTTCCCCTTTCAGCAATATTTGCTCGCCTGGCTCGACTAGTAGGGAGGGAATGCGAACCACATCCACTAGGGCGCCCGAATCGCTCGGATACCGTTTAACAAGACCCTTGATGGAAAGTAATGACATGGCTGCTTCCAAAGAAACGAACTACGACGCTGACCAAATCGGACCCGCTTTCAAGCTTGTACGGCCTGAAACGCAGTGAAATCGACTTTCCGAACAAACCGTACACATTGATAACATGAGGCGAAAATCGATTCCTAGCGCTGCGGTCCCGTTAACCAAAGACATTCCGCCACGGCGAAAACGGCTAACATACTGCCTACGTTGCCGAGCTCCCATTCCGCTAAGTTCGAATTTTCCCGAGTATTGCAACGATTGCTATTCGATCTACGGCTCCTGCTGCTCCGAATTCGAAGGCGACAACTAAAACCGCCATCGCCATGAAGAAGCCGCTTTCCAAAGCTCTAAAATCTGTAGTTCTCATCGCGCCCTAGCCGGGATGGCTTAATATGGAAATCTCAAGTACCAATCGCACCTCGGGCAAAAAGCCATCGAGTCGACGAGTCTGGCTGTTCTAGCCTTAGATGAAGCCCTGGCCCATTCGGAAACGTCCGGTAAACCCATTCTGGCCAATCTATCCGCTATCTGGTGCCCTTCCTGTCGCCGATTGGATTCCAGAGCGCTTTCTAATAAGATCGTCGTTGAGAAGATTCAGAGCGACTATCATTACGAGCGGGTCGAATACGATTCCAGCGAAGGAGAAGCCTTTATGGAGCGGTACCAGCTGAGTGGTTTTCCCGATCTGATCGTTCTTGACCAAAATGGGGAGGAGATCGAACGTTTGCCCCGGTCGTTTTCACCGGAGACATTGTTGGGCTCGCTCTAGAGCCAGGCCCGTCCCCATCAATGAAGGGGCGCAGAAAAAAGCGATGCGGGCAGGAAAGCCTCGTTGGGCCCTTCGGATAGATTGCCGGCGCCATCCAAAAAGATTGCCTTGTTGCTAGGCATCCGGCATCGTCGCACGAGACAAAAATGAGCTTTCGTGATCTAGCCCGCGGAATCCGCATCTCTCCTGGCAAATTCAATATTCGCGTCAGCCAACCATTCAGCCATGCGTTTCCGGTCCTTTCGCAAAATTATCCTTTGCGCCACTCTGACGGTCCCCGCCCTGCCGGACTTCGAGCCCTTTCCTCCTACTCCGGAAGGGCAAAAATATTCTAATGAGGTAGCTTTCCAGGCCCTCTCCAATTATACTGACATTGCTTGGGCCATGTACGCGGACGCGGTGCGCGACGCGGTGAGATTCAATATGGCGGTATACCATTTTCGCAAAGATCCCGGTCCCGAAACCTTTGAGAATGCCAAAGGCCTTTGGATAGAGGCCCGCAAAACCTACGGGAAAACCGAGTGCTTTCGTTTTTCAGAAACCCCTATTGACGAGCTTGGATTAGAAATTCTCATAAATGCCTGGCCCCTCGACGAGAGCTACATCGACTACACTCGCGATGACCCAGATTCGGGAATTATCAATCAACCTGAGCTCCACCCGAAAATTAATAGCGTGTATCTCCCAAGGCTAAACGAAAAGGGGGGCGAGGCTAACGTCGCAACTGGTTGGCACGCTATCGAGTTCTTGCTTTGGGGACAGGATTTCAATCCCGAAGGCCCAGGGGACCGCCCGTGGACTGACTTCACGACAGCTAAAAACGCCGACCGGCGGATGACTTATCTCGTTACCGCCACCGAAGTGCTGCGCAGCCATCTCGTGACCGTATCCGAAGAGTGGAACCCCGCCAATTATGATGGCGGCTCCGGCGAGTTCTTCATTCGACGACCTTCTCGAATCATTCGCTCTGTCATGACCGGCATTGCTTCTATGGCAGGTCGGGAAATCGCCAGCGAACGATTGGCAGCAGCCATTCGGAGCGGTTCCCAAGAGGATGAGCACTCCTGCTTTAGCGACACCACCCATAACGATCTCGTCGCCAACATGGAGGGTCTCGAATCCATCCTGTTTGGACACTTCACCAGCAAGTCTGGAAAGGTCGTCATCGACGGCAGAGGGATCATGGACATCATCGCCTCTGCCGACAGTGAACTCGCCAATCGGATGGAAACGCAGTTCAAGACTGCTAAGATGCATATAGAAGCCATTCCCAAACCCTTCGATCAGGTGATTATAGCTCCGGCTGACTCCGAAGGACGCAAGACCATCAACCAAGCGATCAGCGCCTTGTGGGAGTTCGTCTACTCCATGTCTGACGCCGAAGAGTTCATGGAATTGAACACCCGGTATCGATGATCCACAGACCCATCCTCTGGGGGGCGCTTGTTTCCATGCTGGGCTTAGCTCGGGCGGATTACCAGCTACCCGGCGGAGATACCACGGTCTTCGATGCCTCCCGCGAGGCCTTTGCCCAACCCATTGAGAATCTCAGCCCTAAAGACTTCGCCCGATTCTTTTCCGGAGACACTCTCTTCAATACCAACTGGGTCAACGCATCATCAGTTGTCGATGGGCGAGACGGGCTTGGACCTTTATTTAATACGCGTTCTTGCTCGTCCTGCCACTTCAAGGATGGCCGTGGACAGCCACCCAAGCCAAACGAAATACCCGACGGCTTTCTGGTCCGCATCAGCTTGCCCGGTAACGGCCTAAAGGGAGGCCCCCACCCGCATCCGGTCTATGGGAATCAAATCAGCGTGCGAGCCCTTCCCAAGGCCAAACCTGAAGCCCGTGTCTCTCTAGAATACGAGCCTGTCAACGGACACTACCCCGACGGAACTTCCTACAGCTTGCTGAAACCGGCCATAAGCATAGCCGACTGGGCCTACGGTGAACCCGGCAATCTTCTCCAGTCCGCTCGCGTGGCTTCTGCCGTGTACGGATTGGGTTTGCTAGATGCCATATCCGAAGAATCTCTCATCGCTCTCTCGGATCCTGAAGATAGGGATGGCGACGGCATTTCAGGTCGGCCCAACCGCGTATGGAGTCCGAGTCGGCAAACGTATTCTATTGGAAAATATGGTTGGAAGGCCAATAAGGCCACCCTACTCGACCAGACCGCAGGAGCGTTTCAAGGAGACATCGGCATCACTTCGCCCCTATTCCCTAATGAAAGTCATTCGCTCAGCCACTTGGATCCGCGCGAGTTTCCCAGCGGCGGAAGTCCAGAGATCGAAAAGCGCGATTTGGATGACGTAGTTTTCTATCTGAAAACGCTAGCTCCTCCCGCTTCCCGTTTCGCCGCCGACGAGATTTACCGCTCAGGCAAAGCCCTGTTCGAAGCTGCCAAATGCTCTAGCTGCCACACGCCGCAGTTTCAGACTCGAGATGATTATTCCATCCCAGCCCTAACCGGACAAACGATCTATCCTTATACGGATCTCCTGCTGCATGACATGGGAGAGGGGTTGGCGGACCATCGACCGGATTTTCAGGCGACGGGAACGGAATGGCGAACACCACCCCTGTGGGGGATCGGCCTTTTTCCCACTGTGAACGGACACTCGCGATTGCTCCATGATGGCCGAGCCAGGAATATCGAAGAGGCCATTCTCTGGCACTCCGGAGAAGCCGAATCGAGTAAACAGGCTTTCATGAAATTGCCGAGAGAGCAACGGCTAGAACTGATTGAATTCGTTCGTTCTTTGTAACCTACTCGTGACTACGGAGAAAATTATTCCCCGCTGCCGTCGTCTATAACTTCTACGTTCAACGATTCAAGCAGCGCAATGGCATCCCCTAGGGCGCGGACCCCAAAGCTTAATTTCAAAGCCTCCCTGGGCACGTCGACAACCACGCTAAACTCTTCGCTGCCCGATGAGCTAGCCATACAGGCTGACTGAGAAAGTAGCGGCCGGTTCTGCAAATCGTCCAAATTCGCCCAAAGATCGAAGGAGCCTTTTCCTTCCAAGATCTCGATATTAGCTCTGATTCTCAACTGCGCTCCTGCGTAGTTCGCTGCTTCGAGAATCTGTATCCACTCAGATTGATCCTGCGAAAAAGGAATTTCTCTAGCGATTGTACCTCATAGCCCAGAGCCTTGAGATCAACTGGAGCTTCATCGCCAAATGGCGCGGCCTAGCAATAAGCTCGATTCTTTCTATCAAACTACCGCTATTGTTGCTGCCCAGTAGAGGCCAAAGCGCCCATCGGCTCGGAAATGCCTTTTTTGGCGAGCCGATGGGCGCTTAAGCAAAGTGTATCCATAATCTCTTGCCGATCCCGAACAAAAGCTGTCCACAACTTCCAAATCGCAAGCCTTTTCCATCTCCTTGGTGAACTGGCGAAGGGCTAGCCAAACCACGGGATTGTACCATTGGAGATAGCACACTAGAAGCAGCGAGTGATGTAGAAAAAGATCCCCTCTCCTGTAACGAACGAGCTCGTGCATCAGGACGCATTTCAATTCCCTTTGGGACAACTGCTCGACACAATTCCTGGGCAGAATCACTCTTGGGTTGAAAACGCCTGCGATCCCAGGCGACTTAACCTCATCGAAAATTATCAAAGGTACGTTCGCGTATACGCCACATCTCTTGATGTCATCTTTAAAACTTCGGTACAGCGGACCGCTTTCGCATCGTTGCGCTTTGCAGAAAAACTTTTGCAGCCGAAGAGTATGGCTCCCCAATCGCAAGGACATTACCGCTAATCCAGAAAGCCAGAGCGCCATCATAAGCGTCTCCCACGATAGAGAAATCCGAGTTGCCAATACTTTGTCGTCCTCGTCTCCGAAGATCGGCAATACGGTTTCACCCAATCCTGCATTCACGAATACCTTACATATTGCTTCCGTCTAGGATAAGGGACGCAGACCTTCGTGGGCATTGAATATGCTTCCACTGTAGGGTAACGGAATCGGCAACGCGAGTCGCAATATGCGGGCCGCCCAAGCCCAGCATAACAGCCGAGGGCCAATCACCCGTTTGAGCTAGGGAGTCAAGGCCAGCAAGAATAATGCTAACAAGCCAAAGCGGATGGGTACATCCCGGTATGCCCAGAAAAGATCAGCCATCGGATCGAGCCTTCTTATCCAGCAATTGCTTCAACTCGTCTATATCGTCTTCCGATAAATCTTCGTTCTCAATGAAATGCAGCATTAGAGGGGCCACCTCGCCCCTGAATACTTTCTTCAGAAACTGGCTCACTTCCATTCCTCGACACTGCTCCTCGCTCATCAGCGAGCGGTATACATTAGCCCTTCCTACTCTTTCCGATCGGATCACTCCCTTAGCCTCCAATCGCGTAAGGAAAGTGTTGACCGTTTTTTGCTTCCACTGGTCGTGAGACAGCTGCTTTAAAACTTCTACAGCGGTAAGGGGTTCATGATCCCAAACGGCTTTCATCACTTCCCATTCCGAGTCTGATATTCTAGGGGCTTTTATCATGTATAACGGATCCTCCTTAGATGACTACGAATGTAATCAAAAGTCAAGACGGAAGCCTTCCATCTCAAATTAAGTCTTCTCTAAGGGCTTGGATGTTCCCGATATTTCGGATCAAAGCAGTGGGATTCTATCCCTTGAGCTCATTGACCATAGCCGAAATGGTGGCTTTGGCGTCGCCGTAGATCATTCGGGAGTTATCCATAACGAAGAGCTTGTTCACTAGCCCGGAGAACCCTTTTCCTTGTCCTCGCTTGAGAATAAATACGGTTTTGGCATTGTGGGCTTCGATGATGGGCATTCCGTAAATTGGGCTGCTTTCATCGTTCGCGGCAGCTGGATTCACTACATCATTGGCCCCAATTACGACAGCCACATCCACGGTCGGCATGATGGGGTTGATATTATCCATCTCCACGAGCTGCTCATAGGGAACGTCTGCCTCTGCCAACAGCACATTCATGTGTCCTGGCATTCTTCCAGCTACGGGGTGAATTGCGAAATTAACCTCGGCTCCATTTTCCTCCAAAAGCTCTGCCAACTCCTTGACGACGTGCTGGGCCTGGGCGACGGCCATCCCGTATCCAGGAATAAATACAATGGAGCTAGCGGCCTCCATTACGTAGTAAGCGTCCTCTGCGCTAATCGCTTTCGGCTCTCGGTCATCATCGTCACCCGTACTTTGGCTTGCCGCTCCAAATCCGCTGAATAGCACGTTCCCGAGCGAGCGATTCATGGCCTTACACATGATCACAGTTAGTATTAGACCGCTCGCTCCAACTAGGCATCCCGCGACAATCAAAACATTGTTTCCGATAACGAATCCGGCGGCAGACGCGGCTAAACCGGAGCAGCTATTCAGCAAGGATATGACTACTGGCATATCGCCACCACCAATTGGCATCACTCCCATAATCCCGAATACCAAAGCCAAAGAAACGCCGATAACAAATAGCGATGAGGCCGTATCCAGATTCTCGGTCCAAGTAAACACAACCCCTATTCCGAGAATGGCGACAAGCAGTAATATATTCAGAAACTTTTGTCCGCCGAAAACTAATGCTCGTCCTGAGACCCTCCCTGAGAGCTTTCCATAGGCGTACAGGCTACCCGTAAAAGTCACACCGCCGATAAGCATGGCCAAGTAGATGACAAAGGAACTGAATTGAGCGGGAGTCCCCATTTGCCCCGTATAAAGCTGCCAGCCCAGCGATTCGATCTTTTCGAGCTCAGCCCAGGCAACCAGCAGACTCGCGAGGCCGCCAAATCCATTGAATAGAGCTACGAGCTCCGGCATAGATGTCATTTTAACGAATCGGGCAGCGATACCGCCTATCAATGCGCCAATGATCAAACCGGCCGCGATCCACTTATAGTCCAGAATTTCGCGATCCAGCAAGGTAACAACCACTGCGATGAGCATCCCGATCCCGGATATCATGTTGCCGCGTCTGGCAGTCTCGGCAGAGCCGAGCATTTTTATGCCGAAGACGAAAAGGGTCGCGGCGATTACGTACGCTAAATTGATGATGCTATCGAATTCCATGGCGCTCTATTTGCCTTTCTTTTTGAACATCAGGAGCATCCGATCCGTCACCAAATAACCGCCTACTACATTTGTCGTAGCGAAGATCAGGGCCAGAAGGCCAAGAATCATTCCCGCGGTTCCATCTCCATTAGCCCCGGTCGCCACCATCGCCCCGACGATAGTGATGCCCGATATCGCGTTCGACCCCGACATCAATGGCGTGTGCAACTGCGACGGCACTTTGGAAATGAGCTCCAAGCCCAAAAAGGCGGCGAGCACGAAAATGAAAAATAAGAGTACTAAATCCATAAATTATCTATTAGGGGCTGCTGCATCGATTATTCAGAGCTAAACAAGGCTCAGCTCTTTTTAAATCTCTCGTGTACAATCGCTCCTCCATGAGTGATGACGCATCCAGCAAGAATCTCGTCATCCAAGTCGCAATTGATCGTCTTTTGATCTTCGTTCCAAAAATGCTCAATGAAATTGAAGATATTGGCAGAGAACATTTGGCTGGCATGCACGGCAACCCGATCCTCCAAAGCGCCTATGCCAATTATCTTGGGCCCGTTTTCGATCTGAACTTCCTCGTTCAATTTCGACCCGACAACATTGCCTCCAGATTCAACAGCCAAATCCACAATAACTGACCCGAACTTCATACCGGCCACCATTTCTTCGGTAACGATTTTCGGGGCGGGCCGCCCAAATAGTTTCGCCGTGGTGATCACAATGTCGGACTGAGCGCAAATTTTCGCCATACCTTCCTGCTGTTTCTTGATTTGCTCGGGAGTTAGCTCCTTGGCATAGCCTTGATCCGTTTGCCCGGTATCGCCCAAATCAATCTTGACGAACTTGGCTCCCAGCGACTTGACCTGCTCTTCAACGACGGGACGCGTATCGAATGCTTCTACTCTCGCCCCCAATCGCTTCGCCGTAGCGATAGCCTGTAACCCGGCAACACCCACCCCTATAACGAATACCCGCGACGGCGATATCGTTCCAGCTGGAGTCATCATCATAGGCAGAATCCGATTCAATCGGTCTGCCCCTTTAATAACCGCGAAATAGCCCGCCAAATTCGCTTGAGAGCTCAGGGCATCCATTTTCTGGGCAAGCGTCGTTCGGGGAATCATTTCCATGCTTACCGCAGTCACGCCGACAGCAGCCATCGAATCGATTAGCTCCGTTTCATTAAAAGGATCCAAAAAGCTAACGTGGAATGCGCCACTCTTTAAGGTCAAAATCTCCTCTTTTGGCGGCTTACGGACGCGAGCTACGAGATCCGCTTTGCCCAACTCTCCGACCCGGTCATCCGATATAGTGGCTCCAGCTTCCTCGTAGTCGGTATCCAGGAAGTTGCTTTTCAGGCCGGCTCCGCGCTCGACAACGACTGCAACCCCCATCTGAAACAGCTTTTGAACCGATTCTGGAATGAGGGCCACACGAGTTTCCGTGGCTAACGATTCACAGGGAATGAATACGCGCATATTAGAGAAACTCTAGCGATGAGTGTCCGAGAATCAATAGCCATTAATGACTTAAAGGAGAGTTACTCGCGCCAGCCATGGGGAGCGCGGGACTATTCGCCTTGCTTACTGTTGGAAACCTAGCTCGAAGCGGGCGGCTCGTTCTTGAACTCCACCGTCAGAGAATCCAGGTCGGCCGGAAGGGCATCAATCAAAACGCGAACGAAACTCGCATTACGGCTACCGTAGCTTCGGTCAAATTTGCGTCTCCAAACAGTTCCGGCCTCTTCCCAGACAATACGCTCCTCTTCCTCCTCAGTCTCTTCCTTGTGATAGAAGTGCAAGTGAGCAACTGGCTGAACCAGACGCTCAGCGGCTGCTTCAAGACGACAGGTGAAGAGCCATTTCCCTCCTTCTTTCTGATGCCATTGGGGATTCTTGATGTAAACGTGTTCCCCGTCGATATACTCGACATCCAACGGAGGTTCGCTGGCAAACCCGTTAACAATCGTAACGGTGAAAGAGAGGCACAAGAGTGGAATTAAGCGTATCATTGGACCAATATCGGAGATCTACTCCCATAATACGACGATTGATCCGCTTTCGTTACCCACGAACTTTACCTAGGCGACGATAAAGGAGATTAGCCACAGTGCCAAAAGGCGTGGGGCAAACTCGTTTTTAATTTCTATGCGCAGGCCCGGTCCGTCAGTTTTCTCAAATTGCGGAAGTAGAGGTCCCGGCGACGACGAGCTTCTACCAGCGAACGCGTCCTCAGACTCTTCCGGACTCTCTCCGCGGTATGCGGGGTCGGATAAACGGTATAGTGCAGCCACCAAACGCCGTTATTGTTCCACAAATGATGATTCGGATTATCCGAAGAAATCCGAAGAGGCAATCCATGTATCTTGTCCATTGTTACGTGTCGGTCTTTTTCTTTTTCAACAAAAGACGCGTCGGGAGTTTGCCTCCAGGCTCCCAGTTCCGCAAAGATTGGGCCAAGATAGTAGGTTTTTTCATCCAAGGGTGGCAAAATGGTCTCCTCGAATGCTCATCCGGCCCGAAAGCCGAATCCACCGTAGATCCTAAAGAACTCGGTTGGCAGGCTGCCACTCTCGCGGCTGCCACTCCTGATGCGCTTGTTAAGAACTAAAGATAGAGCCTGGAGTTAAATGGACCATTTGAAAAGCCTTTCTTGTGTCATAGCGCTTTGACCGCGCCTGACAAAGCGCCTCACGCGGATATCGCTTCGTAGCGGAAGTCGACCTGAAGGTCTGCTGCTATCGATTCCAATTCGTCTCGCAATTGGTCCGAATCGCACGATTCCGGCAAACAGACCCTGGCCTTGGCCTCGAAAAGCGTCTCGCCCGACATCGGAGCGCTATAGCGAGTCGTCGACAGCTCTTCCACATTAACGCCCTTGCTGGCAAAGGCATGGGAAATATGGCGAACGATCCCCGGACGATCCTGACCTACAATTTCCACAAAAGCTACCTCTACGCACCGTTTCTCGGAGTCGGAGGAGCTTTCGTGGACGACGATTTCCAGGCTATCGGACCCCAAACTCGTGAGTGAAGCCTTCAACGCTTCTCGTTCCCTTTCTGGAATCTCGACCTGGAGCAAACCCGCGAATTGGCCTCCTAGATGGCACATGCGGCTTTCGAGCCAGTTGCCGCCATGCGCCTCCACTAGTGAAGCTACGGAATCGACCAATCCCGGGCGATCAGGCCCAATAACAGTCATAACCAGAGGAATGTTCATCGATTGAGTATAGTGACAGTCCGCGCCTCCGAAGCAAGCGTACTTCAAAAAGCAGAACGGCCCGCGACCTCGGGCCACGAACCGCACTGTTACTTAGAATATTAACTGCGATTAACGAGAGTCTGAAGGGAGATAATTAACGACTGCTACCGGCAAAGCGATGATGGGCTCCGAGAAGGCTAAGAATCGATGCAATTCCTAGAAATCCGAGAGAGGAATCGGGGACATCGAGGCGCGGGGTGATTTGCAGGTTGCTGAGCGTAAAATCGTACATCCCGATGTTTACTGGATCCCATGCCGTTCTGACCTGAAGCTGATAGCTTCCTGGACCAACCAGTCTCGTGACCGAGCCGCTCGCGCTTCCCATCCCAACGCCATGGTGAAGAGTGATAGGCTCGACATCAGCCACAACATTCAGGCCGATCAATTTATACAGGGCACGCTCAGTGTAGTAGGACTGATCAACAACCATCCAATCGAAACTCAATTCGCTCTCGCTCCCAATCTCTAGATCCTCGGTGGTAATCTGCGTGCCTCCAGTACCGGAATCCCGATTGAATCGAAGACCACCTGTACTAAGATCCGAAACATAGCTGACAGACCCAAAGTCTACTGCGAAGCCAACGCCGTTAAGCTCGCCTCATCCAACTGTATCGCTGGTGATGATGCCCCAGCTAGAGACACTCAGACTGCTCGCTAGGCTCATCGTCAATGCCGCTTTTACAAAATTCCTTTTCATCGCTTTTGAGGAAC
>CAYOLG010000027.1:44867-65195 GCA_964404745.1 uncultured Opitutaceae bacterium
AGGCTCATCGTCAATGCCGCTTTTACAAAATTCCTTTTCATCGCTTTTGAGGAACGTGTTGCCGGGAGTATACGAAATCGAGAGTTCGTCGTCTATCAGGCTGCGGCACTTTCGACCCATAGTGGAAACTACTGGGTATTTCAGTTCATAATTAATTTACCTTCCGAGTAGGCTGGACCGTTCGATTTTTTCACCAAATCAAACAAATCGCTACACCACGCCAATATCCCTAAACTGCGAGGCAGAGCTGCCGTTTCACCTAGTGTACGACACACTCAGTGGAAAACCCAATCAACCAGACAAAGCCTTCCGGTGTAGGGGGAATTCGCAGCCTATTTTCCTTGGGGGCGCTGAACTCGCCATCGCACAAGGCTCAGATTCTCCCTTTCTTTGATCGTCCCGACGGTCGATTCGTCGAATTCGGAGCCAAGGATGGAGGAAAAGACAGCTTTACGCTCTACTTAGAGAAGGTCCGGGGTTGGAAAGGCCTGCTGATCGAACCCTGGCCCCATCTTTTTCACAAGTGCCGCAAAACCCGTAAAGGCAGCCGGGTTCTCAATGTCGCTGTCGTCGATCATTGGCTAAAAGACTCGTTCATCGAGGTGCATGGGAAGCCCCCATCCGCTTCCATCAAGCGAGCGATCCGCCAAGAGTCCCAGGAACGCCTTTCGGGCAAACCCGTCCAGCCCCTGTTCGGACAAAAAAAACGCAAACGCGTCTCCTATATAACGACGGACATCGCTCGAAACATCCTCGAGCGGGCCGATTTCGGTCCCGACTTCGAACTACTGGTGCTCAATCTACAGGGCTATGAAGGCAACGCCCTAGAAGGACTCGACTTCGATATCTGCCGGCCAAACTTCATTCTGGCCAAAGTTGGGACCAATACCCATCGGCCCGCCAACCTGCCTCAACCTTATGAGCTGGTCGCCTCTTCAAAACACGACGAGCGTTCGATTCTTCGCCTGTTTAGATTTTCTAGATTTGGGAAAAATTAGTACCGCTTGCCCAAAAGCCTAGAGAGTCAGCAAATCAAGGTCTATTTTGACGACGACCTTCTTAACTTCGCCACCCTTGGCATCCGACTTAAGCTGCGGCATGTGAGCGTCCTGTGGAAATAAACAGGCGAAGGTCCCCGGAAATACGCTCACCTGAATATCCGCTGGCCGCTCATAGACGAAAAACTGAACGTCTTTCTCCTCGTCGTAAGGGCTTTTTGCCTGCAAGGAGGGTGTCGGGTACCAAGCGATACGCTCGCTACCGATCAAGGCCATTTGTATGTCTACGTATCGTCGATGCGCTTCCAGTACAGCATCGGAGCTAGTCTCGTCTTTCGTCTCGTAGCTCATCACCCTGGCAAACAATCGATCGCCATCGATCTTCGTTTCTTCTTCGGGAGCCGACGAGTCCAAGGCAGTCAAAAACGCGAATGCCTTTTCCCAAGCGGATCCAAGCAGATATTTCTGCCAACTATCGATGTGGTCTACGATCATTTTTTTAGGAATGCTTCTCTGACTGTATGGAAACTTTCAATGCTTTCCATCGTTGCAGTCGCTCGGCGATTGCTGTCTCCGAGCCTACCCGTTTAGGGAAGTAGAATTCCTTAGGCTCAAGCAAAAACTCCTGCCCTGAAATATTTTCTGGATGACCATGACTGTAGAGATAATCATCGGAATGCCCCAAGCGCTTCGAGGCGGATCCACCACTATCTTTCAACCATTTCGGCACTTCCTGTACCGGATTTTCCAATAGACAGCGTTTCGCTTCGCCTAAAGCAGCATACGACGCGTTGCTTTTGGGCGCTGTAGCGACATATACGACGCAATGGGCCAGATTAATTTCGCATTCCGGCAGCCCCACAAATTCACAGGCTTGCTGAGTGGCGGTAGCCAACGGCAAGGCATGGAGATCCGCTAGGCCAACATCTTCGGACGCGAAGATTATGAGTCTTCGAGCGATAAATCGCGGGTCCTCACCTCCGGCGAGCATCTTGGCCAGCCAATAGAGGGCTGCATCGGGATCACCACCTCGCATGCTTTTAATGAACGCAGAAATCGTATCGTAGTGATCGTCTTCGTCTGCATCGTACCTGATTTGCCGTGCTTTGGCGAATAACGAGATGTCCCCCTCATCAATAGCTTTTCCTGCCTCCAATCCGAGAGCCACTACTTCAAGGGCATTAAAAGCCCGGCGCAAATCGCCATCGCTCAATTTAGCGAGCCCACGCAGCGCCTCGGTCGTGGCCGTATGGCCTCGGTCGCCCAATCCTCTCTCGCAATCTTCAAGCGCCCGGGCCAAGGCTTTTACCATGTTCTCGACTGAATGCGGCTCTAGACGAAACAAATGACTGCGGCTCAAGAGCGGCGCATTGACATAAAATCCTGGATTGTGGGTAGTCGCCCCAATCAAACGGATATTCCCCTCTTCGACATCGGGGAGCAGCAGATCCTGCTGAGATTTGTTAAAACGATGGATCTCATCGATGAACAAGACCGTATCCTTTTTCTCCTTACGCCTAGCCGCGCTTAGTATCTGCCGCAACTCGCCCACATTGGACATGACCGCATTGACCCGGACAAACTGGCTGTCGGTTTCGTTAGCAATAGCCTCCGCAAGGCTCGTTTTCCCGCATCCGGGAGGGCCATAGAAGAGCAGACTACCGAATGAATTAGACTTAACCAGCTTGGGCAGCAAATTTCCTTCGCCAAGGATATGGCTTTGACCCACGACCTCGCCGAGATTTCGGGGTCGCATTCTTGCTGCCAAGGGCTGATCGACAGATGGGATCGTTTTTTCCGGCGACGAGCCGGCCCTCATCATAGCTAGCTCCTCTTCGCCCGAAAAGAGCTCTTCCTGCGGTTCATTTTTGATTCCTTCTATGAAAACGAAGCATTGATCTGCTGCAAGCATCGCCGCATTGTAATCTTTCATGGAATCGAGTACCTCTTCCGAGTCGCTTCCCATTGCTCTATCTATCGCTGGTTCTGATTCAGGCGGGGCCGCGGGTATCCAAGCGGATCTGTTAACCTTCGCTGCCAACGCAGTCTACGGCACCACCGCCCTAACTTGCATTACCGCCCAGAACCCCGAAGGCGTATCCGCGATACATGCCGTACCCCCTGAGGACGTTGCGGCCCAAATTAAACAGGTAGACTCTTTTTACAAGCCCGTCGCCGTTAAAATCGGCATGCTCTTTAGCAGCGAGATCATAAGCGTGGTCTGTCGCGGACTAAACGAACTATCATTGGAACCGAGAATCGTCGTCGATCCCGTTATGGTCGCTTCTAGCGGAACAACCCTTCTAAAGCCCGAGGCAATCTCCCTAATCAAGAGCGAACTCCTCCCCCTGGCGACTTTGGTCACCCCCAATTTAGACGAAGCCGAGATTCTAATTGAGCGAAAACTGACTAGCAAAGCGGATATCGAAGAAGCGGCTCTTCGCCTTTCCGCGACCTACCAAGCTGCCTTTCTAATCAAAGGAGGCCATCTACCCGGAAATGAACTTTTCGACACGCTAGCACTGCCCGGAAAGCCCGTAAAAACCTACGAGCAATCGCGTATTCTTGATATTGATACTCACGGTAGCGGTTGCACTCTGAGCTCAGCCATCACGGCAGGCTTCGCCAAAGGCCTAGAAGTTGATGAGGCCGTCGATAATGCTCTGCGATACCTTAGAGCAGGCATGCAACAGCCCTTGTCCATTAGAGGCTCGAACTTTATCAACCATTTTCCTGGAAATGACTGCTGAATTTCCGAATCGCATACCCCTTCTTTGGCTGCTCGCTCCTTTTGCTTTCGGAATTATCGCCGGACGCGTTTTCCCTGCAGAGATTCATCCCGGCGTCTACGTTATCGCTATCATTTTCGCGTTCGCGGCTACCGAATCCGCTAAACGGCGCTTCGCGCTTTGGGTGCCAATGCTGTTGCCGGCTACAGCGTTTGCCGGATATGTCTACATCGTCCAAATAGACAAGGGCTTTCCTAGCTCTTGTGAATACCCAGAGAGGGAAGCCACCCTTGTATTGGAAGTTTCCCGCCTATACGAATCCACGCATTCAAAAGCCCGTGGCATTGCCCGCATCAACGTTGCCGATAGCCATCTCAACTTTCTTCAAAATCGTGAGACCTATTTTTCCGCAGCGCCTGTAAAAGGGCAGCAGTTCGAAGACACTCTAACCATCGGATCTATGCTCACAGCCAGGGGTATCCTCTCTCCTTTGGATGCGCATGCAAGCGATCATGGCTTTTCTTCCTATCTCCGAAATTCGGGAGTAGCTAGCCTCTTTACTCGAGCAACGGCCATCTCGGTCGAAGAGCCTCGCAGTTCTTGGAATCGGTGGTTTCACGAGCTTAGATCGAAGGCCAGCCATGCACTGCAACTCGGTTTCAGCGGGTCCGAATCCGAATCAGGACCCTATCGGGCGATGATGCTTGGCATGAAGAGCGAGTTGGGGCAGGAGCAGGAAAAACTGTTTCTCGAAAACGGAGCCATGCACTTGTTCGCTATTAGCGGGCTGCATATCGGCGTGATCGCCGCTTGCGGACACGCTTTGTTTCTTCTGATACAGGTACCCAGAAAATGGGCGCCCATACTGAATATCGCCCTGATAGCTCTATTTGTCATGATGACTGGAGGGGCTCCCTCGGCCTGGCGAGCATTGCTGATGATCGCCTGCTACTACCTCTGTCTTTCAAGTAAACGACAGACGGCCTCGCTCAACGCTCTCATACTCTCTGCTCTTATCTGCCTTATGGTCGATCCCCTGCAATTGTTTCTGGCCGGCTTTCAGCTTTCCTATGCGACAGTGGCCGCCATACTGCTATACGGAGTTCCGATGGGCAAGGCTCTCTGCAAAAAGTGGGCTCCATTCGATGGATTGCCGCGAGACCTATGGACATGGCGACACAAGGCCTTGGACAAAGCCGGGAGTTTTCTCATCAACAGTTTCGCTATTAGCTTCGCGGCTTTCCTTGCCTCCTCCGCGCTTAGTATTATTTATTTTAATACAGTTTCTATTTTTGGAGTGTTTGCCAATGTAATAATGCTTCCCTTGGCTTCCTTGGCCATCATATCCGGATTTCTTTCTCTCGCTTTCGCGACGCTATTCTTGTCTCCCATTTCGATTCTGTTCAATCATGCTGCCCACTTGATTATCTGGACGATGCAAAATTGCCTGGAAACTATCGATAGGTTGGGCTACACACACATCCGTTTCTCGGATCCTTCGCCATCCATACTTTTCGGACTAGCTCTAGCGCTACTCGTATTTTTCTTTTATGGATACAACCGCGCTTGGAATTTTCGCATCCGATGGCTGGCCCTGTTTCCCGTATCGTATGCCAGCCTTTGCCTCGCTGCCGGTATTATTTAGATTGATTGCAATTCCGGAAAAAGCTGGTACTGCTACCCCATTATGAAATCCGCTTACGAACTAGCCATGGAGCGCTTGAACAGCGAAGAGCCGCAAGAGAAACCTCTTTCGGAAGACCAGAAAAAAGCTTTGGCCGAGATTGACGAAAAATACCGGGCCAAGGCGGCTGAACGGGAAATTTTCCTCAAGCAAAAACTGGGCGATGCCATTTCTAAAGGCGATATGCAGGAGGCAGGGGCGATTCGTAAGCAGATTTCTAGCGAGAAACGACGCATTGAAGACGACTGCGAGGCGGCGAAAGAAAAAATTCGCAACGAAGCCTAATTAATTGTACCATTTACTCATTCTTTTTGGGAAATGGTATAAGTCAGCCGTCGACGAATCCCCGATCACTTAATTTTCTCGACTGACCGCTGGATTCGGAAACCCTCTTCGTTTCCCAGCCGGGCCTTAGCATCGCGATTTATGTCCCTTTGACTGACCTTCTTCTTCTTGATTTTCGACTTCTCTACTTGAGCGGCAGCCCGTTTGGAAAGCTCCAAAGTAAGCGCTTCATGGTAGGCCTTTTCGAAGGCATCCGATGATTTGATTACCTGGTCCAGCAGTCGCGGCTGGCTCATGGAATTTTTCTGGCCTATGCTTGTGCTGGCTTGGCTAAGTTTGCTGATGGAATCCGACGCTTTATTTATCGAAGGCGTCTTCTTTATGCCTTGATAGCGAGAACGGCCGAATTTTAGTCGATTCGCAGAATACCGCTTCTGCTGTAAAAAGGAATTCTTCTCGGTATTCAGCTTCTTCAATTGAAGGGATTGCGGCTTTACGGTCTTGGAAGCGTCTACCCGTAAATTCGCTCCCCAGCATGAGGTGATCACCAGTGTGGCGACTACTAAAGCTGCTACAATATGACGCATCAATAACACGAGTACTCTGTACACCAACCGCGACTCAAAAGGAATCGGAAAGTCTGTCTACCTGAAATCTTCGGGCGATACGACCGGAAAAATGGCTACCCGCCTGCCAGCATGCTACTCAACGGCGCTTGGTAAAATCCTATAACGATCGTTCCCGCAACCACAGCGACGATAGCTACCTTACCGAAGAAACCTAGTCGAGCTCCCGGCACCGGTTCCTCTCTTCCTTCGTCTTCATCTTCGCTAAATCGCCACGCTTCGAAAAACGCGGCCTTGATGATGCCAAAATAGTAGTAGATCGAGATCACAACTCCAACAACAGCAACACCTAAGAGGCCATACTGCTCCGCTTGAAAAGCGGCCACAAAAATCAAAAGCTTGCCGATAAATCCAGCTAATGGCGGAATCCCGGCCAAAGATCCGACACCTACTGCCAGAGCCAAACCGAGAAAACCATTCCGTTTGGCCAAATCTCCGAGATCGTCCAGACTCAACTCCGAATCGCCGGCCCCATCGATGTGAGCCATCACCGCGAAAACCGCAATGGACGCCAGCAGATAGGCAAACAGATAAAACATCACTGCCGTACCGGCCCACTCAACCGTTCGGCTGGCGATAACTCCCAGCAAGAGAAATCCAGCATGCGAGACTCCCGATAGACCCATAAGTCGCTTGAGATTCCGTTGAGTCAGGGCAGCCAAATTTCCAAACAGGATCGTCAAAATAGCCAGAGCCGAAAGAAGCGGATACATCCAATCGCCGATCGGATCAAAAACGTCAACTAGACGCATGAGCATGGCGAATCCCGCCGCTTTCGAGGCAATCGCTAAAAGGGCTGTCGTTGGAGTGGGAGCTCCCTGATAAACATCTGGGACCCAAATTTGAAAGGGAAATGCACCGATCTTGAAAGCGATTCCCGAAAGGACCAAGAGCATGCCCAATAGCCCTAGCGTATCCGCCTGATTAGCTGACAAAAATCGGGAGAGATTCCCGAAATTCATGGGATCCGTGCTGCTCGCCATTAAGGCCGGATTGCTTCCCGCTCCATACAGAAGAACGATACCGAAAAGCAGGATCGCCGAGCTAAGGGCGCCCATGATCAGATACTTCAAGCCCGCCTCTAAAGAGACCACGGTATCCCTAAAATAGCTCACCAAGATGTAGAAACCCACCGTCGCGGTTTCCAACGCAACGAAGAGCATTACAAAGTGGTTTGCCTGAGCCAGCAGCATTAAGGCCGCCGTTACCACTAGCAATATGTGGAAATATTCGACCTGAGGAAGCGTCTTTCGATCGAGACTAACGATTCCAAGATAGCTCACCAATACAGATGTGATTAGAAAAAAGATACGGAAAACTTGCCCTGTTTCATCGAAGCGGATCATGCCGCCAAAAGCTTCGCCTACCGCAACATCGCTCATGCCTCCCCAAATGAGACTAACTAATATCGCCAGTTGCCCAATTACCGCGACGCGGGGGATCACTCCATGAGCGACTTTAGGAAGGACAATCTCGAGGCCAAGCAGCAGCAAGGCGAGAATACCCAAGGCCAACTCCGGCCCGATGGCTCCCCAGCTATTCGATTCCACTATTTGTTGTAGGTATTCGGTGGACATTACGTGTGCTATTCAGGTATCTTCAAGTCGCTATCGCTTTTCGCTCGCGTATACGGGTTCCAGCTCAAGGGAATCGTTGAGCGACTCCGTGATCGTCTTGGGAAAGAAGCCGACGAAAAACAGCAGGATGATCAAGATCAAGGCGGGGACGCGTTCACTCCAACTCATATCGACCACCGAGACCTCTTTCTGCGACTCGACGAACTCATCCGACTCTTTCCCGAAGAAAACGCCAGCGATAGCTCTCAATCCATAAACCGCCGAGATAACGATGCCCGCGACTATAGCGAAAATGAGCCAGTTCTTGAATTCGTAGACCGCCATGAAAATGGAAATCTCTCCCCAAAAGTTGGCCAGTCCGGGCCCCGGCAAACCGATACTCGCCATCATCGCGCAAACGAAAAAAGCGGCTAACACTGGAGCCTTTTTCGCTAGTCCTCCCATTTCGCCAATCTCGAATGTTTGCGTGCGATGGTGTACCATCGTAGAAAGCATGAACAGCAGGGCCACGGTTAGTCCGTGAGCTACCATCATTATAACTACGCCACCCACTCCGAGAACGCTCATGGCCGCGATACCCAGAAAAGCATAACCCATGTGCATAACAGAGCTGTAACCAATAAGCTGTTTCAAATCCTTTTGGGCCATGGCAATAAAACCGACAACCAGCACATTGCCTAGAGCCAGCCAAACGATCCAGCCCTCCCAGAGGCTAACGCCACTTGGCAGCAAAGGAATGGCCACTTGTATCAAACCATAGAGACCGAATTTTTTAAGTACACCAGCATGCAGCATGGCTGCCGAGCTGGGAGCTGCCCCATACCCTAGTGGAGCCCAGGTGTGCAATGGCCAAAGGGAAACGAGGATTCCAAACCCGAAAAGCAGCAAACCAAAAGCGTAGTTTTGGATGGACTCGGCCAACGGGGCCTCGGCCAGATGAGCCTTAAGCGTGATCAAGTCGAACGATCCCGCCCCGCTCTTTACGTAAATGGCGATCAGGCCGACAAGCGAAAGCATGGCCCCCAGCGTCAGATAAATCGTCATCTTCATCGCCGCGTAATTACGATCCCGGCCTCCCCAAATTCCCACCATGATAAAGGTAGGAATCAACGCTAGCTCGTGGAAAAAGTAGAAAAAGAAGATATCAATTGAGGCAAAGACCCCCATCAGGCCTGCATGCATGACGAGCAAGCAGAAAAGATATCGGTGCAGGTTATCCGCTTTCGATTGAGCAGCGTACAGCCCTGCTGCCAATCCTACGGTGGCGGCCATGACAAACAAGGGCAGGCTAACGCCATTCAATCCTAGATGCAGACTAATTCCAATAAGACTCAAACCTGTATCCAAATTGCTGACAAACGCGTATCCGCCTGGCTCGGCAGGATTGTAGGCAATCCAGGCGAACAATGATAAGATCAGAGGAATGGCGAATCCCGCTACCGCTACAATCTGCACGGCGGGCCGACCCCAATTCTTCGCCCACAAAGTGATGAAAGCCAAAACGAGCGGGACGGCTATGGAGTAGTGAACTAGTGAAGCGAAATCGTTCATAAAATGAATCTAGAGGACATCCCGAACCGTTAGAAAATACCTATAGCCAAAACCCAAAAAAGTACAAGGCCTCCAATAAACCAATACACGTAATTGTGAAGGCTACCGACATGCAAGGAGCGCAAACCGATTCCAATCAAGCCAGCTACTCCCGCCATGCCGCGAATAATAAGCCCGGAAAGAGCGATTTGCTCTAAGAAGTGCAGCGTCATGGCTACGGGTTGCTGTACCTTGGCGACATACCAATCGTAAACCTGATCAAAATAGAACTTTTCATTGAGAACCCGATACACAGGTTTCGCCGACGATTCTAGACTATCCTTTTCCGCCCCGCCCCGATAAATGAGCCAGGCCCCGACAAGACCGACCGTCCAGGCAACGACACTGAAGATTGCGACGACCGTGTGGTGTTCGCCGTGAGCGACGCTCTCTCCCACCTCGATAATGGGCTTCAACGCTCGAGGATACGCCCATACAAAGCCTCCTAAAACTGATCCGATCGCCAGCAAGCATAGCGGAATCGTCATTACTAGGCTATTTTCTTTGGCATGCTCGGCTGATTCAGATTTCGGACTCCCAAGAAAAGCGATTTTCCAAAGGCGGATCATGTAGAAGGCGGTTAACACGGCTCCTAAGACCAGACAGAAAAACGCTGGCGAGCTCTGTTGATAAGCTAGAGCCAAGATGGCATCCTTGGAATAGAATCCCGCGGTAATGAATGGCGTTCCAATCAAAGCCGCCAATGCGATCGTGAAGGTCCAAAAGGTGATCGGCATCCGATTTCTCAATCCACCCATACGAAAAATATCTTGCTCATGGTGGCAGGCATGGATCACGGAACCTGAACCAAGGAAAAGCAGGGCCTTGAAAAATGCGTGTGTCGTCAGGTGAAACATAGCTGCCGCGACGCCTCCGGTGACTATTGCGTGCCCATGGCTTTCTCCACCACCCAGAGCCACCAGGCTACCTAGACCAAAAGCGGCTACCATATAGCCAAGCTGCGATACGGTCGAATAGGCTAGGATCTTTTTGATGTCCCGTTGGGCGATAGCCGTGAATCCGGCAACCAGAGCCGTTGCTACGCCTACCCAAGTAATCACCTGCAAGGCATCAGCCGTCATCAAAAATCCAGTGCGGCACAAAAGAAATACGCCAGCGGCGACCATGGTTGCCGCATGGATCAAGGCAGAAACAGGCGTGGGGCCTTCCATCGCGTCTGGAAGCCAGACGTGCAATGGCAACTGGCCAGACTTTCCAACCGTGCCGCAAAAAAGAAGCAATCCGATAGCCGTCACTGAGGCGGAATCCAAAAGGGATGCATCCTCGTGGAATTCACCCGCTAAAGAAGAAAGACTGAAAGTGCCGAAGTAGGAAAACACCATCACGATTCCAATTAGAAAACCGAAGTCCCCCACTCGGTTTACGATGAACGCCTTCTTTGAAGCGGCTGCCGCGCTGGGCTTATCCAGATAAAATCCGATTAGCATGTAGGAACTGAATCCCACCAGTTCCCAAAAGATGAAAAGCGTCACCAATCCGCTAGCCATCACAAGACCGAGCATGGAGAACATGAAGATCGACAGCCCGCCAAAAAATCGGGCCCGATCCGGATCATCTTTCATGTATCCATAGCTGAATACATGTACAAGGAATCCGACAAATGCTACGACGAAGAGCATTAGCTTGGCCAGATCGTCGATCAGGAAACCGAAATCGACACTAAACGAGCCGATTTCGATCCAGGATGCATTGTATTCGAAATTGTCGACCTTGAATATCAGATGCAACGCCGTCGCCAATATGAGGGCTGCCGCTCCGATCGAAACGCCCGTCGCGATACCGCCGCTCCTGCGAAAAAAGAAAGCGATCGCTGTAGCGGAAAACAAGGGGATCGCCAGCAATCCGTATGCGTATAATTCTGAACCCATCAATTCTTAAGTGCGTTTAACTCTTCGACCTCCACAGTTTGCCGTTTTCGAAACAGCGCCACGATTATTGCTAGGCCGACAGCCACCTCTGCTGCCGCTACGGTAATGGTGAAAAAGACGAATACGTTGCCCCCCATCCCTCCGTGGTATCGCGAGAATGCAACTAGGGCCAAGTTCGCGGCATTCAACATCAGCTCGAGGCACATGTATATCACCAGCGTATTTTTCCGAAGGAGCACTCCGAAAAAGCCGATGGAAAATAACAGGCTGCTGACAATAATATAGTGTTCGAGCCCGATCATTTTGCCGCTCCATCTGTATCCAGTTTTTTGCTCAAGGCGATCACTCCTATCATGGCGATCAAAAGCAGGAATCCCGTTACTTGCATGGGTAGCAAGTAAGTCGTGAAAAGCTCGTAGCCAAAAGGCTTGAGACTGGCGCCGCTAGGCTCCGGAAGTGCAGCCGCCTTCGTTTTTATCGATTCGGCCGAAACAATCGATACGGCCCCTACGATCAAAATGGCTAGTCCGACGATACTCGCCACCCAGGTGTAGACACTTGTTTTCTTAGCAGCGGATTCCCTCACATCCAGGAGCATTATGATGAAAAGGAAGAGCACCATCACGGCTCCCGCATACACCAGTACTTGAATGACCGCAAGGAAGTAGGCTTCTAGCAGCACAAACATGGCCGCCATGCTGAGAAAGGTTCCTATGAGGAACATCGCTCCATTGACTGTGTTCCGACTAACGACCACGCCTACGCCGGCCGCTAGGGCTGCGGTTGAGAATATGTAAAAGAAAACGTCCGTCATGCTTATCGTGTATCGCGCGACCCTCTCGTTCTAGTGATGCCCGTCTCCCTTTTTAGCGGCTTCCTTTTTCTTCTTCCATTTGAAGTGCTCGTCGTGAAGCGTGCCGCCGAGCTCGTAGAGCTTTTCCTTGTTGTTTACCATTTCTTTCCGCGTGTAACCGGACATGGAAAACTGGTTTTGCAACCATATGGCTTCCTCCGGGCATACTTCCTGACACATTCCGCAATAAATACAGCGAAGCATGTCGATATCGAACTCCTTGGGAGCCTTTTCCACATGAACATAGTCGCTATCCTCCGATATTTCTCCAGGCGTAATACGTATCGCTTTGGGGGGACAAACGAACTCGCAGAGCTGACAAGAAACGCACTTCTCCCGGCCTTCGGGATCTTTGACTAAAGTAGGCACGCCTCGATAGCCTTCCGGAATCGTCGGCCTCTGCTCGGGATACTCCAGCGTAACCGGTTTTTCCCAGATCCTGCGAAACGTAGTGGAAAGCCCCCTGGCAATCTCCGGAAGATAGAGTTTCTCCATCAAAGTCAGTGGCTTTCTTTTTATTACAATCGACATATTTGTGATGCTTGAAGTTGGCGTTGAGCGGCGGTCTCTCTATCTAGGGTCTATAAGCCTGTATCCAAATAAAATATTATTAGGGCATAGGCTACCAAGTTGGCGATCGATAATGGCAGTAGCGTAGACCAACCCAATCGCATAACTTGATCGTAGCGGAATCTTGGAAGCGTCCAGCGTATCCACATGAAGAAGAACATCATGGCGCACATCTTGCCAAGGAAGATGCCAACTGATAAAGCAGCTCCGAGAATGCCTTTATCCATGCCTAGCGTTTCCAAGGTCACGAAAGGAAGCGGGTTCCATCCGCCGAGAAAGAGCAAAGTAAAAACGCAGGACCCGATAATCATGTGGGCATACTCGCCTACGAAGAAGAGGCCGAATTTGAAAGAGCTATACTCCGTGTGGAATCCGCTCACCAACTCCGTCTCCGACTCGGCCATATCGAAAGGCAGTCGATTCGTTTCCGCAAACAGGCACACGAGAAAAATGATCGCCGACACCGGCATCCACATAGCGAACCAGAATCCGTTTTGAGCCTGGGCGATATCGAATAAGTTCATCGTTCCCTCTCTTCCCGGAGCATTCACCCACATCAATACCGGAAGCACGGACACTCCCATAGCCAGCTCATAGGAAATCATTTGAGCGGAGGCCCGGATACCGCCTAGAAACGGGTATTTGGAATTCGATGACCAACCTGCAAGCACCACGCCATAAACGCCGAGCGATGAAATGGCAAAAAGGAAGAGCAAGCCCACATTGACGTTTGCCAGTACCAGCGGGATTACTTCACCAGCCTCCGTAACAAACTGTCCGAACGGTACAACAGCTACCGTAGTCAGAGCGGGCACCAAGGACAGAACCGGAGCCATGATGAAGTAGAATTTGTTAACATGGGCGGGCACCACGTCTTCTTTGAAAAGGAATTTCAATCCGTCTGGCAGCGGCTGGAAAATGCCCAGTCTCGTTAAGAAAGGCCCTATGATGGGTATTCCACCGATAATCGGCAGGGCGGTCCTGTTCGGCCCCACTCGACCTTGAATCCAGCTCGAAATTTTGCGTTCGGCCAGCACGGCGTACGCGCACAACGTCATGATTACGACAACTACGATCGAGGCGTAAACGATTTTAACAATGATGGGATTCAATTCCATAGGGCTCGAGGCTCGCTATTCAGCGGCGACCGCTTCCTGCTTCGGTTCGAAGTGTAAAGACTTTCCTTCCCGAAAGGGCAGATGTTCAAAAGCGCTGCTATCCAGAACTTTGCCCTGGTCGGGTAGAGATTGGAAACTCAGTTCCGCCAATTGGCTGATCTCGCCAGCGATCTGCGTCCAAATGGAGCCGACAGTAGAGGGGAATGTTTCATTCTCGATGTTCGCTATTATGGTGGCCAGGGCATACAGATCTTCTATGCATCCTCGGGGACCCGGCACGACACGATTAAATTTTTGGATACGGAACTGCTGATTAATGACCGAGCCGGATTTTTCGAACTGGGTCAGTCCCGCCAAGACTACGTCAGCTTTCTCGGAAGTCGCATTTCGATGCGTTCCCAAGTAGACGATCGTAACTTTAGATAGGCACTCGTCGGACAGCCCCGCGTCGATTAAATCTTCCTTGACCGAAAATACGGTCTTCACTTCTCCGCTATCGATTTTGGAACCCAGTTCATCGAGCCGTTCCTCGGGCAATGTATCGATCAAGCCCGTTACTAAAGCGCCGCGAACATTGGGATTCCGATCCACAGACATAAGCAGGCCATCATCTTCCCCATATCTAGCAACCAGATCGACCCTACTGGCGTTGGCCGATTTCGCAAGCGCCTTGAGGACGAACTGCTCTTCCACACTGCTCTGGCCTGAGCCGACGATGGCGACGCCGCCCTCCTGAAGGATCTCGCTCGCTCTAGCGATCGCCTCAGTTGCCGGCACCTCGTTCCCAGCGATCGAGCAAACAGCTAGTCGATCTTCCGCTTCCACGATCTTATATAATTCGCGTCCCGAGTCCGTTATCCAGGTATCGTTAACTTCGTCGTTTCTCCGCGGAGTCACTCGATAGATCTTTCCCTCGCGAGCCGAAACCACAGTGTTGGCCCCTACGCTGGTTTCAAAGTCGATGCTGTTAACCTCTTTGAGAAACCAGACCCGCATCTTGAAACGGAAATCGGTACTCGTCAGCGCTCCCACCGGGCAAATATCCACAGTGTTCAGAGAATAATTATTAGCCAGCTCTTTGCCCGGGAAGCACGTAAGCGTTGAATAACTGCCCCGGTCCGTGAAGCCCAGCACGCTATCGTTGGCAATTTCATCACAAAAGCGAATGCATCGAGAGCAAAGCACGCAACGCTCATCATCCAATGTCACCCTCGGCCCTAAGCGCGTTCGCTTGGGCTTGACGTTCTTCTCCTCAATAAAACGGCTGTACCCACGGCCATGCTTGGACGAGAACTCCTGCAGCGTGCATTCCCCTGCCTGGTCGCAGATGGGGCAATCGAGCGGGTGGTTGATCAGCAAGAATTCCGTGATCGCCTCGCGCGACTCCAAAGCCTTTGCCGAGTCCGTTTTGATATGCATCCCCGGGGCCGCCTTCGTCCCGCAGGCGATAGCTGGACCCGGCATCCACATGATCTTTGGAGAGCCATCCTCGTTGAGCATCGGTTCGCCCGTCGTCCGGTCACGCCCTGGCATTCCCAGCTCGACCAAGCACATGCGGCAATTCCCCGCAATCGAAAGTTTGGGATGATAGCAATAGTGGGGAATCTCCTTTCGGAGCATGGCAGCGGCTTCAACCATGTTAGTGCCTGCCGGCACCTGCAAATCTTGGCCGTCTATGTTAACTGTAATTAGATTGTCCTTGTCTTCCATTAGAGGCGCCTATCGCGTTTGCTGAACATCCATTCGCTGTATCAGTGGTTGCAGGCGAGTTCCTTTGCCGCCGTTCTATCTCCGCCCAAATGGCTATGCCTTTGAGCGAATTCCCTAAACTCATCCTCGAATTTGTCTAGATAGCTTTGCACCGGCCAAGCGACCGCGAAGCCAAAGGCGCAAATGGTCCGCCCTTCGATTTGATCCGCCACCGATCGCAACAAGTCCACGTCCTCAGGGCGGGCTTGGCCATGCACCATGCGAGTGGTAATTTTCTTAAGCCATAACGATCCTTCGCGGCAAGGCGTGCATTGCCCGCAGCTTTCGTGGGAATAAAATGCCATCAAATTAGCCAGGGCCACGGGAATTTCCACCGTGTCATCGAGAACCATCATCCCGCCCGATCCCGACATGGAACCGGCCGCGGCAATCCCGTCATAGTCCAATGGAATATCCTCTATCCCCCAATCGTACTCGTTGCCATCGCGGTCCTTGCCTTTGAATCGCTCCCCGTTTTTCAGGATCTTCATTGACGATCCCCCAGGGATGATTGCCTTGATCGTCCGGCCCTCCTTTGGCCCTCCGCAAATATCGTAGACCAGTTCGCCCAAAGTGATGCCCGCTACTTCGTAGTAGCCCGGGCGCTTGACCCCACCAGAAACACACCAAATTCGTGTACCCGTATTGTTGGGTCGGCCGATCTTGGCGTATTCCTCTGCTCCCATTTCCAGGATGTGCTTAACGTTGCAGAGCGTCTCCACGTTGTTCACGATTGTCGGGCACATGTACAGGCCCAGAGCGGCAGGGAAATATGGCGGCTTGATTCTCGGATTGGCCCGCTTGCCCTCCAGCGACTCGATCAACCCCGTTTCTTCGCCGCAGATATAGGCCGCCGCTCCGCGGTGCACCACGATGTCGCAGTTGTATCCAGAACCTAGTATATTGTCGCCAACGAAATTCTTTTCCTTCGCTTCCTTGATCGCCTGTTCCAGGATCCTCGCCCCTTTGGGCATTTCCTCGCGAATGTAGATAAAAGCTTTTGCGCAATCCGTCGCGAAGCAGGAAATCATGATTCCTTCGATCAGCTGATGCGGATCCTTGTGGACGATTTGACGATCCTTGAACGTGCCGGGCTCGGATTCGTCGCAATTGCAAACCATATAAACCGGCTTGCCTGACTTGCGATCGACAAAGCTCCATTTGACGCCTGCCGGGAAACCGGCTCCGCCGCGGCCGCGCAATTGGGAATTTTTGACCTCGTCGCAGATCGTCTGCTTGTCCATGCCCACGGCTTTCTTGAGTATCTCGTAGCCGCCATGCCGCATGTAGCAATCGATGTCCGGGGTATAGCCGGGCTCATCGGCGTATTTGAGAATTATTCTCTGCTCTTTAGGATGTACCGCCATTATAACTACGCTTGCGCCGCCTCCGCTTTTATCTGATCGCAAATGGCTTTGGCCTTTTCTTCGTCCAGGTTTTCGTAGAGTTCGTCATCCACCAGCATAACGGGAGCTGTGCCGCAACTCGCTAAGCATTCGGCAAACTCCACAGTCACCTCTCCGTCCGGGGAAACCTCGTTCAAATCGGTATCGAATTCCGAGAGCATTCTGTCGCATACTTTGGCGCCTCCCGCCATGGCGCAAGACAAGGTCCGGCATACGCGAATGTGGCGCTTGCCGATTCGGCGCTGCCGGAAAAACGGGTAGAAGGTAATTACGGAAAGCACATGGATCGCTTCGATCTCCAGTTTCTCCGCTACCCATTCAGCCGCTTCATTAGTCAGCAGTCCTTGATCCTTCTGGATCGCATGAAGGAGCGGCATCACCGCGCTGCGCTTTTCCGGATACTTGGGAATCGCTTCTTCGATTTCTGCTAGAGTCTCTGGCTTGAGTTCCATCTATGTGAATTAAGAAATGAGATTTAAGATTTAAGAAGGGGCATCGCCTCAACGATTTTCTTGCCTTTCCAAAAACGCTTCATTCCTCAGTCTTGCCTCTTCGATTACCTATCGCATTCGCCCATGACGAAATCCAGGCTTCCCAAGATGGCCGGAATATCCGAAACCATGCCGCCAACGCAGACCTTTTCCAGAATGGACAAATTGTTGAAAGAGGGACCGCGGATCTTCATTCGGTAGGGAACGCCGCCCCCTTTGGATACGATGTAGAATCCTAGGGCCCCTTTCGGGTTTTCCGCTTCAAAATAAACTTCGCCCGCCGGCATATCCGGTCCCTCAGTCGTGATCATGAAATTCTGGATAAGCTCCTCCATCGAGGTTAGAATCTTGTCTTTCCTCGGGGCGAAAATCTTGGTCGCTTCCTCCGCGTAGAAAGGGCCATCCGGCATCGAGCCAATCGCTTGACGAACGATGCGAACGCTTTGCTTCATCTCCTCCATCCGGACCGCGTACCTGTCATAGCAATCGCCATTTTCACCCAAAGGAACTTCGAATTCGTAGTTTTCGTACCCACTGTACGGAGCGTCCCGGCGCAGATCCACATCAACGCCCGAACCCCTTAGATTGGGACCGGTCAAACCATAGGAGATGGCATCTTCCTTGGAGATGACTCCAACGTCGGCTGTACGATCAAACCAAATACGATTTCGGGTGAGCAGAGCCTCGACGTCGTCTAAGAGCGGCAGAAACTCTTCGCAGAATTTCAAAACCCGGTCCATCCATCCGTCTGGCATGTCTCTGGTTACACCACCGATGCGCGAATAGCTCGTAGTAAGACGAGCGCCCGTCAGCTCCTCGAAAAGCGTGTATAGCTTCTCCCGCTCGGTAAACGTAATCATGAATACCGTCAAGGCTCCCACATCCATGGTGTAGGCTCCCAGACCGAGCAAGTGAGCCGATATCCGCGCCAGCTCGCTCGTCACTACGCGTATGGCCTGGCAACGTTCTGGCACCTCGAGATTGGCCAGCTTCTCGACCGCCATGGCGTAGGCGGCGTTGTTGGCCAAGGGAGCTAGGTAGTCCAACCGGTCCGTGTAGGGCACAAACTGGTTGTAGGTCATATTCTCAGCAATCTTCTCGTCTCCACGGTGCAAATACCCGAGCACGGGGTCGCACATTTTGACGATTTCCCCATCGAGCTCCAAATTGAGTCGCAACACGCCATGCGTCGACGGATGCGATGGGCCCATAGACATTTCCAAATGCTCCGTCTCGAATTCTTGAGCTGCCGCAGCGGTCTTGGCCCCCGAATCCGGGGCAGTGTATTCTGCTTTTTCAGTTGGCATAGAGGAAAGGGAGGGTCTTCGTTCGATTAAAATTAGTTAGATTTCGCCTACTCTGGCTTTTCGTTAGCTTCGTTCCAGCTCTCGTCTTTGGCTTTCGGCTCGCGCTCGCCTTCGAACGCGGACTGACGAGCAACGAAAGGACCGCCGGCCATCGGGGCTGGCTTTACCTTGGTCCCGGTTTCGGCCGCGATTTCCTGATCCCAAAGCTCTTCTTCGAATCCAGCTAAGGGAAACTCTTTGCGGAGTGGATAATACGGGTACTCTTCCCACATCAAAATGCGCCTCATATCCGGGTGGCCTTCAAAGTGGATGCCAAACATATCAAACGTTTCCCGCTCCATCCAATTAGCGCTTTTAAACAAAGCGCACAGAGATGGGGCCACCGGATTCACGTCGTCTTGGCACTCAGCGGCGATCCTAACGTAAACATGGTTTTTCAAGGAATACAGGTG
Source organism: uncultured Opitutaceae bacterium (assembly GCA_964404745.1). Classification (GTDB taxonomy): domain Bacteria; phylum Verrucomicrobiota; class Verrucomicrobiia; order Opitutales; family Opitutaceae; genus Pelagisphaera. Next base: position 64,192 of record CAYOLG010000027.1, read on the forward strand.
GTAGACGACGGTAAAGCGAGGCGAGGCTTCCGTGCCGTTGTCGATAGCGGTGGCATCCATCAAGCCATCAAAATCGTGGTTGTCTCGGAGCGTTTTAACGACCTCGACAAGCGATGCAGTCGGGCAATTGAATGCCGGCCAGTCCAATGAATCTCTTTCCTGGAGCTCAGGACAAACTTCTTGAAGGGCTGATTTGAGATCTTGAGCTATCATAGGAGGGAACTGCTTCAGCTCCGGGTGAGATTTGTGGCGGATTTCTCTCCACCCACCTTGTCTTGCAGCTTCATCAAGGCATCCAGCAGCGCTTCCGGGCGCGGCGGGCATCCGCTTACATACACGTCCACCGGAACAATTCGATCCACTCCCTGTAGCGTTGCATAGGATCGGTACATTCCTCCTGAGGACGCACAAGCCCCCATGGCGATGACCCATTTGGGATCGGCCATCTGGTCGTAGATGCGACGCAAGGCCGGAGCCATTTTGTAGGTAACCGTACCTGCCACGATCATGACATCCGACTGGCGGGGCGAGAAACGCATAACCTCCGCTCCAAAGCGAGAAATGTCGAAACGCGAGGCTCCGACAGCCATGAGTTCAATCGCGCAGCAAGCTAGGCCCATAGGCATTGGCCAGAGCGAATGCTTACGGATCCAGTTGATTACTGCGTCGGCCTTGGAAACGACGATGCCGCCCTCGACCTTGCTGTTATATCCGATGTCTTGATTGGGAGATACCATAACCAGGAACGCTACGAATTTCCGAACCTAAAGGGGGGCATTCAACATGCAAGCGAGTTTTGAAGAAATCGCGCCGCGAGCGGGCCTTGAACAACTCGGCAAGAAAGAGTGAGATTTGGGTTGCCCGCATCCAGATTTTTCCCCATTCGTCTCACCCTTCCAATCTCGGTCTACGGAGAGATGTCTGAGTGGTTTAAAGAGCACGCTTGGAAAGCGTGTGTGCAGGAAACTGTACCGCGGGTTCGAATCCCGCTCTCTCCGCCATTT
>CAYOLG010000028.1:0-5342 GCA_964404745.1 uncultured Opitutaceae bacterium
TAAATGTTACAGAGACAGCGTGTAGCTCGGCAAAACCAGGGACAACAAAACATTTTTCTTGCACTGGTTTGTAGAAAGGCGAATAGGACGGTGCTGAAAAATCGTTACTCTCGTGAACTTCACTACAACCCATTACTTCTGCAAAGCTCCAGTTTTTGGTCTGGAGGAGGAGCGTATCGTTTATGAGCGTCCTCCTATGGCCAATCGTTGTCTGCTTTGGAGAACTGAGGGCCTCGATCGAGACGCTGCGGTAAGGCGCCCTGCAGGGAGAAATCCAAATTCTGCTCTCGGACTCAGTGGTCGATGGAGCGACAACCAGATCCGTCCGAGGGAGGCACACTCCTGTGAAGGCTCTGGAGTTGTTGCTCGGAGGCACGGGTTGACATACCGTTCAAGCCCATACAACTGACGCTTACGCCATTTTGAGAGAAGAGCGGACCAGTGGACCGATCAACAGCAACGAAGCAACTTCAAAACCTAATAAAACTATGCCCATGAACGAAAAGACACAAAAACCTAGCAGCTTTTGCAAAGGGCTGCTTGCCCTCGCTTTAGCGAGCTATCCCAGCATATCGGCTCAAGACGAAGATAAATTAATCCAGCTGAGTCCTTTCGAGGTTAGCTCCGACTCCGGAGACAGCCTTTACTCGATTAACCAATCTTCAACCGGGACGAGAATCGCGGCGGTAGTTCGGGAGCTTCCCTTTTCCCTCGACGTCCTGACAATGGATTATCTGGATGATTTCCATTTCACGGACCCCTCCGAGGCCATTACCGAGTTCTCCAATGTCGGAGCATCGGAAGCTCACTCCGGCGCGGGCGGTGGAAATACGACCCGCGGCTTCGCCCAGTGGTACGCCTTGCGAGACGGATTCTATCGAAACGGAGCGATAGATAAGACATTCATAGACCGCGTTGAGGTCATCAAGGGTCCTTACGCGGCGATTTATGGACGAGGCGAGCCGGGTGGCTTAGTCAACTTTATCCCTAAGTCGCCTATCTACGGCGAAAACGGGGGCGAGATGAATCTGCAGTATGGTGAAAACAACACCTACCGCATTCACTTGGAACAAAACATAGCAATCGGCGATAAGACGGCGCTTCTGGTAGGAGGAAACTATTTCGAACGCGATTTCGATTTGGAATACACCTATGAGCGAACCCGCAATATCGGGGCCATTCTGAAACACAAGTTTTCCGAGAATGACGAGATTACTCTCGACTTCGAGCACATGATGCGGCGCAACAATCGCGGCCGAGGTATCCCCGTCATGCGGACGAATGCGACAGGAACCTACGATGGAATCGAGCTTCGATCAGGGCGGTATGTTGGCTTGTTTGCAACCGATTTCGTCGAACAATATGGATACATCAATCCCAGAGGCAAATACTGGTGGGGCGAACGTCATATTGAAGCCTACAGCCTGAAATGGACCCACCGATTCAGCGACTCAGTCAATTTGCGCGTCGCGTATGGAAACCAGAACCAGGACCAGCCGTACAACAATGCATCGAGCGCAGGGTCGACTATTCGAGTCGACGAGAATTTGAACTTCGTCCGCTGGGATAGCCAAGGCGATCCGAGGTACAATGAGATCAACGAAGGCGGCCGGGCTCTCAACATCGATTTGACAATGGACTGGAACGTTGGCGAGAGCAAGCACACGACTCTGATAACCTTCGATAAGAGCTTCACCGACAAGGATCGCTTCGATTTTCGCCCCACATTGCCTCAGGAAGAGATCGATCGCCTCAATGCTGATCGTTTCAATATCTATCGAGATTTCAGAGAATATTCGCCTGCGACCTATGCTCCCGGCTATGACAACATAACTAGAAATCTGCTTTATCGCACGAATGTCGAAGGCATTTTCATGATGCACCGAGCCAAATTCATCGACGACAAGCTACTGGTAATGATGGGCGCGAGATACGACGACTCCCGAGTGAACGAATTCGATTTGCGAGCCGATTCGGCATCGGTCAATACGGCGGACGATCTCACCTATAACGTCGGCGTCAACTATAGCATCACCCCACGCACGATGGTCTATGGAAGTCATTCGACCTCCTTCAATCCTAAGGGCGGATTCTACACGGATGCAAGCCGCGCTCCGCTACCCAATGAATCGGGCGAAGGACAAGAAGTTGGCATCCGCACAACTATCCTCAATGACAAAGTGGACGTAGGGGTGTCTTACTACGAAATCGAAAAGTTCAACATCAGGATCAACAATCCACTTTATGATGAAGATGCCATAAACTCGACGACTGGACTCCCGAATGTTCCCGAAGTTGGCGTAGAATACGCCAACGGAGGCCCGTTCACTGCCGAGGAAGTGTCTGCGTTTCGCGACGCCTACAGAGATTTGGTATCAACAGTCGTTCCCGGAGGCGTGGACACGGCAAAAGGCTACGAAGTTTTTGCCAACGGTCGCGTCAACGACAATCTCAGCTTCCGGGCGTCATGGGGAACCTGCGACACGGAACACGTAGTTAACCAAAATGCGTACCTTTTGGGACAAGCATTCAGGAAGGTCCCTTATTGGACCTACGCCTTGTCTGCAAATTACCGATTTCTAGAGGGAAATCTGAAGGGCTTGAATTTGGGCCTGTCATACAAAGGACAAGATGGCTATCGACACCAGGATAGGAATTGGATCAACGACAGCGATCGCCGCTGGTACCTCATGGCCGATAACCTTTTGGATCTGAGACTAGCCGCTAGCTACTCATGGTCGACGGGCGATCGGAATCACAAAGTAGCCTTGTCCGTAGCGAACGCTATGGACCGTATCTCGATTACTCGAGACGAGTACTTGACAGATGGTCGCAACATTCAAGCGTCCTACACGCTCAAGTACTAGAGATTCCTTGTAAAAAACGGTCTTATAAAAGTTTTCAAGCAGCAGTTGCTCTGGCAGCTGCTGCTTTTTTATATCCTTACAGGCAGCATATTTACTCGCGCACTTTTATTTCGGTCCAAGCAGGAAAGAGTTCCTCTCGATTCGGATTGGGAGTGACATTACGTCCTCACTAAACCATCATTTCAGATTGTGCGACTGTTCAAGAAAACGAGAATATTTCTTCCGTTGTTGGCGACTGCGATTTCCCTGTTCGGAATCAATGTCGCAGATAATGCCTATGCGGCATCGAAGGGGTGGAAGCCTAAAGTCGAAATGACGCGGCTTCCCGTTTTCCCCGACTCCCTCATAAAAGTCGGTATCACGCGTGGCAAGACGCGATTGATCGTAGTCGTATCGGAGACTGGGGAGCTAATTGACTGGCTAGTTGTTGAGGCCACTCATTGGGAGTTCGCAAAATCGATTGCGCGAGTAATCGAGGGCTGGAATTTCGAAGGGGCTAGATCTCCCAATCAGCCGAGGGGCGAAGTGTTTCAATTCAAGGTGCTTTTTGCCGCGGAAAGCACGGCCCGGATGACGGCTGGCCCCGGCGACATGTCCGAGCACGTCTTTGGTCCCGACGAAGAATTCGCCAAGGATTCAATTCGACTCGCGTCACCCTCAGAACTGGATGCCTTGCCTACCCCCTTCGAGGCCCCGTTGCCCGATATTCCATCGGAACTAATCGACGATGTTGGGCAGGAGGCTGTATTCGAATTCTACATCGATATGAACGGCGAGGTTCACGCTCCGATATTGCAATCGGCAGAGATCGATTTGGACGAACGAATCCTCACAGCTGCCCAAAACGCGCTGTGGAATTGGAAGTTCTATCCGCCCACCGCCAATGGCAAACCGGTCGTCGCGAAAGTGGCCTTGCCCTTGGTTTTTTCCAAAAAGGAGGAATAATGAGCGATTCTGGCTAAGGTTTCGGGGCCAAATTCATAAATCTAGGCCCCTCGACTCACTCGTATCGATTATAATCCGTCACTCCCTCCAATTCCGTACATTCACAACGTTCATCGCTACTCGGAAGATCCGCAGCCTGGTAGGGATCGCGTTCTTCAACCGGACTGATATGGGCCCGACCCAGGAAACTCGGTGAGCAGCGCTAGCAGTTGTGAAACTTCAAGCGTTAGTTCTGATGTCTGGCCCTCTTCCGAATTCATCAACTATTCAATGACATTCTTCGGCCTCATTAGATATGCCTAGACAATGACCATAGTTAAAATTACTCTTTGGGTCCGGCGGAAATCTTAGCCAATTCGTCCTGGGCGTATTTCTGAGCGGTCTTCCTGTCTTCGGCAAAACTCGCCCCGTGAGCCACCCAGGAAAGCGCTGCCGGCAACCCGGGGTCATCTGCCTCTAGCTTCTCACGCTAGCTATCTGCAAGAGCCCGCGCTTCTTCCATCTTTTTGTCGAAAGCGAGGCCCTTAAGGTGCTTATGGACATTTTCGTCGCCTTCGGCGGATGCCGTCAAAGCGATTGCGGCAAACAGCAAGAGGATGCGTCGATTGATAATAGTCATTCCACTTTAAAACGTAAAGCGAGCCCTGGAGTTGCCGGGCATCTAACGGCGGATTCTTCTATAGCGTTGCATCTAAAAGACCTCAAACTATTTATCGGCAATGGATTTTACTCGCCGGCGACATCCCTCCGCCAACCTGCCTGTATTGTTGTTGGCATTCGCCTGTTCGCTCGGCGCGGCCCCAAACCCACTTGATTTCGGAGTAGAGACAGACACGCTGGTTTACCACTCAGCGATGGATACCGCGGAGAGCGTAAAGGGCTGGGTTATGGAAGGCCCCGGCCAAGTGGAGTTCGCAAATGGCTGGATGGAGATGCGCTCGCCTGATGAGGAGATGCATCACGTTTACTGGTGCCCCGAAACGCTGCCTTCCAACTTCATGGCCCAATGGGAAATGCAGAACCTGCATCTGGAAGCCGGATTGTGTATCGTATTTTTCGCAGCAACCGGACTGCAGGGCGAAGACGTAATGGGTGCATTACTGCCGAAACGCGATGGAACGTTCAGCCAATACAACAACGGCGCCCTAAAAAACTATCATATTTCCTATTATGCCCATAATCCCAATTTGCCCGCAAGGCCTGTAGCTCGCTTGCGGAAGAACCCGGGCAGGAATATTGTTAGCGAAGGGCCTCCGGGGATCGATCATGAGAGCGATCGAGTCCACAAAATAACGCTGATCAAGAATGAGGCCCATGTAAGGCTATACGTCGACGACCGCCTTATCATTGACTGGGAAGACAACGGCGAAGTCAATGGCCCGCCATTAGGCTCAGGGAGGATTTCTTTGCGGCAAATGCAGTGGACCCACTTTCGCTACCGCAATTTCAAGGTGTGGTCACTGCTAGAATCTAAATCGTAGCGCTAACAAACCTATCCTGGCAGTCGGGCGCAGGAGCGGCTTAATCCCG
>CAYOLG010000028.1:5442-62001 GCA_964404745.1 uncultured Opitutaceae bacterium
ATCCAATGGAAATCGCGGCCTAAAGCCCCTCCTGCAGCCCGCAAAAAAGCGACATTCTTCACACCTGCATTTCAATGGCTTCAACTTAACTAGAAAATGAAGAAATGAACGCGCCAGAACGTCGCGTTCCACCCTCAACACAGGTCGAAAAAGTTGGAGCTCGACCTTGGTTCGACAAAGCTCACCACCCTGAGCCTGTCGTTGGGCCGAGCGAGCTTGAGTTGACGCCTATGCCCGATGCGGGGCCAGGCCCGTCGATATCTTAGCAGTATTTTCGCGGAATGAATAAAGAAATTGAATTTCCGATCAACTCGAGCAGGATCGAACCATGAACAAACTATCCCGTCGCGACTTCATCAAATCTTCAACTGCCGCCGCCAGTGTGAGCCTCCTCGGCGCCCCGGCCATCCTCAGCGCCGAAAGCAAGGGCGATAAACTGCGCGTCGCCTTCATCGGCGTGGGCGGGATCAATAAGCGCCATATCACCGATACGATTACTCATGGCGATATTTGCGGGGCCTACTGCGATGTCGACACCAGCCGCTACAACAACATTCCCGAAGGCATCGCCTCCCTTGAATCGAGCGGAAATAGCTGGCTGGCCAAGCAATGGAAAGCGGCCAAAGGCTTCCAAGACTATCGCGAGATGTTCGACAAAGCGGCCGATAGTTTCGACGCAGTCATGATCGGCACGCCCGACCATAGCCACTATCCAGCGACCGTAATGGCCCTCGAGCATGGCAAACATGTATTCACGCAAAAGCCGCTAACCCATACGGTTTGGGAAGCGCGCCAACTAGCCAAGGCCTGCGATCGCTACAAACTAGCGACTCAGATGGGAAACCAGGGCCATGCCAACGAAGGCAACCGGCAAATCGCCGCCTATGTTCAAGGCGGGCATCTGGGCGATATTAAAGAGATCCATTGCTTCACCAACCGTCCTGTTTGGCCGCAAGGATTCAAGCTTCCTAAAGGAGGGGATCCCGTACCCGAGACGCTAGACTGGCAAAACTGGCTCGGCCCAGCGGCCGACCGGCCTTACTTAGGTGACCGCGGCCTCGACGCCGAGAGAGCGCGGAAGCGCGGCGGAGCCTACCTACCCTTCAATTGGCGGGGCTGGCTCGATTTTGGCGGCGGCGCTCTCGCCGACATGGCCTGCCATACAATGGACTCGATCTTCATGTCGCTCGACCCGGGCTATCCCACCCATGTCGAAGCGCTCAATGTCGACACTATGACCGACTCCGCATTCCCCAAAGGCTCGACCTTAAGGTGGACCTTCGGGGCAACCGACAAGCGTCCCGGCTTCGATGTCTACTGGTACGACGGAACGGACAACGCCTACACCGACAAGAACGGCAATCCTCGCCGCCATGAGCGTCTCGAAGAAATCGCCCAAGGAGCGGAGCTCGCCAACTCAGGCAATCTCTACGTAGGAACGGAGAATACGCTTCTGGTAACCGGCGACTATGGAGATAGCTCGCGCATCATTCCAGACGCAGCTCACCGAGCCGTTGCCTCGAAGCTTAGAGAAAAGACCGGCGATCACCGACCTGCCCGTGTCTACGAAAAATCCATTGGCCACCACACGGAATTTCGCGAAGCGGCGATCGGCAACAAGCCCTACGACTATCCCGGATCGAATTTCAAATACGCTGGCCCCTTCACGGAAACGATCCAGCTCGGCAATGTCTGTCTACACTTCCCTGGGAAGAAGCTGGCTTGGGATGGCCCCAACTTGCGGTTCAAAAACAGTAAAAAAGCCAACAAGCTGATCAGCAAAGAGTACCGTAAAGGCTGGGACTTCAAGCTCAGCAAAGTATAATTGATTCATTGATACGTTCCAAGAGCTGTTTGGGTTAGTCGCTCGCAGCAACGGATGGACATTTTCTCTAATTCCCGTGCTCGCCAGCCGAGGAACTCGGGGTCTTGATTGTAGTCCCTACTACGATGAAACGTCTCCACCCATCTATTCGATACTTTTGTTTAACTGTTTTCACCCTCATCTCCTTGTCAGCCAAGTTGGCGAATGGAACGGAGGACTGGCCCGAATTTCGCGGGCCTACCGGCCAAGGTATTTCCGATGCCAAGAACGCCCCAGTAAATTTGGATCTTGAGAGAGATCTCGTGTGGAAAGCGGGTATTCCCGGCAAGGGCTGGTCGTCGCCAGTTATCGTGGATGGGACGATTGTCCTCACCACGGGGAGTGAAGAACCTGAAAGCGGCCACTACGCATTAAGCGTATTGGCGATGGATACCGAGCGCGGCGACCTTTTGTGGGAAAAAGCCGTTTTCAAACCTAGTGAAGAAGAGGCATCTCAAATGCATTTCAAGAACTCTCTGGCTAGCCCCACGGTCCTTGTCTCCGAGGGCATCGTCTACGCCCATTTTGGGCATATGGGAACCGTAGCTATGAGCCTTTCCGACGGAGAAATCATTTGGAAGCAAAAGATTGCCTACCAGCCCTTGCACGGAACGGGCGGATCACCCGTACTGGTTGATGGCATGCTCGTCTACAATCAGGATGCCAAAGATAAGCCTTATGTCACGGCCCTCGACGCTAGAACCGGCGAGCTCGCATGGCAGACCTCCCGAAACCACGACGCGAACCGCAAGTTCTCTTTCTCGACGCCACTGGTCGTGAACAACCGTGGCCGTAGCGAAATCGTCAGCCCGGGCAGCGGAATCATCGCCGGCTATCGTCCTAAGGACGGTCGCGAAGTCTGGAGAGTCACTTTTCCGGTAGGTTTCTCAATCACCCCCCGTCCGATCGAAGCGGAGGGCGTGCTTTATTTCTCTACAGGATTCATGCGCCCAAGCCTCTACGCTATTCGCCTTGACGGCGCCACAGGAGATTTGACGGATAGCCATGTCGAGTGGGTGGTCCATCGCAGCATGCCAAAAACGCCGTCTCCAGTTTATAAAGACGGAATGGTCTTCGCTTTAGAGGATGCGGGACGTTTGAGCTGTTTGGATGCGAAAACAGGAGAGGTCCTCTGGATGGAATCGCTTAAGGCCAATTTCTCTGCTTCCCCGGTACTCGCCGGCGACACGCTCTACTGTATGACCGAAGAGGGCCTATACTTCGCCATCGGCGTTTCCAAGGAGGGCATGGCTTTGCGTTCCCAAGTCGATTTCGGAGAGCGGTCTCTCGCCTCGCCGGCTATTCTAAATGAGACCATCTACATTCGGACCGAGTCTCATCTCTGGAAGCTGGGCAACGGGACGAACGTTGATTTAGGAAGTTGATTCGAGTAGGGAGCTGGCCTGATACCCATAAGGTGGTCAGGCGATCGATTGCTACACAGTTGAAGCTAGAAGCTTGTTAGGGGTAGCATCGTTTTGTAACTCGCTGTGTATATTTTGCGTTTCGCCTTTTGATGCAAGCAGCGGTTCCGCGGCTCCAATAGGTATCGATTTCGCCTCTGTTGACGAGGCCCGAATCGAAACATCTGCCTTTCGTTCGTTCATCACTTCATATCATATAAGGGTTGGTCCTAGACACAAGAGGACATTGAGTCTGGGTAGCCAGTTTTGCCGCTGAAAGGTATACAGCAATTACGACAGATTATGGATCACTCGAAACCCTTAGCTTTTAACGGAGGAGTCGCTGTTTCAGCCCTACCCATGCTCTTCTTTATCGTCTGGGCCGTCACCATCTGCCTCAGCGGAGCGCCGGATGTTCAAGGCTTGGCGCTGGGCATCGTCATCGGGCTGGGTCTTGCCATGATTTTCGTCAAAGGCAACCGCTGGGATTATTGCGAAGCGATCTACACTGGAATGGCCAACCGGATCGGCACGGTGACCATCGTAGCCTGACTGTGGGCGGGGATGTTCGCCCAGGTATTGCGCTCGGGGGGACTGGTCGATGGCTTGGTTTAGCTGGGCATGGCCTCCAACGTCAATGGCGGCATGTTCACAGGGCTGACTTTTCTTCTCGCCGCTCTTTTCTCTTCAGCTGTTGGAACCGGATATGGAACCACCGTCGCATTCTGCACGCTGATGTATCCGGCCGGCATCTTGCTCGGAGCTGATCCCGTCTTTATGTTCGGAGCCATCCTTCCGGGCGCCGCTTTTGGAGATAACCTGGCCCCGGTTTCCGACACCACCATCGTCTCTGCCACAACTAAAGAGACCGACATTCCCGGAGTGGTCCGCTCCCGCTTCAAGTATGCCATCACCGCGGCAATTCCGGCCCTGGCTCTCTACAGCTTTCTGGGCGGAGCCGACGAGCCCGTGCAGCTTGTGGATCAGAGCGTAACGCAAAATGTCTCTCCTCTCGGACCCATATTGCTGATTCCTTTCGCTCTCGTGATCTATCTGGCCATCGACGCCGCCATATCATTGTCGCCATCACGGTTGGCCTGATCACCGCCGTGCCGATCATCTTGATTTCAGGATTGGGAAGTTGGATCGACATCATCTACATCAACGCCGATGAGGGCACTCTTGACGGGGCCTTAACCGACAGTATCGGAGGCTACGTCGATATGGCTGTATTGACGATGCTCATACTTTCAGCCAGCCACATCATGCGCGTGGGCGGGGCTTTCGACAAAATCAAGGAAATCGCTTTCAGCTTCATCAAGGATTCAGCCCGTCGGGCGGAGCTTGTTATCTGCGGCTTCGTCGCCACCTTGAATGTATTCACCATTGTCAATACGGCTGCGGAAATCGCGGCGGCTCCCATCGTCTCCGACATCAGCAAGAAGCTGAAGATCCATCCCTATCGCCGGGCCAACCTTCTCGACGCCATTACTTCCGCATTGGGTTACATTTTCCCCTGGGGCGGCGGCGTCCTCATCGGTTTCGTCACGCTCTCCAACCTAACCGATAGCTATCCATCGCTGCCTGTCGTCAATCCGACAGACGCCTGGTCAGTCGTTTTCCATGGCTGGTTCCTCGTCATCGTCATGTTCGTCGACGCCTTCACGGGTTTAGGCCGCATGAAGGAAAGCGAATAAAAAACGGGCGACCCAAATCTATCCCATTTATCAAGAAATTGATTTCTACACTGCTCGCCACCTAATAGGAGCGATCCCCTTGGCTTCGCTTTGCATATCGTCGGGCCGGTTGGGAACATCGAAATCGATGGTTCGGGTATTGAGGCTGCGGAAGAAGGGCTGAATCTGTTCGGGAAGCCTAGCCACCTGCTGAGGATCGCGTTCCTCCACTTCGCCAATAGGGCCGGCCCAGGCCGGGCGGTAAGCGATGGCCAGCATGCGGCGCAGACGATCACTGTGATTCGGATAGTTGCCATGAAACACCTTCTGGTTGATCACCACTGCGGATCCCGCTCGGCAGGTGACCATACATTCTTCGGGATGGCTCAAGTAGCGGTTGTAGGGATTGCCGTCTCGATGCATGGATAGGTGTGAACGCGGTATCACCTTGAAGGGCGAGCAATCCGGCGTGAGATCATCGAGGTAGTAGAGGACCCGCGCCAGTACAGGGGAGCTGGCTTGAAGGCCGAAGATTTTGGAGCCGTAGGGCTGGGAGTCGGTGTGGATCGCGATTCCCGGATGCCCCGGATAGGCGCAGGAGTAGGCGCAGGACGCGCAGATGAGCTCGTCGCCGAACAGGTCACTCAAAAATTCGATCATACCCGGGTGAGCGATGGTTTTGATGGCCGTTGGCGAGTCCGTCCAATGAACATTGGAAAACGTTCGTTGATGTGGGCTGTAATCCACCGCCTTGACTGGGAGCCGCCCCAGTTCTTCCCTGATTGTATCCAAAGTCTCGGGACTCAATAGATCAGGCAAGACCACGAACCCCTCCAGCTCGATCGACCGGATTTGCTCCTCTCGCGTCAGGGTTTTCCAGTCGGTCGTTTCCCGTCGGGCGTCGGCCAGGCTCTCTTTGCTATTCGTAAAAGCGGTAGACATAGCCAATGCATAGTCTCTGAAACCCCAATGCGTCAAGAGGGTAGCGGCATTCGATGCACGAGCAGATCATTTTGCGTCATCATATCTAGCATACGCGTTGACGTCTTGATTGTACGATCCCTATGATCAACAACGTGACTCGTAACCTGTTCGTATTCCTCCTCTTTTCGTTGATCCTTCGGGCTAGCGCGGATCCGCTCTATGAAATCGATCTGTCCGTGGCTCGAGAGGGGTTTGATGGACGGCTCTGCTGGGTCCACGCCCGGGCGGGGGCCATGCCGCCGGAGATCGGTAAACCGCCTTTGGTCGTCATGACTCTACAGAAATTAGATATCTCCGGGTCGGACGTGTTCTACGCTCTCAACGAAATGCGAACAAGGAATCTAGGGGAGACGTGGACTGCTCCGCTAGAGCATGCTTCCTTCGCCCGAGTCCCCTTCTCCTGGAGGGGCCAAGACGACTTGGAAATCACGGTTTGCGACTTCTGGCCTCGCTGGCATCCGCAATCAGAAAAGCTCATCGGGATCGGGCACACAGTAGTTTACGAAAATAATCGGGTGAAATCTGTTCGACCGCGCGGTATCGCCTATGCGGTATACGAACCGGAACAGCATAGCTGGACAAACTGGCGAACGGTCGAGTTGCCAGACGAGCCTCGGTTCGAAAACGCCGGGGCGGGATGCGCCCAAAGGTACGATCTTCCTAATGGCGACCTCCTCCTTCCCTTCTATTTCAAAGAGCCAGAAGGTAGCCAGTATTCGACTACCGTGATGAGAGCCCGGTATGAAGACGGGGAGATTCGCTATCATGATCACGGGTCGGAATTGACCGTTCCGGTCAAGCGTGGGCTTTACGAGCCATCCATCGCCCATTTCAAGGGCCGTTTCTATCTCACCATGCGAAACGATAATCATGGCTACTTATCCATTAGCGGTGATGGCCTCAATTTCAGTGAACCTAAAAAGTGGACTTTCGACGATGGGTCCGACTTGGGGAATTACAATACGCAGCAACACTGGGTTTCCCATAGCGACGCCCTCTTTCTGGTGTATACGCGACGCGGAGCCAACAACGATCACGTTACGCGGCACCGGGCGCCGCTTTTCATCGCTCGCGTAGATACACAGTCCTTAGAAATTATTCGCTCATCCGAGCAGGTCTTGGTTCCCGATTACGGAGCCCGGCTAGGAAACTTTGGCGTGACTGAGATCAGCGAATCCGAAACTTGGGTCACCGTGACCGAGTGGATGCAAGCCAGCTCCAAGGAGGCCCGCACAAGTGAGCGAGTGGGAAAGGATTCAGACTTACTTCGAAGCCGAGGAGCTAACAACCGCGTTTGGGTGGCGAAGATCAAATGGAATCAACCGAACCGTTCAAGCCTCATACGCTGATGATAAACCTCTGAGGACACAGAGGACGCGAAGAGGCAAAGAGCTCATTACGATTACTTATTCGGCTGAGGATGCATAACCACTCGCTCGTGCCTCGCTAGATCCCTTCTCCCGCGAATGCGCTTTGGTGTCAACTTAACTGAATAACGCCGATTTCTTGCTGTAGGAAGCTCGCTTGCGAGCGATTGTTTCACTGGAATGGAAAAGATCGATTCGCTCGCAAGCAAGCTTCCTAAAACAAAAGTGACTTGAGTTGACGCCAATGCGCAACTGCGGGAGAGAGATGTTAATAATACAAGTCGCGCCTAATTCTCTCGCCGTACCCGCTCCCCTTCCGCGTCTCGGCGCCGAAAGGCTTCTGCCTGCTGCGCTTCGACAAAGCCATCGAGATAGCTAAGATTATCTCGATTCTGGAAAGCGGCATAAACCGGGTCTTTGGTCTTCTTCATAAACTCGCCTAGTTTGGCTCGGTGGGCAGCAATCTCGTCTTGGTACTCGGGATTATTGATCAGATTGTTCAGGTTATCCGGATCCTTTTCGACATCGAAAAACTCTTCGACGACTCGGTAGTCGTACTGCTGGATCAACTTAGCCGTTGCTGGATCCGTCTCGGCTAATGAGACCATTTCTTGATAGGTCAGCGTCCCCTGCCCAGCCGCTTGAAATTTGCGTCCGCCCGCAGCCCACGGATTGAATATGTAGTTGAAGTGCTTGGACTGAACGCCACGCATGGGATGGCGACGTCGGCCTGAACTTTCGTTGTACTCTTTGAATACGTGGTCCAGCTCAGGCTGCTTCTTTCCCCGCAATACCTGATAAAACGATCTACCCTCAAGGCCCTTCGGATGTTCGATCCCCGCAACGTCGAGCAAAGTCGGCAGCAAGTCTAGGGCAGAGATCATATGATCTGTGTCATGGGTTCCCGGCTGGATTTGCCCTGGCCAGCGGACCATCCAGGGTGTACGCGTGCTGTGATGATAGAGGCAGGTCTTGGCGAAAGGAAAGGGCATCCCGTGGTCGGAAAGGAACATGACGACCGTATTTTCCGCCTGGCCCGATTCATCTAAAGCCCGCAAGGTTTCGCCAACGCAATCATCAGCCCGGCTTACGGACATGTAATAGTGAGACAGCTCTTTGCGAATGTTAGGCGTATCGGATAGATAGCCGGGAACAGGCACTTCTTCCGGCGTGTAGAACTTGCTCGGGGCATAGGGATCTTCCATTTCCTGGCGGCGACTCCATCGATAGAACGGCAAGTGGGGATCGGAAATATTGATCAGAAGACAAAACGGTTTATCGGCATCACCTGCCGCCTCTATGCCCCTGGCAGTACTACGAAAGTAGGCATCCGCGTCCTTGATGTGATAGTCCTTTTTCTCTTTCCCTTCACCGATAACGAGATCCCACTCATACGGCGAGTAAGGTGTGGTGTGGCCCACTTTCCCAAAAATGCCGGTGAAATAGCCGCCCTCTTTCATCAGATCGACAAGGTGCGGATAGTGAGGATTTCGAATTGGATAAAAGCCTTCCACCAAATTACTGTGAGAAGAGCGGCCCGTGAACATCACGTTCCGTCCCGGGTAGCAGTTGCCCACCATTACGTGAGCGTATTCGAAACGCATCCCGTCCGCGGCCAACTGATCCATGTGTGGCGTAATATCTTTGAGCGGGCTACCATAAACGCCCACCGAATCCGTGTTCATATCATCTACGGAAATGAAGAGAATGTTTGGTCGCTCCGCGAAGGCGAACGGGACAGATACGATGGAGAGTAAGAAGTTGAGTATTTTGCGAGTCGTGGGCATGATCTATGAAGGGTTATTGTATTTTTATTTTCCTGACATTGGTAATGCGTGGCCTGCTGATCGTAGCTAGCTTTCGCCAACTAAAGCTGCGAACTACTTTCATAGCTATCATTCGCCTTTGTGATTTAGCGTTCTGGCGAAAAACGCTTCTCGCATGGGTTCGGTAATCGCGATATTCGCTCTAAAGGTTCCGTGTCCCGTGCCATCACCAAAGAGGACGTAGTTCACGTCCTTTGCCCCCGCTTCGCGAAGGGCCTTAACGAAGGTATCCGATTGATACACGCCAACGGTGCGGTCGGATTCCTCATGAAACAGAAGCATAGGAGGTGTCTCGGGAGAAATATAACTAATAGGGGAAATCTTGTTTCTGAGATTATCGCGCTCGGGATCGGGATTGAGAGTTTCCCGCTCAAAGCGTTCCTTGCCCCTTTCACTCATAGGCATCAAAAAACTAGTAGGCGTCGCGCTCGCGACGATCGCTTGAACCGCGCTCGAGTATTCTTGGTATGGTCCGTCACCTTCTAGTCCAGCATCTCGCGGAACTAGACCCAGCATTACAGACAAGTGCGCGCCGGCTGAATTGCCGGTTGCTCCAATCCGATCTGGATCCACGTTGTACGTTTTGGCATTCGCTCGCAACCAGCGCACTGCATTTTTAACATCCTCCACGCAATGGTCGATCGCCGTTGAACCTTCTTTCAAAAGACGGTAGTTAATTGTGATACAAACATAGCCTTTGGCCGCGTAGCTCAAGGTCGGGTCAAGAAATCCTGCGGCCCGTTTGTCACCATTGCGCCATCCTCCTCCATGAATAAACACGATAGCCGGTCTCGGCTCATAGCCCGGTTCGGTTGGCATCGCCAGGTCTAGTTTCCAGGCTTCGTTCCCCTCCCGATAGGCAATATTTGGCTCGAAAGTAACGCCTTCGGGAAGCCACTGATGAATTTGCTCGTCTGTTGGGTTGGACGCTCGTCGTCTGTTCTGCTGTTGTTGGCTCTCAACTGCCTGTGTGGAGACTAGGACAAATGTTATCAGTATAAATGGGTGTATTGGTTTCATTGTAGGGTTCTATTCACTCAATCTAACTATTCACTAGAGCCCCTAAAAGCTTTACTGAAACTCAGGCAAAAGAGCTGGGCTACTTTTTTAGTATGTGGTCTTCTGTTCAATATGGTGATTCAATCCCGCTGTAGGGGCGTCGCTTGCGGCGACCGTTGATGGCAGATAGGTATCCACCTGACGCGGTCGCCGCAAGCGACGCCCCTACAGGTTAGGAACTTCTCAAATACGGCTCTTCATTCAATTGGGTGCTCGGTTCTAAGATAAGCGATCAAGTCTCGGACCTCTCTATCGTCCAGAGCCGCCAGCAAGCCTTCCGGCATCATGGAGACAGGCAGCGTCTGCAGCGAGAGAATGTCGGACTTGGCAAGGGTGACATTCTGGCCTATCATGCGCAAAGTCACTTGATTATCGTCCTCGCTGGCGATGTTCCCAGCATAGGAACGGCCATCCTGCGTATTTATCGTTACGAGCTGGTAGCCTTCCGGAATCTCCCCGCTTGGATCCAGCATGTTCGTCAAAATGTACTCCAAGTCTGCCCTATTCGACCCGGTGATATCAGGTCCGATCTCTCCGCCTTCGCCATACAGCTTATGACAAGAGGCGCAGGTCTGCTCATAGAGGGACTTCCCGGCCACCAAATCGGCGTGGGAGACATACTCGTCGGTAAGTAGGATGCGATATCGATCCATCGCGATTTGCTTATCTCTTGAAAGCGATTCGATTGAGCCCCAGAAATCCGCAAATCGGGGACCGATTATTCGATTGAGCTGACGTGCCGAAACGGCGGATACGTCTTCTCGAGGCACTGCGCCATTTATCAAGGCATCAAATAGGGCCAAAGCGCTAGATCTACGTGTTGCCATAGTCTGGATCGCGATCGATTTTTCCAAGCCGGAAAAACTGGAATAGCTACTGAGAATCTTTGAAGGTACGCTATCATCATCATAGGCTGCGATCGCTCTTAGGGCAGGCTCCCTTAAGGCGGGCTCGTCGAGAAATCCGATTATAGTATCAAAGGCTGGAGCGTAAACCTCCTGGCTGAAACTCAACAGTATGTCTTTTCTCTCTTCCAGTCCCGAGCTCGGGTCTTTCAATTGGGCCAACCGGGCCTTGCCGGCTTCGGCGCTCCCGAACAATTGCCCGAGCCGAAGCGCTAAGCTACGTTCCTTGCTATCTTGAGAGCGCATCAGTTTTTCCTCTACAGCAGCCCATCCTTTCGGCCCTTCCAAGTAACGCTGGCCTGCGAGACCATCACGCAACCCTTCGAGCAGCGGGATTCTCTGTCCTGAGCTTCGGGCTCTACCAATAGCGGCGACCACGGAGGCTACCTCGTTAGCGGCTACCGCGCGTCTCGCGATAAAGTTCGAGACCATTGGGATCTCGCTTTGCAGGGCTTGATCCAAGGCGACTTTCGTCGAGTTCTCCACTTTCCCCTCAATACCGAACCAAATCATCTTGGGCAAATTGTGATCATCGGCATCACCCGCGTGGCTCAACAAGCCCTGGGCGACCGCCCATGCGCTCGATTCAGGAATGCGCTGCAAGGCCGCCGCCAAATAGAGGCGAACCACGGGTGAAGAATCATCCGCCGCCATAGTTTTGAACTTTCTTAAGGCCGCGTTGCCCGGCTTGAAATCCTCGCACAAAAGCTGAATCGCCCAAGAACGAATGTGAGCGTCTTTGTAATCGAGCAGCTGGGTCAGTTGCTTTTGGTTCACGCCTTCGGTAACATGCAAGGCCCAAAGGGAACGCAGTTTGCGTCCCGTATCCGGACCTGACTGAAACTGTTCCCACAATAATCCATGTACGTTCTTAGACAGCGATCCTTCAACCGCTCGCTGATGCAACAAGATGCGGGCTCGACGCACATACCAGTCGTTGCGGTGCATCTGCATCTCGACCAGCTCGGTGTCGGATAGCTTCGCCAAATCGAATCCCGATTTTCCCCGCGTACCTTCGGCAGCAACACGGTAAATACGTCCTGTATCCTTTTGCATGGTACTCATCCCGCAAATATCCGGATCATGCCAATCCAAGATATAGACAGCTCCGTCCGGACCGATTTCAACGCTGAACCCAACCCACATGCCATCATTGGCAAGCAGAGTATCGTCTCCGTGTTTACCGACGAAGCCAGACCCTTTCGGTTCCAGGATATCCGACAAAAGAGCGTGCTCGTGGATATTGGCCATAAAAATTCGGTTATGGTATTTTTCCGGAAATTCATCTGCCAAGTAGATGCGGGCGCCGCCATGCGCGGAACGGTGCCGGTGGTCCGTTATTGTCTGAATATCCGAATACACGTGCGGATTGATATGCTGGCCGCCTTGGCGATGGTAGATTCCACCAGGGATTACATGCCAAAGATGGGGGATCACGCAGGCGGAGATGAAAATCTGCCCATTGTCATCGAAATCCATCCCCCAAGGATTGCTGAATCCGTGAGCCACTACTTCAAAACGGTCTTTGATGGGGTGGTAGCGCCAGACGCCTCCATCGATCTCCACGGGATCTTGCACTTCCTGATTCACAGGGAAAGCCTCTCCGTGTCGATAGATACGCCCTTCCCCAACGGGTTTCCCAACCATGGAGGGCGTAGCGAAGCCTTGGCAACCATAGAGCCAGCCATCGGGCCCCCAGATAAAGCTGTTGAGCGTTTCGTGCCGGTCACGAATGCCCCACCCCGTCAAACGAACCTCGATGTCGTCTTCGTCGGCCTTGTCGTCCCCATCGCGATCCGGAACGAAAAGCAAGTTTGGCGGCGCCCCGAGCCATAAGCCATCGAATCCCCAAGCGATAGCGGCGGGGAAAGGGATTCCTTCCATGAACACTTTGCGCGTATCCATCGTTCCGTCACCGTCCTCATCCTCAAGGATTAGAATGCGACTGTTGCCATCGGCGGAGAATCCCGTCCTCCTAGTTTCATAGTCCCGATTTTCCGCTACCCAAAGCCGTCCCCGATCATCCCAGCAAAAGGCCATCGGCTGAGTAATAGCTGGCTCGGACGCGTAGAGGTTCACCTCCAGACCGTCCGCCACAGTCATTTTTTTCACAGCTTCATCGGGCGAAAGAAAAGTGGCTTGCTTCGCCTCATTCCGCGCCGCTACCCAGTCCGCGAAATTATTCCGCTGGCCGCTGAATTCCTTCCAATCCTCGTTCAAAGCCACATCGTCGAGCTTTCCGGTATAGGCCACGAACTGATGACGAAAGCTAGCGGATTCACCGGCGGGAATCGTCCAATCCTCAAATCGGGTCCGGACCGGTCCTACTCCAAGCTGCTTATCCACCCGCCACGCCATGGGATAGGTCGGATTGTCGGGATAGTCAAAAATGGCTATGTTTCCCCAATCATCGCGTCCCTCGATTTCCATACCTACATTCACCCACATGGCCTTCTGGCCCTCGGCTCGATCGTTGCTCTGTCGAGAGCTATTGAATACCTCGCCTTCGATCTTTCCCCGTTTCCAGGGCATGCGAAGGAACAAGCCTCCGTAATTGTACTTGCCAATCGTGACTTCCGTATGGGCTTTGCCAGACCAGAGGAGATCCAGGAAATACTTGTCCCCTGTATCGCGCATAGACCAAACTTGAGACTCCTCCATGATCGCCGTGCTCTCCTCATTAAGCAAATGGTAGACGGTTTCCCATTGAACCACTTCCCCACTGCCAGCGAGGATTTTGGATTCCACGAGTTGCCAGTATCCACCGGATGGATTGTGAAAATAGTCGCGTCCATTGACACGGGTGAAGCCCCAGTAGAGTCCTGTCTGATGCTTGTGGTGGCCGGGAGCGTATTCTGTCAAAACCCCTTTCCCGTCCGGGGCAACGATAGGGTGAATGTAAGGACGGTGATCGTCACGGGCGTTTTGCACGAGAATCGGCTCGTCCATTCCTGACCGATACACGCTAATCGTTTCAGCGTCCTCGTCCTTTACTAGATTCAAGGGGCCGGCAAGTAGAGAGGAGCAAAGGGCAAACGTTGCCACCAAGGGTAATAGTTGTTTAGTCTTCATTGGATATGGTAGTCTAAAGGGTAGCACAGGCTTCTAGCCTGTCTCGGTCACAGGCAGGATGCCTGCGCTTCTCTGACATTCGATTCGCATTTGATAAATCATTCTAGCGAGGGCGACGGATCCACTCGTTGTTGGCGTCCGTTCCGCGGGCCCATTTATGGGGATCAATATCAATGTAGTCAGGGTTTGGCGACAGCATCTGGGCATCAACCTCTTTCCGCCAAGCCCGCAACATCGCGGTCAGTTCTTTGACTTTTTCCGGCTCCGATTTCGACAGGTCGTAGGTTTCACCAAGGTCTCGATCTAAATTGAATAGCTGCACGGTATTGTTTTCGAAGTACTCCAATAACTTGTAGGGACCGCTGCGAATGGCCCCTGCCGGCGGCTGCATGCCATGATTGCTGTAGTGGGGAAAGTGCCAGTAGATGGCCTCCCTATCGAGGCTTTTCTCGCCTTTCAGTAAAGGCGCGATACTTATTCCATCGCGGTGTTGATCGTTGACGAGCGGCAATCCCGCCATCTCCAAGATGGATGGATAGAAGTCTGTGCTTATGATTGGCTCGTCCGAGACTACCCCCTCCAATCCTTGCCCTGGCCACTTGACGATACAAGGAACCCGGATCCCGCCTTCATAGAGCCATCCCTTAGCCCCTCGGAGTGGCAGCACTGAAGTCGAGAACGCTCGATCCAGCTGCTCCTCGGTCGCTGTTCTGATTGGATTTCCTATGTTCATCCCAGCCATCCCACCATTGTCGGCGAAGAATATGACAATCGTATTGTCGTCTATGCTAAGCTCTTCGAGGCGTTCCAGCAATCGTCCAAAGCTTTGGTCAACCGCTTCCACCATACCCGCGAAATGGGTGTTGTCCTGGCGCTGCTTGATCTTGACCGTGTGCTTGGGTAGCACGCCGTATTCCGCGTACGCCGGGTCCGATATCGTTTGATCCAAATATTTCTGAGAGAGCTTTTCGGTCCGGTCGGGGTTCCCTTCCAAGATGAAGGGTTCAACTATTGGTGGAGGATTTTGCTTTAGCTTTTCCTCGTACTTGTCCACCAAGTCCAACCTACCGTCGATTGGGTCGTGCACCGCAAAGTGGGCCAAATACAAGAAGAAGGGGCCGACTCTGTTTTCGCTGATGAAACCCAAGGCCTCGTCAGTCAATCGGTCCGTTAGGTATTCTCCGTCCGTCGCCTCCTCCAAGCCTTCTAGGTTATAAGGGGCATAGAAGGTGCGGTTTGGAGCTCCGCGTGACCAGTTACGCGGGATATGCCAATCGAAACCGTGCTTGTCTGGCGTAGATGGAGCGCTGCCCAAGTGCCACTTACCCACTGCCGCCGTCGCGTATCCATGGCCGCGCAAGGTTTCCGCCAAAGTCGTCTCTTCGTAAGGAAGATGCTGTCCCGAATAAACATTGAGTAGCTTCTGAAACGGAAAGTCCCGTCGTCCCGGTATCCAATCAGTCATGTTGTTGCGAGCCGGATACTTGCCGGTTAGAATGCTAGAACGCGTCGGCGAGCACACGTGGCACGCCGCATAGGCGCTGGTGAATTTGACCCCCTCGGTGGCGAATTGATCGATATGGGGCGTCTCGTAAAAGCTGCTGCCGAATGTCCCAACGTCCGTCCACCCGAGATCGTCGACCAGAAAGAAGATCACATTGGGCGGACCTTTTGAATCGGCGGATTGCCCTTGAGAAAGACAGCCCGCAGAGGCTAAGCTGGCCAATACGATAAATATCTTAATTTTCATAGCTAGGGGAGTCGCTTGCGGCGACCGGATCGGTTTGGGGGTTGAAATTCTATCGCGGTCGCCGCAAGTGACGCCCCTACGATTGAAAGTTTCTTGCATGGGCTTAGTTGCATCACTTCACGTTTTCTTTGGGCAATAACGGCTTCAGTCTTGCCATGACATCCTGGTACTCGGGGCTTGTGGCGAGGTTATGCCATTCGTTAGGATCCGCGTCGTGGTCGTATAACTCCTCGCCTCCGTCATTGTAGCGAATGTAACGCCAGCGATCGGTTCGCACCGCGTGATTCTCATATCCAAAGGTCATGATAACGGGACGTTCCCAATCCATTTCAGGATCTTCCAAAAGCGGGGCAAGGCTTTGTCCGTCCAAATCTTCGCGAGCAGGCAGTCCGCAGAGATCTATGATAGTAGGATACAAGTCAAGCAGGCTCACGGGTCGTTCGCATAGCTGTTTTTGAGCAACGCCTTCAGGCCCAGCGATGACCAAAGTGGTCCGCGTGGTCACTTCCCAAAGCGCGTGTTTCCGCCAGTGCTGTTTCTCTCCCAGATGCCATCCATGATCGCCCCATAGGACAACGATAGTGTTGTCAGCGTGCGAGCTCTCATCCAACGCATCTAGCAACCTGCCAACATGGGCGTCGACATAACTTATGGTAGCCAGGTAGCTTTGCACGGCTCGGCGCCACTGCTTGTGTTTGGTCACCATATCGTGATCTTCCCCATGAGTAGCGAAATTCCGGGTGCCCGAAACATCGTGCACTTCCCTAGCGAATCGCTTGCCCCAATAAGGAAGATCGTCACGATCCCCATCAAGCGTATCGGGAAGTATAATGCCATCCAAAGGATGCAAATCGAAGTACTTCCTGGGGGCAAACCAAGGTAAATGGGGCTTGGTAAAACCGCAGGCGACAAAGAAGGGCTTGTCATGCGATTTGCCCAATTCAGCAATCGCCCAATCGACGTTCTTGACATCGAACAGATCCGATTCCTCCACGTCTAGAGGTCCCCAAGGGGACCAGGCATCTTTCGGCAAATACGCATCTCGTTCGCCCGTATGCACTTCGCGCTTGGGCTGATTGTAGTAATCCCAAGAATCCGGATCGTATGGCCCGCTGCCGTGAAAAGTCTTCCCGCCGCCTTGAATGGAATAACCGCCTTGGGTTCGCAAATATTGCATCAAGGTCACGACGTCCGGGACCTTGTCACGCATCCGTTCCCCATTTCCATAGACGCCAGTGCTGGAAGGCAACAGACCCGCAAACAAGCTAACTCGCGAAGGATTGCAAAGGGGCGCATTACAATAGGCTTTTGTGAAGGAGACGCCCCGATTGGCGAGGCGGTCGATATTAGGAGTCAGCGCTTGCGGATGCCCTCCCAGATGGCCCACCCAGCTATTCAAATCATCGATGGGGATGAACAGCACATTTGGCCTGTCTTTCCCGTTTAAAGGGGCGAGAAAGAAAAACAAAACTATCGTTAACTTAATTGTATTCAAAATTTTATTACTAACTTTTGATACTCCACAGATTTCTCAGAAAACACAGATTGGATTGAGCAAAACAATATCTGAACTATCTGTGTCATCTGTGGTCGAAATATCTTTTACGATTACCGCCAATTTACTTCCGGGTAACGTATACATAATACGCGCTCAACGTCGTTTGCGGTCCTCGAAACCAAGTATGTAGGGCAAGCGGACCTTTCTTCAATTGAGCTGTGAAAGTGACGTGGGTGTCACCGGGCCCGATCGGCTTGGTCAATCCTTCGAAACCGTACGGAGATTTATCGCCAATGTCCAAATGATGGTAGTCGCTTAGGTAGAAGCTAGCTTGGGTTATGTCGAAGGCTCCTTCACCATTTTCAGAAGGAGCGGTCAGCGGCCTATCAATCTCGCGCGGCCAACGACGCAACTCGAAATCATATTCGCCGTCTTCCGCCACTTCCAGCATCCAATAGCCGCTCTTTTCCTGTCCGACGCGAATTTGCCGTTGTTGATCGATGAATACATCTAGCCATTCGCACCCCGTTAGTCGGGACGGGTTCTCGTGATCGCTACCGATTATGACGCGCTGCACCTCGTTTGCTTTAGGCCCAACATCCGACCACCAATCATCCAGCCTACCACGCATCTTCCTTAGAACCTCTGGATGTTTATCGATGACATTGTTCTGCTGTAGAGGATCGGTCTCGAGATTGTAGAGCTCTCGATCTTCCAGAAGTCGCCAGCGTTTCCAAAGTACCTCGCCAAGACTCCTTTGCATGAGTGTTTGGGCGAAGGGCGTGGGATAGTTCACGAAATTGGGCATGCGACTGTAGTTGATTATCAGCATCCGATCTTCCGGAACGACCGCCTGTCCCCTTAAAATGGAAACCAGGCTCATGCCATCGAATTTGGCGTCATTAGGAATGTCGCAAAGGTCCAGAAGGGTCGGCAGCATGTCTTGCACCTGGGTCAACCCATGAATATCCTGTGGATCCATGAGGCCGCCATTGGGCCAACTGATAAAACAAGGAACCCGGTGCCCACCTTCCCAGAGCTCCGTCTTTTGCCCACGCATGCCCGCATTGTAGTAGCGAGGACCATGCGTGCTTCCGTTGTCCGTCTGGAAGATAACGATTGTGTCGTCTCTCAGGCCTTCATCATCGAGAAACTTCATCATGGCGCCTATATTGGTATCGATGTTGCGAATCATGCCCAGGTAGTCCGCGAGACGAGTTTTCAGGTCGGAATCCATGTCCGCGAACCTTGGCAGAGCCAGGATCTCCGCGATTGCCTCCTCATCTTCGTCCTTTGCGACCAATGGACCATGCGGCGTATTGGGCATAATGATAGCTAGGAAGGGATTTCCGTCATCGGCCGCCTTCTTCATAAACGAGATTCCCTCCTCGAAGAAAACATCGGTGCAGTAGCCTTTGTACTGCTTCCACTTCCCATTGTTCACATAGGTGTCATCAAAGTAATCATTCCCCCAATAGTCCGGCACGGACCCGATATGGGATGAAGGGAACCAAACAGTCTCATCGAATCCTCGATCCTCAGGCCTAAACGGATAGTTGGCTCCCAAATGCCACTTTCCAAACAAACCTGTCTTATACCCGGCATCCCCAAAGAAATTAGCCATCGTCGACAATTCCGGACGCAATAAAGCGCGCCCACTGCTTACGTTGATGGCCCCATTGCGAGCCGCATCCAAGCCGGTCATCAATTGGCCTCGCGTCGGCGCGCACATGGGAGATACATGATAATCTTCCAAGCGTAAGCTTTCTCCGTGCAGACGATCGAGATGGGGAGTCTTGAGAATTGGATTTCCGTGTACGGACAATTCCGGATACCCTTGGTCATCCGTCATGACGATGATCACATTAGGGCGAGCAAACAAGGATTGTAGGCTAATTGCGCTTACAAGGAAAATAATGAATGGTAGGGAGGACCGTCTCGGTCCTCCGCATCGTATCGTTTCTCGGAGGACCGAGACGGTCCTCCCTACCAAAAACAAACTGCTTAGCGGAGGTATTTTCATCGATTTTCCTTTGGTTTCGGGTCCACCGCCCAACCCTCCGTGGTGATACGCCCGTAGTAGGGATAGTAGTCCCAGTCAACCTCTCCCCCGACCACTCGAGGGTCTAGCGTTTCCGACAGGTAGTTGAACAGCTGTCGCCGCAGTGTATTTTGCATCGAGTTGTATCGTACAGACCCCGCCAAGTTATTCATTTGATGGGGATCGCTTGATAACTCATAAAGTTCTTCCATCGGACGCATGCCGAAAGAAAGTTCCGCTAAGCGGGCGACTCCATGGGTATTTCGGTTCTCCATCATAAACGTCTTGGTGGGCGACGTGTCGATTTCCCCATAGGGTATTGCTCGAGCGCATACAGACGCATCCGGCGAACCCGAGGGCCAACGCGTCGGTTCAAAGTTATGAATGTATAAGAAGTCCTTGGTCCGCATAGCCCGGCATGGGTACCCCTTGCCCCCAGCTCGACAGCCATCGTGACGCTCCATGGCTATGAAGGCCGCGTCGCGAACATGGACTTCCTCATTCGCAAAAATATCCATCAGGCTCTTCGCGCTCATCATGCTTGGAGACTTCAAGCCAGCGGCCTCCAAAAACGTGGGGGCGAGATCGCTGAGATTGACAAAAGAATCGACTGCCCGCCCGGGTTCCGCAATTCCCTCAGGCCAGCGAATCGCCAACGGAATCCGGGAACCCAAATCGTAGAGGCTGGCCTTGGCCCGAGGAAAAGGCATGCCGTGATCGCTGGTCACCACAACGATGGTGCTGTCGAGCAATCCCCGTTCTTCCAGAGTCGCTATAGCCCGCCCCACCATCATGTCGAAGTGTTCGATCTCCACGAGGTAATCGGCGATATCGCTGCGCACGATTTCGTTATCCGGAAACACGGCGGGCACGACAATCTTGCTGAGGTCCTTTCCGGTTTTAAGTCCTGCCCCATTGTCGTATGCCCGATGCGGTTCGCTCGTTCCTAGCCAGAAGCAAAAGGGCTCGTCCTCGCCCACCTCAGACATGAAGTCATGGAAATTTCCGGCGTAGTCTGTGTTGCGCATGGCCCTGAACGGCGGCTCGAGCGTTCTCTCCTCATATAGGGGTCCGGCAGGATTTTCCGTTCGCCCACCCGGTTCGAGTCGTCCTGGACTCCATGCTTTGCCCGTCGCTCCTACTTTATAACCGGCTTTCCGCAACTCATCTGTGTAGGTAGCGAACTTCGCCGGTAGCGTGCTGTGAATATTACCCGCTTCCTCCAATCGCCATATCGACTGACCCGTCAGAATCGCGCTGCGCGAGGGACCGCAAGTGGGGGCATCGCAAAACGCGTGGGTAAAGCGCAGGCCTTCCCGGGCGACACGATCGAACGCGGGCGTTTTGACGACTGGATCTCCATTGGCCCCTGTGTGCTGATAAGATTGATCGTCGGAAATACAGAAGAGGATGTTAGGACGATCTCCCGCAAAGGAAGGGGACGCGCCTAAGATGAGGAGCGCAAACAGATGTCGTCTCTTGATCAACTGAATTTGAGGTATTCTAATTTTAAACATCGCTCACCCCTTCTAAACGGGATCCCCGGACCCCTGATCCCGCCAAAAGCGGGCCATAGCCATGATCCTCGCAATGCGAGGCCACGCATGAATCGAAAACTAGAAAACGAAAATCCTGCCCTCGCATCGCGAGGATCATGGCCCGAGCCTTGCCTCTGGATTCAGCGAGGGACGAGCGATGTCCAAAAAAACCAATCACGCCAACTCGTTTCTACTTCAGCGTAAACTCCGGCATGGTTTTCAAGGCCCCGCCTTCCATGGCTGACTCGTGAGCCAGAATGCCGACGCAGGTGATGTTAGCGGATTCGGCCGCATTCGGATAAGGAGCGCGCTTTGCTAGCAGAGCGCTGACGAATTCATGCACCAGATGGGGATGCGAGCCACCATGACCGCCACCTTGGGTGAAGGACAAGTGCTGCTTTTCATCCGAGTCATAGACACCACGACCGGTGAAGGGCTGGATTTCTTGGGGCAGGAGATGGGCATAGTCCGGCACCTTTACCCGTTCTGGAATCTCGGGCTCCGGCTTGCCAATGGTGTGGATAACGGGATCCTCGCCCTCGACCAACGGCCACTCGTAGCTTTTCTTCGATCCGTAAGCGTCGAAGCTTTCCCGGTATTGCCGAGCGGTATTGTACAAGGAACGTATGATTCGAGCCGATACATCGGAATCCTTGAAGGTCACCTGACAGGATTCGATGGCGTAGGGAGATCCATGGATCGGAATCATCTCTTCGTTGATCCGTCCGGAACCGAAGCAGGACAGCGTTTCCGCTCGATTCCGCTGCAGAGCCAATACAGGCCCCACGCAATGGGTAGCGTAGTGCATGGGCGGCAAGCCGTCCCAATAGCTCGGCCAGCCATCCATGTCTTGCTGGTGGCTCGATTGCAAATATTGGATACGGCCGAGTTCGCCTTTATCGAAGAGCTCTTTGACGAACAGAAATTCGCGGCTGTAGACCACCGTTTCCATCATCATGTAAGTAAGCCCAGTCTCATCGACCAATTCGCAAATCTGCCGGCACTCTTCTACCGAGGTAGCCATGGGCACGGTGCAAGCGACATGCTTGCCGGCCTTCAAAGCTTGAATCGAATGAGGGGCGTGACTGGCAATGGGCGTGTTGATGTGGACAGCGTCAATACTGGGATCTTCCAACATTTCCTCGTAGGAGGTGAAGCGCTTGGACAATTCGATACCGAATTCGTCTCCTATCTTGTTGAGAGAGTCCTGGCTTCTTTGGCATATAGCCGCGATACTAGCATTCGGGTGCTTCTGGTAGATGGGAATGAACTCGGCTCCAAAGCCAAGTCCAACGAGGGCGACATTGATTTGGTCAGACATAAAGGGGAAATTATTTTAGCATTATTGTTTTGGGGAGAATTACGCCGACAAGCTAACTGCTTGTCGGACTCGAATTCAACAGGATTTCTTCCCGAGTCCAATTCAATTCAAAAGAAACCTACTCGACGAAATTGGCTTCAGCCGCATGCCGTTTTCACAAACATTGTTTGACTCCCGGTTCGAAACCCTCCCGGAACTTCCCTCTATAAACGAACTAACAATTCATGTTGCTTGAAAACAAGGTCGCTTTGATCAGCGGAACGACGAGCGGAATGGGCAAATCTATCGCCCTTCTCTTTGCCGCGGAAGGCGCGAAAGTCGTCGTCAATGGACGGGATGAGACAAGGGGGGCGAAACCGTCGCCGCGATCCGGAATCAAGGGGGCGAGGCATGCTTCATTCTGGCCGGTGTGTCGAAGGCAAACGAAGTGGAATCCCTGGTTGCCGATACGATTGCCCGTTACGGTAGGCTGGATTTGCTCGTCCCCAATTCCGGGACACTGAGCCTCGAATCCGTAACTGAGGTCTCCCTCGAAACTTGGGACAAAACCATCGGCACTGATCTTAATGGCGTGTTCTATCTCTGCCGCTACGCGATCCCACACATGATTGATGCCGGAGACGGCTCTATTGTCGTCAACGCGTCTATCGCCGCCTTGAAATCCTTCCCGAATCACCCCGCCTGCTGCGCCTCCAAAGGCGCCCTCGTTCCCCTGGCCAAAAACTTGGCCATCGATTACGCTAAAGACAATATTCGGGTCAATTGCCTGTGTCCTGGTCCAGCGGATACTCGGATGATCTGGGAATCCGCAAAAGCGTTTCCGAACCCAGAGAGGGCGGTTCAAGACGCAGGCGAAAACACGCTCCTTAAACGCCTGGGAACCCCTGAAGACGTCGCCCGCGCAGCCCTATTTCTAGCTAGCGACCAATCATCGTGGATCACCAGCGCCACCCTGACCGTCGACGAAGGAATCATGGCGTGAATAAAGAGTAGCATAGGCATCCTGCCTGTTTAACCTGTTATGGACAGAGGCTGGAAGCCCGTGCTACTTCTTTCGAATCGAATACAAATAAAACCTACATGAACCTCACTCCCTTCCACATCGCCGTCGCGGTGCGCGACATTGACGAAACCCGAGAATTCTACGGGAACCAGCTCGGTTTCCCAGAAGGCCGCAGCGCTGAGAACTGGATCGATTTCAATATGTTCGGGCATCAATTCGTCACCCACCTCAATCCTGAAATCGGGCCGGAAGGCAAAGTGCCAGCCCTCTACAATCCGGTCGATAACCATGGGGTGCCAATTCCCCATTGCGGGGTGATTATGCAATTCGACGACTGGCAGGCATTCGCCAAGCGGCTCGAGGGAGTCATCACCGAATACATAATCGAGCCCTACATACGCTTCAAAGGCCTTCACGGCGAGCAAGGCACCCTATTCTTCGCAGATCCCTCAGGAAACGCACTCGAATTCAAAGGCTTTCGG
The DNA here is from genome assembly GCA_964404745.1 of uncultured Opitutaceae bacterium. GTDB lineage: Bacteria > Verrucomicrobiota > Verrucomicrobiia > Opitutales > Opitutaceae > Pelagisphaera. Next base: position 29,232 of record CAYOLG010000028.1, read on the forward strand.
GATATCGAGACAGAGCTGTTTAAGAAGTAGCACGGGCATCTTGCCTGTAATCTTATCCAGCATGCACTCGCCAGTCGTCGCTTTTTAAGCTGTGCCCGGTACGCCAGGATGCCAGCGCTCCTTTCAATCTGCGATCGCCGTTCCTCTAAGCTATCGCAAATATTTTGCGTTTAAACTTGCCCTTAATGAAATCTCTTTGCATTAAGTCCGAATGCAAAGAAGACGATTCGTTTGTGTAGCGATTACCGTCATAGCTGGACTGCCCGGATTTGGGCAGACTAGCGAACATTCGCATGAGGTTGAGGTGCTCGATCCACTCGTTATGACAGCCAGTCCGTTTGTAGAGCGAAAAACAGAGCTAGTCGTTCCGGCTGGACAGTTATCAGGAGAGTCCTTGCGACGTTCAACTGAGTCTTCTTTGGGGGCAACGCTGGCAGGTGAACCGGGTGTGCACTCGACCTATTACGGCCCAGGTGCAGGTCGCCCTGTAATCCGCGGGTTCGACGGCGACAGGATCCGTATCCTGAACCAGGGCATGGATTCCTTCGACGTATCGCAAACCAGCCCGGACCACGGAGTCAGCATCGAACCGCTTTTCGCCGACGAAATCGAAGTAGTCCGTGGCCCCGCGTCCCTGCTCTATGGCAATGCCGCTATTGGCGGTGTGGTCAATGTTTTGGGCAAAGAGTTGCCTAGGCAGCGGGCAATCGCTCCCATCGTAGGTCAAGCTGAAGCTTACTATGGATCCGTTTCAGACGAGCGATCCTATGGAGTTGCCTTGCAAGGCGGCGAAGGAGACTTCGCCTGGAGCGCCGGCTTCCTCGATCGGCAATCCAACGATTTTGAAATTCCCGGCTTTGCCGAGTCCATCTACCAAATGGAGGCCGAGGAGGAAGAAGAGCATCATGACGACGAACATGAGGAGCACGAAGAAGGCGAGGAACATGAAGAGGGAGAGGAGCACGAGGACGAAGAGGAAGTCTTCGGCGTTCTAGAAAACAGCTTTGTGGATACCCGTGCCGGCTATCTCGGCTTGGGGTGGTTTGGAGATAACAGCAGCTTTTCTATTTCCTACTCTGACTACGCAACTGATTATGGAGTCCCGGGCCATGCTCACGCTCGCGGGCACGACGAAGAACACCGTCACGAGGAAGGCGAGGAGCATGGGGAAGGAGAGCACGGCGAGGAAATCGTCTCAGTCGATCTCGAGCAATCACGTTTCAGCCTTGGAGGCGAATTGCTCGATCCAATTGATTTCTTGGAAAGCCTCGAGCTGGACATGGCGTTTGGCGACTACCGTCACATTGAGTTCGAAGGCGATGAGAAGAGCACGATCTATGAGCGTGACGGCTACGAGATGCGGCTTACTAGCGTGCATAGCCCAATCGGGGAATTTACAGGCGCCTTCGGCTTTCAAGCCAAAGTGGACGACTTCTCTGCCGTAGGCGAGGAAGCATTCATTCCCAGTTCCGAGACGACGCAATACGGCCTCTTCATAATGGAGCGATTGAATCAGGACCGGGGCGCTTGGGAGTTTGGCGGCAGAATCGAAAGCGTGGACATTGATCCTGAAGATCCTAGCCTGGAAAAGCGGAGTTTCGATACGCTCAACGGATCTGTAGGTTTCGTGCGCCGGGTCAACGAGAACAGCGCGTTTTCCGCCAATCTGGTATTCGCGGAGCGAGCTCCCAACGCCTCCGAGATTTACGCTTTTGGGCCCCACGTGGGCACCCAAAGTTTCGAAATCGGAAATGAATCCATCGATGAAGAATTTTCCACGAGCCTCAATTTGTCCTACCAAATGACGGCTGGGGTGATTACGGGAGAAGTAACCGCCTTCTATTCCGATTTCACCAACTACATCTACTTGCAATACCTCGATCATGAGGACGTGGAAGCGATTTATGGCGAAGATTTTTATAATGAGGGCTCAGATGTGTACAGAGCGACAAAAGCGGACGCCAAATTCTATGGATTCGAAGTCGATCTTCGCTATCACCTGGTTGACGAGGCGGATCGGGCCATGCACGTGGATCTCATTTACGATCAGACACGGGCGACCAACGAGAGCTTTGGAACCAACCTGCCGCGCATTCCAGCGCGTCGCCTGGGATTACGCTACGAATACCAAAACACTGACTGGCTAGTCGGAGTAGAAGGACGTTGGCACGACGAGGCTTCTAACTTGGCTCCCAACGCGCTGCCGACCGATAGCTACACTCTCTGGAATGCGGATGTTCGCTACCGTATTCGCGCTTCCGAGACAGTTACGGTCGATGTTTTCGCCGCCGCTCACAATTTGGGAGACGAAGAAGCTCGCCCCAATACTTCGTTTTTGAAGGATCTGGCTCCAATGCCAGGCCGCAATGTAAGATTAGGCGTGAGGACGTCATTTTAGAATGCAGTTTTGCCGTATGAGCTCCGAGGAATTAAAGGTATTAGCGGGCGATCTCCGAGCGCCCATTCAAGGATCAGGATTGCCGGCGCTCGGATGTCGCCCGCTACCAAATCCGGTATCGAATTCAGGCTGGCTGGATCGCATAGCGATAATCATGGCATTAATTTGCGGTATTCACTGTTTAATAACGCCAATCCTCCTTGTTGCCCTACCCATCCTGGCCAACACGTTTTGGAGTAGCCCGAACTTCCATTTGTGGATGCTTGGCTTCGTCTTGCCCACCACCGCGCTGGCCAGCATCGCTGGCTACCGCAAACACAAGAAAAAGGCAGTCGCCGCCTTTGCCATCGGCGGTATCGCCTTGCTCGCGACGGCGACTTTTTGGGAACGAGCTAGCTTTAGGGATAGTCCGCAAGCGATGGCTCTCGCTTCTGAAAGTCAGGCCCATGCAGGGGAATCCTGTGGAAGCTGCTGTCCCACTCCTGGGCAAGTCGATGATTCGAATTCTCTCGGTTTGGCTGGAATCAACATTTCCCCTCCGATCGCTCTCAATCTGCTAGGAGGTTTGTTCCTAGTGGTCGGTCATTGGCGGAACTTTCGGCTACGCAGGAAGCATCAGTGCCATTGCTTCACCTAGCGACCGCGATTCTCAATCAACGATTGTGGAATTGGTAGCCTTACTTGCGCTATTACGACAAACCTGAGACCCGATTGATCTTCTTATCTGTCTGAGGGCGTCCTTCGTTGACTTTCTCAGCCAGAATTCTGGCAATGTGCGTATGAAATCCCCGCGTCGGACCCTAATAACCTCAGCTGTCGCTACCCTTTTCGTATTCGGTTTTCAAGGCTCGCTGAATGCCCAACAAAAACGACTTTCAGCCAACCAATGGGAGGTCGTCGAGCTAGACATTAGCTTGCCCCCGTCGGGTGACAATCCATTCGATCGCCTGCCGCTAGCCGAGTGCAATGGGCCCAACGGAAACGCTTTCTCCGTTCCCGGATATTATGCCGGAGGCAGTTCGTACCGTTTGAGAATCAGCTTCCCCGAATCCGGGACCTGGACTGTCGCCTCCGAGGAAACCAAGGACGCTTGGGAAGTCTCAGTCTCCCCAGCCACACCAGACGTTCTCGGTCCCGTCGTCATCAACGAAAACACGCCCCAGCATTTCCACTACGCCAATGGTGAACCCTGTTTCGTCCTGGCCTTCGAAGCGGATTGGCTCTTCGCCATCGACCTGGAAGTGGACGGGATCAAGCGGGCCGAAACGCTGCTCCGGGACATCAAGGAAAACGGCTTCAATCAGGTAGTGATGAATGTCTATGCCCATGATGTCAATTGGCACAAGGACCCCAAGCTACCCGCCAAATACAATTTCTCGGCCCCTAAGCAATGGCCGTATGGAGGCGACAACGACAACCCCGACTACTCCAAGCTCAATCTGGAATTCTTCAACCACTTCGACCAGATCATCGCGTCGATGAACGATCTCGATATCACCGCCCACATAATGATCTACGTTTGGAACAAGAATGTCAATTGGCCCGAAGTCGACTCTCCCGCCGACAATCGCTATTTCGACTACGTGGTCGCCCGCTATCAGGCCTACCCGAACATTCTCTGGGACATCTCCAAAGAGGCCACCGGATATGGCCACAACGACATGGAATACATCGTTCGGCGAATCGAGCGTCTCCGAAAACTGGATGGCCATGACCGGCTAGTGACGGTGCACTCCTTTTCCTACTGCGCTAAGTATCCGGAGACCGTTGACTTCATTTCCTACCAGAATTGGTCCGCCAACCTCTATTCGGTAATGAAGGATACGTATAGGAGATTTCCCGACAAACCGATCTTCAATATTGAGCACGGCGGCTACGAAGCAGGTCCTTATCACGTGTTCAATGGCGACTATGAGGATCCCGTCGCCTGTCTGGACCGAAACTATCAATGCGTCTTTGCGGGCACCTACTCCACGCACTATTGGCAAGACACCTCTTGGAATGTCGTCATTTGGGACCGCAAAGACCTCCCCAGATCGCGAAGGCCCCAGTACGAGCTCTACAAGCACATGGCCAAACTCTTCCAGGATATCGATTATTCCAAGCTGGCTCCTCCAGAAACGCGGCTTTCATCAAGCGGGTTCGCCCTGACCAGCGAAGATCACACCTACCTCTTTTATCTGCCTGCAGCCAACAAGCGCATCAACACGAGCATCGAACCCTTCTACGGCAAGACCATGCGAGCCAAATGGTTTAATCCCTTGACCGGGGAATACTCCAAGGAAACGAAACCCGTAATGGAAAGATGGCTACGGTTCAATCCGCCATGGGAGAATCAGCCGACGATTCTAATCCTGCAGCCGTAGGATCATCCAGTATTCGCGTTTTGATTGCTTTGACGATGGTAGGGCTGACTGTCCACAGCCAGCCGTCTCGGTGAACGTCTCCCATGTCGGCTGACTGAGGACAGTCAGCCCTACCATTTGAGATTGGGTCAACGGCTCAATGGGCACTCGCCTGGGCTCTAGAATCAGTTACCGGCCTGGCCTCGCGAGAAACTCCCAAAGGTAGGGAGGACCGGCTCGGTCCTATAAAACCCAACTGAAGGCGCTTCAGGTAGCGGCCGATCTCACGCATACGGTAGCTAAGCTGCGGCGGCGCAAGCCGAGCGGCCACAGTTTAATAAAGTAGAACACGCATCCTGCCTATTACCATAAGTTGAGATCACAGGCTGGAAGCCTATGCTACCTTTTGTTGGCCCTCGGCTAGCGCCGCCGAATTATTACGAAGGCGTGAGATCGCCCGCTAACACATTGCCCAACCAAGTTTGGTATCACTCTCATTCTAGTTAAGGATTGCATCAATCATTGTGGTTGGGGAGAAAAGTCCCACACTATCTCATTATGAAAAACCACCCTATTGCTTCCGGACTACCCCGTCGCTCTTTTCTCAAAGGCATAGCAGCGAGTGGACTCGTCGCTGCAACGAGTCCCCTATCCGCTTTAGCCGCTCATCACGGGAAAAAATCGAAGGTGAAGCTCGGTTACGACAACTTCGCGGTGCGAGCCATGAACTGGATGGTTGAGGACCATTTGAAATACGCGGAGAAACTGAAGGTCGATTCGCTTTTCATGTCGGATCTCGATCACTTTGAGAGCCTCGACATGCCCTATTTGCGCGACGTGCGCAAGAAGGCCGACGATCTCGGTATCGATATTCACGTAGGTACTTGGAGCATTTGCCCGACCTCTACCACGTTCAAGGACAAGTGGGGAACGGCGGAGGAACATCTACGACTTTCTATTCGAGTTGCTGAAGCCCTGGGCTCGCCCGTTATCCGAGTCATTCTCGGGAACCGGGATGATCGCTCTACCGAGGGAGGAATCATGGCTCGCATCAAGGACACGGCCGCAGTTTGCCGGGCCTGTCGTACCCAAGCTATGGATGCAGGAGTCAAAATAGCCATAGAGAATCACGCGGGCGATATGCAGGCCCATGAAGTCGTCACCCTGATCGAGGAAGCTGGTAGCACCTCCTACATGGGAGCCAATCTCGATGCGGGCAACGCAGCCTGGACCTTGGAGGACCCCCTAGAGAATTTGGAAATCATGGGACCCTATGCGGTAACGACCAGCTTGCGCGACTCGGCCATATGGCTGTCCGAAAACGGAGTCACCGTGCAATGGACAGCGATGGGCCGGGGCAACGTGGACTGGGTCCGCTATTTCGATCGTTTCCGGGAACTCTGTCCTAATGTGCCCGTCCACATTGAAACCATTTCCGGATTCAATCGGGAGATCCCGTTTCTGACCGAAGAATTCATGTCCCAGTTTGAAGACATGAATGCGGGAACGCTATCCCGCTATATCAAGTGGGCTCGAACCGGCACGCCTCGCCAGCCATGGAAGGCGCCCGAAGGACCAAACGCGGATCGGGCCGATCACAATAAAGACCTCGCCACGCAAAACTATCAGAAGGCCCAAATCGAAGAAAGCATCCGCTACTGCAAATCGATCGGGCTGGGCGTTCGGGCGTAAACGAATTTAACATCGTCCCTCATTTGAGGGACTAGATCCCTGCATTCGCGGGGCCATGATCCCCGAGATGGGTCGGGGGCTGGTTTGATTCAACGCAAAGGCTGGGTTCGAGATCTGACCAAACGCGGTCTGAAGAACAATGCTACTTCAATCGTGTTCCCGCGAATGCGGGACCCTGCTCCCGCCAAGGGCGGGATTCATCCGCTAATAGCGGATATGGTTCAAAACAAACTCTAGTCTTCGAGCATTTTGTCCGCAGCGCGGAAACCTATTTCCTCTCGCAGAGAGGAAATAGCGTACGGAGGGAGCGATGTTTAAACATCGAAATTCCGAACAACGCTCACCCGCGAATGCGAGCTCGCTTGTTGTCTCTGCGAGACAATAGGTTCGTTTTGAGTGGAGCCAATCTACGATGCGATAAGGCGTTCTTGAAACTCCTTTGAAAGCTGCTAGTTCATGTATCATGAAATCACTCGTCCTGGCATTGGTCGTATTGGCGGCTCCCTTCGCTACCCTTGCCGAGCTCCCCGAAAATTTCCGCCCAGAGAATCTCGTTGCCTGGTGCGTCGCCCACAGATGGGACACCGCCGATCGAAACCCTGCCGAACGAGCTGCCTTGCTATCCGAACTAGGCATCGGACGCCTGGCCTACAATTGGCGAACCCAGGACAACCCCCAATTCGAAGAGGAGATCCTCCAATGCAAACGGAACGGTATCGAATTCTTCGCCTTCTGGAACGAGAACGAGGAGGCATTTGCCCTTTTCGAGAAATACGATTTGCATCCGCAAATCTGGAAAACGCTCCAGTCGCCAAAGAAAGGTTCGCAAAAGGAAATGGTCGAAGCCGCTGTGAAGCGCATCCTGCCATTCGCCAAGCGAGCCCAGGAACTGGGTTGTCCATTCGGGCTATACAATCATGGAAACTGGGGCGGACATCCAGATAATCTAGTAGCTGTCTGCCAAGCGCTGCGAAAGCTTGGATGCGACAATGTGGGCATCGTTTACAATTTTCACCATGCCCATGAGGAGATGGATCGCTTCGCTAAGTACCTCGCTCTGATGCAACCCTACCTGCTTTGCATTAATCTCAACGGTATGGCCAACAAAGATACGCTTACGCCGAAGTCCTTGGTAAACAAGATTCTTCCCATCGGTTCCGGGCTGCATGAAAAGAAGATGATCCACGCTATCGTCGAGTCAGGCTATACTGGCCCTATCGGCATTATCGGGCACCTCGATGACCAAGATGCGGATAAGAGCCTGCGCGACAACCTGACCGGCCTGAAATTATTCTAAGACCTGGCATTCCCAAAAAACCGGCCGGAATGAGCCAGCTAGATCTCAAACAGAGAGAGACAGCCGATGCTATTACGAACGCTGCTTAGGCCTCAGAAACCTAAAGTCGCAGCCTTCATGCGCTTGGTTGACATTTTCAATGTACATGCGGACGTAACCGCGATCGGGAAGCGACGCTTCCAAGCTCGTTCTATCGAGGTTTGCCGCTCGTTTCTCGAGTTCGCTCTCTTCAACAACTAAGCGTAGTTGTTGCTCAGGTACATTCAGCTCGATCAGGTCTCCATCTTGAACGAGGGACAGGGGGCCTCCGGCAGCGCTTTCCGGAGAAATGTGGAGAACCGTCGTCCCGAAGGCCGTACCACTCATACGAGCATCAGATAGGCGAACCATGTCCTTGACTCCTTGGCGGGCCAGTTTTTTGGGAATCGGTATAAATCCTGCCTCCGGCATCCCTGGCGCTCCCATGGGTCCGGCGTTGCGCAGGACGAGAACGTCATCAGCGGTCACGTCCAATTCATCGGAATCGATCCGCTGGGCAAGGTCGTCGAGGGAGTCGAAAACGACCGCCTTTCCACGATGAACCAAAAGCGATTCCGTGGCCGAGGAACGCTTTATCACCGCTCCTTCCGGAGCCAAGTTCCCAAACACGGCAGTGATTGCGTTGCTAGGATAAATCGGGTTGTCCGTTGGGCGAATCGCGTCTTGGGAAAACTCAAGTTCCAGTTCAGCGATTGTTTCCCGTAGCGACTTGCCCATTACCGTTTGGCAATCGAGTTCAAACTCATCCACAAGCTGTTTCAGGATTTTCGATACGCCACCCGCTCTATGAAAATCTTCCATATAGAATTGGCCCGACGGCTTAACGTCGGCTATCATGGGGATGCTCTCGCCCAATTTATTGAGCTCAGGCAAATCGAGTTTCAGTCCCAGCCTCCCGGCGATTGCCGCTAGATGAATGACGCCATTGGTCGAGCCCCCGGTGGCCTGCAGCATGCGAGCGGCATTGCGAATAGATCCTTCGCTCAAGACGTCAGCAGGCTTTAAGTTCTCCTTGATTAATCCGACAGCTCGTTCACCGGTCTCTTCCGCTAAACGTAAGCGCTCAGACGATACAGACAAGGCCGATGCCCCGCCCGGCAACATCATACCCATAGCTTCCGCCATGCAGGCCATGGTGCTAGCTGTTCCCATCACGCTACACGTGCCGGCCGAGGCAACCAGCTGCTCGTTAGCCGATTCCACTTCGTTGCCCGATCTGCGTCCCGCTCGATAATCCGCCCAAAAGCGTCGGCAATCCGTGCAGGCCCCCACCCGCTCACCTTGGAAATTGCCCGTCATCGCGGGCCCAGCCGTCAAGAGAATGGAAGGCAGATTCGCGCTGATAGCACCCATGAGCAGAGCCGGCACAGTCTTGTCGCAGCCGCCAATCAAGACCACGGCATCCATGGCTTGAGCTTTGATCATCTCCTCCACATCCATGGCCATCTGGTTGCGCAAGAGCATGCTGCTGGGATAGCTGAAAGCTTCATGAAGCGAGATGACCGGAAACTCCATGGGCAATCCCCCAGCCATAAGCACGCCCCGCTTGACGGCCTGAATCAGGTCCGGTACCGCTCTATGGCAAGCGTTGTAATCGCTAAAAGTGTTCGTGATGCCGACCACAGGCCTGTCTGTGGCTGATCGAGTAAGCCCCATGCTACGCAGGAAGGCATTTCTCAGATACTGGGAAAACTGGCTATCGCCATATCGCGTCAACCCTTTAGCCATTCCGTTTCCGTCGTCATTTGTATCCATCGAAGCCATAACAGCATTTCTCAGTGACGAAGAGACTAGAGTCAAACCGAATACCCCATGCCGAGATGCCTTGGCGATTGACGAGTTGACTGCCCTATCCTAACTACGGCTTTATTTCCGATTTGATTTAAACTCCTATGGAATCGCCTTTTTCCGGTCTCGTTGTCCCCATGATAACTCCCTTTGACTCATCGGGGAGGCCCGATCCCGAACGAGCCCTCCGTTTCGGATCCGACCTTCTTTCCAATGGCGTCAATGGTTTAGCGTTGTTCGGTACCACATCCGAGGGCCAGTCTTTGTCTGCATCGGAGCGTATGGAGCTGCTGGATGCAATGATCGCCGGCGGTATCAAACCCGCCAATCTGATGGTCGGTACGGGATCCTGCGCTCTACCGGACGCCGTTGCCATGACGAAGCACGTGGTGGACCATCAATGCGGAGGCATCCTGCTCCTACCCCCATATTTTTACAAAGCCATTGCCGATGAAGGGATTTTCCAATTCGTCGCCGAACTGATCGAGCAAGTGGGGGATCCGGAACTTCGCATCTATCTATACCACATTCCACCCGTCGCCCAAGTCGGGTTCAGCATCGATCTGGTTGCTCGACTGAGGGAGCGTTTTCCCCAACAGATTGTCGGGGTAAAAAATAGCTCGGGGAGCCACGACTATTCGATATCCCTTCGCGAGCGCTGCCCTGGCATGGAGGCGTTTTGCGGTTCCGAAGACTATCTATTGGATACCATGCGGATCGGTGGTGTGGGATGCATTTCCGCGACCGGAAACGCCAATCCTCGCGGCATCATTGAACTGTGTCGAAACGTGGATGCGGCAAACGCAGAGGAGTTGCAGGAAGGCATCAGCGCTATTCGAGCCGTCTTCCAAGCTAGGCCCATGATTCCCGCTCTGAAAGCGGTTATCGCTCGCTGTTACAGCGATCCTCTGTGGCTGAATGTTCGACCACCTTTGCAACGGATCACCGAGGACAAAACCGAGATACTCCTGTCTGAACTGGCTGCTCAAGACTTCCTCCCCGAGTCAATCCTGTTTTCCTCCTAAAGCATAAATCGAACAGTAGCCCATTGGCGCTTTTTCATTGATCCCGTAACGCGTTTCGGCACGGTTTCATTTCCCGAACTAAAGCCGTCCCTCGCTTCCACCATACTATGCATAGCGCAATCGCCTGGTTCACTAGAAATGGAGTCGCTGCCAATCTATTGATGTTAGCCATCCTAGGCGGGGGTATCTGGTCGTTGTCTGAGCGGATTACCGTACGAGATTTTCCCGAAGTTCCCGATCGCACTGTCACTGTCACGGTCGCCTACCGGGGCTCCACCCCAACCGAAATCGAGCAAGCGATCCTCACTCGGGTGGAAGAGGTTCTTTACGACATAGAAGGCATCGAGGAAATGGACGCTCTAGCGACATCAAGCCAAGGGCGGGTGGTCCTGGACTTCGAAGAGGGCTACGACCTGAACGAGAAACTCAACGAGGTCACAAATCGCGTTTCCACTATTCAGACCTTTCCTCCAGAAGCCGAGCGACCGCAAATCAGCCTGCGCGGGAGCACCGAACGCGTCATCACAATGGTCCTCTCTGGCGATATGACGGAGATGGACTTGAAACACTTGGGCGAGCAAATCCGCGACGAAGTGTCCAACTTGCCCGAGATTTCTATCGCCAACCTAAAAGCTGTACGGCCCTACGAAATCGCTATCGAGATTTCCGAGGACAACCTGAAGAAGTACGGACTCTCCTTCGATCAGGTGACCCGGGCCATCCGCACTTCATCGATCGAATTGTCTGCCGGCAGCATCAAAACCGATGCCGGGCGGATTTTGCTGCGCACTGATCAGCAAGCCTACAATTACGAAGACTTCTCTTCCATAACGCTGCTTGTTCAAGACGATGGTAGCAAGATCAGGGTTGGACAGGTAGCTACCGTTATCGATGGCTTTGACGAAACCCCCATCATCGCCAAACACAACGGATCGCGAGCCATCGCGATAGACGTATTCAGAACAGGCACCCAGAGCGTGCTGGACGTTGGGGAAGCCGTTAAAGACTTTGTAGAGGCCAAACAATCATTGCTCCCTGAAGGCGTCACTCTGAGCTATTGGGGCGACAGCTCAGAGCGGGTTCGGACGCGTCTGGCCACGCTGACTAAAGGGGCCATCGCTGGCTTTTTCCTGGTTTTGGGCGTACTAGCTCTTTTTCTGCGACCCACCCTGGCCTTCTGGGTGGCCTGGGGGATACCGATCGCATTCTCAGGCTCCTTCATTTTGCTTCCGCTCCTCGGCGTCACTATCAACGTCGTCGTGCTCCTAGCCTTCATCATCACGCTGGGTATCGTAGTCGATGACGCGATCATCACAGGAGAAAACGTCTTCCAACATATGCAGCGCGGATCCAAGCCCTTAACGGCTGCGATTAAGGGCACGCAAGAGGTGGCCACCCCGGTATTTTTCGGGGTGATTACGACCATGGTAGCTTTCTATCCGCTCTCTCTAATGTCGGGACGGTTTGGGGCATTCTTCTCCAACATACCTCTAGTCGTTCTCCCGGTTCTTCTGTTTTCATTGATCGAGTCGAAGCTGATTCTCCCTGCCCACTTGAAACATTGCGGGCACTTGGGCGACAAGGAGTCCTGTCGAAATCCATTAACCCGATTCCAGCGTTTCTTCGCCGATGGCTTGCAAGCGGGAATCATGAAATTCTACCGGCCCTTTCTCAACTGGGCCCTAATCAATCGCTACATTTCCATATCCGCCTTCGTATTCTTGCTACTCCTCTTCCTAGGACTCGTCGTCGGTGAACGCATTGGATATCGGCAACGTCCCAGCGTTCCCCGCGATACCACAACCGTTTCGCTACGCATGCCGGCTGGCACGACTTTCGAAACCACATTCGAAAAGGTGAGCATGATCGAGACGATCGCCCTCAAGCTGAAGGATGAGGTCAACAGCCAATACGGGGAAGAGGTTATACGCGACATCTTCGCTACGACGGGCAGCCAGCCATTCGGAAGCACACTACCCTTTAGCGACGAGGAATCCGGGGTGGACGAAATCGGCGAGGTCGTCATTGAGATCGCCCCTTCGGATACGGCATCCGTTACTTACAGCAGCCAGCAGCTGGCCACTGAGCTGCGAAAGCGCGTTCCCCCAATCCCGGAGGCCGAACAGTTGAGTTTCTCCTTCGAACGCGGCGGGTCTGGAGGAGCCATGACCTTCGAGCTCATTCATCCCAATATCAACACTCTGCGGGAAGCCTCTGCCGACCTGCAAAGGCATCTTGAGGGCTATGAGGGGCTCTACGACATTGCCGACTCCTACGAGAATGCCAACGACGAGCTTCAGCTCGATCTGAAACCGGAGGCCGAATTCTTAGGGGTGACCGCAGCTAATCTCGCCCAACAGATTCGAGCCGCGTTCTTCGGGGCCGAGGCCCAGCGACTGCAACGCGATCGAGACGAGATTCGGGTTATGGTTCGCTATCCCCGAGAAGACCGGCGCTCGTTGGCTTCATTGAAAAGCATGATGATCCGCACAGCAAACGGAACCGAGGTGCCTTTCGAAACCGTTGCCGAGGTAGTGCCTGGCAAGAGCATTCCCTCCATTCGCCGAATCGACCGTAAACGAATCATTCAGGTGACCGCCGATGCCAACACCAACGAAGTAGACGTCGAGTCCATCGAAGTAGACATTCTGGAAAACTATCTTCCGGAAATGATCGCCACCAAGTATCCAGGAATGGAATTCGATGTCAGTGGTCGAGCCGCCGAAGCCCGTGATAACACGCGGGAGATGACGATTGGAATCTACTTTGTTTTGGCCGTTATTTATACGCTCCTAGCTGTTCCTTTCAGAAGCTACTTCCAACCGCTTATCGTCATGTCGGCGATTCCGTTCGGAGTCGTCGGCGCCATTATCGGACACTGGCTTATGGCTTTGCTGTTCAATTGGAATGGGGGGTCTCCGCTTCTGTACCAGTCTTCTATTTTCGGCATGATGGCCCTTTCGGGCGTCGTGGTGAATGACAGCCTAATCATGGTGCACTTCATGAATGCCCGAGTAAGGGAAGGAATGCCCTTGGAAGAGGCGGTCCGACTAGCTGGAGTGCGCCGATTCCGTCCCATCCTACTGACCTCGCTCACCACTTTCTTCGGGCTCTTCCCGCTCATGTTCGATCCGCAACCCTCTTCAGCCTTTCTTATCCCGATGGCTATTTCCTTGGGCTGGGGAATTATTTTCGCCACGGCCATCACCTTGCTGCTGATTCCAGTGTTGGTTTTGATTACCAATGACATTAAGCAGCTTTTCTACAAACTCTACGATATCGACCCCAACAAGATTGAGGAAGAGGACGGGGAGGAAGAAGCCGAGCTTCTGAGGCGCGAATAAGAGTCAAAACGAGTACATACTCGATCTTCAGCCAATTGCTAGGGCTGCCAACACTGAGAGCGTATAATCATCGCTTTTCAATGGCTTTGACCGATGTTGTGACTACGCTAACGCGGGACGAAGACTGGTCCTCTGTCAGCCGCGCCAGTATTGCCATGTCCCAGGAGATCCGCTGACTGGGTACAGCCATCTCTACCATTTGGTTCAATACGCTATCAACTTGTACCCATTGGGTAGTTACAATTGGGCCTATTACTCCACGTCAGATTTGACAAATTTTTGGTTGCCGCAGTCGTTATCACTACCGAATCTTTACCCATGTCTCATCATGACGATCACGAGGCTGAACATACACCAGAGGCGATTCGCGAACGCATCCGATCAAGCTCTTCGCAAGGCTACCTAAAAGACTCGATTTACGGAGCGATCGACGGGGCGGTAACCACCTTCGCCGTTGTTTCGTCCGTTACGGGAGCCGGTTTGAGCAGCGGGATCGTTATCATTCTGGGCCTAGCCAACCTGTTGGCGGACGGTTTTTCCATGGCAGCGAGCAATTTCCTCGGCACCAGGGCCGAAAACCAGATCGGCAGCAAGGCTCGTCGAGAAGAGGAACGGGAGATCGAGATGCATCCAGAGGGTGAAGAGGAAGAAATCCGACAAATATTCGCCGCCAAAGGTTTCGAAGGGGACACACTTGAGGAGGTCGTAAAAGTCATCACTTCCGACAAGAAACGCTGGGTGGATACCATGATGCAAGAGGAGCACGGCATTTCTGGCAAAACACCCTCCGCCCTCAAGGCGGGTGTCGCCACATTTGTCGCCTTTTTACTGATAGGCGGAATCCCTCTCTCAGCCTATTTCATTGATATAATGAGCCCCAGCTTGATCGGCGATCCCTTCCTGCCCTCTTGCCTCTTGACCGGATTGGCTTTTTTTGCAGTGGGAGCGATGAAGAGCCGGTACGTTGAGCAACATTGGGCCCTGAGCGGATTCGAAACGCTTGGAATCGGAGCGCTAGCCGCTGGATTGGCTTACGGAATCGGCGTGCTGCTGAGCCCATTCGCCGAAGGTCTGTAAGCAGATTGGGCGAATCGCGGCTAGACCCACTCCAATCTTACAAGATAACACAATGTCCCTACAGTTGCAGGATTTCGCGAAGCGCGTTCTATTCGGAACCACCATCGAGGAAAAGCTCGATTTTCCACGTGATGAGATTGTCGATACCGATCGCGGCGAGGCGATCAATACGCCTCAGTCGCTTTCCCGTCCAAAGCATCTATCATTGCGCAGCGGCGATGAACGAGCCGCCCATCCCAGACCCTCTCAGCTCATCGACGAACGGGAACGCGGACGTCTACTCCACTTTTTTGGCAACCATGAATTGCTGGCCACCGAGCTCATGGCTCTAGCGCTATTGAAATTTCCCGAAGCTCCGAAAAGTTTTCGTATGGGACTTCTTGAGACGCTCAAGGAGGAGCAAATTCACACGCGTATTTATATGCACCGCATGAAGCAATGCGGTATCGAGTTCGGAGAGCTGCCCTTGAGCGACTATTTTTGGAAAAGCGTTTCTTCCATGGAAGACCCCCTGGACTATGTGACCCGCCTGTCTTTGACTTTCGAGCAAGCCAACCTGGACTATTCAAGAGAGTATGGAAAAATATTTGCCGAAGTAGGCGATCAAACTACCGCAGACATTCTCGATCGAATTTATCGGGATGAAATTCGCCATGTCGGCTTCGGTCTTAATTGGTTCCGCCGCTGGAAAGCGTCCGGGAAATCCGATTGGGAAGCATTTCAGGAGAAGCTGGAGTTCCCCTTGTCGCCTTCTCGAGCCAAAGGGAAGGTTTTCAATATCGAGGGGCGAAAGGCTGCGGGTCTCGATACCACCTTCATCGAAGATCTACAGGTTTATCAGCGTTCCCGCGGACGCACGCCAATTATCCGCTGGTTCAATCCGGACGCGGAAACCCATGCTTGCCGGAACTCTAGAAACCCACTCGCCAACTCCAATCAAGCGCTTCAGCGAGACTTGGGATTCCTGCTAGCGTATTTGTCACGCAAGGACGACATCCTCATAGTCAGGACACGGCCAACAAGAGAATTTTTAAGACGAATCCAGGAAATTGGGCTCCCCCTGCCTGAACTTGTGGAAACGGCCTCCGGTTTTTCGTCGTCTCAAGCCCCTTCGATAAGACGGAAGATCGGGGAAATCCGGCCTTGGGCTTGGACTCCCGATAGCGTCGAGTTCTTTTCCGGCTCTTTCAAATACGTGACGCGGCTGCCTAAAGTATCCGATCTGTGGAATTCGGATATCAGATCGCTCTTTTCCAAGTTGTGGGCAGCGGAACAAGCGGTGGCGCTTTTGGAGGGCGGCACCGAGGAATGGGTTGCCACCAAAGACGTCCTAGCCCATCGGGCGGCGGATCTCCGCGAGCTGGAAACGGTTCGCCGAGAAATGCAAAACCTAGGATACAGGGATATCGCTTGCAAAGCGCCCTTCGGGACAGCTGGGAACGGAAACCGATGCCTTTTTAAGGACGAGGAAATCTCAAGGGCGATGAAGCAATGGCTGGAACTGACTTGGTCCGAGCAAGGGGCTGTTTTAGTCGAACCTTGGCTTAAACGCGTATTCGATTTTTCCGTTCACTTTGATATCTCGACAGATTCCATCGAGCTGCGGGGCTTTACTCGGCTCTTCAACAACGCTCGTGGCCAATACAAAGGATCGCTCCACAGTGGCTTCGGCTCTCTAGAAAACGAATCTTTAGCTAGATTTCTGCTTTCCGATGATCGCGGGAAACCGCGAGTCTACCGCTGGTACGAAGAGGCATTTGTTCCCTGGCTCAAATCCATACTCGCTCCAAGCCAATATAAGGGCCCTCTCAGTATCGACGCCTTCGTCTATCAAGAGCTCGGCGGCCCGCTACTCTTAAAACCTTTGTCGGAAATCAATCCTCGATACACTATGGGCAGAATTGGACATGCGTTGGGAACCCGAGTCGCTGGTGGATCCACCGGTCTTTTGCAAATCATCAGCAAGCCGCAGCTTAGAAAACTCGGACATTCCAATTTCAGCGACCATTGCCGCGAACTGGAACGGGATCATCCAGTTCGCTTAACCGGATCCGCCAAACCGCAAATCGTATCCGGTTCGTTCCCCTTAACGGATCCTTGCCAAGCTCACAAATTCCTCGGGCTGTATCATGTCCGCAAGCGCTACAATGAGCTACCCATCTGATTTTCGATTTTCAGGTAGCCCATCTGAAGCTTGTCTATTCCCGATCGAACTAGGAAACTTGGAATCATGATACCCCGACGACGCTTCCTCAGTGGACTATTGGCTGCCAGCGCGGCCTCCACATTCAAAGGCCCGCCCCTAGCTCTAGCCGACATTGAGCCCAGTAAACTGAAGATCACCTCAGTTGATGCTTACCCAGTCAAACTATGGGAGCGTTCCGACCAAGGGAAACTACCCGAATTCGAATCCGACTTCGACCCCCAACGCTGGCGCTACACCGGCCCCTACGCTCAACTCGCCAGCGCGATCGTAGTCGTTATCAAGACCAACCAAGGCATCACCGGTTTCGGCCTAGGAGCTGGGGGCGCCGTCGCCTGCCAAATCATCGAAGGCCACCTGAGGCACCTGCTCATTGGCGTCAATCCGCTAAACATCGAGATGCTATGGGACCAAATGTATACCTCCTCCAGCTTCTATGGACGGCGGGGCGTTTTCGTCATGGCCCTGAGCGGAGTAGACAATGCCCTTTGGGACATTCTCGGAAAACACTCTGGGCAACCCGTATACCGACTACTAGGCGGAACGACGAAAGAGCGTATCCCTGTTTACAATACAGGCGACCCCGAGACAATCGAGCGAGGCCTTCAATTGGGAATTGAGCATTTCAAAGTGGTAGTCCGCGATGGCCTCGTCGAAGGGGAAGCAGGAAAACGGCGCACTGTCAAGATGCTAGAGGAGGCTCGGACTCAAGTCGGTCCCAACATCACAATCATGATCGAATGCATCGCTCGCTGGAACGACGTTGAATACACCATCGATATGGCCAATCGACTCGAGAACCTGAATCTCTATTGGATCGAAGAACCTCTATCTCCTGATAACATAATCGGCTACCAGCGTCTCGTTCGGGAAATCGACAGCACTCGCATCGCTAATGGCGAACACGAATACACTCGTTTCGGTTTTGCCGAGCTCATTAGGCATCAAGCTGCCGATGTTCTTCAACCCGATGTCAGCTGGTGTGGCGGAGTCACATCTCTGAGGAAAATCGCTGCCATGGCGGCCGCTCACGATCTGGAGTTTACCCCCCATCGGGGTGGGAGCTTGTACGGGCTTCCGCTTTGCCTATCCTCAAGCGATTGCAGCTGGGCCGAGAGCTTCGGCACCACCGATGATGGAACAGACTTGATGAACGCCATGAGTTCTCGTTTCGAGAACGGATACTACTACCCTTCTGAAAAGCCCGGCTTTGGCACGAATATCACTGAGAAGCTGGTCAAAGACCACGCTATAACCTAGTTTGTATTCGATGTTTCGTTACCTATTTGTCCAGCAGGGGCCCAAACGTTTTCCCAATCCAAGTAGACGGAATCCGCGGCGACGTCCACTTTCATCACCCGCTCGTAATACACTTGCGGCGGAACCTCTACCTGGCGAATGGATCCGTCAGGAAAACGGACATTTTCATACCCGCTGGTCTGCCGCTCTACGATATCCTCGAATGTTTTCACTTCCCGAATAATGATCGCGTTGGCACCCAATTTGGCCGCCTCCTTCTTAAGGTCAGTGACAATTTGAGCCGTCTTATTGTCCGCGGCGCCCAGAGTGAATCCTGAGGTTCCACTCGATTCCAGCTTGGCTATCACCTCATAACGGACCGGAATCTCCATGTCTGGCACCCAAGGCAAAAGTCCCTTGGGATCTTGATACACCTCTACATCCCATTCGGTCAGTGCAGGCCTAACATCGCCGGTTACCTCGACAACACCTGTGCTCGTTGATTCGCAACCTGATAAAATCCACAAGAAAATGGATACAATTGCCCAGAAATTTATCCGGCTTCGAGAATCCCTATTCTTGTTGTATCGTATCATAATGCCTCCTCCTCTCAAAACAAGCTAGGGAGAGGAGAGGTTGCCGTCAAACCCCAAAAAAACAACTGTCCACCCGGTAAAACGCTAGCCGCCGCGCTTGATCTACATTTTATCAATCACTTAGGATAGAATCTCGACCACCTGCTCAGGGCTCTGAGCCCAAGCCATCGCCTCCCCATCAACCTCCTTAATGGCATGAACGATCGACTCGTCATGAAAATTGATCTAGGGTTTTCCCAAAGCCGCGCATTGACCTGCGTCAAAAGCGGCATTCCACTGCTTGTACTGACATCCGAAACGAACAACCGCGATCCCGCATTTCTGAACCAGCGTTCTCCCTTATCGAATATGTATCAAAGTTACGGATATAGATTTTCTGCTGCTGGAATACGCGCTTTACGAGGATCATCGAACCTATAGTCTTTTCCCATCTATTTTCAATTAACACCATGTCTAAACACATTTGCATTACTGGTTGTACCCGCGGGCTGGGACGAGCTCTAGCAAGTTGGTTTCAGGAAAACGATTGGCAAGTTAGCGGATTCGGCCGAAATCGCGAAACCATCGCGAAATTGTCCGACAACTCTCCCAGCTCCGACTTTTTCCGGTCTGTCGATGTCCGCAACATCATCGCGGTAGAAGAATTTTTCGATTCCCTATTCAGCGAGATCGGAGTTCCTAACCTCCTCATAAACAATGCCGGTGTCATCAATGCCAACGCGCCGCTCTGGGAGGTGCCCGTCGAAGAATTCGAACGCGTCGTGGATGTCAACATAACGGGCGTGTACCGCGTTCTCAGATACGTAGCTCCCGCCATGATCAATCGAGGAAGCGGAATCATGATCAATCTCAGCTCGGGATGGGGGCGATCGGCCTCATCGGACGTCGCTCCCTACTGCGCGACAAAGTGGGGCGTCGAGGGATTGAGCCAAGCGATGGCTCAAGAACTTCCCAGCGGGGTCGCCGTAGCCGCCATGAACCCTGGCATTATCGATACAGACATGCTCCGTAGCTGTTTTGGAGAAGGAGCCGCGAGCTTCAGCGGCGCAAAGGCCTGGGCCCAGACAGCCGGTCCCTACCTGGCCTCGCTCGACGCTTCGGTAAATGGCAGGCAACTGGCGGCGCCTTAGCGACAAACCGGAAGCAGCCAACGCCCGGCCTTCCGCTACTCGCCAGTATTCTCCAGCAACATTTCAGCGCCAATACATTCTTTGATAGTCTAGTTCCCTACTTCTGCCCAATCCGCGCCAACGCGGCCATGCGCATCGAATCTCAGGGGAATGATGGCCGGTCGGGCCACGAAGGATGGGCGCATTTTGCCTACGGGATTGCCACAATAGGTCGCCCACCAGTTTCCATCCCGATCCTGAAACACATTGTTGCGCCCTGCCCCGCGAATAGCCGTGTATTTTTTGCCGTAGGGTCCGTAGATATTCTTGGATGTCGATACCATGCAATCATAGTAAAGCTTGGTTCCTTCGCAAAAGTGTCCTTGCTCTCCATTAGCCTTCTCTTTCCACCGGATCGCTCGAATCAGGTAGTGGAGACCGTTCCGCTTGGCTATGTATACGCCTTCAACGTAAGTATTTTCTGGATAAATTTCCTCTTCTAACCGTCGCGGCGTTTCGGCAAATCCACTCATATCCGGCTTCATCTTTGCGAAGCGCCCTTCTTGCCAGATAAAATACACCGATCCATCATCATCTTGGAAGAGCGACGGATCGATGCGGCTGGCCAGCGGCTCGAGTTTTCGACCGCCCGGCTAAATCGGCCTCATTGTCGGGGCAAAGGACGGGCGCAAACAAAGCGAGGGAGAGGAACATCCTGCATTTCGCTCAGCGAATCGTGGTAGCCTCACCTCACTGGGCAAGAAAAAGCGGCCCTACCCGATTCAACCATCGAAGAAGATATGGACCTCTATTACGGTCATACGATCCGCCAACCCACGCTTGCAACCGTAAACATTCGTCCTTGAGATGGATCTTTCAAAAGATGGACAAGATAGCAGCCGTTCCCAATCACAAGGAGTCCTTCATAGGAAGCGTAAACCGAATGTTCGACCGGGCTGCAGCCACTCTCGATCTGCCACCCGGTCTTTCCGAACAGATCAAGGCCTGCAACTCCGTCTATAAAGTTCGCTTCCCCGTCAAATTGCGTGGCGAGTATCGGACCTTCACCGGCTGGCGAGCTGTCCACAGCGAACACCGCTTGCCCACCAAAGGCGGCATTCGCTACGCGAGCGTTGTCAATCAAGAGGAAGTGGAAGCTCTAGCTGCCTTGATGTCCTACAAATGCGCCATTGTCGACGTTCCCTTTGGAGGATCTAAAGGGGGACTTCTGATTGATCCAAGCGAATACGAGGAAGATGAGCTTGAGCGCATCACCCGACGCTTCACCATGGAACTGGCAAAAAAGGGCTATATTAGCCCCAGCTTGAATGTGCCCGCTCCCGACGTGGGTACCGGCCCCAGGGAGATGGCCTGGATCAACGACGCCTACCGGGCCCAATTTCCTAGCGACATCAACGCCAATGCCTGCGTCACCGGTAAACCCACTACCCTTGGCGGTATCAATGGGCGTATCGAAGCGACTGGCCGAGGAGTCCAATACGCGCTGCAAGAATTTTTCCGCCATCCAGACGACGTGAAAAAGGCGGGGCTTGAAGGGAATTTGGCCGGAAAGCGGATCATCATCCAAGGCTTCGGTAATGTTGCCTATCACGCAGCCAAGTTTTTGACTCTGGAAGACGATGCCAAGATTGTCGGCATCATTGATTCGAAGGGCGGCTACCTCTGCGAAAAGGGCTTCGTTATCGACTCTGTGGCAGCCTTTCGCAAAGAGACAGGCAGCATCAAAGGCTTCCCGGAATCGACGTTTATTGAAGACGGAAGAAAGGCTCTAGAAGCGGAATGCGACATCCTTATTCCAGCGGCCCTCGAGGGGCAAATAACTAGGGAAAATGCCCCTCGTATCCAAGCTTCTATTATCGCCGAAGCAGCTAATGGGCCTGTGACCGATGAGGCGGACAAGCTCTTGTCGACTAGGGGCGTCACCATCCTGCCCGACGCTTATGCCAACGCAGGCGGCGTCACGGTTTCCTATTTCGAGTGGATCAAGAATCTTTCCCACATCCGCTTTGGGAGGCTGGGTAGACGCCTCGACGAAATGAGAGGACAGGAAATCGTCAATGCTCTACAAGCCATGACGGGAAACGAGGTTCCCGAGAACATCCAAAAACATCTGACACGCAGCGTCGACGAGCTTGATCTGGTGAGATCAGGCCTCGATGACACTATGCGCGATGCCTATAATGAGATTAGGGAAATTCTCAATGCCCGACCACACGTAAAAGACTTGCGCACAGCCGCCTACGTCCTGGCGATAGAGAAGATCGCCAAGAGTTACTTAGAATCAGGATTGTTTCATTAACTAGAACCTATCTTGGCTCTGCAAAGGGCGGTTACGGATTAGACTCTAGGCTTCTAGCAAATCTATCCAACGAAAATCGCCGGGTAACCAATTATCGATCCACTATCGATTCATCCGGGCAATCCTGGAAACCCGATGTTGATCGACGAAGCTTTCCCAGCTTCAAGGAATACACGAAGAACACAAAATCCAATAGCGTTGCTGACCGATAACCGAAATCTTTCTTTATGCCTGACCGAGCCAAACCTCCCGCCATTCAAGCCAAAGGTTTGACCAAAACCTTCGGGGATCGCGTGTTGTTTGAAAACGCGGGCTTGAAAGTGGAGCGGGGGCAACTAGTCGCCCTTCTGGGGCCTTCCGGAGCGGGAAAGTCGACGCTCTTAAACTGCCTCGAAGGCATCGAACCCATTGATTCAGGCGAAATCGTAATCGCCGGACAGTCGATCTCCTCATTGACAGAGACGGAGCTAGCCCGCTTGCGAAGCGATCAGATCGGCACAGTTTTCCAATTCTTCCACCTGCTTCCCACCCTAACGGTTTTTGAGAATATCGAATTGTCCCTTCTTTTGAAACAAGTTCCCGCTTCCGATCGGCGAGAACGCGTAATGGAACTGGCGAACCAACTGGGAATCAGCCACCGCAAGGACGCCTTTCCCTTCGAACTCAGTGGCGGTGAGATGCAGCGGGTCGCCATCGCTCGGGCTATTGCCCACCGCCCCAGCGTGATCTTCGCCGACGAGCCAACCGGGAATCTGGACAGCAAGAGCGGAACGGAAGCTCTGGAGATTTTAACTCAGCTGTGTTCCGAGATCGGGGCAGGAATGCTGATGGTCACCCACAGCGAAAAAGCCGCATCGTATTGCTCAGTTCGATACACTCTCCGCGACGGGACACTCGAGCCAGCCGATTAGCATGACTCTGTCAGCCAGAGCAGAGCTTTTAAGCAGTCTAGCCATTCGGATTATAATCCGACGCTGGACACGGCAGAAACTAAAGACCTTGGCCTTGCTCCTAGTCGTCGCCCTAGGCGTATCCGTATTTCTTTCCATAGGCTTAACCAACCGGGCCGCAGTCAGCTCCTTTGGCTCCTTCACGGAGATCGTCGCTGGGCAGAGCCAGTATTCCCTGAGGTCGACAATCGGATCGCTTGATTTGGAGGATGCTCGGTCTGCACGAAGGGCTTTGATGGATACCGAGGCATCGCTGTTTCCCACCTTGGAAGTAATGGCGAGCGTAGAGCGAGCCGAATCTCGAGATATCTATAAACTCGTCGGAGTAGACCTTCTGGCAGCAGCGAGCCATTTGTACCGAACCTCCCGTACTGGCTCTAAACTCCAGGATCCCAGCCTGGAGAACATGAACGTGTTCGACTACCTGGCCCAAGGAAACAGCGTCTTCGCCCCTAGTTCCGTCGCTTCTCTATATCAGTGGCAAGTTGGAGACAGCATTCTCGTTAACTTAGGCGCCGAGCAACTA
Organism: uncultured Opitutaceae bacterium; assembly: GCA_964404745.1. GTDB lineage: Bacteria > Verrucomicrobiota > Verrucomicrobiia > Opitutales > Opitutaceae > Pelagisphaera. The sequence continues at coordinate 53,180 of CAYOLG010000028.1, forward strand.
GAACTCCAATATTCAGGCCAGATTCCCGTGCAAACCTCTGACGCCAACGACAATCTACCCGTGTTGGTAATGGATTTGCATTCCCTGGCTCACCTCGCTCATCGCGATAGACAGATTGATCGTATCGAGATAATCCTGCCTCGCGAATTCCAAACAAAGTCTTACCTAGCGAACGTATCCACTCTCCTCGAGCGCGGGAACCCAGGAAACTGGGTGATTGAATCAAACGCTGATCGACTGAAAACCGGATCGGCGATGACACTGGCCTTGCGATCCAATCTTCGGGCCCTATCCGCCCTATCGCTTGTCATAGCCTTCCTTCTCGTTTTTCAAGCTTTGGATAGCTCCGTTTCGCAAAGAAGGGCTGAAATCGCTTCGCTCCGTTCGCTCGGTGTCACGGCTAAACAAATACGTCTGCTATGGTTGTCGGAAGCAGCCTTGATCGGCGCCCTGGGAGGAATTGTCGGCATTGGGCTCGCTTCCCTGACAGCCCGATTTTTCTCGGGGATGGTAAACGAAACGGTTAGCGCTCTCTACTACTTCACCGCAGACGACACTTTGGACTACGCCTACGGAGAAATCTTGCTAGCCTGGATTGCGGCTATTTGCGCCAGCGTATTGGCCGGATGGCTTCCTGCCAGAGCGGCTGCTTTCACTCCACCCGCTCAAATGCTGAAGACCAACGTCATTATGGGGCAGGCTCGCCGCTCGATCTTCGCCAAGATCGCCGTCGCCACTGGCCTTCTCAGCGCTGCAGCCTACCTCTTTCCTCCCCTACCCTCTCCCAATGGACACGGCATCCCCATCGGAGGGTATCTCAGCGCATTGGCAGCCAATGCCTGCGCTATCTCGATTGGCTGCTACGCCATGGAGTCCCTCCCCCGAATCTTCGCTCCTCTTTCCAAGCGCTACACCAGTTTTCTCATTGGCCTCAGTCGTTTTCGAAAACCGGTTGCTCGCCATCGCCTAGCCCTGGGAAGCGTGATCGTAGCGGTCGGCATGACCGCGGCGATGGTAGTCCTGATCGGGAGCTTTGAAAGAACCGTCACGGGTTGGCTAGAGCAAGTTATTCATGCCGACATCTACATCAGGTCCAAACAATCCCAGTCTGCCGATTCGGAAAACGGCATACCCATTAGCGTAGCCCAAACCATTAGAGCTCATCCCAAAGTCGAAGACGCCGCTACCATTTCTCGCTACTCCATACATATCAACAATGCGGATACGTTTGTAAACGGATATGACACGGATTACCTCATTCGCCGGCCCCACTTGTCTTGGGTCGGACAGTCTCCAAATAATTTGGCATCATTGATAACGGGTGAATCCGCTATCGTTACCGAGAGCTTCCAGAAACGATTCGGCGTGGGCGTTGGGGACGATATCCGGATCGCCACAGCCTCAGGAGAGAAAAGCCTTCAGATCATTGGAATCCAGTCCGACTTTGGAAACGAGCGTGGAAGCCTGGGGGTAGACCAAGCGGCATTGAAAGCCTGGACAGGTAGAGACGACGCCCAAGGCATCGCCCTCCATCTAAAGCCGGGTATCGATCTAGAAGCGTTCATTTCGGAGCTGGAGCGAAAATTCCCCGCTTTGGATGTCTCCCCCAATCGCGTTCTCAAGGCACAAGCGACGGCAATCTTTCACCAGACATTCGCCATCACCTACGCCCTAGAGGGAGTCGGCCTATTTATATCGGTCGTCGGTCTTGGAGCTATGCTTTTCAGCCTTTCTCTGGAGAGACGGGTTGAGATTTCAGCTTTGTTGCGCCTGGGCATGTCGAGAATGTCCATCGCTTCAGCTGGGATCGCGGAAGCGTTCACCCTATCGTCTCTCGGAATCGCCCTCGGAATTGTTTTGGGGCTCATCCAAGGATGGATTCTCATTTTCGTGGTAAACAAACAGGCTTTCGGCTGGACGCTTGCGCTATCAATTCCCTGGGACTCCCTTCTCGTTCTGGGACTAGCGACGCTACTGTCAGGCGTTTTGGTTTCCTGGCGTATTGGCTGGTGGAGTAGCGGATTGCCTGTTCAGCAAGAAGAATGAACAAGATGAACTCCTACGTGAAAGCTCATCGCTTTACTTCCTATCGGCAAGCGCTGACAATCTGCTTGCTCATATGCAAGCAGGCCCTCGGCCAGGATTATCCCGTTTCGGAGGAGGGTTTTGCGTTGCCCTCTGAAACCATAGCTCTCGAGTTTCCCAGGGATCACGGAAGCCATCCGGAGTTCAAATCCGAGTGGTGGTATTTGACTGGCCACCTCGAGGGCCCAGAACCTCAGGACCGATTCGGATTCCAACTGACGTTTTTCCGCTCCGCCACCGTGCCGTCCAATCAAGAGCCCGAGGCCGCCCAACCCAGGCAGATCTACATGGCTCACGCGGCCTTTCTCAACAAGTCGACGGGCGAGCACCTCTACGAGGAGCGGTTCAATCGCGACGCCTGGAACGCGGATGCGGAAGTTGGCCACCTGTCCGTATTCAACGGCAACTGGCAAATCGAGATGTTGGACAAAACACGGGAGCAAATGATGGCCAGCTTCTCGATCAATGGACAGCGACGATTCGAACTATCGCTCATACCTAGCAAGCCCAAGACTCTTTTCGGCGAAAACGGCGTTTCTCGGAAAGGGGAAGATCCGGAGGCCAAGAGCTATTACATAACCTTCACCCGTCTTAAGGTCTCAGGATCTCTAACCATTGGACAGCGCCGAATGCCGGTTAGTGGTGTGGCTTGGATGGACCATGAGTTCAGCAGCAGCCAACTCTCCGAGGGCCAAATTGGCTGGAACTGGTCTAGCCTCATTCTCGATGATGAATCCGAACTCATGGCCTACGTAATGAGGCGGGAGGACGGTCAGGTAGACCCCTACTCGCAAATGTACATTATCGATCCTCAAGGACGTACGACCCGTTACTCCAGCAGCCAATTCAATTGGACCCCTACTGATTTCTGGACATCGCCACACAACGGAGCCCGCTATCCGATTGAATATGCGATCTCCTGGACCGATGCCATGAGCCGCAAACGAACCCTCACCATACGATCCCAACCAAGCGACCAGGAAATGAGCGGGCCTATTAGCGGATTTACCTACTACGAAGGCGCCGGCACCGTCTATGACCAAAACGGCGAAAACATTGGCAAATCCTTTACCGAGCTTACCGGATACAAGGAGTCGCTCTATGGAAAATTCTAGACTGGCAGCCCTGTAAATTATTCGACATTCGGAGCAAGCCGCTAGTTTTATTTAACGTTTTCCCCGGTTTCATTCGAAATGCATATTAAACGCTGCTTAGCTATCAAAGTGCCATTCTACATGGGAAGCAAACTTTGGAACCCAATGATGCGGTTCGCCACAAAGGATACGGTCTATGTATTCGTGGAAACGGAATCAGGAGAATGCGGCGTCGGAGAAGTTTGGCCTGCCTACGGATCAGCTGATTCGATTGTATTCATTATCAACAACGATATTGCCCCTCTCGTTGCAGGCGAAGAATCCGGCGATATCGATCGTATCCGCGACAAGGTATACAAACTCTCGCCTCTCGGCGGAGTGGCCAATTTGCTCATGAATGCCATTAGCGGCTTGGATATTGCTCTGTGGGACTTGAAAGGAAAGCTTTCGAACAAGCCTATCAGCCAGCTTTTGGGATCCAAGTCCGACGCCATTTACACCTATGCTAGCGGAGGCCTGTACGGCAAAGACAAAGGACTATCGGAATTGGCAGCGGAAATGGGCAGCTATATCAAGCAAGGGTTCGATGCGGTGAAAATCAAAATTGGCGGCTTGCCAATTCCAGAGGACGTGGATCGCGTGGCTACCGTTCGACAAGCTATCGGTCCCCAGGCCCGTCTAATGGTGGATGCCGTGCATGCCTACTCCGTCAAAGAAGCGATGGAGGTCGCCGAAAAAATCAGGCCTTATGATATATACTGGTTTGAATCGCCAGTCGCCCTAGACGACATGGGGGGACATGGGATAGTGAATACGCAGAGCGGAATTCCCGTTTGCGCCAATGAATCCCTATCTAATATCTATCAATACGAGCATCTCCTTTCGCATAATGGCGCGACCTTCGTACACTTCGATCTCTCCACCTGCGGCGGGATAAGCGAAGCGGTTAAGATAGCTAAGCTTGCGGAATCGGAGGGCCTCGATTGCACGCTTCATGCGGCGACCGGCGTCCATCTCTATTCCGCGAGCCTTCAAGTTGCGGCCTCGATACCCAATCTAGACTCAGTCGAGCGGCACTTCACGCACCACTGGCTCTCCGAGGGCCAGCCAGAGATTTTGGAGCACGACGGTCCCTACGCCAAGCCCACCGGAAAACCCGGTGTCGGGACACCCTTCATTACACCAGGTTTTATCGAAGCCACCGCTAAATCAGAATTGGCCAAAGCGTCCCAAGCATGAATCCCTAACGAGCTGTCATCCTCTTTTCCAGCCTCTGGCTCATCTGTTCCGTCCTCACCTACGTACACCCGATCTATATTGAGCCAACTGGAGACGGCTTTACCCGCGGTCTCAATAGACTAGGTACAGCCTTAGGCTGGCAAGCAGCCGCCTCGCTTTCCGCTCTCCTCGCCTTGGTCGTGGGTGTTGGCAAACTGACATCGACGCCGCTGCTCAAGTGGTTCAGCCGTGTTCCCGCCATCATCCAGTTGCTCCTGGTTCTATCTAAGATTCAGCAAACCTGCTCCCGTCAGCGATCCCCCGGCTACACCACCGACTCAAACCGCCCCCAACCCCGTCAAGTCCCAAGCCGAACCTTTTTCCGAACGCTACACAGGCATTTTTCATAGCGGAGTCGAAAGAAGCCATTTCTATGCTGCCGATGGTCGCGGTCCTTGGTGGGTCGAGGCAGATGAGGCTGTCTGGGAAATCCTCGAGAAATACCGAGTCGACGGCCCAGGCTGCAGCGGGGGATATGGGTCTGACTCGATGTCGAGGCCTCAGTCGACAACAAAGTCAATGGTCTTTCCCATTTGGGGAATTTCGAGGGTCGCATGACTATCCTCACTATCGGTACTATCAGGCATCTTAAGCCGGAAGCTTTCGAACAGCTACAAGCGGGCTTTAGTCAAGCAAAGCCCTAGCCAGGATTATATTTCCACCCACGCAGAGCTTTCAGCGCTGCGGAAAATCGCGTCTATAACCGTCATATTCTCGATAGCGTCCGACAAGGGCGTAGGAACGGGGCCGCCTTCTAAGACGGCCTGTGAAAAAGCTTCTCCCTGCAAAGCGTATTGATCGCATATCGGAAAGACGACTTCCTCAATGCTGCCATCGCGATCTATCCACAGTCGCGTTTCCTCATCCGGTGGAGCGTTAAATGGAATCTCGATCTCCACCCTACCTTTTGTACCCAATATTTGGACGCGCTGATATCGGGAAAGCTGCGTAGAGCAGGTAAAACTGCTTGTACCAGAACCGAAATCGAGCAAGCCAGATGCCAGTCGATCCACTTGAAGAACGGGATCGCGCTCTACCGTCCCTATAACCCTGCTAGGCGCTTCGCCAAAAAGAAATCGGGAGAGCGATAGGCAATAGCAACCAATGTCGAGCAAGCCACCACCGCCGATATCCGCCTGATTACGAATATTGCCTGGATCGTCGTTAAAGTAGGAGAAGACCGAGTGAATCGACCGCAATACTCCGATTTCTCCTTCGTCAACTAGGCGCTTCGCCTTGATCCACTGAGGGTGAAAGCGATACATAAAGGCCTCCATGACCTTCAAATGCGGGTGGGCGCTAGCCGCATCCACCAGCCTCTTAGCGTCCTGCGTATTCAATCCTAAAGGCTTTTCGCAAAGAACGTGTTTACCGGCTTCCAAAGCCTTGATGGACCAATCCACGTGCAGGTGATTGGGAAGCGGGTTGTAAACCGCGTCGATGCTGGAGTCCACCAAGAGGGCCTCATAGCTACCGTAGGCTATCGGCAATCCCAATCTATCGGCCCACTCTTCGGCTTTGGCTTGGTCCCTTGAGGCGATGGCAATCATGCAGCAATTTCCCGCTTGGGACATTCCTGGGATGACCTTATTGACGCCGATCTTCGCAGTACTGAGAACTCCCCATTTTATCGATTTCACAAATTGACGGTTATGGCCATCGAGCGAAGGGAACAAGAGAATTCCTGAAAGCAAAGATTGTATCCACTCTCCGTTTCGGTATGAATCGACGGCCATATGACGAACCCTGAAAAACCTTCTATCGGATTCATCGGCCTAGGCCTTATGGGATCGGCCATGGTCGAACACCTCCAATCGCTTGGCTACCCTATGACCGTAATCGCCCACCGCAAGCGGGCAGCTATCGATGCTGCCGTTAGCCGTGGGGCCAACGAGGCCAAAACTCCTGGCGAGCTGGCCCAAGCCAGTGAGATCGTCATGCTTTGCGTGGATACATCCGCCGCTGTCGAAGCCAATATGTACGGGCCCGATGGAGTCATCGAGAACGTTCGTTCCGGAACATTGGTCATCGATTTCGGCACTTCGCTTCCGCATTCAACTCAGCGGATCGAAGCGGCCCTGAAAGAAAAGGGCTGCAGCATGATGGATGCCCCTTTAGGCCGTACGCCATCGCATGCCCTCGAGGGCAAGCTGAATATCATGTCGGCTGGCTCTATGGTAGACTTCGATCGAGCCAAACCGGTTTTCGAAGACCTTGGCGAAAACATTTTTCACATTGGGCCGATTGGCTCCGGGCACACGCTCAAACTTATCAATAATTTCTTCGCCATGACGACCGCCTGCGCCATGTCCGAAGCCTTTGCGATGGCCGATCTTGCTGGCCTTGACCGGCAAACACTCTATGACGTCATGTCTTCCGGTCCACTTCATTCGGGAATGATGGACTGGGTTAAAGCGGAAGCGATCGATGGCATACCTGACCAGTTGGCCTTCTCGATCACCAATGGACGCAAGGATGTTGGCTACTATTCAAGCATGGCCGATGATCTCGGGGCACCGAGCTTCATCTCGCCCGCTACCAAGCACGCCATGACGTTGGCCAAGATCTCTGGCTGGGGAGACCGAATGGTCCCGGAAATGGTCGATTTCATAACGGAAACCTATTCCAAGAAGGGTTCCTAGTGAAGATCTACGGGACAAGCTCCAAGACAATAGAGGTAGCGAGCTTCAAGATATTCGCCCAAAATGGATAAGAAGAGGACAACGAGTTGTCGTTGTAGGAGCGTCGCTTGCGCGCTCCCCTTGTCGCCAATCGGCATGGCGCGAGCGCCAGCCCCACGAGCTTATACGGCCGGCTATTTGACGAATATCACCTCGCCAAAGAATTCGGGAGCGTGAAACGACACCTCTGCCGTTCGCGAAGGAGACCATTGGCTGTGCTGCGGGTTTGTTTGCCCACCCAATCGATTTAGATTAAGTCGCCACTCGTTACCCGCCAGGGGTGGCGTGTTCTTAGCGACATTCGAATAGGCCTCAAATGGTATAGCTACTTCGAGTATCCAAAATCGATCTACATCTGAATCGTCGTTCAGCGTACCCTCAATCGAGGTAGCGATGCGCAATTCTGGATCCCACGGCTCCTTGCTGCCAACGTTTGCGTGATAGAAGTCTAGAGACACTCCTTTCACGTTCATTTCCACGTTATAATACTGATTCAGGCTATCCGGGTTTGGGGATATAAATACCTCAACGCAATCGTCTCGGTAAACTGGACTATCCCGTTCTTCATGCTCGGCCCAAATATGCTCATCCTGGCATACGAAACTGACGTAGAGGTAGTTATCATCCCATAGCATCTTAGCGGCCGTTCCTTCTTTCTTACCTTCCTTCCACCAAGGGAACTGGAATTCGCCTACCGGGTCTGCCGACTTCCACGCTACTTCGTTTAATCGCCCATCAATTAGAATAGAGGAATCAATGTACTTTATTTCGTACTGTTTCTTCGGCCCCAGGGACAGAGCCTGGTCTTCAGATTGCTTAGAACAAGAACCGCATGCCAACAAAATCAGGAATGCAAATAAACAACTGTACCGCTTCATTGGAGCTGGAAAGTAAAGCCAACTGCCATCAAGGCGAGCGGAACCCGAGGCTCGCTTTATTCAAAGGAAGCCCCCAGCAGCTTTGGGCTATGCCAATTGCGAAAAAGAATGACCCAGGGACGATCTCCGCGCGTCCCATCAGGGTTAATTTTTCCATATTTCCGGTACACTTGCTAGCCTCTGTACTGGCTGCTTTAGATCAAAGCCCTGTCGCTTGGGCCACCGCGGCCCGGCCAGCGAGCTTCGTTAAGGCGCGGCGAGACTTTTTGAAGACGAGCTTAAAGGGGCTTACCAGAACATTGCCCGTTTGAATAATCGGGTGCTTACGCGATCGCTGCCGCACGACTTCCGTCACGAATACGGCGCCGGATGGTCGCCTCGGCTGGATACCTCGCGAAGGACGCGTGGGCAAAGCCGGGCTTCTGTAGTTGGTCACTGGTTTAGGCGGCTCCGTTTTAACCTGCTTGGTTTCCTGATTGAATACCGCGGCCCGCCATCTGCCTGCTTCGTAGTCGTTCCGCGAAACGCCTTTCCCAGAACCGTAGAGGTAGGCTAAGGTCCGTTGGGCTTCGATATCCCCTTGAGATGCTTTCCGTTTGGTTTCTTCCAGAAAGCTGTTACCAAAAACGCAAGTCGAGGGGACTAGAAATGCGAACATTATAAGTAAACGCAATCTAGGAGATAACATGAAACCTTTTGGACAAAAAAATCAGGTCCGAAGCAAGTGGATTTGGAATTTCTGAATAAATCCTCTTGAAGAGCCGCGCTTTGACTGTCTTTTAACGATATCCATGAAAGCCCGACAC
>CAYOLG010000029.1:0-11648 GCA_964404745.1 uncultured Opitutaceae bacterium
AATTTATCGGTAAAGATAAAGATAGTAAAAATAACGCACTAGATACTTATAATAAGTAACTTATAGAAGAATTGTCTCACCGAAGCCACCTGACTACGGATCAGGAGGTTGGGGGTTCGACTCCCTCGCCGCGTGCCACCGGAAGCGCCCGACCCATTGGTTGGGCCTCCCTCCCTTTAGGTCTTTCTCAAATGCGCCCGTAGCCGCTCTGGCATTTCTATTTCTTGTAGATTCCGTCGAGCGTTTCCAGCAGCAGGAATTGTCGGTAATTGAGGTTGTTGAAGGCCACTCCGTCTATGTTGATCGAGTAGCGTTGCCGTGTCTCGGCCTTCTCGAGTGGCCGGAAGTCGAATTTGCTCGTGTAAGGAATCTTGGAAAGAATGTAGAGCATCGACTTCAAGCGTGTTTCCAGCTTGTTGTTCGAATTGATCACTACCCAGGGGCTCTTGGATGACGAAGTCTTATTGAACATCTGCTCTTTGTATTTGGTAAACACATCCCAATATCGGCGTGCTTGCTTGTCGTTCTCCGAATATTTCCAGTATTTAAGCGGATCGACTTGGCGCTCTTTGAAGCGGAAAAGCTGCGTTTGCTTGGATACCGAAAGATAGAGTTTCAAGAGTATGAGCCCGTCTTCGATTTGTTTCTCCTCCCATTCGAGAACCTTGCTCATAAAATAGCGATATTGGGACTTTTTGCAGTATCCCATGGTCGGCTCGATTAGAGCCCGATTGTACCAGGAGCGATCGAAGAAGGTAATTTCCCCTTCCTTAGGAAAGTGGCGTTCGTATCGCCGAAACCAGTTTTTCGATTCTTTAGGGGTAGGTATCCCAAGTTCAACTACATTGAAGTGCTTGGGCATCAGGTATTCGGTAAAGCGCTTTATCGATCCGCCTTTTCCCGCGGCATCCCGGCCTTCGAATACGATTGCCACGCGCTGGTCGTTATTAATGACCCAATGCTGCAACTTGAGAAGCTCGACTTGAAGCCGCTTCTTTTCCCTCTGATAGGTCGCGAAGTCGATGTTGTCGTAGAAATCGAAGAATTTGCTGCGTATGAAGTCGTTGGATTTCATCTGTTAGCGATTTACAGAGAGGGCCAGTCATTGAGCCAAGTGTTTAGGGACTATGAGCGAAATCAAGAACGAGCGAGGTCGGCAAGGTTACATTTTTTCGAAATTCTTGTTAAGCGGGGTCCATCGCGCGTAGAGGCCGCAGGGAAGCGTGTTTCGGCTATTGGACACTGGCAATCCGATTTCTCCGCTAGTAACTGAGCCCGGCACATCGTCCAGCGTGTCTCGTAGAAGATTTCCGACTACGGTTGAGGAGATTCCAGTTGTATAGGCATTCACTAAGAAGAATAGGGGGTTAGGGCTCAATAGTTTGCGGCATTTTTGAAGCAGTCCCCAAAGGTCGCTCTCGAATTGCCAGATTTCCCCTTTCTTTCCGCGTCCGTATGAAGGCGGATCCATGATTATGGCGTCGTACTGATTGCCTCGACGAAGCTCGCGTTCTACGAATTTGGCGCAGTCATCGACGATATAGCGTATCGGAGCTGTCTGTAGTCCGCTCAAAGCAGCGTTCTCCCGTGACCAGGCGACCATGCCCTTAGCCGCATCGACGTGGCAAACTTTAGCTCCAGCTTGAGCAGCGGCTATGGTCGCTCCTCCTGTGTAGGCAAAAAGGTTTAGAATATTTGGGCTCTGTTTGCTGCGCTTAATGACGGAGCTAAACCAATCCCAGTTCACGGCCTGTTCTGGGAAAAGGCCGGTATGTTTGAAGTCGGTTGGCCGAATCTTAAACTGCGAATGCCGATAGCGGATGACCCAAGATTCCGGAATCTTGCGGCGAAACTCCCAATGGCCGCCCCCCTGCCTACTGCGATGATAGAATCCATCGTACTCGCTCCAATCTCCCGACTTGAGGGGCCAGATGATTTGGGGATCGGGGCGTACTAGGATGAAATCGCCCCAACGCTCCTTCTTCATGCCGTCTCCGCATTCGAGTATTTCGTAGTCCTGCCAATTTTCAGCGAGTATCATCTATCCACTTTGAAGCGCGCTTCCGGCTGACGATCAAGCGCTGTCGCAAAACGTGGATCGGCGGCCCTTTGGTTGCGCGAAGAGCGGGTCCAAAGAAGTGCCAGACTATGGCCCTATTGTGCGCTCTCCAAGGTGGCTATGTAGGGAAGGGCTCTAAACTTCTCGGCGAAATCAAGGCCATATCCGACAACGAATGCGTCCGGAATCGTGAAGCCGACGAAATCGGCTTCGATGTCGACTTGTCGCCTATCCGGTTTGTCCAAGAGAACGCAGGAATGGATTGATGACGGGTTTTGCTTTTCGAGGTCGGACATCAGGGCGGAAAGCGTGTGACCCGTATCCAGTATATCATCAACAATCAAAACAGGTTTCCCTCTGATACTATTTTTTAGGGGGGCAGAGAATTTCGGTTTAGAAACGGAATTCAATCGATTGCCGTAGCTCCCGATACGCAAGCAGTCGATTTCTACGGGAAAGTCGAGTTTACGAGCGAGATCGGCCGCGAACATGAGGGCACCGGTAAGGACGCAAATGATAGTCAGGCCATCCGAGCCACATCTTTCTTCAATCCCCTCCGCCAGTTCTTTTATGCGTTGGTCGATCGTTGTCTCGTCGAAAAGAATGGATTTGATCCCCTCGGGTGTCGGGTTGGCATCTAGGCTGTCTCCAGGCATCTCAGTCCATCGATTCGATTTCGCGAAGAAAGGCAGCTCGATCCGCAGCTTGGAAAAAGGCAGTCCCTGCGACGAAGGTATCGACGCCAGCCTGACGGCACAGTACCGCAGTTTCCGTATTTATTCCGCCGTCGACTTGAATGCGGAAGCCTAAAGATTGCTCGCGGCGAATCTGGTCGAGCTCGCGAACTTTGTCCAAAACCGCCCCGGTGAACGACTGTCCTCCGAATCCAGGTTGCACGGTCATCGCTAAAACGAGATCAGTCTGGGAGAGGAAGGGTGCCGCTTGTCCGACCTCCGTACTTGGATTTAGGACGACACCGGTTTCGGGACCGAGTTCGCGGATTCGGTCTAGAGTGTCGGAAACGTTGTATGCGGGTTCCACGTGAATGGAGATCAAGTCCGCCCCGGCCTTAGCGAATGGCTCGATGAACTTTTCAGGATTGTCTATCATTAGATGAACGTCGAAAAACAAGGCCGATTTTGGGCGTAGATCGGCCACGGTCTTTGGCCCGAAGGAAAGATTCGGTACAAAATGGCCATCCATAATATCGATGTGAAGCCATTGAACGCCCATGCTTTCCAAGGCTTTAACATCATCGGCCAGTCGCGTATGGTCGGCGGCTAGTATAGATGGAGCGAGTATGGGAGACTTCATGCTACCAAGTGTCGAGGACGGATTCCGAAATTCTGCGGGCGATTTTGCGAGCGATCTCAGGCCCCGCTTGATGTTCAGCATTCACCTGTCCGCTATCCGCGAAAATGTCTTGCTTGGCAATAACGCGACGATTGGTAAACAGCGGTTTCATTTGACCATCTTCCCGCAAGTACAGTGTGCAAAGGGTTTCGAATTCCAGTTCGTATTTACGGCCTCGCCCAACGTCGATAGAGGAGACAGCAGCGATGTCCCGCTTCACGGAAACGACTCGCGTCTCTAGGATGGTGTCCGCCTCATTCTCGGCGGCATTGGAGAGAAATCCCGATTCCTGGATAGATTTGCGCAGCGACGCCGTTAGGGTGGCCTTCAGCATGGGGAAGGTTGAGTCGTTTCGCACCGGCTTGACGTAGATGGTCTTGTAGGATGTGGAGCCGCCAGGCGCCCCAACCTTATAGGTGGCACAACCTGAGAAGATGCAGAGCGCGAAGGCAATAATTATGAAATTGGAGACGCGAGTCATCGAAAAGAAGTACGTTAAACCGTGGGATTCGGATCAGAATAATCCAAGCACTTTCCTTCGGGCCCGTCTCTCTGCCTTCTTTTGCATTTCCTCTGAATCTGGTTCTTCCCGTTCGGCTTCCGGAGTGTCTTGAATCCCGATTTTCTCCTCCCTGGCTGCGATCATGTCGAGTTTTGCTCGGGCCATATCGGCACTGCCAGAGGTGGGAGCGAGTGTGATAGCCTCGTTGTAGAGCACCTTGGCCGCATGGAAATTGGCTCGCTTGTGAAAATAGAAGTCCCCGATTTTCACTTTGCTGAGAGCCATAAGGTTTTGAGTGTCCGACAATCCATCTTCCGCTTCGTTCACGCGATTGTTCTCGGGAAATTGGATTAGAAAATCTTCAAAAAAAGTGATGGCGTCCTCTGTGTTGCTTTGATCGTAGTAGGGGCCTCGGACTAGGTTTGAGTGTGTATTCGCTAACTGGATATAGGCATCGGGAGTCAGAAAGCTGTTCGGGTAATTCGTGATCAAGCGATCGAGGGCGTAGATGGCGAGGGTGTCATTCTTCTTTTTGGACCAAATCTGAGCTACGTTCATTAACGAAAGCGGGGCGTAGTCGCTATAGGGCGCGATCGAAACAATGCGTTCGAAATATCGAGCTGCTCGGTCGAGATTGAGGAATCCGGGGAATACGAAAAACAGGCGTTGGCGGTAGCTTTCCTGGCGCCGGACAGCGATCTTGTACATTTCGCCGATTGTATCGTTAAAGCTTCCGTAGCTCGGGTAGACGAAGGCAATGAGCTCGAAAGCATCGAAAGCTTTATCGATGTTGTTTTGCTCCAACCTTATCTGGCTCGTTCTAAATAGGGCTTCCGGCGCGTATTGGCTTTTGGGGAATTTCCTGTGGACCCGCTTGTAGTTTCGGAGGGCTTTTCGGAAACTGCCTCGCTCCTCGGCGCTGCGCCCCTTGTTCATCCAATCGAGGACGCGTTGGATTTCTTGAGGCAGCAATCCGGACAATTCGACTTCGTCTGATTGGTAGCCGTTCTCGGGGTCCCAAGTAATGTTAGCCGCGCTGGCGTTCAAGCAAGCCAACAGTAAGAGGAGAAAAGTTGCTAGGGCTCTTATCATGAGTCGCGGGTAGGTGTCTAAATAGTTGATTATTAGCAATTTGAAGATGTTTTTGTTGAGGGCTCAAGGGGTTTTCAGGAGCGCGGCACCCCAAGTCAATCCGGCTCCGAAAGCCACGAGCAGGGTGTAGTCGCCAGATCGGGTGCGTCCGGATCGAATAGCTTCGTCGAGGGCGATCGGTATCGAGGCGGCAGAGGTATTTCCGTACTTTTCTAGGTTCAGATAAAAGCGTTCCATGGGCAAGTTCAGTCGCGAAGAAAGCAGTTCAATGATGCGAAGATTCGCCTGATGCGGAATCAGACAGGACAGATGGTCCGGTTTGAGCCCGTTTTGTTCAAGAATTTCTTGGGCGGCCTGCTCCATGACCTTCACAGCCAGTTTGAAGACCTCTCGGCCACGCATTTTGAGAAAGTGAAGACGGTTTTCTAAGGAGTCGGTGGTAGCTGGGTGGGCTGAGCCCCCTCCAGGCATGTAAAGCACATCTCCTTGAGCGCCATCGGAACCCAGGGTAAAGTCGAGCAGTCCGACATCGGGCGTGTCGGAAGGACCCAAAATAGCGGCGCCCGCGCCGTCACCAAAGAGAACGCAAGTCGTCCGGTCCTCCCAGTCCAGTATACTGGACAGCTTTTCGGTGCCGATAATGAGAGCATGCCGATAACGGCCTGATCGAATCATGGAGGCCGCCACCTCCATGATGTAAACGAATCCGGAGCAGGCTGCCTCGATATCCATGCAAACCGCGTTCGATATGCCGAGTTTGGTTTGAATGAGGCAAGCGGTCGACGGAAAGGGCATGTCTGGGGTAATTGTCGCCACGATTACGAGATCGATATCGGAAGCCTCCAGGTTCGCCGCCTCTAGGGCTCGCTGGGCCGCCGCGGCTCCCATGTCGGATGCGGTTTCGTCGGGCGAAGCGATCCTCCTTTCTCTGATACCGGTACGGGTAAAAATCCATTCGTCGGAGGTATCGACGATCGCAGCCAAGTCGTTGTTTGTCTTTATATTAGGCGGGGTGTAGGACCCGGTTCCCTGTATGACTACCGATCTTGGCGTAGCGTTCATGCGTAGTGACTGAATGTCGAGAGATCGCCCGGTGGCAATCCGCAAATATTCCTTGGCCTCAGTTAGAGGGAGGTGAGATGATTTGGTTGGCCCGAGCGATATAGGAGGTGATTTGCGAGTTCAGGTCCTTGCTTATGATCTCATTGGCGATGCGAATGGCGCTCTTCAGGGCCTCTCGATTGCTAGATCCGTGAGCCTTGAGAATGTTTCCTTTGATTCCCAGCAAAGGGGCCCCTCCGTAGCGCTCTGGATTCAGTTGGGTCCTAATTGCAGTGTAGGCGCCCTTCGAGAAAAGGTATCCAAGCTGGCGAAGGGGATTCTTCCGGAGTTCTCGACCTAAGAAGTCCTTGAACAGGCATTTGAACAGCGATTCGGACGTTTTAAGAATGACGTTTCCCGTAAATCCATCACAAACAACGACATCGACTACGTTTTCAAACAGTTGGAATCCCTCGATAGGCCCATGGTAGTTTATGATTTCCGGAATGCTCTTGAGTAGTTTATTGGCCGCGTTGGTCGTTTCGTTGCCTTTGCCCTCTTCGGTTCCGATGGTCATCAATCCGACACGGGGATTTTCCGTGCCGAGCACGTGCTGACAGTAAGCGCTTCCTAGCACGGCGTTGTGAACCAGATGCTCGGGTTTCGCCGAGGGATTGGCTCCGGCATCGATAAGGACGAAATGGCCTTCTTGTCGCGGCATAACCGTGGCTAGAGCTGGACGTTCAATCCCCTCTATCGTACGAAGACGGATGGTGCCGCTGGCCATCAACGTTCCCGTATTCCCGCAACTTACAACGACGGTTGCTTTACCCTCCTTAACCAGCTCGATCGCTCGGGCCATACTGGAATCCTTCTTCTGCTTCATCGCCTGAAGAGGCTTGTCCTCCATATCGACGATTTGCGACGCGTGCTGGATCGATAGTTTCCGATGGTCTTGGAGCCCGGCGGATTGAACGATGGGGGCCAGAATAGCCTCTTGGCCTACCAATATGATTGAGGCCATTTCTGGGTATTCCTTCAGGGCCATCGCCACCGCAGCCACCACTTCGGCAGGACCTTTGTCTGAACCCATCGCGTCTACGGCGATGCAGGTCTTGCCCCGATCATGCATTGTCTCAGAAGAAACGGGAAAAGCTGGATGTCGAACGCGACCTGTTGCTCTTGTTTAGGCTAGAGCGAAGCATCGATCACTTGACGACCGCGATACATTCCGTTGTTGGGATTCACGCGGTGGGGACGGAAAGAAGTGCCATCCATTGGATCCTTGGCGAGTTGAGACTCCTCGAAACGATTAGCTCCGCGACGGAGCCGGCTGCGACGTTTGGACTGCTTGCGTTTTGGGTTGGCCATTTCTGCTAAATTCCGTGCTGGGTTTCAGGCGTGATTCGATAAAAGGAGCGGTTGATAACTGCCGCTATCCTACCCGTCAAGTTATTGTTTGGCGATTTATACAGGATCGCTTATCAACGGTGGGGGGGGTCGATCTCGGGTTTACGGCATCTTCTGAAAAGAATGTTTAGTTGGGGGCAGTGTAAGCTCAGTCCTCAGAATTGGGACTCTTCTATTTAGAATTGTTTTTGCCGGGGCGTCCGCTTAGTCCTCTCAATCCATGGAACTTCAGGAATTTATCGCGCAGGTCGGGCAAGGCGTGGATTTATCGGAAGAGCAGTCGGCTGAAGTCGCGGATTTGCTGGCCTCGGCAGATGTGGAAGCGGATTTGAAGGCGGGCTTTTTGACTAAGCTAGCGGAAAAAGGCGAGTCCGCCCAGGAAGTTGCTGGGCTGGCCAAGCGGTATCGCCAGTTGGCTCGTGATCCGGAATTAGGGGAGTGGAGTGACGAAGCGATTGATGTTTGCGGTACAGGTGGCGATAAGCAGCACACATTCAACATCAGCACGACTGTGACCCTCGTTGTCGCCGCTGCGGGCATACCGGTTCTAAAGCATGGGAATCGTTCCATCACCTCCCTTTGCGGCAGTTCCAATTTGCTGGAGGCAATCGGAATCGACATAAGCGCAGACAATGAACTCTTGAAGCGATCTATGCGGGAGTTGGGCTTTTGCTTCATGTTCGCTCCCGCTTTTCACCCCGCCTTCAAGGAAATAGTCCCGGTGCGGCAGGCGTTGGCGGAAAAGGGTCAACGAACAGTGTTCAATATTCTGGGTCCTTTGATCAATCCGGCCAAGCCGGCCCACCAGCTACTGGGAGTGTTCAGCGCTACGGTAATGGAACTGATGGCGGGTGCGGAGCAGTCTTTGGGGCTGAAAGCAGGAATGATCGCTCATTGCGATCTGGGGTCTGAAGGCGGAATGGACGAATTCAGCGCCGTAGGGGATAACTTGGCCCGCGGATTTGGCTCCCTAGGCTCCTTATCCGAGAGA
The DNA here is from genome assembly GCA_964404745.1 of uncultured Opitutaceae bacterium. Classification (GTDB taxonomy): domain Bacteria; phylum Verrucomicrobiota; class Verrucomicrobiia; order Opitutales; family Opitutaceae; genus Pelagisphaera. Next base: position 8,449 of record CAYOLG010000029.1, read on the forward strand.
TGGAGCCCGGAGCAAATGGGTGTAGAGCGGGGAAGGCTATCCGATTTAAGGGGTGGGGACGTCGCTGAAAATATGGAAATACTAGGTCGATTGCTCGATGGGTCCGCTCCGAAAGCGCTGGAGGATTCGGTGTCCATGAACGCGGCCGCCGCGTTTTTCATCGTCGGACGCCACGACAGTATTGAAGCGGGAGTGCCTGAAGCGAGGGAACTTCTGTTGGGAGGAGCGGTTCGAGAAAAGATCCGCCAAGCCAAAGAATTCTACCAATCGTAATGGCTCTCAAGTACTTTGGTACGGACGGCATACGGGGAGAGTATGGAAGTCCAAAATTGAATGACGCCATCGCCTTCCGCTCTGGATCGGCTTTGGCCCGTTTGCTCAGAAGGAAAGAAGACGGGCCGGATTCCCCTTCGCTGCTAGTAGGTAGGGATACTCGGGCATCGGGTATCAAGCTCCTGGCCGCTTTGGCGGCGGGATTTCAATCCGAGGGTGGACAAATCTTATCGCTGGGGGTTGCTCCAACGCCGGCCGTTGCTAAGCTTGTCGACCTGCTAGGCGTGGATGCGGGTTGCGCGATTACCGCTTCTCATAATCCGAGTAAGGATAACGGACTAAAGTTCTTTCAAACGGGAGGAGCAAAGCCCTCGGAATCGTTTGAGCGAGAGCTTGACGAAGAACTCGATTCAGCTGACGAACCGGTTGAATCGGATTTTCCTGAGGTTGCAGATAGCGCCGCCGACCGGGTAGAATTGTACGTGTCTGCCGTGTTGGAATCCTTTCCCAGAAGAATGCTAGAAGGAAAACGGATTGCTCTGGATTGCGCGAATGGGGCTATGAGCGATTTCGCTCCTAAGGTTTTCGAACAGCTTGGCGCCTCGATCGAAGTGATAGGCAGCAATCCCAGTGGTGAAAACATTAACGATGGTGTAGGCAGCGAGGATCCTCAGGCGATGTCAGATCTGATGGGCAGCCAAGAATTCGATATGGGCTTCGCTTTTGATGGCGATGGCGATCGCGTTATCGCATTCAATCAAGAGGGAACCAAGTTGGCTGGCGAGGCTACATTAGGCATTCTGGCAATTGAAGCTCATCGGCTTCAACGTTTGTCAGGCAGCGTTTTGGTGACCACTAACCAGAGCAATCTCGGTTTGGATACGGCCTTGGCTGACGAGAAAATTGAGACACGCAGGGTCGACATTGGAGATAAATTCGTAACGAGACTGATGGTTGAAGGCGGCTTCGACTTGGGTGGAGAGGAATCGGGACACATCGTATTCGGCGGATTTTCGAAAACGGGAGATGGATTGTATGCGGCTCTAAAGGTCGCCGAATTAGTAACTGTAGCGGGAGAAAATCTAAAGCAGTTGGCGTCCTTTTATCAGCCGTTTCCCATCGAAAAGCTGTCTCTTACCGTGAATGCGAAGCCCCCCATTGAAGCTTGTCCTTTTTTGAAGGATACGATTGCCCGGCTTAAGCGGGACTTGGGAGACGGAGGCAGGTTGTTGGTTCGCTATTCGGGTACGGAGTCCAAGGTGAGGCTTCTCGTGGAAGCCAAGGAAGCCGGTGTTGCCGCTTCCGCTATTCGAGACCTCGAGCAGGCGGTAGAAATGGATCTAACCTAAGCGTATTGATGGCAGAGATACCGGAACATGATTTATCTGCGAGGGATCGCAAGAAGCTTGAAAACGCCAAGCTTGCCATCACGCGGGGAAATACTGAATACACGGTGGAGCTTTGTAGCGAGTTGCTCGAAACGCAGCCGGGATGCCTAGAGGTTAGAAAGCTGCTAAGGCGAGCCCAGCGTCGCGTTAGCGCGGAGCGGAAAAAGAGTTTCTGGCGATTGCTGGCTCGGCTAGCCAATTATTGTTCGCTTCTGCCTGGATATGCTATTCTCAAACGGCAACCCGCCAGGGCTATGGCGATCGGCGAGGCGGCGCTCTCCAGGGATGTGAACAACATTAAGGCGCTATCGCTGGTAGCCAGAGGAGCCAACATGCTTGAGCTCAACGAAACGGAGGCCTTTTGCCTGGAATCGGTTTGCGATCGTTATCGGGAGAACTTCGCCAAGCTCGAACGTTATTGCGAATCGCTTATAAAGGCGGGTTCGACTGAGAAGGCGTTAAAGGTAGCGGAAAAGTTGAACCAATTGAAACCTGGTAGTGGGCAGGCACAGGAGATCGTTAAATCCGCCTCCGTTGCCCACTCCATTAACAAGGGAAAGTGGGCGGACAGCGAAGAAGACTTTAGGTCGAAACTAAAAGACAAGGAAGAGTCGGATTCCTTGGAACGGGCGATCCGCGTGGTGGTTGATGATGGCAGCGGCGAATTGCGTACGCGTGACTTGATCGAATCGATACACAGGGACCCGCAAAACGTGGATAACTACAAGTTGCTGGTGCGGATCTACTTGCGGCAAGAGAAATACGAAGATGCCCTTTTTTGGCTGGAAAAAGCCTTTGCTCTCCCAGATGGGGAGAACGATGCCCCATTGAGGCAGTTGAGGAGCGAGTTGAGGGTAAGCCGAGTGGAGCGAGAGCTGTTCGAACTGAAGCGAACGTCGAGCAACGATGAGGGCTTACGTATTCGTATCGAAAAATTAGATGCAGAGTTGCTTGAGTTGAAGCTAGAGGAAAGTCGCAAGCTAGTGGACCAATTTCCGAACGACTACAGCCAGCGGTTCAAGTATGGCAGCTATTTACTGGAAAGCGGAAATGTCGATGCCGGTATCCAGCAATTCCAGATATCCCAGAGAAGTCCGAGCTTGCGGCTCAAGTCGCTCGTACTCCTCGGTCGCTGTTTCATGGCGAAGTCCCTTCACGACCTTGCCTTGGAACGGTTTCAGCAAGCCGTGGATGGGATCAATGTGATGGACGATTTTAAGAAGGAGGTTCTTTACTTGCTAGCAGACTGCTATCAGAAGTTAGAGCGGCCGGAGGACGCTATCGAACAGTACAAGGCCATTTACTCCAACGATATCGGTTATCGCGATGTGGCTGAGAAGATAGATGTATTCTATCGCAACCGGTAGAGCTTATCCTGAAGTTGAGTTCAGTAGCGCGGGGCTTCAGCAATTGTGTCTCATGAAAGCTCTATTTGCTTTTTCACTACGTCTTGGATATTTATGACTAGCTTTCTCATTGCGGCGACGATGGCGACTTTGAAGGGCTTACCTTTATCGAGGAGCCGGTCGCAGAAGACCG
>CAYOLG010000029.1:11748-53614 GCA_964404745.1 uncultured Opitutaceae bacterium
CCATGTGCAGTGGCCTTCGCACTTTTGCCCTGCCTCCGTGGATACGCCTCTCGCCCTGAAGCTGGCAGCTGTCGCGGTCGTAGGGCGCCAGGCTGTCGATGGCCGCGATCTGGGCTCGGCAGACCGACCCGGTCTGCGGCAGGTATGCGAATACGCTCCAGGCGGTGAGCCTGCTCACCCCTTGATCGCCCGTGGGGCGGCGATCAACGCAGCTGAAGCCCGTTTCGCCCCCCTTGCTCGGGGAACTGCAACTAAGGACCCAAGTTAGCAGCGCTCGCCAATGCCAGACGACACTGGTGTCGCCAGACCTTGGGCGCCTCGCGCTGCTTGGATCTGAGAGAGCGCCATTTGATCATTCTTTTTGGCGGATGGTATAAGAGCCTAGAGCCAAGACGGATGACCAAGGATCATTATCAAAAAATGTACCGAGCGATCATATACGCGCTCTATCCCGCTTCGCTGTCCGCAGGCGGGCTATGGGAGTTGTCGATTAAAGCGAGATTGGTAGGATCGATTGCCCCCATATAGTATTTGAGCTCTGCGATAGACTCGCGTATGTCGTCCAAGGCTCGGTGCGAATTGGCCTTTTTGAATTCCCTTCCCAGCATCTCCCGAAAGACGATCTTGAAGCTGGATACGTCGAGCATCCTGTAGTGAAGGCGCTCAGCAAAATGAGGCAGGTACTTGTCGATGAATTTCCGGTCTTGAGCTATCGAGTTGCCGCAGATAACGACTGGGTTTTTCTTCTTGAAGTGTTTGATGACGATTTTTTCTAGCTTGCGATCCAAGTCCTTTTCGCTGATTCCGGTAGGGACGCGTTTCAGCAGACCGCTCTCGCGATGATGGTGCTTGCACCAATCGTTCATTGACTCGAGCACTTCCGATGGCTGGCAAACAGCGGTCTCCCATTCGTATACCGGTTCCAAGAACTTGTCGGTTACAATAACTCCGGCTTCTAGGATCCGGTCGACCTCTGGGTCGAGCCCCGTCATTTCTAAATCGATCCAGCAGAATCTTCGTTTAGACATATCGATGGTTCGCTAATTTCGTGAATTGCAGCTTTAGCCCTCAAGAGCCAATTTCCGATAGGGTCGCTTATTGGCAGGGAAGGCAAACTTTTCGCGATACTGATCAGTCAAGAGAACGATTTTTTGCGTTGCTCGTCATGAGTTCGATTGAGACAAATCGATATGAGCAAGGTGGTAAGCGTCGGCGGTTTACAATGCGGCAATGAACTGCAGTTTGTCTTGTTGGGGGGTATTAACGTGCTTGAATCAAGAGATTTGACCCTTCGTGTAGCTGAGGCGTTCAAAGAGGTGACCGATCGATTGAAGATACCCTACGTGTTCAAAGCTTCCTTCGACAAGGCCAACCGTTCTTCTATCCGCAGCTTCCGTGGACCGGGTTTAGATACGGGATTGAAGTGGTTGGCGGAGATTAAAGAGACATTTGGCGTACCTATCATAACCGACGTTCATGAGCCGCATCAAGCGAGCCCGGTTGCTGAAGTCTGTGACATCATCCAATTGCCGGCATTCCTATGCCGTCAGACTGATCTCGTAATGGCGATGGCGAAGACGGGTGCAGTCATTAACGTCAAGAAAGCGCAATTTCTCTCTCCTCGGGAGATGGGTCACGTCGCTCGGAAAATTGAGGAGGCAGGCAACGATCGCATTATGCTCTGCGAGCGGGGAACGAGTTTTGGGTACAATAATCTGGTTGTCGACATGCTCGGATTTGGCGTTATGAAGCAGTTCGGGTTCCCTCTGGTTTTCGACGTAACGCATTCCCTACAAATACCTGGGGGGCAAGCCGATGCAGCGGGAGGAAGACGGCAGCAGGTTTTCGAGCTTGCCAAAGCGGGCTTGGCGACGGGTTTGGCTGGCCTATTTTTGGAGGCCCATCCGGATCCGGAAGTGGCTAAGTGCGACGGCCCCTGTGCCCTTCCGCTGGCGAAGCTCGAGGAATTTCTTTCCCGACTCAACGAGTTGGACCAATTGGTGAAATCCCAAGAAGTGATAGATATTCAGTAAGGTATTCTATCCGGCTAAATACCTCGAAGCTTTTGACGCTCATGCCCAATTGCGGGAGCGAAAACTGTTGCTTCGTTGCTGACTTTGGTAGGGAGGTCCGTCTCGGTCCTCGGTGTTCGATTTTCTGAGGATCGAGACGATCCTCCCTTTCCCTGGGACTGCCTCGGAGTTCGCTCTGGGGATCTTTATCAAACCTGTTGGCATTTGGTATTGGCCGAATTCCGAAAATTTCGAGAAACCTAAGTCCAGGTTAGGCCGTTAATTAAGAGTAGCTTTTCGCTAACAAGGCGTTTTACAATGCTCGTTATTCTGGAACAGAAAGACCAATCGATGATCCGCCGTTTTCTCAAGCTCCTGAGCGCCTCGTTTTCATTCTGCGGGTTAGCCCTTGCCTCGATGGCTTCAACGGGCAAAATTGATATTGGTGCCGAGGACCGATCGTGGAAGGAGGCTGCCGATCGAATTGATGATTTCATTGCCGAGGACCTGGAAGAGGCCGGTTTAGAGCGGAATTCTCCTGTGGCGGACGAAATATTCGCCAGAAGAATCTACCTTGATATCGTAGGGCGTATCCCAGCTTACAGCGAGCTTCGCCGGTTTCTGGAGTCCAAATCCTCGAATAAGCGCTCAGAGTTGATTGACCAGTTGCTCGATTCAGAAGGGTATGTAAGTTCCTACTATAATTTTTGGGCCGACATCTTGCGGGTGAAGTCTAGAGGCCGAAGAACGATCATGGTTTCCTATCAGGACTGGATCAAGGATAGCTTGCGCGAGAATAAGCCGTACGACGATTTTGTACGAGAGCTGATCACTGCGGAAGGCTACGTTTGGGATGATCCCGCTGTTGGCTACTATTTGAGGGATGCGGGAATGCCGTTGGACAATATGTCGAATACCGCCCAGATATTTTTGGGTACGCGCATGCAATGCGCCCAGTGCCACGATCATCCGTTCGATAAGTGGACGCAAAAAGAGTACTATCACATGGCGGCGTATACCTTCGGTCTGCAGGCCCAGATACCCTACGGGAAAGTGCCTATTTCCCAGGATTTTCAGAAGATACAGCGGGGAATTGTGCAAAAATCGCTTCGAGAGGGCTACACCCGAGAAGAGGCTAGGGCTAGGGCGCGGCCTTCTGCGGCGGAAAGACGCGTGGTTCGAGATCTTATTCAGCCTATGACCGCTCAAGCTCTGGAAACTGAGCGGGCGCTTCGATTGCCAGAGGATTACCAATACGAAAATGGAAAACCCAAGGAAAAGATAGCTCCGGCAACTCCGTTTGGAAAAGCAGCAGCCGTTTCCAACAGGGACGATCCTCGAGAAGTATATGCCGATTGGATGGTTTCCCCTGAGAATCCGCGCTTTACCATGGTAATCGCGAACAGGCTCTGGAAGAAAGTTATGGGCGTCGGGCTGATTGAACCGGTGGATAATCTGACGGATGACACCTTAGCATCGAATCCCGAACTCATGGAATATCTAGAGACGGTCATGGTCGATTCTGAATACGACCTGAAAGCCTATCTGAGAATACTCTATAACACGCGAACTTATCAAAGCGCCGTCTCTAGTCGATCTCAAGATCCTGGCGAGATTTACCATTTTCAAGGTCCCGTGTTGAGAAGAATGACCGCGGAGCAGCTGTGGGATTCGATTCTTACGCTGGCGGTAGTCGATTTGGATGAGCGAGTCGGTATCGAGCCGCAAATGCTGAGAGCTCGAGTTGGAGAAGAGCAGATGAAGGCCCGTGTCAATCGGTTGGAGGATTTGACGAGCGCGCAGATCTACGGGGCTGCCAAACGATTGACGGAACTAGAGACGCAGTTTCTTGAATACGAGAAGCAGTACCGGGAGGACCTTAATAATGCTAGCGGTAACAAAGAGCGGAACGAGCTTCGGGCCGACTACCGCAAGGCTAGGGCCAAGAAGAATCAGGCAGCCGATATCCTCTTGGCCAAGCTGAATGGAGAAGATACTTCGGAGATGTTGGAAGCCTTCAATGGATCAGGTTCCACGTCCATGGGCATGGGGTTGATGGAAATAGACGCGGAGGAGTTGGAACGAGTTAAGGATACGAGAAGGGATCCGCGTTGGCGGGGCGTGTCGGCTGGAATGGTGAGGGCCTCGGAAGTGATTTCCCCAGCTCCTCCGGGTCATTTCTTGCGTGAATTTGGGCAGTCAGATCGAGAAATTATTGGAAGCTCCACAGACGAAGCGTCGATCTCCCAAGCATTGAGATTGCTCAACGGAGAGGCCCTTGGGTGGATTATGAAGCCTAATTCGGCCTTGAATTCGGCTCTGCAAAACGAAGCGAGAGGCGAACGAAGAATGGAAATCGTTTTCCAAAGTTTCTTTTCTCGTCCGGTTATGCCAAGTGAATGGGAACTTATAGGAGCCCAATTCGAGGAATACGGAACGAGAAATGGATATCGGCAACTGCTGGCCGCCCTGCTCAATACTCAGGAGTTCCGATTTGTACAGTAGGCCCGCGGGTGGCGATTAGCGACAAAAAGAGACATCAATGAACAATTTTCTCAAGAGATTGCCCGATCAGGACAGGCGTGACTTTCTGGCTTATTCCGCCAAAGCATTCCTGGGAGTAGGTCTGATGCCGGCGGCCATTCGCTCCAGCGCCTTCGCTGAGTCCGCGGGAATGGCGACGCCAACGGCGAAGAACGTCATCTATTTGTACATGGCGGGCGGTATGAGCCATCTGGATACATTTGATCCGAAAACGGACCGTAGCGTTCGAGGACCCGTGGATTCAATCAGAGGAAAGGGAACAGGAATCGAAATCAGCGAGTATCTGCCGGGTCTGGCCAGACGGTCCGATAAATTGGCCATAATCCGCTCTCTGAGTTCGACGCAAGGGGCTCATGAAGAAGGCCGCTATTTTATGCATTCCAGCTACACCAAGCGGGGAACTATAAAGCATCCGGGATTGGGCTCCTGGCTGGTTAAACTGGATGGCGTTCGTAATCCCAACTTGCCAGGCGTCGTTCATATTGGAAACGCTAACCCGGGAGGCGGAAATGGATTTTTCGAGCAGAAGTTCGCTCCGCTGGTGATCGGTAATCCCGAGGCGGGTCTGCAGAATAGCAAGATTCGCAAGGGCTTCACCAAGAAGGAGTTTGAGGATTCCGTTATGCTGGCAAACGCCTTTGACGCGGAATTCCATAGGAAGTATGATCAGAAGAAGACTCGAGCGTACACAGACATGTACGACGATGCCATTAAGCTGATGAACAGTCGGGATCTCGCTGCTTTCGAATTGGAAAAGGAGTCCAAAGGCTTGAGGGACGCCTACGGTTCCAATCCGTTTGGGCAGGGATGCCTGTTGGCCAGAAGGTTGGTGGAGCATGATGTTCGATTCGTCGAAGTCACGCTTGGCGGTTGGGATACCCATACTAATAATTTCGAGCGCGTTCAGGAGAATGCCCAGATATTGGATACGGCTATGAGCGCATTGCTGGATGATCTTGAGCGGAGAGGTATGCTGGAAGAAACGATGGTCGTGTTGGCGACGGAGTTTGGCCGGACTCCCGTGATCAATGACAATGACGGTCGTGACCATTCTCCAACTGCGTTTTCTGGTGTGCTGGCTGGCGGCGGCGTTCGCGGTGGACAGGTGATAGGCGAGACCGACGAGCAGGGTAAACTGGTCAAGGATCGAAAAGTGGAAGTTCCTGACTTTAATGCGACGATTGCCTACGCCCTCGGCATGCCTTTAGAAAAGACCAGCTATTCGCCTTCCGGTCGACCGTTTAGGGTAGCCGACAAAGGTTCGCCGGTGTTGCAGGTGTTTGTATGAGCGGATGGTTTATCGAAGGGTAAATCATAGACTTGCGGCCCTAGTTACGGGGATCGCCTCGGGCTTTCAAGTTTTGGGATCGAGCCCGGACTTTCATGCTGACATAGAGCCGATACTGGCGGATAAGTGCTACCGATGCCATGGCGACGACAAAGCTAAGGGCGGGCTCCGATTGGATTCCCCGGAATCCATAGTGGATGGAGGCGACGGTGGCGAGGTGTTGGTGCCTGGAGAGCCCATCGAAAGCCTGATGTATTTGATGACTACCTATCCGAAGGATGATCCGGACTACATGCCGCAAAAAGGGGAAGGGTTATCTCAAGAAGAGCAAAACTTGCTCAAGGCTTGGATTGAGAAAGGGGCCTCATTTGGGGAAGGGTTTAAGCCGGAGTCAAAGCCATCAGTGGGTAAAAAATACGTGGATACTGTTTCGAAAGCAACTTATAAAATAGTAGGCGAACTGATCCGTGTCGTATCCGAGCTTCAAAAGATAGGTGTGCTGGTGGATACGGTAAATCATGACGCCTCGCGATTTGAACTAGTTTATAGTTACGCCAACTATACTGCAGGGTCCTTTGATTTTAGCGAGGCGGCGCGACTGGGCGATTCTTTGGTTAAGCTTTCTTTATCGAGAACGAGCGTGACAGATAAGGATTTGGAAGCGCTCAAACAGTTGCCTAGTATCGAATACCTAGATCTTAGCCGCACTGGCGTTGGAGACCTAGGTGTGGCTCATGTTGTCGAGCTGGCTAATTTGTCATATTTGAATTTACGAGACACAAATGTGTCGGATGAAAGCATCGAACTGCTGTCCCGAATGAAGAACTTGAAACAAGTATACTTGTGGGGCAGTCAGTTTACCCAGCCAGGAGCCAACGAGCTGCAAGAAAAATTGCCAGGCGCAGTCGTTGTTCTTGAGACAAGCATCGGGTCAGAAGCGCAACGCAGAAGGGCAAGGGATTAGTCTTGTTGGGCTCGAGTTAAATGCCCCGCCGCTCATTGCGCGGCGAAGCCCCATCGCAGCGTGCTGGGGTCAACTTAAGTCCGCCCGGAGGACGAGCTCTACCTTTCTCGATCTGCGCCGATGGTGGAACGCGACGTCCCAGCGCGTTTTTTAAAAGAATTTTGGCTAAGTTGACGTGTATGCGCCATGGCGGGACGGAAACCATTTACAATTGCTTGTTGGCAGGAAGAGCCGGGTTCGGTCCTCCCTGCCTTTCTAAAATCCTCTCGTCAGCAGCTTGACCAGTGGCGTATCGGAAACTCCATAAGGAATCATCAGAGTCTCGATCTTACTTCCTTCGACGCGTTCACGAAGACGCAGAGGTTCACGGTGGCGTCCGTCAGCGAAGAATCCTATCAATTGATCCTCCGTGAACGTACGGGAATCTCGGGCTTGGTTCTGCATGATCGCCATCGCTCATCGATCTCCCGATTCGCGACTGAGGAATGCGAACTCTACGATCTTGAATTCGCCACAAGTGGGATAAAGATCCTCTTCGATTTGAAATTCGATAGGCAATTCCTTGGCGATTGGCTGATCGGAATGAAGGGCGTCATTGGGCTCTTGGGGGGCATGGCCCCGGAGGTGAATCGTAAGGACGGCTAAAGAAGCGTACGACAGCGTCTGGATAAAATTTACTAGTATCATGGGCAGGGGTAATGATTTTTCAGACAAGGCAGTTGGCATCTCGCTCTTGAAAAAGAGATTCCAGCAGCCTACTCCTAAGACCCAGCAGGGATCAACCGGTCTCGTCTGAAATCGGATCCATCTCAGCAACCCAAACTACCGTCCAGCCAGATTGCTCGTCGGTGTAAACGACCGGACTGGCATCTGGAATATCGGTATCGACAAACTCGACGACAGATTCGCTGGCGGCATAGCGTTCGGTCATTTCCCCTCCTTCATTATTCGGAAGGTTGCGCCAAAGGAGGGTGGCCACGAGGGCAATCGCTGCGGCTATGCTAGCGGTTTTGAAAAAGAGAGGGAAGAAGACCAGATTTCCAGAATCTTCCGAACTCGCTGCATTACCCGATGATAGGGCCTCGCTTATCGATTCCCAGGCCGATGCGGCATCTGCTTGATCTTGGCCCAACGTACGATCGGTTGCCGCATTCTCGACTAAATTGCAGGACTCCATCCAATCCATGGCCTCCGGATGACTTTCCAGATATTGATGGAGCGAGTCTGCTTCTTTCGAAGGCAATTCGCCATCAAGCAATCGGCTCATTAACAGCTGAGCTTCTGATTCCGATAGTCCTGTCGATTCTGAAGGCATTTTAAAAATAGTGTTTAAGTCGAATTACTAGAGCTGGCAAGGCAAGCCTCCCGATAAATATCAAGAGGCTTACCCGATTCCCTTCCTAATTAATGACGTCGATAATGCCGATCTTCCATGTAGTGATCATCGTAGTGACCGTGCCTCGGGGCGCTGTAGTAGCGGCAACCACGCTTGTGCGGAACCCACACCCGCCGTTTGTCATAAGAGTAATAGCCCGGGCGCCAATGACGATGGCAATGACCGTATCGGTCGTAGCTGACAGACCAATGGCCGTTTATCCAGGTCTTGACTGAAATGTAGTCATAGTGCCCACTACACCCACAGCCATTGTCGTAGCCACCGTGCCCTCTCGAGCGATGGTGAACGCGGGTGTGATAATGATGGTGGTGGTGCTCATCATCAAGAATGGAGCCAATGATTATGCCTCCAATGAGGCCCCCAACTAATGCCCGGCCTTCTCGGTCGGCCCTCGCCTCAGGCGCCGCGGTTGACGCTACTAGGGCGGTGATAAGTGTGATGTAGAGTAAGCATTTCACAGCAATCGTCCTTTTTTGTGAGAAATTCGATCTTGGTTCGGGTTTTTAGACGATAGTTCAAAACGGCTTATTCACTCAAATCGCCAAAAAATGGTCGCCTGAATAAGCCGCATTAACCCGCTAACAATCAGTCATTTATTCAGGGTTTTAGATTTGACCTGAATCATAGAAGGAAAAATTGGATGCCTGTTCGCCATCACCAACCGATAGGAGCCACTTCCTTGCGGTCAGCCTTATCTATGCCGGAGGAAGGGAGCAATAGGATCAATCGATCCCATAGAAAAGGTAGCGGTAGTAGCGGACGCTCTTTTTGGCAACGTTACCAAAATGAGTTGAGCGATAGACGGGAAGGAGTGTTGGAATTGCCTCGATTTGAGCTTAGCTTTGGTGGCTGGCTTTGGGGGATATTGTACCCTTTTCAAAAAGAGTTTACTATTCACTTACGCGCACTCGCAAGAATGCGTCGATGTCGCCCTCTCGAGCGGGTCCTTGAATGTTGGCTTGAATCTCCTCGATTTTATCTGCGGTAGGAGGATTTCCAGAAACCTCCCAAGTTTCCCGTATTTCGAGATCATTGCTCATTTGAACCTCGTACTGTCGTGAAGGAGGCATCGGGAAGGTCACTTGAAAGTCCCGAGTAGCGTGAAGTATTTGCGGCCGCCAAAAATCGCGAGTATCGAATGGGTTGGTGTAGGTTAGGAATTCCAGAAAATTTGCGTTTCCGTCGCGATCGGGATCCGCCCCTGCCTGAGCATCGTCGGAGTTGGATCCCCCGAAGAGACTGGTTTGCCAATCTTCGAAGCTAGCGTCGGAAGGTGGCGTGAGATTTATCCAATCGGTCAGCGGCTGGATAGCTTGGTCATCCAACTCGTTGCTGCCAACAGGATGCCTGCGCTATTTTACTAATGGGCGTTCGGAGGTCGCCTGCTACCTGAAGGATATCGAGAACACGCAAAACCTAGAATCTCAAACCCTCTTAATGTCCGCTTGGCCCCTTAGTCTATTTAGGATTTCTCTGAATTGCTGATCCCGATTTTCGGTTTCCAGCTTTTGTCGAATACTTTTGGATACTTCTTCTAGCGGCATGTATTCACCTTCTTTTTTGTCATCCAATCGGGCAATGTGATAGCCAAAGGGAGTTTTGAAGACGCCGCTGATTTTTCCGAACTCCAGCTTGAAAACGACATCTTCGAATTCCTGCACCATATAGCCCTCAGCGAACCATCCAAGTTCGCCGCCATTGCCAGGACAGTCTGATTCTTCGTTGGCGATCTTTTCGAAAGATTCGCCCGTTTGGAGGCGGGCTAGGGCGTCGTCGGCTTTGCGTTTGGCTTCTTTCGTATCTTGCCCATTGTTGGTGTGGTACACGATGTGGGCGGCCTTGTATTCATCGGGCCGCTTGAAACTCGCTTTACTATTCTCGTATTCAGATGCGATTTGCTCGTCGTTGACTTCGGGAAGCTGCTGGTAGATCGATTGGATGTATTTTCGAAAGCGAAGGTCGTCAGCCATCTCTTGCTTTACTTTTGGTAGATCGCTTTTTCGAATTTTGAACTTCTGCAGAAATCCTTTTTCTCCGCCGTGGCGCTTGGTAAATCGCTTAAACTCCTCTTCGATTTCCTCAGAAGCCAAACTCGGCAATTGTCTTTGCGATTCTTCGAAAAGCAGCTGATGTTCGATAATCCGCTCTTTCGCGAGGTCCTCAGCCTGAAGCTTTTGAGCGACCGGATCCAGCCAAGGAAAATTCCGGGCAACATCCTCCGCCAGACGCCCCGCTTCTTCCTGGATTTCCGCTTCGTCGATTTTCGTACCGTTGATTAAAAGCCCCATGGAGAAAGTCGATACTAAGTCTGGCGAGTACTACAAGATTTTTGAAATGCTTATTTCAGGAAAGAAGCGCGAGGATTTTTAGGCTACCGCGCTTTTTTACGTTGATTCTGTATTCAAGAAATAATAACAGATTTCTAGAAAGTATCAAGACTAGAAATGTCATTGTTGATATACAGATGAGAGTCCGTGCCCGCATCGTAGCAGTGCGTATAGTCGACACCGCCGATATTTTCTGTGCCCTCACTGACGAAGCTGTCCGAGATTTCCACGCTGTCATCGGATCCACCGTCGATGAAAAGCCTGTTGTCTCCATCGGTCATATCGAGGACATCCTCAGCGGTAAGCTTTAGACTGTTGGCGCTGCTACCATCGATATCGAGACTTTCTACGTTGGTGACGTCGTTGTTTACCTTTGAAAAATCCAAGGTGATATCGGACCCTTCGAGTTGGATTGTATCTTCACCATCGCCACCGAAGAGGTCACCAAAATTTTTACCATCGTCTATTGTGAAGGTGTCGTATCCTTCGCCTGCGTGAATAGTGTCCTGGCCTTCGGTAGCATAGATGGTGTCGTTCCCGCTTCCCGGGTCGTTGAAATCGCTTCCTACGCCCCCGTCAATGATATCATCGCCGGAACCCGCGTCAATATTGTCAGCTCCGGATCCGCCAAGGATGTTGTCATCACCCGCTCCAATCGAGATAATATCGGCGCCGTTACCTCCATCGATCGTATCGTTACCTGATCCGGTGACGATCGTTTGAGCCCCATTTCCTCCATTGATGTTTCGATCGGGATCAGCGCCAGTGATTGAGTCGTTTACAGTGACCGAGAAAGTGTCCTGTATTTGGGCCTCTCCATCGGATGCGGTCACTGTAATGGATATGGTGTCATCGTCTCCGTCAGCGGGCGTACCTGACAGTTCTCCTGTATGTTCGTCGATTGACAGCCAGCTCGGCAGGGGATCGCCGTTTGCTTTGGTAGCCGAGTAGGTTAGGGTATCGCCTTCATCCGAGTCTTGGAAATGCTCCGAGGCATCGAAGTTGAAAAAGGCATCTTCGTCGGTGGATTGATTGGCGATGGGCGTTAAGGTGGGAGCTGTATTGGCGTGGGCTACGGAAACGGTAAAGCTTTGGCTGGCGGCAGCGCCTGCGCTATCGGTCGCGGTAATTGTGATTTCGTGTTCGCCGACCGCGTCTTCACCAGGAATGCCGCTGAGTTTGCCAGTCGTCGGATTGATGCTTAGCCAGCTAGGGAGTGCAGCAGAATAGGTAAGCGTGTCTCCGGTGTCTACATCGACGAAGGCGTTTGCAGGCAGTTCTAAAGAGAAGGCCGCGTCGGCAATGATCGATTCGCTGCCTATGTAGACTTGGACGACTGGAGCGTCATTGACCGACGAGACATAAATGTTAACAGGGGAGCTATCGGAAGACCAAGACTGTCCGTCGAATCCTGACCACGTAAAATCCGTATTCCCGTTCCAGTTGATATCGGGATGAAAGGATAATTCTTCGACTTGCCCGATGTCGACCAACTGGCCGTTGGTGACTTTAGATCCGTCGAGTAGAAGGACGCCATTGTCCGGCAAGGTATCGATGCGTATCATCTCCAGATAGTCGCTGTCCTCGTCCTCGAAGGAATTTTCGAACGGTTCCGGTTGGAACTTTACTACCAGATCTTCGAATGACTGTATTCCAACTGACGATACGGTTGCTGCCTCATTGACATCCTCTGGCCAGACCGAAAGGGTTTGCTCAACTCGATTGCCATTTTCGTCTGTAGAAGATATGATGACAGGGTAGTTGGCTGGTCGAGCCTCGTAGTCGATGCTAACGCCGTCTTTCAACTTGAGCACGTTGCCGTCGATTTCGAAAAGGCCGTAATCGTCTTTTGCGATTTTGTAAGTATAGTTGCCTCCGCGTCCCGAATCGTCCGTATCCAGTTTACCGATTAGCGCTCCTTCGATGTTTTCCGCGACCTGATTGTGGCTGAGAATTAAATGGAAGGCTTCGCCACCACCATCTTTTGTTTCGGTTATAGTGATCTCGGTTTCCGTTTCGCCGTTCTTATCGTTGATAGTTACGGTTAAGCGGCGTTGACCACCATCGTCGAACGTGCTGCCAGGAAGGCGAAGGACGCCATCCTTGGGATCAACCTCTATCTCCGTTTTCGGACCTTCTTGAAATTTGGCGGTAATCGTCAGGTCGTCCGGGATCTCCTCTTCGTGCATTTGCGGGATGAATTCCCGAATGTCGATTTCGATTTCGTCGAGCTGGGTGGAAGTCGTGTAGGAAGCCAGGCCGTTGCGGTCTTCTTGATCTTCATCGCTTTGGCCCAATACGGGTAGCGGATCCTGTTCGATAGGAGTCGATGATCTCTCGTCGGTCGTCTCGGCGGATGTGGCCTGGTAGTCATCGCTTTGCTCTAGGAATTCCTCGGGCTGAGATTCCGCTTGCTGTTGATCGACTGCGGGCCCGGGACCCTCCGTCTCTTTCTCCGGTTCAGGAGCGACTTGGGTAAAGCCCCATTTTTGGGACTCGGAAGCTAATGCGATAACGTGTAGCGGTACGAAGAGAATGTGTTGGCTGTATTTGTCATCTGGCATGTCGTCCATGTCCACGCCGTCTGTCTGCTGCACGAAGTCGTGCCAGGTAATGCTAGTTCCCTCTTTGAGCTCGAGCATTGGCTCTTGGGAGAATTCGGTGTCCATGAAGCTCTTGAGTATGTAGGATGATCCGTCATGGCAGACGATTTGCAGGTCTTTGGCTTGGGGGACGAGCTGGGCGACGTTTTCCGGATCGATGATCTGGAAGATTTCCCCGGTTAAAACTTGGAGGCTTTCGCCGTCTTGGAGGGAGATGTGCTGAGGCCAGGATTTGGCGTCCTGCTTCAAATTAATTTCGAGGCTCATTAAGCGTGCGAGTGAGTAGTTGAGTTGGCGACTAGCGCGATCTACCTACTCAACGGATCGAATACTTATAAAATGTACCCGAAATTCGCCCTTCGAATACGATTTAACATATTCGGAAAGCTTTATGGGGTATAGCGCTCAGGAGCCTTACGGAAAGTCTCCAAGCTCTTGGCTTTAAAAATGGCGGTTTTTCGTGTCAGGCGGAGACGGTTTGCTCCGTTGATTGATGTGCTTTCGAAGAAGCCTCGATTGGGGTAAGCAGACTATCGAGATCGATTGCTACCTCAAAGCGGCCAATGACATCGCCCACAGTAAACCGCCCTTGGCGTTTGATGACTTTCCGCACAGTGATGCTGCTTGAGTCAATGTCTACGGTGGTCGCCCCCGGCCAGGGGAGGAATGATCCAGTATTTATTACCGTGGTCGACCCGTTTACCGTAATGTCTGGTTTGTGGGTATGACCGATGATAAGGAATCGGGGCCTTTTCTGGAATTTTTCAACCAGTTCGATCGCTTTCTTCGGAGCCTCTCTCCAGCACTCGAGAATTGTGAACGCTCTAGTGGGTGGCCAGGCTTGTCGCAAGAATATTTGGATTTTGCCCCAGACGGTAGGATCGTAGTCTTTTACGAGGGCTTGCTCTTCGAGAGAGGCGTCCTTAAACACCTGCAAGAAGGAGTAAAATGATTCGGTGGCGGAACTGCTAGCGAGCCCTCGGGCGACTGCGTTCTCTAGTACCTTCCTATTGGCGCTCCAAGGAGCAACGGTGGGAAAGATGGCATCGCCATGGGTAATGAGGATCTCGCCGCCGTTCAGCTCGCAATAGTGAGTATTGGAAATGCGGGGATCGTGATTTCCCGTGAGAAACAGCGGCTCAACCTCCCAACTTTCAAGAAGGTCTCGGAATTCGGCCAACCTAGGCAGTGGCTTGTCCAAGTGGCAGGGGGAATCCTCGAATTTCTGCTCCAGCGTGTCCCCGTTGAAAATCACTTTATCCGCTTCGCGGACAAGGCCTTCTAGCGATTCGGATGCTCTAATCAAACTCGCTTTGTGGCCCCAATGGAGATCTGAAAGGATGCGTATCACTTGCCGTTGCTGGGAAAAGGATTCCTGGAAACTGTTCAGACGCAACCCGGACAGCGAAAAATTCGGTGAATTGCATGGAACGGAATCCATAAATCGGCGATACGTTGGGAAACTAAAGACGAGATGGTAAAATCTGACATTGGGACCAATGCAATCCGCATCAGAAATTCAATTGATGATCAGAGCCGCCTCAGGGATGGGGGGTCTTAGTCGAGATGCATTGATGAGCATGGGCTCCTTGGCCCGCGGTTTAGATGATCTTAAGCTTCAACTGGAGGATGTGATTGCGAAAATCGAGCCATACGATGAGGAGGATCTTAGACGGTTAGATAAGTTAGACGAAGGCTTGAAAAGCGCGTCCTACCTCGACTAGCGAGCAGGTTCCCGACCGATTTCCCCGCTAGAGTTCCTTGACTAGGATTTTCGAGTTTCGCTTACCGCTTAGGTAGGCCTGGCGCCGCGGCTCAGGCAACACCTCGATATCCTCTTTCTGAAAACCGCAAATTTCTTCGAAGAAGCGAAAGTTCTGCGTCGAAAGCGCTAGGGCCTTTTTAGCGCCCGATTGCCTGATCGCGTTGCAGGCGAAATTTACTAGGCGCGTTCCAATGCCTTGTCGCTGATGGGTGGATTGGACGAAGAGGGCGTTGATTTCGGCGACCTCTGGATTGCTATCGAAATAAGTGATTAGCACGCAACCGACGAGATTCCCGTCGATTTCGTAGAGGTAGAAATTTTCTATATCCTTTTCGATGGAGGCGATATTCCTGCGAGCAAGTTCATCTTTTTCGACGGATCCGCTGGTCAGGTTGAAAATCCGGGCGAGATCTACTCGGGAGGCTTTCCGAATCTGGCGGTACTCGTTGCCGTAAATGAGAGTACCTACGCCATCATTAGAGAAAACCTCTCTGATTAGACCGTCGTGTATGTTACCGTTCAATACGTGTACTCGGGATATGCCCCCTTTGATTCCAGTTAGGGCGTGTGTAGCTTTGCTGTACAGGGTCGCTCCCTCGAGTTCGCCCAGTTTCGACTCCAGCACCTCTACTGGCAATTGACGCGCGATCTCTCCATTGATTTCAAGTCCGTCGCACTCCGTAAGAAAAATCGATTTGGTTGCTTTCAAGGCGAAGGCAGTCTCGACCGCTAGGAGATCGCTGTTGATTCTAAGCGTGTGCCCGTTTCGGTCGAATCCGATCGGTTGGACGATGGGAATAATGTTTTCCTTGATTAGGTGATTGAGGAAGGCGGAGTCGATGCGATCCACTCGCCCACCTCTGAGGTAGTCTACCCCTTTGATGACTCCGATGGGTTTGGAGCGAACCGAATTGGTAATGGCGCATTTCAAGCCCGATTGGGTTAACGCCTCGAGAATCTGGTGCGATGCTCGAGAGGATGCTCGAATGGCAAGATCCAAAGTCGCTTCGTCAGTCGGGCCGGATCCGTCCGAATTGCTGATCTTAATGGATCGTTCATCGGCCAAGCGAAATAACTGCTTCCCGATTCCGTGGACGATCACGACATTGATTTGCAGGCTGCGCAAAACGGCGATATCGAGAAAAATATTGGGCAGGTTGTCACTCTCGATAATCGAGCCATCCAAGGATATGACAAACGTTTGTCCCAAGAATCTTGGTACATAATTAAGAATGCCGCGAAGATCGGTTGGCTTTATGTTGGAAATGCGCTCGTCCATTTTCCCGGATAGTTGCTGGTCCTATTCGCTCATCGTTCCGCGAATGGCAATTGTATTTTCGTGAAGCTGCCTTTGGGGTCGCGATTGCATTTATGCCCGGCGGGGACGCTCTTTTAACCGGCCCCGACTTGGGGCGAAAAGCATCTTAATCGAAAGTAAATTTTAATTGGATTCCGCTGGCGGGACAGAATTGGTATGGATTTGCCATTGATAGATAGAGGTCGCATTGTAGAGTTTAACGTCTATCGAGGGATTGGCTAGGGGGCCGGTTTCCATGGAAAAATATACGGTTTCCCGATAGGAGCCCACATTTTCCGCTATGCCGCTTGGTTCCGTTTCGACTCTGAGCTCAGGTAATATAAGTAGCTGATTTTCCTTGTAGAGCGTTGTCAGATACAAGTCTGGATGATTTGCGTATTCGCTTGGCAATTGGAGCGCCAGATGGAGCGGCTGAGATGGGACATAAAAGGCATCGGTTCCTGAGATGCTCAAACCAGGAATCAAAATCGGTTTGCTCGGGAGGTAATAGACAACTTGAGAAGGAAGCTCCTCTTCTAAAGGCAGCTCCCGGACCGATCGGGAAAACGTAGATAGTTCCCATCTAGGCATCTCACCGGATATGCGTTCCGAGGGGAGGATATACCATCCGTACAGATTTTTCAATTCGGCTGCCCGAGTTCTATCCTTCATAGCCTCGCTAGGCAGGTAAGGCTGTTCTAGTTTGCGAAAGGAAAACTGAACCCAAGTGTAAAACGCCATGAAACCGATGATGGCGACGACGATCGGCCACATAGGCCAAGGCTTGCGCTCAGGCAAGGAAGGCCTGGATTCGGGCTGGGAAGGCTCGTTGGTCATGGTTTTCGAGACTTTTTCGTATGGGTCGCTCTCTTGACTGGAACAAGCTTAATTCGGCTATTTTTCGTTGCGCGGCCAAAACTGGAGAGTCATTGGATAGCTTTCCCATTATGCAATACTGGAGCCAGACGTACATTCCGACGCTTAAAGAGAGCCCGGCGGAGGCGGAGATCGAATCGCACAAGCTGCTGTTAAGGGCAGGCCTCGTTCGCAAGATTGGAGGTGGGCTGTATGCCTACTTGCCACTGGGCAAGCGAACCTTGGACAAGGTCGCTCAGATCTGCCGGGAAGAGATGAATGCGGCCGGAGCTATCGAATTGCTCATGCCAGCCGTGTTACCGGCAGAGCAGTGGAAGGCTGGGCCCAGATGGAATGCAGTGCGGGAAGTCATGTACGAGGTTTCCAGCGCTTCGGCCCAGGCCAAACCGAATGAAGAGGGACCACAATACGTGCTAGGGCCGACCCACGAAGAAATCATAACGCCTTTGATTGGATCCGAGATCTCGAGTTATCGGGATATGGGCAAGACCTTCTACCAGATACAGACCAAGTTCCGAAACGAAATCCGCCCTCGCTATGGTCTGATGAGAGCCCGCGAATTCATCATGAAAGACGGCTATAGCTTCGATGTGGATGATGATAAGGCCGAGGAGACTTACCGAAGAATGGCTGACGCCTACAGCAAATTCTTCGCCCGCTGCGGTCTAAACTTCATTTCCGTCGAGGCGGACACTGGAATCATGGGGGGCTCCTTCTCTCACGAATACATGGTTCCTGCTGAAGTCGGTGACGACGATGTGGTCTATTGCCAAGAAAGCGGCTATGCGGCCAATGTGGAAAAGGCTACCAGCGCTTTGGTCCCGATTGATTTTCAAGTGGCTGGTCCAGCTGCGGAAATCGAGGAGTTCGAGACGCCAGGCGTTTCGACGATCGCAGCTTTGGCGAGAGAACCGTATGGCGTTCGGGCCGAGGATCAGTTCAAAACGCTTATTTACATTGGAGACGGGAAGCCATTCGCCCTAGTGATCCGAGGATGCGATGAGCTAGAGGAAGCGAAGTTGGGCGCATTGGGATACGAATTGGTGAGACCTGCCACGCCTGCTGAGATAGAGCCAATGATGGGAGCGAAACCGGGAAGTTTAGGTGTGGTCAAAGGTACGATTCCAAGCCGTGGTAAACTGGATGGGATTTTTGCCGACAACGCTGTCCGTTTAGTGGGCAATGGCGTAACCGGGGCCAACAAGGACGGCTACCACTTACGAAATGTCCATGTGGAAAGGGATCTAGAGATCGACTCGTTTGGCGATTTTAGGCGGGTTGCGGAAGGAGAGCCGTGTCCCCTTTCAGGAAAGCCATTGAAGATCGCCCGGGCAATCGAAGTGGGGCACATATTCAAGCTAGGCACTAAGTTTAGCGAGAATGATTCCTGGGGGGCGAAGTTTCACGATGCGGACAAAGAAACAAAGCCAGCGGTAATGGGTTGCTATGGTATCGGAGTTTCCAGGACGCTTCAAGCGATCATCGAACAGTCCCGAGACGATTCAGGTATTATTTGGCCCTGGAACGTAGCTCCGTACCATATGGTTGTAACTGTTTTGGACCCCGACATGGAGGAAGCGATGGAACTCGCTCGCCGGATTGGGGAAGCGGCGGAAAAGGAAGGCGCTGATACGCTTATCGATGACCGGAGCGAGCGCCCAGGGGTGAAATTCAAAGATGCGGATTTGATAGGCATTCCGCTTAGAATAACGATCGGAGGACGCGGTCTTAAAGAAGGAGTTGTGGAATTGAAGTGGCGTGAATCCAAGGATATGGACAAGATTCCAGTCGAGAAAATAGAAGATGTAGTGACTTCTAGAATACGGGAACGGATATCCGGATAAGATGGTTTCTATGATTGGCGGAGAGGGCGCGGCAGCTCCAGAAACAGTCGTTGACAGCGAAACGGACCTCTCAGGGGTGTGGAATGTGGTGGTGCTGAATGATCCAGTTAATCTAATGTCCTACGTGACCATGGTTTTCAAGCGGGTGCTGGGGATGAATCAAAACGAGGCCGAAAGACACATGATGGAAGTTCATGAGCTGGGTCGGTCGGTTGTTTGGACGGGTTATAGGGAAAAGGCGGAAGCCTATCAGTATCAATTGCAGGAATGGCATTTGACTGCTATTTTGGAAAAGAATGAATCGTCAGCTTGAATTTAGATTGGATCCCGAAGCGGTTCGCCCATTGGTCCTCCATTTCCGTTCTCTGGTGGACTCTGCGAAGGATGATCTCGTTGCTGAAAACGAGCCTCCTACTGGTGATCAAGTGATGTCGGAGGTTTGGGTAGGCGATTTGCTCGAATCGCAGAGCAAGGACATCAACGCTCTCGATGAGCTTTTCGATGATAGGTTTCTGGATACTGGCAGGGCTACCGTTGACGAAGAAGATGTGGATCTTGTGTTGCGAGGGTGCGCAGCTATCAGACTCGTTTTGCGGGATTCGACCTTGTCCAGATTTGAAGACGATTGTCTCGAGAGAGGAGAGGTGGAAGTCGGGAAAATCACTGCCGAGGAAGAGATCGGGTATGGCGTCTACATTCTCTTGGCGAGTTTGCAGGAGCTGATCATCTCCCAATTGAATCCATGAAAACGGGTTCGAGCGTCGATCCGGGAAAGACGACATCGGAATACTGCTCTATTTGCGGAAGAGGGACTCGCTCGGAAAGTCCGCAATGTTCCGTTTCCTGCGCACTGGCTGCCCGAATACCATTTGGGAGCTCTGCTTTGCCTGCCAGCTGGGAGCTATCTGGGGCGCTTTTTTCAGGTTTCGTCCTGTTTAATCAGCTTCTTTTCTGGTTTATGGCTTGGGCAAAAAGAGCCCAGGGCAATGAGGTCCTTTCAGAGAAATTCGCCGCTGCTTCTGTGGTCGCTGGAGGTATCTGGTTTCTCGCGGCCTTCCTTGTGTGGGGTTTAGTGCGGCCCAAGCGGATCAAGGACTTGCTAGGACCCCTTGCGGGAATCTCTGTTGTTTGGCTAGGCGCTTCCCTGATAGATTGGCCGCGGCGTTTGCCAAGCCAGTTCGCTGTCTTTAATTTATTGATTTCGTTGCAGTTATATCGCGGATTGGCCTTTTTTTATTTGGCGTCAAAAAAGAGGGAAAAATAGAGCGTCATTGCATTCCTGTTGACCGGCGGATTGGTTTGGCTAAGGTTTGGTTTTCACGTGTCCTGCCGTGTTCGAGGCGCTGACTAAACGCTCTTTGCCTACCTTAATTTCACGGGAGATATGATGGGTGGAGGATGCTCAGCCGTAAACCGGACCGCAGAAACCGCTTTGATGTCGCCCACTTGAACATACCAAGGACCAAGAGCCCTTTTGGCGTACGGCACAAAGGTGGGACGCGTGAACTCCTTTCCCCCCACTGTTGTTAGATCGCGATTTGTCGTTCGGAAAGCGTCCTGAGGGCGAGTCTGGCCGGATATGTCTTTTAACGATTGCCCTGAGCAATTGGGATCGCTTTCATGCTCTTCATATGGACCCAAAAATTTATTATTTTCTACACGTCTTTTCAATTATCCTGCTTACTGGATTTACGTTTGCCATAGCGGCGAACCCGCAAAAGGGAAAAAAGAAGCTTATGGCTATAGTGACTGGAGTGCTCGCTCTAGTAGCCTTTGTGGGAGGGTTTGGCCTGATGGCTAAGTTGCACAACAATGACTTTGGCCAAGGCTGGGTAATCGTAAAAATCTTGGCCTGGCTCTTTATTTCCGCCTTGGGTGGTGTGGCTTACAAGAAGTCGAAGTCCTTTGTGCAAACGGGATTGATTGTGGCTGTTGCCGTGTCTCTCTACATGGTGTATTTCAGGCCCTTCTAATGCTCGGTTCGGACTCAGGACGGTCGCTTTGCGGCTTGTGGATCAGTCCTGAGGGACAGGCTTGTTTAGCTTGGGATTGCGGAGAAGGCCCAAGGGAGTCTCAAACCGTTGCTTTTTCGCCTTTCGTATGGGCCCTGGAACGGACGATTGACGATTTGATTGTCGGAGCAGATGTATCCAATCTATCTGGAGATGCCCCCTATAACAGGCTCGTCAAGTTTGAGGATACAGAGGACTATCGCGATTTCATTAAACAAAAAGGTCGATCGAACTCCATCGATTGGATACGAAACCTGGAGCAGCAATACCTTCTGTCCCGCAAAGGGAGGATGTATGCCGGTTTTTCGTTTAGCGACCTTCGAAGGATGCAACTGGATATTGAGACGGCTTGCTCGGTAGAAGGCGGATTCAGCGATCCGAAACGTCGGGAAGATCGTATAATGTCCATCGGTTTGAAATGCGGGCAAAAAATTGAGACGATTTCCATTGATACCTTTTCGGACGAGTCTGAAAAGGTCTTGCTTCAGCGGCTGAATGAGAAGTTCGCTGAATGGGATCCCGATGTCATTGAAGGGCACAATTTATTCAAATTCGATCTCGATTATCTGAGGACGCGGGCCAAGCGCTTGAAGACGCCCACGAATTGGGGACGTTTTGGGCAATCGGTCGCCGTCCGAAAAAGCCGGTTGAGAGTGGCGGAGCGTTGGATCGACTATCCCCGTTTCGACATTCCTGGGCGAGCGGTTGTCGACACCTTTTTGCTAACCCAAGTGTATGATGCTACGGGGAGGGAATTGATGTCCTACGGTTTAAAGGAAGTAGCTCGCTTTTTGGGGGTTACGCCCCCCGATGGCGGCGATCGCACCTATATCGATGGGTCGAAAATCCAGGACGCGTTTTTCGAGGATAGGGAACGCTTCTTGAGCTATCTTGAGGACGACTTGAGGGAAACGGAAGGAGTTGCCGACCGCTTGTTGCCGACCTATTTCGAGCAGACTAAAGCCTTTCCCACGACGTTGCAGGAGGCTTGTCTCAGGGGAACGGCCAGCAAGGTGGATCTGGTTTTCCAAGAGCAATATTTCCACTTGAAAGCGGCTTGTCCCATGCCTGTGGAGCCTCGACCTTTTGAAGGCGCTTACACGGCTAGTTTCAAAGAGGGCGTCTTTAAGCAGGTTCTGCACTTCGACGTGGCCTCTCTGTATCCCAGTATTCTTCTGATGATGGGGCGTAATCCAGAGACGGATACGGAAGGCGTTTTCATTCCAACGCTGCGAAAACTGAGAGACTATCGGTTGAAGTACAAAAAGCTAGCCCAGGAATCGGCGGATGAGAAGATGGCGTTGGAATACGAAGCCAGGCAAAGCAGTTTCAAGATACTGATCAATTCATTTTACGGATATCTGGGTTTTTCGGGGGCTAGGTTTGGGGATGCCGAGTTGGCTTCGCTAGTAGCGGCAAAGGGAAGGGATATTCTGAAGTCGCTCATAGCCTTTTTCGAAGATGCTGGCTGCGCTCCTCTGGAAGCGGATACTGATGGGATCTACGTCGAAGCGGGCGAGTATTTTGACAACGCTGATTTGCTTCTAGCGGATGCCCAATCTATTCTTCCAGATGGAATCGAGTTGGAATACGACGGCAAATACGAATCCATCTTTTGCTATAAGGCCAAGAATTACGCTTTGTATGACGGTTCTCGCGTAACGATACGGGGATCGGCAATGAGGTCGAGAGGGCTCGAGCCTTTTCTGCGTTCACTTACGCAATCGTTGATTTGGTATCTGCTTGGGGCTTCTAAAGAGGATCCGGCTTCTTTGGCGACGGAAATAGAATCGAAGATCGAGTCAGGTTCTTGTCCGATTGAGCTTTTGGCTAAGTCGGAGGTTTTGAGTCAGAATCCGGAGGCTTACAGGAAAAAGATTGAAGCGGGTGGGAAGCCGAGGCGGGCTTCTTCGGAGGTTGCTCTCTTGATCGGCGATCGAATTCGCATGGGAGATCGGGTATCCTACTATATTGGCCCAAAAGAAAAGGGGAAAACGGCTAATTGGCAGCGGGCTCATCCGGTCGATTGGTTCGGCCAGGAAGGCTCCGCTTATGATCCAGCTTACTACTTAAAGAAACTCGAGGATTGGCGGAAGAGATATAGCCCGTTCTATCCGAAGTTGGGTAAGGACGGAGCCCAGCGAGAGCTTTTCGAGTGAGTTTTACCTGCCTCGTTTGTTCAGAAAGAATATGATCGGAGACGTCGGGTTTCCTGAAGGATTGGTAATCGACTGCTTCGTGTATTGATCGGTATCGATATTCCCATACCAATCTAGCAAAGCTTGGGTTTCCTCTTTGCCTCCCGGATGTCCAGGATAGGCGACGATGCTGAGCATGCCTTCCGGTTGCAGTAGGGTAAGGGAGGATTCAAGGGCCTTTATTGTGGTCTTCGATTGCGTGATTAGCGATTTCTCTCCTTTTGGAAGGTAGCCGAGGTTGAATACGATGGCCTTGGCCAGTTTATTCTTAGGAATGACTTTATGGATACGCGAATGGCATTCATGAATAAGGGTTACGTGTTCGCAACAGCCTGCCTTTTCGAGTTTGTGACGGGTCATTTCGATTGCTTCTTTCTGTATGTCGAATGCGTATACCTGACCTTGGGATTTCACCGCATTGGCTAGCCACAGGGTATCGTGTCCGTTTCCGGCGGTAGCATCGATGACGACGTCGCCGAAGTTCAAGTGTTTGAGGATGCGGTCGCGGGCGATTTCAACGGCAATCCAACGCTTGTTCGGCCTGGGTTCGCTTTTCCAGAATCGACTTGGGGCCGATTCGACCGGAAGATCGGACCTTTCCCAAATGGCATCGTGCAGCCTTTGAGCAAATAGCGGGATTTGCGTCGCTCCTTTACTGCCGAATCCGTTGAACACGAATATGCGGTCATCTTGGGGATGACGGCCTACAATTGGTTTAGCTCCGGGAATGGAGGGCCTGACTCCAGCGGCTACATCTGACCATTCCCATTCGTTTTTCAAATGGCGCTGAAGGAAGGTTTCCAGTTTGGATACGCTTTCGGAGTCAGGGAATTCATCGAGTTCCTCCCAAGTGTAAGTAGCGCCCACCTGAACTGAACCGTCGTTTCTGGGCAAAAGGAAAAATTTATCGACGATGGCTGTATCGAAAAAGTCGACATTTGTCTGGATCTTCCCGATGACGCCTTTAGCCGGTCGGAAAGGGACGAAGGAAAGCCAGGGATTTTGCTGCCCAAGCCATCCTTCCGCGAAAATGGCCAAGGGGGCTCGCGTCAATCTCCAGCTGACGAATTCGGCCCCGGTTTCGATATCGCAATAGTCGAATTGGGCATGCTCCAGGCGGCCTTGGCTTTCCATTTTATAATGGAGCGATCCGAGCAAGGCGGGAATATCGAGATACCCGCCGCCGGTAATGCCAACGTAGGCATCATGCGCTGTTCGGGACGTTTTGGGCAGGACGAGTTCCGGATCATCGAGAATCCAAGGGCGGTAGGGCTCCATTTTAGATTTTGCCTTCCAGTCTATTTGGCTTTCGAGGTCGCCTAATAGCCGTATGATTTTGCGGGGATAGTAGAAAGTTTCGCCAAACTGGCGCCCCAGTTTCCCATAGGTTTCCTTAGCGAAAGGGATTTGCTTGTCCGCTTCCCAGACGAGGTTCATACGTCTTCCTCCGATCGGGTTTACTAGTCCTGCGGCCACCTCAGAGCAGTTCGACAAGCCGGCTTTGTTAACCAGCAAGGGATTCCTGCCGTTTTCGATAAATGTCCAGGCCAGAAGGGAGCCTGCCAGGCCTCCACCAAAAATGATGCAGTCGAATTCTCGAGCTACGCTTGCCATAGGGACGATCGTTGGGAGATAAAGATCATGTATTTGCAGTTTCCTCGAGCTTCAATTTGGGGAAGCCTCGTGAATCCAACGCCAATCTATCTCATGTCAGCCGAAGGAAAACAGTTTCATCCCAATCTCTACTTGGTGGGTTTCATGGGTACGGGCAAGAGCGCGGTCGGCAGGGCGGCAGCCCAACGCCTTGGGTACCAGTTTATAGACTCAGATCAAGCAATCGAAGAAAGCCAAGGGCGGAGCATCAAGGATATTTTCGAGTCAGATGGCGAAACCGCTTTCAGAGCGATGGAGAAGTCCTTTGTGCAAGAAGGTCATCCCAAAGAACGTTGTGTCGTATCCTGCGGCGGTGGATTGATTTCGCTGCCGGGAATCTTAAAACTAATTCAGTCGAAAGGTCCCGTAGTTTGCCTCTTAGCCGCCCCGCAAACCATTTACGATCGCGTGAAGGGAAATCAGAAACGTCCCTTGCTAAACGTCGATAATCCGTTGGGGAAAATAGAGGAGCTGCTGAAAGAGCGGGAGCCGGTCTACCGGAAGGCAGGAACGGAGGTCTTAACCGATTGCCGATCCATAGCGGACGTCGCTGCCCACGTTGTTCGCGTCTACAGGGCGGAATCTAGATCGTGGCAGCCGAAATGATGATTGCCGGAGTGGTCAAGGAAGGGCTCCGCAAGGAGCTGCAGCAAATAGGCTTTGACGAAGTTCGATTCGCGGAATTCGATCTGCCAATCTCAAATCGACTCAGGGAATGGGTAGAAAAGGGCTATCATGCCGACATGGATTGGTTCGCCCGGACGATTGAAAAGCGGCTGGACCCTCGCCAGGTATTGGATTCAGCGAGCTCGGCTATCATGCTGGGAACCAACTATTGGCCTTCCGAATTGTCGGCCTCTAGCCAATCTCGCTGGGGCAAGTATTCGCTGTATCGGGACTACCATGATACGATTCTGGCCGGATTGAGAAAAGCAGCTTCGGTTCTGGAAACTGGCTATGGTTTCAACTCGCAAGACTACCGCTATTACGTGGATACGGGCCCTTTTATGGAGCGAGGGTGGGCGGCTGCATCGGGGATGGGATGGCAGGGGAAAAATGGCATGCTAATCTCCAAAAAGCACGGCAATTGGCTCTTGCTTAGCGTTATACTGGTGAACGGGAGGATTGAGCGGGATCATCCTCTCAAAAAAAGCTTGGCCGGCCGGGCGAATCGGTTAGAGCTGGGAACCTATTGCGGCACGTGCGATAGATGCATCAGAGCATGCCCTACGGATGCGATTGTTGAGCCTGGGATTGTTGACTCTAGAAGGTGCATTTCCTACCAAACGATTGAAAACAAGGGAGTGATACCTCGCTGGATACGCCCTAGTATCGGGCAAAGGATTTTTGGGTGCGACATTTGTCTAGATGTATGTCCATGGAACCGTTTTGCCAAGTCCGGTAGGCAAATGCTGCTGGAAAGTCGCTATGGAATAGCGGATTTGACGCTGCTGGAAATTTTGACGATGGGGATCGATCACTTTCGAGACGTTTTCAGGAAGTCTCCCATTAAACGGTTGAAATTGAGGGGGTTGCTTCGCAATGCTTGTGTGGTGGCGGGGAACCTAAACTCTGGTTCGGAGTGGCTCCAGAGTTGTCCATCCGATTGGCAAAATCCAGTCAGAGAAGCCCTGCTTGATCTGGTAGATCATGAAGAAAGCATAGTGCGACCGCATGCAATCTGGGCGCTGTATCGATTGTTTGGATCTGCAATCACGAAAGACCTGAGCCCCAAAATGAAGACCGGTCAAGACGAGTGGGCGCTGGAGGAATTCGATTGGTGGGAGCGGGAATTCGAAGGGCGTTCCTAAACAGCGTACCTCGCAGATCGCTGACGGCCGCTTCTTTGCGAAATTATAGTGGCCGGCCTCCCTCGAGCGCAGGAACGCCGAACGAAGCAAATCGTTCATCAAAGTTGCCCATTTTGGGCGCTCGGAGAATTGACCCCAAAGTGCCCTGAAGAATGATCTGGGGATACGTTATTAGTAGCTAGGCTAGTCAAACTCGCTGGTAAGCATCTCCATAAGGAATTTCGGGGCTTTTATGGGTTGACCCGATCGGTTCATGAAAGCGTGGACGCTATATCCATTCGCTATAGGCTGATCGCCTTTCAAGAGCTCGTAGTCGACTCGAATCTTGGCGAACGGCCGTTCTTTGATGCTCGAAATGATGGTCACGACGTCGTCGTAAGTCGCGGGTCGACGATAGTTCATCTTGATCTCTACAACGGGCATGAGAATTCCTTTCTCCTCTAGCCCGGCGTAAGCAATTCCTCTTTCCTTTAGCAGATTGCCTCTGGCGATTTCCAGCCAAGGAAGGTAGCTAGCATGATGAGCGATTCCCATCATGTCGGTCTCCGCGTACCGTACTTCGATATCGGTTGCGCTAATTATCATGAATTAGTTGGATTTAAGTAGGAACGTAGTTGTTTAATAATTACTAGGATCCCTTGGTTTTCTCACCGCATATGCTCAGATTCGAACAGGGTTCTGAAAGATCCTTTCCAGGAGAATGAACGGGTCCATTCAATGCTTTTGGCCCCCATTTTCTCTCTCAAGCTTTTGTTTTCGATTAACTGGGCGAGCGCGGTTGCCAGTGCAGGTTCGTCATCGGGAGCTACGAGGATTCCGTTCTCGCCGTTGGAAACCGCGTCTTCCACGCCTCCTAGTCGATTGGCAATGATCGGCAATCCATGGGCGGCAGCTTCTAGGTAGACGAGCCCGAATCCCTCGATACTGTTTCGGTAAGGAGCGCTAGTCATGGCGAATAGATCAGATTGTGCATAGAGACCCTGTAGTTGATCGTTGGAGATGTCTCCATGAAATTCGACTTTGAAATCAGCGTTTTCGGCCAGCGCTCGAAGACGGTCGCCGAACCCGAATTTATTGCCGGATCCGACGATCCCCAGTTCTATGCCGGATTTTAGTTCCTTAGGAATTAGCCCTAGGGCTCTTATCAGGCGGTCCTGGCCCTTTCTAGGGTGAAGCCGGCCGACCGTCAGGATGCGAACCCTTCCGCCGTTTTCGTTTTTGGACGGATATGGTTTGGGGAATTCGGTTCGCAAGGCGCCGTGAGTGATGACGATTTTCTCCTCAGCAAAAGGAAATTTTTGGATAAGAAGCTCTCGGGAGAATCGCGAGGGAACGCTTATGCTGTTTGCCGCTTTCAAGACGGGTTGAACGGAGAGTCGAGTCAGCGGATTAGCCGAAAACGTATTGATCTCCGACCCATGGAGAGTGAGGGCCAGTTTTCGTGGTTGGATTAATTTTCCCGTGACAAGGGGTCGCCAAGCGAGAACGGGCCCTGGGTCGGTAAGGTAAATGATGGATTGAGAGAATCTTTCTCGTTCTTGGCAGCACGCTCGAGCCATCTGATATTGGCATGCGATATCCTGAGATCCCTTTAATGGTATGCGGCGAACTTTGAAGGGAAAGTGGGAATCATCGTGAGGGTGGCGGCTATTCGGAGCCCAAACTTCGATTTGTCGGCCTAAGTCGCCTCCCGCTCTGGCCATCTCTTCGGTAAACGTGGCAATTCCCCCTTTCGTAGGGGCGAATTCGTGGGTCAATACGATTATGGGGAGATCAATTGGCATCGTTGGGGCTAGATAGATCTAGGATCGGGCTCACTGTTAATGATGACAATAATCGAATTGGAAAGCTTCGAAATCACTTCAGTAGTCAGGATACCCAGCCGGGAGAGCCTGGGGAGCATTCACGAACGCGAGCCCATCAAAGGCAGAATTTGGAATTGGATACCATGTTTATGATTTACAAATTGGTGACGGGGACCTTTGCTGAAATCGACGATGTCAAACCAGACAACTACCAAGACGGAAATCGTAGGAGCACGGGCTTTTGGGGGCGAGGAATTGCTGCGCGACACCTTGAAGCGGTGCTCTCCTGAGACGCTCGAAGCAGCATTGAAATATCGGACAACCGGCGATGTTTCTTTGGTCCCGGTAGTCGTTTTGGGCATTGTAGAGCGCTTTCTCGACCCCGATGTCGTGGGCAATCTTCGTAGTGGCGATGATTCGGTACGTTTCATGGACGACCTCGGTATGGATTCGCTCACGATGATCGAAGCGATCATGATGGTTGAAGAATCGCTTGGCGTATCGATAAAGAACGAGGAACTTTTGGATCTGCGAACGCTTGGAGATCTGAAGTCCTTCATTCGGGACAAGATCACTGGTCATTCAAGCGGTGATTCGAGCGATTTCTACTCGATCGAAAAAGTGGCTGCCATCATGCCACAGCAGGAGCCTTTCCTCTTTTTGGAACAGGCTAGTTTGTCGGGTCGATCCGCTGAGGGGCAGTACACGATATCCGGTAACGAAGCTTTTTTGGAGGGCCATTTTAAAGGTAATCCAGTTTTCCCGGCGTCCATCATGCTTGAAGCTTTGGGTCAACTGGCGGTATTTTCATTGCTCAAAAATCCGCCTGAAGAGATTAAGTCGGCCATAGATATGACGGAAGTTTATTTCACGGGTGTTGACGGGGCTCGTTGCCACCGAGTCTGTCGCCCAGGGGAAATCTTGGATATGAGTATCACTGTTAAGCGAGTGAGAGAGCCGTTGGCTGTGTTTTCCGGCCAAATATCCGTTGGCGGGGAGAAGGCCGTCGTTGCGGAGGAGATCACATTGGCATTCAAACCTGTCGACCAGCAATCGAATGGCGCGGGACCCAATGTGAATGGCCTCAGTGGCGTAAATGCAGGATTTTCGTCTAGAAACGGAAATCATTGATCCGGCAGCGGGTTGGAATCGGTAAGAACTCTTCAGATCGGGGACCTCGGCCCTTTCATGTAGAGAGCCGTATTAGTTCTGGACTTGGATTTGTCCGGCTTCTTTCATGCTCCAAGCTTACGAGCGGATGTTCGATTAGCGGTTCATGGAACGAAAACGCGTATTCATTACTGGCTTAGGAATCATAAGCGGAATTGGCAACGATATTAGTAGCGTGGCCGATAGCTTGCGTTCGCTTAAGCATGGCTTTCGACCTTTTCCGACGTATCCTCCTTATAAAGACGACGACAGTGGAGCGGTAAAATTGGTTTCCGCTCCCGATGGCTTTGAAGTCGACTCGCTTGATTTTGAAGATTGGACCTATCCGCCGGAATATCGGATTCGGAGGGAACAACTACGGGGTTTGGCTCCCCATGGGCTCTATGCCTACTGCGGAATGAGGCAAGCGATAGGAGATGCGGGGCTGAGTGAAGAGGATGTATCTAACACAGGGACGGGAATCTACACGGCCTCGGGTGGCTCTACACGGATGATCTACAGCAATATTCAGCGCATGCGGGAGCTCGGTCCGATGCGTTGTTCGCCTACGGGTATTGTATCATCGATTTCGGGTACGCTCAGCTTTAATCTTGTGGCCATCTTCAAGATCTTGGGGAATTCATGCGGTTTCTCTTCCGCTTGCGCTTCCTCGGGACACGCCTTGGGATTTGCTTACGATGATATCGCCTTCGGGCGTCAGGACCGTATGTTTGTCGTCGCTGGGGAAGACGCAAATTATGAAAGCGTCGTTCCCTTCACTGGCATGAGGGCGTTGTCGCTGGAACGTGATCCCCGACGGGCGTCTTGCCCTTTCGATAAATCCCGCAATGGATTCGTTAGCGCTGGTGGAGCAGCGGTTCTCGTTTTGGAGAGCGAAGATGAAATCGTCAGAAGAGCCGCGGTTCCTTACGCAGAGCTAGCGGGTTGGGGGCAAGCAAGCGATGGTCACAGTGTGGCAATTTCCCACCCTGAGGGGCGCGGACTGGTCAGGGCAATGAATTTAGCCTTCGAATCGACGGCGGTAAAACCCGAAGATGTCGATTACATTAATGCCCATGCGACCTCCACTATTATTGGCGATGCGAGCGAGGGTAAAGCGATCCAGGAAGTTTTTGGCGAGGCTTGCGGTAACCCTAAAATAAGCAGTACAAAGGCCATTACCGGTCACGGATTGAGCCTGGCCAGCGCGCTGGAAGGGGCGATAGTTTCCCTTGCTATAAAGGAAGGCTTCACTCCAGGTTCGGCCCACATTGAGGAGCTCGATCCCATCTTTGAAGATCTCAATATTATCAGGAGTACGGAAACTGGCGGTCCAAATTGCGCATTGAGCCATAGCAGCGGATTTGGTGGGGCCAATGTTGTGATCGTATTCAAAAAAACCTGATATCAATTAGGGTGATCCGCCATTTGCTGGTTCCTTATTCGCTACGGGCTAATGCCCCGAGGCTTGCTCCGAAACTTTTACTTGGGCGGGTAGGTTCAGTTTGTCGTCAGACGCTCTCTTAGCAATGTCTGTCTCGTTTTCGATTCGCTGTTGCGGACGGCCATGGCGAAAGCGGCTGGATCGCCCACGATAATGGCCTTTTTGCGCCCTCTCGTCACTGCAGTGTAGATCAAATTCCGCTGCAGCATCATAAAATGAGACTTAAGTAGTGGAATTATAACTACTGGGTATTCGCTCCCTTGGGATTTGTGGATGCTCACAGCATAAGCCAAAGCTAGGTCCAGCAGATCCGCCTTTTGGTATAGTATTGATCGCCGGTCGAACTCGACAAGCAAGGAGCCATCCTCTGGGCTAACGGATTCAATGATTCCGATATCCCCATTGAAAACGCCGAGATCGTAGTTGTTTCGATTCTGAATAACTTTGTCGCCGACTCTGAATTCGGATCCTCCGATTCGAATGCAACTCGTTCGCTGATTTAGTTTGGCCTGAAGAATCGAGTTCAAGTTCCCCACGCCTGATTCTCCTCGGTGCATGGGGGCCAAAACTTGGCTTTGGCTTATCGGGTCCAAGGAGAGTTGGCGCCCAACGAAATACTGGCAGACCTCGACTATTTTAGCGGCGCAATCCGATTGATCGACCGCCCTAAGAAACTGGAAATCCTCGCGCGGATCCAAATGAGCCGAGCCATCTACTGGCTCCGGCAAGGCGGTGATTCCGTGGTTGATGGAGTGGGCGTAACGAACGATGCTGCTTTTCTTGGACTGCCGGAATATTCGATCAAGCCGCGTCAGGGGAACTTTCTGGCAATCGATAATATCTTTCAAAACGTTACCGGAACCGACCGAAGGGAGCTGGTCGACATCTCCGACAAGGAGCAAATGGCAGGAATTGGGTATGGCCTGACAGAGGCTAGAAGCGATGCGAGTATCCAGCATGGATGATTCGTCCACGATCACGAATTTCGCGTTCAACGGTTTAGATTCGTCCACGGTAAACGCTCCAGCGGTAGGATCGAATTTAAGCAGCCGATGGATAGTTTGAGCGAAGGCTCCGGCGGATTCGCTCAAACGCTGGGCAGCTCTGCCCGTGGGAGCAGCTAGAATCGGGGTCGCCTTTTTCGCTTTCAGAATGCTAACGATGGCTCTTAGAATCGTAGTTTTCCCAGTTCCTGGCCCGCCTGTGATTATGGATATCTTATTAGCGAGAGCTGTTCGGATGGCTTCTTTTTGCTGGTCGGCGAAATCGAAGCCCGCTTTCTCCTCAGCCCATTCAATCGCTCGCTCGATCTTGATAGGGGGCAAATCGCTTACATGCTCCAACAGCCGTCGAACAGCGTTGGCGATACGCGTTTCAGCCAAGTTCGTGTAAGGCAATTGGCAGAAAGCTTCTCCAAGACTCGTTTCGATTTGGTTCATCGCTTTGCTTTTGATGACGCGGGCGATTCCGGCGCTTGCAATGGCCTCGGCGATCTCGAGTTTCTCCGCGACCACGAAAGCGAGCTCCGCCTGGGGCCAAGCGGTGTGCCCCTCATCCTGAATCTCATGCATAACGAATTCGATTCCGGCATCGACGCGCTTCTCGCTCTCGTTACCGAGTCCCATATTTAAGGCAATCCTGTCGCAAGTCTTGAACCCGATACCTCGTATGTCCCGGGCGAGGCGGAATGGATTCTCCTTGATTAGATCGATAGCTACGAATCCCAACTCTGCATGTATTTTCAGAGTTTGGGCAGGAGTGACACCATAGGGAGTGAGGAATAGCGATAGATCCCGTATGTGACTTTGCTCATCCCAGGCCTCTTTGATGGCTTTCGCTCGTTGTTTGCCGATTCCGCCAACCTCCTGGAGTCTAGCAGATTCCTCTGAGATGATTTTCAAAGTGGACTCTCCAAACCGATCTACGATTCGATCGGCTAGAGCTCTGGAAACTCCTTTTACCAGGCCACTCCCCAAGTATTTACGAATTCCGTACACGCTAGCGGGTAGTGTGGAATCGTACTCGAGGGCTTTGAATTGAGCTCCATGCACGGGATGTTTGGACCAGTGGCCTCGCAGCCGCAGTGTTTCTCCGCATTGAACGCCGGGCAGTTTGCCAACGACCGTAACGGTTTCCTTTGATTTTTCCGGTCTAAGGTCGGCAATCAGGTATCCGTCTTCTTCGTTTGAATACCTAATTCGCTCGAGTACTCCGCGAAGGCTGTCGCTGGCAGGTTGGCTGGGCACGAATTAAGCGAATAGCGAATCCATGAGATCTGGCAAGTCATCGAAAACGCAATCCGCGTTCCTTGCCTCAAGCTCCTCTTTCGAGTGGGACCCAGTACAGACGCAATAGCACTTCATGCCCACGCATTTCGCCGATTCGATATCGAAGGGGGAATCTCCAATTAAGAGAGCTTCGTATCCTTCGATCCCTAGTTTTTCCAAGGCGTGTCGCGAAAGCTGGGGCTGGGGCTTGCGAAAGTTCGTATCATTGGCGCCGAGAATCAGAGAGAACGAGTCGAAGAGGCCGAGCGAGCGAATGATGTTCCGTGTGTGGTCCCCGCTTTTATTGGTAAAAACCGCGAGACGAAATTCTCGTCGATCCAGCTCGCCAATGAGCTCTCTTGCCCCGTCCAGAAGGCGAACGCCCTGCAAATGAATTTCATCGAAGCGCTTGTTCCAATGCATTTTGGCGGCCTCTACTGATTCATCGTCGAAAAACGCCTTGATCGTTACGGGCATCGATCCGCCGACAGCCCGTTTTACCTCTTCGTAGGTGGGCGGCGTTTTACCGAGCGTCTGAGCTGCATACTCATAGCAACGGAAAATGGTTTCGAAATGATCGACGAGAGTACCGTCCATGTCGAAAAGCACGGTGGTAATCCCCTCGAGAGTGGCTTGGCTGGGCAGGTTGTTCACGTGTGCTCCGTTCCATCGTGCTGAAGCGGTCTGTAGGCAACTAAAATCCCAGGAAATCGCTGTTTCTACGGCAAACGGCAAACTCTGTGAATAACTTGCGAGTAATTTCGTAAAATGCGAATTCTAAAGGGTTTTGGGGTATTGCGGCGTAACCTCGCTGTGACAGAAGCGCGATCTATTGCCGATCAATTTGTAAAAAGATCTGGCTGGAGATATGAGATTTGGAAGAAACATCCCCCGTTCAGCGCAGCTCTCGGTCAAGGGGAGCAATTTGGATAAAAAGCTGGTCTTTGAAATTGTCGGGTAGATCAAAGGAAATGTTTAAATAACTGGTATTCAATGTTATGCGGGAAAAAATATTTTAATTCACGACAGAGTTTGCATGCGGATGGATGAGAATATCCAGAATTTCCCTCAGTATTCTTGACAGTTTGGGGTGATTTTAGTGACACGGAGGGTCAATTGGTGATTCTTTTTTTTACAAAAGTTCAGTTTAGATGACTAAAATTCCCCAGAATAGTCGCGAAAGTATTCAGAGAATGACCGGCGTTGTGAAGTCTTGTGAAGAATTCCCTTCAACATCGAAAACAAGGAGACATTTCGCCCACCATTCCCAGTTCAGAACCGAGCGCTGAGCATGAGGATTGGCATCGTAGGTTCTGGGGCTGTAGGCCTTTATTATGGGGCGAGATTGCAGCGCTCGGGCCAAGATATCCGTTTTCTCCTCCGCGGCGATTATGCTGCCATCTTGCGTAGCGGAATCCGCGTTAGAGCTTCCGACACCAGTTTTCAAATTAAGGACGTTAGTGGCTATCGGAATTCCAGCGAGATCGGAGAGGTAGATCTAGTAATTGTTTCGGTCAAATCCACTTCGAACTCGGAGTTGCCCAGGTTACTGAAGCCCTTGATCAAAACCAGAACGATCATATTGACCCTTCAAAATGGGCTAGGGAACTACGAATTCTTGAGATCGGCTTTTCCCGGCAATCCGGTTCTCGTGGGGGCCTGTTTTGTCTGCTTGAATCGAGTAGGGCCAGGCGTGGTAGAAAACCACTATTTAGGATCGGTTGTTTTGGGTGGCGACGAAGAGGAGGCGCCGATGCTGGCGCCTTCCATTGCCCAAGTTTTAGAATCGGCCCGGATTCGCTGTCGAGTTGGGCAGGACCCACATCAATTGCTTTGGGAAAAGCTACTTTGGAATGTCCCTTTCAATGGATTAGCGATAGCGGCCGGCGAAATTTCCACAGATCTGATATTGTCGAGCGAGGCTCTTAGCGGGCTTGCGAGGGGATTGATGGAGGAGATTGTTCAAGGAGCGGAATCGCAAGGACTGCGGATTGAAGGCGAACTGATTGAACGGTTGATGAAAGAGACTCGGTCCATGGGATCGTATCGGCCGTCTAGTCTCGTCGATTTCGTCGATGGCAAACCCGTGGAATTGGAATCGATTTGGGGAGAGCCTTTGAGGAGGGCGATGAATGCTGGTGTCGAGCTGCCTAAGTTGGAAACGCTCTATCGGTTATTGAAAATCTTGTGTGTAAGTAACGAGTGGGTCAGGGCAAAGCGAGCTATAGAGGGGAGTCCAGCTCTAGCAGATCCTTTGTCTCGGGAATGTCTTTGATGATCTGGCTGGGCATGGGGCCGACGCCAATATAGCGCAAGTTTGGTAAGGAATCCGGCAGCGCCTCGCCATGGAAAGCCGAGTCGAGGACGCCTTTGACCATACCCGCCACGTAGGCTTTTGCTTCTGACGGAAGGGCTTCGAATGTTCTAATAGATGACAAATCGTCGCTCCAGCCTGCGTATTCGCGGTAGACGGGGCGAAGCGATTTTCTCATGGCGTCGTTCCGAGGGACACGATGGTAGCGTTGTCCGGAGGCGTCTTCGTAAGCTACGCAGATTTTCAGGTTTCCTTTCCAACCATCACCGTGGCCGAGAGCATCGATCTTATTGATCATGAGATCATCGTATCCGCCATAGCGCAGCGTGTCGGCCTTTTCCACAGCATCATACCATCCTACCATTCGCTGCCTTCCAGTCGAGGTACCGAACTCGAGCTGTTTCAAGCGGTCGAAGAGCGGATGCGGTTCATCGACCTTTGTGAGGAAGGTATGGGTTCCCACTTTCGTGTCATAGGCTTTGGCCACTCCGAAGACGTGTATTGATTGAATGGGGATGCAAGCGGAATTGAAAAACTCTGATGCGTAGGTATGGGAGGCTGAAACGTTGGGAGAAAATCCTTGCCGCTTGTCGAGCCAGTAGGCTTGACCAAATTCTCCCACTACAAATTTCTCCCTAAGATTCGCCTTCCGGACCAATTCCCGAACATCGGTAATTCGGCTAGCCAGTTGCTGGCCCGCCGCCCAGTAGGTATCCAGAACTCTCTGAGTATCTAGCGTGAAAGGCTCGTCGCCTTTAAAGGGGCTAAAATCGAATTCGGATGCGGAAAATAGGCCTGCCTCTATGGCGCCAGCATTGGCCCGCAGCTCCGCTTCCGTAAGCGTATCGAAAAACGCATGCCATGACGCCTCGGTTGCTTGACACACGTGCTTTATGGTGTCGCAGGCGCGATCTAGCTTTTGGCCAAGTTTACGATCGAAGCTCTCTCGATCCGCTAGAAAATCGCTGTAGTAGATTTGGAATTGGCCGACTTCATCGATATAGGAAGGCGTTATGCCGCGTCCGGTGCTCCCGCGAGGCTCTTCATTGATCATGTTAACGCGGTACCATTCCCAGGCCAAGTCCAAGAGGCGATGCGACAAGTCGGAAACCATGGTTCGCTCGTCAATGGCAAGGCGTTCTGTGACCCGGTAGCCATTGGCGTCTACGGGTGTCAATTCCCACTGGAACTTCCTGGGGTCGGCAACCACGCCGGCGCCGATAGCGAGATGGGATACGGATTGATCGACAACGCCGGCGGGCAGTAGATTCAATTTCAAGCCACCGGCAGTATGGCCTGAATTAGCGCCGCCATTTATCTTTATAACGATTTCTACGGGCGAGTCCTCTCCTAGGCTCCCTTGAAGCTCGGAAATAACTTCCGAAATGAGCCGCCCTTTGCCCTCATCGCCCATGCTTATGCCGCAATCGGCAATCAGATTGCTTTTGAATGGGGTTAAGGCCATTGTCTTTCTGGTCGATCCATCGGTAAAACGAAAAGAAGTTGCTTTTGAATATCAGGCTTTTCCAGTCTATAACTGTGGGTCCTCTCGATAGTTGAGAGAGGCTCAATCTCGGGTTGAGAAATAGTTTTTTTAAGAAGGCCTATCAGCCTCGGCCGTTCTATTCGGGCTCGATTTTACTGGTTGGCATTAGCTGCGTTTGGACACCTCTATGACATCGTGCGGCGCGGATTCTTTCATGCCGGCTGGGCTGATACGAACGAATCGGGACTTTTCTTTCAGTTCAGTCAGATCCTTCGCGCCATTATAGCCCATGCCAGCTTGCAATCCGCCGACCATCTCGGCGAGGATGTTAGCCACGGACCCCTGGACCTCTTTGAGGCCTTCGATTCCTTCGGCAGTCATTTTTCGGGTAGTATCCGTTTTCTGGTGGCCATATCTTGCGGCGGAACCTTTCTTCATAGCCGACAGGGTTCCCATCCCTCGATACTGCTTATAGAGCTTGTTGTTAATTTCTACAATTTCGCCTGGGGCTTCCCGACTGCCGGCAAGGAGACCGCCAAGCATGACGCCATCGGCTAGAGTCATCGCTTTTACAATATCGCCGGATTTCGTGATGCCTCCATCGGCGATGATGCGGACGCCTTTCTTGGCAGCCCCTTTCGATGCGTTGTAGAGGGCGGAAAGCTGGGGAATGCCAACGCCGGCCACGACCCGAGTCGTGCAGATCGATCCCGGACCTTGACCTACCTTTATGGCGTCAGCTCCGCGCTCCGCCAAGTACTCGACACCGCTGCCCGAGGTTACATTCCCAGCGAGAATGGTCAGATCCTTGAATTCGCTACGAAGCAGGGAAACAACATCGCCAATGCTTTTCGTATGCCCATGGGCGGCGGAAACGGCGATTGCATCCACTCTTTCGTTACAGAGATTGGTCACGTGCTCGACGATGGCGTCTCGGTCCAAGGTACCATCCTCCTTCCAAACCGTGGAAATAGCCGCTCCAACGAGGAGGCGAAAATCCGAGTCTCTAGCCGGTTTGAGCACGCTTTGGGACTCCGACATGATGCGCTCGATGTCGGAAATGCTGACGAGCCCTTTCAAACGATTCGAGTCGTCGACGACTAGGAGCTTATTGATGCCCAGATGTTCGCTGAAAAACTTATCGGCTACGTCGATGGGATTGGGCTTAACGACAGTCTCGCTCAACGTGAGCACTTTCGATACCGGGTCCATTGCGTCAGCGACTTTGATATGGCTGTACCGAGCTTTGACCACGCGGCTGCCTAGCAAGCCCGCTAGCGTGCCGTTTTCCTCGGTTACTGGGAAGGTGCGAAACTTATAGCCCTTTTCTTCGATCAATTTGATCACATCGCCTATGTAGATGTCAGGTTTTACCGTGATCGGGTTGGGTAGAAGGCCATTGATATGGTACTTGACGCGGGTGACCTGGGATACCTGCTCCTTGTAGGGCATGTTGTAGTGGATGATTCCCATGCCGCCGCTGCTGGCCATGGCTATGGCCATTCCGTACTCTGTCACGGTATCCATGTCCGAAGAGATAATCGGAATGTTAAGGGAGATTCGCTCGGACAGCGTAGTCTTCAAGCTAGCCTCTTTGGGAAGAATTTCGCTGTAATTGGTTGCCAGGCTAACGTCGTCGTAGGTTAGAGCCGTTCCTTTCCGCTGAGAAAAAAACGCGTCTGCGCTTTGATAGAAGTCGTTGTCGTCGAAGTTCGCTGAACGCTCGCGGGCCATAATCCGGCATAGGGAGTTGGAATTTCCGAATCAAGTATTTTGAGATGGCTCGATGAAAAAAGGTGGTCTTATCTAGAGTGTCTAGATTGAGTCGCAACCTATGGTTGAATTCGAGTATAAAGCGTACCGGCGGACCTTTGCTGAGAAGTATCAAACGGCTTCTCATGAGCTGGCTCAGCGATCGGGCATATTGTTGCGGCTACGGGATAGAGATGGCGGAATGGGGTTCGGAGAAGTTGCGCCGATAGAATCTTTCGGGACAGAATCTTTTTTATCAGCACTTTCGGTCTGCCAAGTTTTGCAAGAAGATTTTGAATACGAAAATTCGATCGATCGAATAAATTCCTTTCCTTGCCTCCGCTTCGCGTTGGATTCGGCTCAGGAAATGCTCTCG
The DNA here is from genome assembly GCA_964404745.1 of uncultured Opitutaceae bacterium. Lineage (GTDB taxonomy): Bacteria > Verrucomicrobiota > Verrucomicrobiia > Opitutales > Opitutaceae > Pelagisphaera. Next base: position 50,932 of record CAYOLG010000029.1, read on the forward strand.
AGCGGACATGACGCGGGGCTATTAGAGAAACCTTGGCCGGTGTGCGGCCTCGTTGCTGAATTGGGGGATCGAAACCAAATCGGGGAGTTGCTTAGCCAAGGTTACCAGTCGCTGAAAATAAAGATTGGAAAAACGGGATTTGCCGAGGAGCGCCGAGGTCTGGAAGCCCTTGTGGATCTCTCGGAGGGGAAAGTGCCGATTCGCTTGGATGCCAACGGATCTTTAGATAGGGTGGCGACGACTCAATGGCTGGAATTCGCGAGCGAGTTTCCAGTTGAATATCTCGAGCAGCCCATGGCCAAGGGTTTGGAGCGTGAGATGACTGCTATCGCTCGAGATTTTCCGGTTAGAATAGCTCTGGATGAGTCCGTCTGTTTTGTCGACGATCTCAAGCGCTGGAGCGATTCTCATTTTGAAGGCGTGTACGTAATCAAGCCGTCGATCGTGGGCGGTCGACAAGTCCTCTTGGAGGAGTTGGAGAAACTTCCAGAGGACTCGGTGGTCTTCTCGAGTTCGTTAGAAACGCTGGTTGGGGCTTCGGCTGCTCTGCGCGTCGCTATTAATTCCGGAAAACGGGTTCGGGCTCTGGGATTCGGAGTGGAAGAACTATTTCAAAACGATCGTGCTTCGCTGAGGCTAGGCCCCTTCCTGCAGCCGCATGGACTGGGATTAATGGAGGATTTTCAGGAGCTGTGGAACAACACTTGAGGACTTGTTTGCGAAAGGCCCTTGAGGGTGCCGCTTTTCCGCAGTTTACGGATAGCTGGGTTTCGCAGGTCGAGCGGGCAAAGCGATTGTTGCCCATCGATTTCGATTTCCGGAAGGAGCGTATTCGGATTGCATTAGTGGCGTCGGATCCAGCCTGGTTTTGGGCCTGTTTTTTCGTCGCTGCGCAAAGGGATTGGGATGTCTTCCTATTCAGTCCACGTTGGGGTGAAAAGGAACGAACGGAAGCCCTGGAAATAGCCCAGCCGCATTGGATTGTGGATGAGGTTTCCATCAGAAAGAATTGCGAGGCAAGCGAGAGCCCGAAAAGGGTTGGAGACGAAATCGAAGGTTTCCGAGTGATGATCTCGACTGGCGGATCCTCGGGGAAGCTTCGATTCGCCATTCATGATTTTGAAACGCTTTCGGCGGCGGTGGAGGGACTGAAACAGCATTTCGGTTTGTCCGCGATTTCCTCTCTCTGCATGCTGCCTCTGTATCATGTGAGTGGATTCATGCAAACGATTCGAGCCCTTCTAACAGGGGGAAAAGTGGTTTTTAGCTTGGGCTCGGATTTGGGTGTGGATTGCCAAATGCTATTTTCTCAAGCCCCTGAAGATAGCTTCCTGTCTCTGGTTCCCACTCAATTGAGAAAATTGATCGAAGATGGTTCGATGGTTCATCGCTTGCGCGAATTTCGAGCCGTTTTCTGCGGGGGAGGGCCTTTGCCTGAAGATCTAGCGCGGGCTTCGCGAGAAGCCCGGTTGCCATTGGCCCCGACATACGGAATGACGGAGACCGCTGCTCAAGTGGCCACTTTATTGCCGGAAGAGTTTCTTTATGGAATTGAGGGGCAAGGCCGCCCGCTTCCGCATATTAGTATTGAGATATTCAATGCTGAGCTAGAATCAGAAGGCGTAGGAGATATTCTGATACAGGGATCGTCGTTGTTTCGCGGGTACTTTGGAGGAGCGCCTCGACGCGAGGGCTTTTTTGCGACAGGCGACCGAGGAAGACTAGACGCCGAAGGCAGGATATCCGTTGTAGGGCGAGGTGGAAGAAGGATTATTTCTGGAGGGGAGAATATCGATCTGCAAGAAATTGAGGAGGCTTTCCGCGGAACGGGGCTCGTAGAAGACGTCGCCGCATTTGGAGTGGACGATGAAAAATGGGGCGCCCGCCTCTGTGTAGCCTACGTGACTGCCGATAGAAAGAACCAAGAAGCCGGTTTAAGAAGGGAAATTGGCAGGCGTCTAGCTTCGTTCAAGCAGCCTAAGTCTTGGCTCAGTATCGACCTGCTTCCAAGGAATGTTTTGGGAAAGATTGATTTGGAGAGCTTGCGGAAGCTGGTAGCAGAGGAGCCAGACATTTGATAGCGGATAGATCGCCGACTAAAAGATGGACCTTTCCCGTGGTCGCAGGCAAAGTTGTTTTTAGACTCAATGTTGGAGTTATACCACCTACGAAAAGATTTGAGCTCCTGACGCCTCGGATTGGTCGCATCAGGTGTTTGTATGTTCATGACTAAACGAGAGATAGCTGATATTCTAAAGGAAATAGCCACTTTGCTAGAGCTTAAGGGGGAAAACCCCTTCAAAATTCGAGCCTATGCCAATGGGGCTAGATCGCTAGAATCCTTAGAGGAGGATTTGGATGTCCTGATTGGCGAAGATCGCTTGTCCGAAGTTCCAGGGCTCGGAAAAGCTCTGGTCGAAAAGATAGAGACTCTTCGCGAGACGGGTAGATTGGAATTCTACGACAAATTAAAAGAGTCTATCGACGATGGGTTGGTATCCATGCTGGAGATACCTGGATTGGGAGCGAAAAAGATTAAGGCGTTGCACGATGCCCTCGGCGTCTCGAGAATTGAGGATCTTCAGAAGGCTTGTGAAGCCGGCAAGATTGCCGAGCTAAAAGGTTTCGGTAAGCGGTCGCAGGAAAAGATCGCGGAGGGGATCCGAAATCGGGAAGCTTACGG
>CAYOLG010000030.1:0-49438 GCA_964404745.1 uncultured Opitutaceae bacterium
AGATCCCACACGCCAAAACAAGTCCCGTTCTCGTCGATCCTCTTAACACCAGTCGCGCAACAGACTGCTTCCGGGTTCGCTAAAAGAACCCCAATTGTAGCCTATAGATATTTCTGCTCGATAATGTCATCGTGGGCAATCCATTTGAAAAATTCACCGGAAGATAGATGGAAACAGCGATCGTAATTCGCTCCCGCTCCAAGGTTTTTCTCGTTTCGATAGTACTGAATCCGACCGTCCTCACTCGCGAATTTCTCGCAAATCTCAGGCGTCGAATCCGTTGAAGCATTGTCGCTAATGATCAATTCAAAATTTTTGTATGTCTGATTGAGGACCGATTCGATCGCTTCAGCAAGGAAGTTCGATCCATTAAAAACAGGCAGGCCTATGCTTATGAGCGGTTCTTGGGAATTGGATGTGTTGGAAGAAGAGGATTTCATGCAGTTAGCAATGCGCGTACGTTTAACAGCGGCATTCTTCAGATATTCACTAAATAGGATCTCCCCAATTATCCTAGCTTGGTGTCAAAGGAATCTTCTAAGCGGGTCGCTCCGTTTAGGGAAACCGCTCCATTCCCTCCTTGCTAGATTGATTAACTAGCCAGCTTTAGCGCAAGAAATGTCGTTCCTCCTGCCGAGGTACCAACTGAAAACCGTCTCAATCATAGAGAAGGGAGAAACCGGATTCGGTGATCGGCTTCGAGGCATGGAAAACTGGCCAACGATTGAGGTATCTTGACCTCTGTTGACCCCTAGCCTCACTTCGGACGCCGAGCTTCCATATACAAAGAACACTCTATTGGGGTCTCGTTGTCAAATGACGTATCTAGCTGGTATCGATCCCAATCCGGGATCTCCGACGAGTCATAAGTATGTACCTTTACGTCATTGAATCCCGCTTCGAGGAACGCCTTTCCAAGCGAGTATTGGTCCCATTCCCACATATCAGTTTCGCCAGTAAAGAAGGGATGGCCACGTGTTAACCGTCGAATAATCCCTAGTTTAACCCTGTCGAAAACATATCTCCATCCCCTTCCTTTAGTGGGCTTCGAAGTAGATCGGACCTCAGCCTCAACCAACTCAGGTACTGGATCAGCGAGAAATTCGCGGTAAACGTCGCCGTAGCGCTCGAACGCATAGGGTTTATCCAAACGGGAACTCCGAAAAATCGCGAGTAGTTCCCCTCCGGATTGTTGACGCGCGAACTGGTCGATCAACGCTCTTACTGCAAGTTCGTATTTGCGATCCGCTTCCTCATTAGGCTCTTCCAGACACCTATCTAATTGGCGAACATACTCTCTCGCCTCTCTAGCTAAATCAGGCGTGGAAACCCTGCATACGCCCCCAGGCTTCAACACGCGATTAAGCTCGCCAAGATACTGGACCGCGTCGCTGAGATTTAAGTGTTCGATTACGTGACATGAATAAATCGCGTCGAACGTATTTTCTCCAGTTGGGATCCCACGACGAGAATCATGAACCAGGATCTCATCACTGTTCCGATGATGACAATACTTCCTGTGCATCAGGTTGGTCCAGTCGCTTAACAAATCAGCCCGGTTTTTTCCCCAATAAATTTGCCCAGTTCGCCACGTATGCAATAGCGCTGTTCCGTCAGAACGATGCTTTATTTCTAATTTCATATAAAAGGAGGTATCTATTTTTCGTAATCCTGCGCGATTCCCCATGCAATACTAATAAATCGGTGGGCAAAGTCTTTCCCTCGTTCGATTTGCCGGGCTAGTCCGTTCTTCTCCGCCATCTCATCGTATCCCATGGGTTTACTACTCCACAATTTCTCGATCTCCGAGGCCAAACCTTTCGAATCTCCCACAGGGAAGTAGCTAGCCATTGGGGGATTCTGCTCCTGGTGAACCTCTAGATCCGAAGCGATAATAGGTTTTCCAAGACATTGAGCGTCTTCAAGCAACGCGCTCCAACCACTTCCTCCCATTCCCGGAATACCAACATTAATTGATTTTGTACCGCTGCCGCTGATAGGGGAATGAGTCATATATCGAATTCCTGTGCCAAGAATGTGACCACCGTAATCCCATCGTCGAACAGATCCATCAGCAACCCCATTCAAACGATCATCACTCCCTTTCGCCGATCGAGCCGTTGGACTGCGTTTCTTAACTGACCACGATATCATTCGGACCGCCCCTTGCCGGATGATCCGCTTGCCAGAGTGTAACGATCGTGCCGTCATGCTCCCTTTGACTGACGCGTCGACCTACCATTTCGCACATTAAAAGTCGCTTTTGGAAGTCGAAGGCCATTCCGTTGGCTCCATCCGAATCATGCTTTATAGCACGGAAGGCCCCCGTCTCGAGCGTGTATTCATGAACTTGATTCCCGAATATCTCAGTAAAAAACAGCTTTCCTTGCGAATCCCACACAGGACCTTCTGCCGTCTCAAGATCATAGGCCAGGCGTTCGACTTTCCACGTTTCGGCATTGTCTGCCAGCGGGCACCCAATCGCAAATAGTGTTAGGAAGACAGTCCAAGCGCTGCGGTCATTTGGCATCGCGGAAGCGAGGAGGGGGCTACAATTCAAGATAACCTAAAGACGAGAGAAACTCCTCTACCGCCTGAGTGGTTTTGGTTCTCCACGGTTCTTCGTTGAAGAAGCTGTGCTTTTGCCCTTCTGCAATCCAAATCTCTGTGCGGACACCGGCTTCATTTGCTCGTCCATCCACTGATTCCACTTTCGAACGATCGGAAGCAGGTCTGGCAGGGGTTCGTCGGTAGCCACATCGATGAGGCCGGAGCGACCACCGGGATGATTCGTTTCGAACCAGCCGCACCAGCCGAAGCCAATGATTTGGGGATGATCGACGCTGAGCTTCATCAGGCCCGCATAGACCTCTTCGTATTCGGCAAGATCTTTCGTCTGGTAGGCGGATTTTGCGGGATGAAAATGGTCCCCGTGGAAAACCCCTGCCCCGGTATCCGCCAGAAGGATAGGTCCGTCCCAATTGCGGGTAGCCGGCTCCAGAACCTCCAGGAGCGTCGCCGGCGGTCCCATCACATTGACGGAAAGCACATCGAGGTAGCGTCTCATGATGTGGTAGGCCCAGGGCGCGGGCGTAGGCTGCAGGTGAACCGTATTGCGATCACCCAGTATAAGATGGTTGGGATCGTGCCGCCTGATGGCATCGTGATAAACTTGGTGCCAGCGTTCGCAGATGCGCTGGAGAAAAGCCTCCTTATCGCGAAGTAGTTGGGATCGGGAGACATAGCCGCGGAGAGGCCGGTCCATAGTCAGGATATCGTCCCAGTCCTGAATCGGGATGCCATAGACCTCGCGCCAGCGATCGATGGTGCCGTAGATCTGCCGCATGAGCCGGGTCCAGGCAGCCAGGCCGGCGCTTCCTGGCTGGGTGCAGGCTTCAATCCATTGCTCGGCGCTGGGGGCCACGATGCTCCAGGGAGGATTGTGGCAGAAATGATAGCCAATGAGATTCCGGTTCTCGCGCAGCGGGGCCACGAATTCCTGACAGCGGGCTTCCACGGCATCGGAAAACGCTTTGCTAAATACATCCGGCATACCGGGGCCGGCCATATATTGTTTCCCAACCTCCAAAAAAGCGGTGAAGGGATAGTCCAGCTCGGCAAAATGGGCTGCCGACCATTCCGGGCGCCGCGTCACCAGCGGTGCCTGGCTGGGGTCCTCTACCGTTTTCGGATCAATCGCATTGGGTCCAATCGAGGGAGGCAAATAAGTGAATCCCCACTCGCGATGCCGATCTCGCAGCGACTGCCGCCAGGTCGCTCGGTCGCCATAAAGCTCCTTCAAGTTCCACGGCATTTGCGTTCCATCGCCGTAGTGATTGCATCCCCGCAAGTGGAAAGGTTGACCGCTTGGGTCGATGACCTGCCAATGGCCATCACGCTCTTCGACCCTGAAGAAGCCATCGGCTAGGGCTTGGGATAAAATCGTTGCCGAAAAAATGGCGAGAAGAACCGGGTACTTTGAATGCATAGTCGAATCGGTTTGAAATCGTTTTCCCGCCGGACGAAGCCCGGCATGCCCCAAGGGTTGTGGACAACAAACTCTGATCTGTTAGCTAGAAGACATACTTGCAAGCAGATCCGATTGCTCACTCTCCTTGCCGGAGGCGGCTTCAAGCATGGACAACACCTAGCTTTCGACACCGAGCGCAACTACCCGCTACCGAACCTGTTTGTATCCATGCTGCAACGCATGGAAATCGAAACCGACCGCTTCGCCTCCGCCACCGGCACGATGTCTGGGCTGGAGTTCTCTTAGGCGCGAATAGGATCGCATTTCATCAACTAGAGGCGACACCTCCTCTACCACTTGACTTTCCAGTCATCCAGTGGACTCAGAGCCTCCCAATCGGGGGCGAAGCTAACCCCAAATCCGGGGACTTGCAGTGAGCCGCAGTACACTTCTCCTTCACGAATGTTGAGAAATGCCTGTTCGCCCCGACGGACATAGAGATCGCTGTGATGCTCAAGAGCCAGCGCTTGTTCGTTTTCGGTCAAATACGACAATCCCAGTCCATAGTGATGCCCATTGCGCTCGCAGTGGGCGATGTCCAGAACGCCGAGAGCGGCAAAGTCCTGATGCAAAGGAGCCAACGGCATAAGCGACAAGTCTTCCCCGCTCTGGAAAGCCCCCGCCTCGGCTGCAACCTGGCAACGCATTCGGTTGAGCAGCGATTTGAAAAAGCCTTTGCAGTTTTTATGGGAGACCCCTAGGTAGCCGACCTCGCGGGCCCGAGAGAATGAATCCAGATCGCCATCCGCTTCATCGATCACCAAAGCCTTCTTCTGGGAAATTCTCTCAATGATTGCTTTCGTGCCCGTATCCATAGTCAACTGACGCGTTAGCGGCTGCTCGATGAAGGCGACGTGCTGGAAGAGTCCCAACAAGCGACCCTCGAGCAATTCAACAAAACGGGCAAAGGCATCCATATCGGTGTAGCTTTCATTCCCGTCGAGCGTCACCACTGGCATGTTCAACTCTATGAGAACGTCCCAGATCTGTTCGAGCCGATCCAAGTCTCGTTCCGGATCGCCACTGATCTTGACCTTGAAATACCGCAGCCCATCTCGAATCGCGTAAGCCTGCAACGATTCCGGCTCGCCATCTCCGATACGATCCTGCGGAGCGATGTCGCCATCCCGCAAGGGATCGGACAATCCAACCGTGTGCCGGATAAAAAAGTTCATTCTCGGGCGCGAGGGCAACAATTCCGCAAGCTCGATTCCCCTTACCGTGGGATCCAGCTCCGCAAAGTCGGGTTTCACGAGCCCATGCTTTAAGGCATCGAATACGGACACTCCTTCCAGTCGACAAAAGGCGTCTAAGAGGGCCCGCTCCATTAGGGCCGAAGCGTAGGCGGAGGACAAGGTCTCGTGATTCTGATCCGCGCCGAGACGGACGATTTCCAGGTAGCATTCCTGCCAATAGTGAAAGGGCGAGTCAAAGGAACCGCCAAGATAGATATCCCGGGCCCCGCGAACCAATTCAAACAAGCGCTCCAGCTTTTCCTCCGGAGCGAATTCAGGCCGCTTGTCCAGCCAGCCAAACGAAGGACGATCACCCGACACTCCCCAAGACGAGCGTCCCCGATCATCCGATAAAAGCAATCGAACCAGGAGGATCGCCAGCGGACGCCGTTTCGAAGGCTGCCCGGAACCTATGGCAAACAGCTGCCGGTCCGGGGGCGTTTCGCGAATCAGCAAGTCAATCTGCTCGATTTTGTATTTCATGGCGCTTCAGCTCTTCTTGCGGGCAAACTAGCCCTCCGGCTATCCGTGACAACGAGGAAAACGGAGTAGTATTCTGCCTTCTCTGACATGCCTGACTTTAGTAGCGCAGATAATCAGCAACCCGCTTTCACTCGTTTTCTTGACTTAACTCGCAGCGACGGTTCTTTGCCTTCCATCATGAAGCCGTTGCTGAAATCCATTACTCTCTGGGCAGCAACGACTGTATTGCTATCTACTCTCCTCAAGGCCCAGGAGGCACCCGGCGTCCCGAGTCGCTCGGGAGAGGAAGTCTACCAGTTGTTTTGCGCCACCTGCCACGGCGTGAATTTCGAGGGCGGCAAAGCCCAATCGCTCATCAAAGACAATTGGTTGTTCGGAGACCAAGCCTGGGCCATGAAAGGACACGTAAAACACGGAATTGCTGCGGTTGGCATGCCGCCTTTCGGTTCCGCGCTGAGCGAGCAAGAGATCCAAGCTGTAACGGATCTGATTCTCTCCAAGCAAAACGCCGAGCCTGGCACCCAATCGAAGATTCCTCCGGAGATCGATACCGAGCTCAATACCTTGAAGATCGAAGTTCTCATTTCCGAGGGACTGGATATCCCCTGGGCAATCGAGTTTGTCGATGAACGCCTGGCCCTGGTGAGCGAACGCCCCGGCGGGCTTCATTGGATCGTGAACGGAAAACTGGACCCGCGTCCTATCGAAGGTCTCCCCGATACTTGGTACTTCCAGGATGCCGGCATGCTCGATATCGCTTTGCATCCAAATTACAAAGACAATGGTTGGATCTATATAGCTAATGGTCATCCCATAGGCGATCCAATGGATCGTCAAACTCCCGCCATGCTGCGCATCATCCGCGGTCGAATCGAAAACTACCGATGGGTCGATCAGGAGATTATATTTGCCGCCCACCTGGACGACTATACCGTTTCCAGCGTCCACTTCGGATGCCGCATTTTTTTCGACAAGGAAGGCTATCTGTATTTTTCTACTGGGGACAAGGGTGTCCCCGAAGACGCCCAAAATCTATTTAGCGGCCAGGGCAAAATCCACCGCCTGCACGACGATGGCTCTTTCCCCAAGGACAATCCCTTCTACAACCACCCGACTCGCTACAAAGGCATCTACACCTACGGCAACCGGAACCCCCAGGGCATTGCCCAACATCCGGACACCGGCGAAATCTGGGCAGCCGAACATGGCCCTATGGGCGGGGACGAGCTGAATATCGTCCGGCCCGGCCTAAACCACGGCTGGCCCATTGCCACTTACGGGATCAACCACGACGGCACCCTCGTGTCCGATAAAACCGAATACCCCGGCGTGACCCCGCCTATTCACTATTGGGTGCCCTCCATCGCCATTTGCCCCATAGAATTCGTGGCCAGCGACTTGTTTCCCGAATGGGGAAACGATCTTCTGGTGGGAGCCCTGAAATACCGGGAGATCCGACGACTCGTCATCGAGGACCATAAGGTCGTCAAAGAGGAAACCCTACTTAAAGGCTACGGGCGCGTTCGCGATCTGAAATTCGGACCTGACGGGGCCTTGTACGCCCTGCTGAACAATCCTGATCAGCTGATCCGCATCACGCCCAAACGGTGATGCGTTAATCGTTTATTCAAAAAGTCCCGGGTGAGCTAATATTGAATACGGCTAATCCCCGATCCCGTCCCCATCGCGGTCGGTTACGCCCGACAAGGGATTATTGATAACGGCCTGCCAGGCGATCTCGCGGAATTTGCGATCGAGCTCGGGACTGGGGAAGCCGCCCTCATCCGTAAATTGGATTTCCCGTTCGATCAATTCGGGCGAGCGACCGTACAGGGTAGCATAAAAGACATAGCCTTCTAGGCGATCGAAGCCGGGCCCTAAGTGCCCCAAGCGATCTCGCCATAGCGACCGCTCCTTGCCGCCAATAGCCCGATGAAAGCCTTCAATTCCAGGAAGCTCTCCCCGCAGATAAGCCTTCGCCGCTAGCACCATGGCATCCGAGGTCGGGAGAATGAATACCTGGTCGGGATTGTCTTTTCGCAAGATTTCGACGATCTCATTGTACACCGCTGTTCTCTCCTCGCCCATGCGGTCGATCACTTCCTCAGTGAAGTAGTCCTCGCTCTCGGGGATCTCTCCCAACTGATAAAGCTGAGGCCAGGCATCGGAAAGATAGAACTTCATTTCCGGATGGTACTGTTTGCTGAAATCGATCCAGCAGGTGTAGTACTCCGGCCGATCATTGAAATAAGGTCCCCACATCATGGCGTCCCATTCTGCATTCGAGATAGAGGCGAGCAGCTTGGGAACGGGCTTTCCATCGAATTGGAAGATCCCGTTTTCCTGTTCCCATTTGTAGCGAGCGCTACCGGTCATCCCTCCGCCCGTGTGCGTGTGCAAGGGCTGCTCAAAACCGGCTGCTTCGCAAATCAACGGGAGCGTCCGATAGCCCGGAGCCATGAAACTGTGCCCGGTACCCACAATCCGGAGCGCCCCGTTTTCAGGCTTTTCAAAGGAAACGACTGCTGGCTGATTGCCCTTGGTTTGCTTGGCGTAGATGGCCTTGATTTCTTCTGGAGACTTGTAGCTGACCGCGTGGTCGGGAAATCGATCGGCATCCCAACCGCGATCGACTTCGAATTCCCTAGGAGCCCCGCCCCCTCCGCTATTGTTGCGATTGCCCTGCTGCTGATTGCGCCAGGCTTCCGCTTCCTCCATCGAGAGCTTTCCATCTCCATTCGTATCCGCTTGGGGAAAGCGCTTGAGCCAATTATCGAGTTGTCTTTCGGAAAACTGGGCAGACGCATCGTGGATCGGGCTCAACGGGACGAGAAGCGCCAGGACCAGAAGCAGAGGGGCAGAAGACGGTCTATACATCGTGCCGAATTTTACCATTTACCGGCCCGATTCGGTCAAGTGGAAAGGGTCAGTAGCATCTGTTTGCCGAAGCAGGGAATTCCAGGGTATTCCGATTACCATTCAGATCTAAATGGGATCATTTTCCGGTACAGCCAAGCAGGGCACCCAACTTCGCCCCCCAGCCCCTGGTTTTCACGATTTGATGTTCGACGGCCCCGTTCAATTTCGCATACCCTGTTGATCATGAGTCCCCGACTATTACCCCTTTTGCTATTCGCTAGCGTGGCAACCAGCATCGCCGTCCCACATTCTATAAGAGCTGAAGACGGCTCCATTGATTTGCTCTGGACCCAATACGGGGTGGCCAACAAAACATTAAAGCTGACGGCCCATACCGATCTCGATCCGATGGCTCCCGTGGCAGCAACCGCCAGCCTGGAGCTCAGGTCCGGCAATTCCTGGACTATTATTGCCACAGAGGAAGTTGAGCCCCTGACCGCCATGGCCGCCTTCCGTATCGATAATTGGGATTCGGATATGGACCATACTTATCGAGTTGTCTGCGGTTCGACCTTGATCGAGGGAGTCATTCGGGCGGAGCCAGTCGACAAACGAGTCCTTAAGCTCATGGCCGTATCCTGCGTGAACGACAATCGATTCCCCTATCGCAAAGCCGTGGAACAAATGATCGACCAAGATCCCGACCTCCTCTTTTTCGCCGGCGACCAACTCTATCAGACCAATGCCGGAGGCATAACAATCCAGGCCCATGACGAGAAGGATGTGCTGCCTGCTCTCGCGAACTATCTGCCCAAGTGGCGAAAATTCGGCCTGACTTTTCGCGACTTGCTGAAGGACCGCCCCTCCATCATCCTTACGGACGATCACGACGTCTACGTGGCCGACCTGTGGGGCGCCGGAGGCAAGCGCATGAAGACTAAGCGCGACCCCGGATTCGATCCGGGCGCTCCCTTCAATTTCGGCAACGCGGAAGAGCGGAATCGTATGCTCGTCCACCGCGAGGGGGGCGGCTATCTCCACCCGAGGTGGACGAATGCCGTTGAGCGTATGCAGATGGCGCACTTGCCCGATGCGCCTCAACCTGGACCCTGGGGCTCTGGGATCCTAGCCTATTTCACCTCCTTGGACTACGGCGGCGTTAGCTTCGCCGTCCTCGAGGACCGCAAGTTCAAGTCTCCTCCAACGGAAGCCCTTTCTCAACCCGTGCCGGATCCCCATAGTGACAAGCCCAATACAACGCTTGAAGTGATAATGGATCCGGATTTCGATACCCTGGCCCTCGATCAACCAGGCTTGGAGCTCTTGGGTCAGGCCCAAGAGGATTTTGTCCGCCAATGGGTGAAATCGGTAGAGCAAAACGGACAACTAGCAGCCGTCCTGCACCAGTCGCCGCTCGTAAATGTCGGGAACTACAAGCCCTACTACGGTGATATGGATTCCAACGGCTGGCCACAGACGCCGCGCAACAACGCACTGCGGGCTATCGCCCCTTCGCAAGCCGTTATGGTGTCGGGAGATCTCCACTACGCCACCATTCTACAGCAAGGGATCGACGACTGGGGTGACGGGCCTTGGACCTACTCGCTCCCCGCTTTCGGTTCGAGCCAAGGACGTATCTGGAATCCGGATGCGCCGCCCCAAGGCGGGGCCATACCCGGCCGGGACGGTACCGGAAACTATCACGATCGCTTCGGCAACAAGCTTACCCTAGACGCGAAAGCCGACGGCATTGTTGGCTATGGCATGATACTCTTCGACAAAGAGGCCCACGAGATTACACTGGAAATCCATCCGATGGATCCTGATACGCGCGACCCCATCGACATTGACGTCCCCGGTTGGCCCAAGGTATTGACGGTCGATTAGATCCAGCAGCCCATTGCCGAACATTTTTTCAGGCTGGGATAGCCGGTCCTTCCTACCCCGAGACCGATGCGTCGGTCTTCATCCCCGCAATTGCGTCGAGAGATTAGGCCCATCAAACCTAATGCGAATGAATTTGATGGCATGGTGGGACGGTCTTGGCTACAGTCCCCAGCTATGAGATTTTCGTCCACTTTTTCGAAGAGCAAACTCCCCTTGATCAACCTCCTAGCGCCTCTGACAATGGTCTCCTCGCTGATAGCAGCGGACGCAGCTGGCTGGAAAAAGCACATCGTAATGGAGCAAGGGCATTGCAACACCGCCGTCGCTCTAGACGCCAACGGAGACAAGAACTTGGATGTCATCGCTAGCTTCAATGGCAGAGTCAGTCTCTTCATCGCCCCCGACTGGAAAAAGGAGATCGTTTTGCACCGCTTTTCTAACGGAACTGGCGGTTGCATTCACAGCGAGGTGATTGATGCTGATGGAGATGGCGATCTCGATTGGGCCGGAACACTGGCCAACGAGCACCCCTTCTGGCTAGAAAACCCCGGCAAGGCGGAAGCTCGCAAAGGAGCCTGGACGGCCCGAGCAATCGACCACGAAATAACTGGGATTCATTGTATCCGACGAGCGGATATAAATAACGATGGTCAGGACGATTTGGTCATAAATAATTTTCAGCCTGAACAAGGCATTGGCGATTCCATGGCTTGGTTCAGCATTCCTGAAAATCCACGCAAAGCGAAACAGTGGGACCGCCATGTTTTCGCCGATGGCGATGCCCGCGGCGGGAGCCACTACATGGGAGTCGGGGATATCGACGGAGATGGCTGGAAGGAGATAGCCGTGGGAGCCAAGGGACGGCCTTTCGCCGATGGCAACTGGTTCGCCTTTTGGAAGAATCCCGGTTCAGCCGACGTAAAAGAGCCTTGGGAAAAAGTGATCCTCGCTGAGAACCAAGAAGCGGCCACCAACATTTTACCGGCTGATGTAAATGGAGACGGTCGAGTCGATTGGGTGGCATCTCGAGGACACGGAGTCGGCGTCATTTGGTTCGAGAATCCGAGATGGAATATCCACAATATCGATACGGTTATCAAATCCCCTCACAGTTTGACCGTAGCCGATCATGATCAAGACGGGGATCTCGATATTGCCGCCTGCGGCTACCTAAGCGAGCGCCTCATGTGGTACGAAAATGACGGCACAGGGAATTTCACTCTTCACAGCCTGGACAACAAGCAGCAGAGCTACCATCTCCTTTCCGTTGATATGGACAGCGATGGCGATCTAGACCTTCTCAATGCGGGACGCGGTTCGAAAAACGTAGTTTGGTACGAAAACCCGCTGAAGTGAAAATGCTATTAAATAAAGGGGCTGTCCTAGCCAACGATTAATGATGTGCGCGTTTAACCCAGTATTTAAACTGCCTGAGCAGCTGTTGATGGTAGCCTCCATTGAAGCGCCATTGGCTTCTGGCCGGAATCCTGGCAGCCGCCTGTTCCTCCACTCGTGTCGTCGGCATCGTTATGTGGGGCGTCCTCAGCCTGGAGTGGATAAAATCTCACTGTTGGACGATTTCATCATCTCTTAAAAAGGAGTCTTGGATCAATCTATTGGGAGGCCTAAAAAAGGACTGGATTGGGTTGGCCTTTGTTTGCCTGGCCACCTTGGGAATGCTAACCTACATCCTATATTTGAGTGCGAAGTTCGGCGCGCCGCTCGCCTTTCTCGAGGCCCAAGCTTTTTGGGGACGGGAATTCAATGGCCTTTTGCCCGCGATCTTCGAGTCTGCCAGAAAGCTCGCTCACATGAATTGGCTAACTGGATACGATGGAGTGGGTGTTCCCATCCGCTGGCGATTGCTGCTCGAATTCAGCTCGTTGATCGCCGCAATTGTCTTGGGAATCCTCGCATGGAAGCGATTCGGAGAGTCTCTGGGGCTCTTCGTACTGATCGGCATCCTCCTCCTCGCCTCCTCCAGCTTCGACAGTTTGCCTCGCTATTTCCTCGTTCTTTTCCCCGCCTCTATCTTTCTCGGCGAGCTGGGAAAACGGCCCTGGCTTGACCGCGCCCTCCTGGTCTACTTCGGGGCCCCACTCTGCCTTTGTTTCGCCCTCTTCACCAATTGGCATTTCATCGCCTGAAAGATGATAGATAGTAGCCTATATACAACTACTGCTGAAGATAGCCTATCAAATCGACCACATCTTGTTCACCCAGAGTCCCCAGCAGGCCTTCTGGCATGGTCGATTGTTCTAGCTGCTCCTGTTTGACCACTTCAGATACCGGAATGACGTCCACGGAATTCAAGCCCGCTAGAGTCAGGCTATGTCGGGATTGAGCGATTATGTTGCCGCTCAAGACCCGACCGTCTTTGAGCGTCAGGATATTCATCTTGTAGTCCTGAGGCAATACAGCGCTAGGATCGATCAGGTTCTCCAGTAAGTAGTAGACGTTCTGGCGGTCACTACCATTCAAGTCCGGACCTAAGTTGCCTCCTTCTCCGAACAGCGAGTGGCAGGAGGCGCAGCTTTCTTGAAAGAGTTTCTTACCGCTAGCGATATCCGCCGTTCCCAATCGATCCGAAGTCAGTTTGTTCTCCCAATCCGCGATTTGCGCGCGCTTCTCCGCAGGGCTTTGTCGAAGCTCTCCCCACACTTCCTCCAAAAGCTCATTCAATTCCGCATTGCCTAGATTGTGAATCTGCCGGGCGTGAAACGCTGAAAGATCGCGACGAGGCACAATCCCGTTCTTGATCGCATAGACCAAGGTCTCGGCAAAAGAAATCCTCGAACTCAAGGTCGCCATGGTGGCTTGTCGATCATCGGTTAGGTAGCGACGATAAGGTCTCAGAATAGCTGCCGCGATTTTGGTATCATCAAAAGCAGCCAATTCACGGATGGCTTGATTACGTCGAGACTGGTTCTCCAAGAGGGCCAGCCAGTCCTGCTGTGTCATAGAAGCGCTTTGATCAAAAACCGGCTCCAACTCCACTGCTATCGTTCGAACTCCCGCATCGACTGACTGCGTCAAAGTTGCCCAATTCGAAGGAGCCTGGATTCCCTTCAATCCATGCAGGGCTTCTTCGATTCCTCTTACCCCGGCCCGGGCTTGAAGAAGATCGCCTCGTTCCAGCGTCCTCGATATCGCCTCAACCAGCTTCTCCATCAGGTCCGAGTTTAAATCAAAGTCGCTAGCAATTCGTCGGGCAATGTTCTTGTACACTTGGGCATCCGAACAGCTAGCCAGAAATTCCATCGCTCGATCTGGATTGGCCTCCACCAGCGGCAGCAGGGCATACCAGATCATATAGGGCAAATTCTGATCCGATGCGTATCCAAAATCTAGCAACAGATCTTTCGCCAAAATCCACTTTTGAGATTCTGAAAACCGAGGGAAGGTGGATGCCACATACAAGCGGACCAAGCGCGATTCCCCATCGCTCGCCAATTTGCGGATCTTCTCAAACTGTTTCGCAGTGGGATGGTCTTCTTCTCCAATTAGCCGGACGGCCCAGCTGCGGACGTGCTCATTGGCATGGTCGAGCAAGGTAGTCAGTCGCTCTTCACCAACTCCGCCCGTGCTGTGCAATGCCCACAAAAAACGAAGCTGACGATCAACCGGATAGTCACTTGTATCCAACATTCGAAACAATTTCTTTCGGGCATCCTCAATATTCATTCCAGCCGCGAACCGCTCTTGCAGCAAGCGACGTGAATGCCGTACGAAGTAGTCGTTGCGGTGCAGTTGATTGGCTGCGAGATCCAAATTGGACTGACTCGCTAGATCGAACGGCCCCGGATCATTCCCCTCGCCGTAAACCACTTTGTATATGCGGCCACTGGACCGATGGACACCGTCATTGTCGTGGCATTCCCCGATGTCGGTCCAATCGGATAGGTAGACACCACCATCCGGTCCGTAAATTTGCGTCACTCCTTTGTACCAAGGGTGATTGGCTATCATGAAATCGTTGCTGTGAGTAGCCACGTATCCAGAACCCGATCGCTGCAGGATGTCGTTGTTTATGCGACGACCGTGAGTATTGCTCATGAAGATCGTGTCGCGGTACTTACCCGGCCAATTGTCTCCTAGATAGATCATGGCTCCGCAATGCGAATGCCCGCCTCCCAACAAGTCGGTGAGCCCTTCCGCGTTATCTCGGAATTTTCTTCGATCCGTCCACTTGCCTTCGTGGTGCAGATGGTCCGCCGCCATGGGAATGCGATCGTAGACATGCGCGGCCGAACCCTGGCCATGCATACGCGGATAATAAGCTCCAGGTATGACATGCCATAGGTGGCCGTTCACGTTACCCATCATGAACATTTCTCCCATGTCGTTCCAGTCGAGTCCCCAAGGATTGGTCGTGCCGCGAGCTACGATTTCGAATTCGCGAGTAACCGGATGCAGCCGCCAGATCCCGCAACTAACATCGACGCGCTCTGAATCGGGAGTCCCGGGCTTCCCTACCAGGGACGCAGCTGTGATCCCATGCCGCCCATAAAGCCACCCGTCGAGCCCCCATGTTAGGCCATTGAAGAAGTTGTGGTGGGCCGCAGTGGTAAATCCATCCAAGACAATTTCAGGAGGACCATCCGGGACATCATCGCCATCGCGATCCGGAATAAACTCTAGATTGGGCGAGTCGCAAATCCAAACCCCGCCGAAGCCTACCACCATTCCGGACAAGTGGGTCGCTTGGTCGTAGAAGATTTTTCGCGAGTCAAAACGCCCATCATTGTCGGAGTCCTCGAAAACCAAAACCCGATCCTCCGCCTTCAACTCCCACTCTTTGTAGGAATAGGATTCCGCCACCCAAATGCGCCCCCGATCATCCAACTTCATGGCGATCGGCTGCCGTACGTCCGGCTCACCAGCAAATAGAGTCGCCGAAAACCCTTCCGGCAAACGCATGGCCGCAGCAGCCTCCTCCGGCGACAGCGGATCGCGACCCGGGGCCTGAGTATTTATCGGGACGTAGCGATCGGCCGAGAGAGTATTGATAGTGATCGAGCAAAGGAGTCCGAGGACAGCCGAAAGACTTTTCATAGGGCAAAACTGTTCTGGAAGGATTGCTCATGTTCAGCTTTGGAAAACGAAGCGTCAAGAACCGCCGCCGTTGTCGTTAATTGGGATCACTGGCGGCTCGCCCGCTAGATTGGGCATCCCGCTTCAAAAAGCGCCCGAACCGGGCGCGAGCCCAGAAAGGAATTCTGTCCTATTCTTTGTGAAAGCGCGCTAAAATCTATCACAATCGACTTCAAAGTTGTCTGTTGTTATCACGAGTAACTCCTCTAGCCTCCTAGGCTATGAAGCCCTAAACTATGGAATGAGTCGCCGCAGTTTCTTGACCAGCGCATCGGCGGCGACAACGGCCGCCCTGGTAGGAATTCGAGAAACGGAAGTGGCTCCTTCCGAAAGTAGCGATCTAAAAATTAGAGACCTTAAAATCGTATTGTCTGCCCCGCTTCGGCCAGAAGGCTGGAATTGGATATTTCTCAAGATTGAAACCGATGCAGGTATTCACGGCTGGGGCGAAGCCAGTTTGCGGGAAAAGGACGCCGGGGTTATAGCCAAAATCGAGACCTTCAAGAAGTTTCTAATCGGGCAGGACCCTTTTCAGCTTGAACACATCTGGACCTCCCTTGATCGACGAGTGACCTGGACAGGAGGACCCGTCATCATGAGCGCGATCAGCGCGATCGACCTAGCCCTCTGGGACACCAAAGGCAAAGCTCTCGGAGTTCCAGTATACGAACTCTTTGGCGGGAAAGTTCGAGATAAGGTCAAGCTCTATGCCAACGGCTGGTACAATGGCGGTACGCCAGAAGCCTACTACAAGGAAGCCAAGAAAACCGCTGAGAAGGGTTACAAATTCTTGAAGCTGTATCCATTTGGCGGGCCTCAGATCATCACTCCTGAACGCATGCAACTGGGCGTGGATCGAGTAGCGGCTGTTCGGGAAGCGGTAGGTCCAAATGTCGAGATCGGAGTAGACATTCGCAATGCCCTCAATATCTGAGAAGCCCGGCGAGTCGCCCAAAAACTAGAGCCCTTCGATCTTGCTTTCATGGAGTAGCCGATTCTGTACGATAATTCAACTACACTGGTAGAGCTAGCCCGAGAGTCGTGAGTGCCCATCGCTTTGGGCGAGCGACTTCCTTCAACTCCCGGTCGTTCCACCGCTTTTCTTGATCGGTAATCTCACCTTCAATCGGCTTGGCGATTATTGGCGCATAATCTTGAGTTAACCCAAGCGAGTCGGCTTCCGCCAGTATGCCTTGATCCCTTTCGCCTAGCAGAGCTATCTTGGACTCCTCAATAGCGACTTTAGCAGCATGCTCTGCTTCCGCCGCTTCCTTGCGCAGCTCGAAGGTATATTGGATACGCCCGAGCATCTCCGCCTTTAACTTAGTGACCGTCTCCTCATCGGCGTTGCCCATTGGCATATACATGGCCGACATCTTGGTTTGAAATTCCCGCTCGGATGCCGCCACCCGCGTTTGATGTTCCGGCTTTAAATAGACCTGCTGCAGGCGGAACTCTGTATCCAGATCGCGGACTTGCTCTCGGTATTCGACGACGCATCCCGAATCTCCTGGTTTCGGTCGTTTTTCTGCTGCTGACGCTCTTGCTGAGCCGCTCTCCACTGCTCGTATAGCTGCCTCTCTGCGTCTTGGGCGCCCAAATTCGCAGCGGCGAAGGTGAATACAAGAAAGAGACAAAAGGAATTCCTGAGCGGGATCATAGAATTGGGGTTGCCTGTGTTTTATTGGTCTAAGAGTGGATGTCTTGGTTCCAAAATGGCGAGATCTCCCGTCGTTGAAAAGGACTCTTTCCCATTGGCTAATGGCAAACTCGAGACAAATCCTGCCGGCCCGATTGAATGAAGCCATAATCTTAACCACGACCACCCTCCCATGAACTTTTCTTTCATTGAAGGACACCACGATCGCTCCACACTGATTGTCATATGAGCGAAGACACGGACTTGCGAGATCCCTTCAAAGAGCCACGCCGAGAGTCAGGCGTTTTGCGATGCCCATTCCAGGGAGAGGACATTCCAATGCTCCTGCGTCATGCCGACGTCCGGAATGCTGCTAAAGACTACAAAACCTACAGCTCCGACGCTCCCTTTCGCGTTCCCATCCCATCCGAGGAAGCTGTCCGGTCAATGCGGCAACTCCCGATAGAGCGAGATCCACCGGAACACAGCGAATACCGAGCCATCGTAGAGCCCTTCTTCCAACGAGCGAAAACGCCTGAGATGGCTGAGAAAGTCGAAGCTCTGATCGAGCGGAAGCTCAGTGTCACCATCGACCAGGGACCTTTCGAGGTTGTCAACGACTTCGCTCTCCCAATCCAGTCCCACGCCCTCACCTATTTGCTAAACGTCCCGGAAACGGAAGCGAAGACTTGGATCGATTGGGGAATTCATGTGTTCAAAGTGACGGGCGGCAAGTTCAAGAAAGGCAACGTCCTTGAGAGCTACCTAAGCGATCAATTCGATCGAGCAGAGCAAAACCCCGGAAAGGATTTTTTTAGCGCTCTAACACAAGCCAGCTATCAGGGATGCAAACTAACGCGTGAAGAAATGATGGGGTTCGGGAACCTGACTTTCGCCGGGGGACGCGACACGATCATTCATAGTATTTCCTCGATCCTGGCCTATTTTGGCAAAAATCCGGAAAGCATGGATTTTCTCCGGAAAGATCCCAAGCGGATAGTACTCGCTGCCGAGGAGTTCTTCCGTGTATTCATGCCCCTGACACATCTCGGTCGCGTCTGCCCAGTTGAGACCAATGTTCATGGCTACAAAGTTCCGGCGGACGGACGGGTTTCGCTGGTCTGGGCGTCCGCCAACTTTGATGAAACTGTTTTCGACGACGCCGGGGAGATCCGCCTCGACCGGAAACCGAATCCGCACATCGCATTCGGATTCGGAACTCACCTCTGTCTAGGAGCGCCGCATGCCCGGCTCATCGTCCGCACGCTGCTGAAACTGCTGACGGAGAAGGTCTCTAAAATCGAAGTCCTGGAAGCGAAAGAAATGCTGGAAGAGGAAGCCAAGTACACGCGGCAGGTGGGCTACGAATCCCTGAAAATTCGCTTGGAGGGGAGAAGCATAAACTGATGGCAATATATCCTGACATCGGCGGTAGCGGACGAATACTATCGAGTTCGCCAGGGAATAAAGATCCCCGCTTCCAGCAGACGGGGTATTCCTAAAGGTAGGGAGGATCGTCTCGATCCTCCGAAACTCGAAGAGGGATGACCGAGACGGTCCTGCCTGCCAAAAAAGCCGCCGCAAGCGGCGGGCATTAAACCCAGATCGAATAAAAATCACCCCGTACTACAATTGTATCATTATAACTTATACATTAATTCACGCATGAAATTCTTTTTCACCTCCATTCTTCTCATTTCCTTAGCCATCCCCAATGCCTTCAGCCAAACCAACCCGGAACCGCCACCCAACATCGTCATCATCCTCGCTGACGACTACGGTATCGGAAATATCCAAGCCCACTTTCCCGACAATAAACTACCCTCGCCTTACCTGGATCGCTTCTCTGCCCAATCGATGCGGTTTACCAATGCCCACAGCGGATCAGCCGTTTGCACGCCCACCCGCTACGGACTTTTGACCGGACGCTACGCTTGGCGAACGCGGCTGCAGGAATGGGTCTTGGCTTGTTACGAGCCGCCTTTGATTGCCAAGGATCGAGCAACCTTGCCGGCTTTTTTGAAGCAGCATGGATACGCTACCGCTTGTATCGGGAAGTGGCATCTCGGCTGGAATTGGCCGGGACCCCAAAGAAGCTCGATGGAAGAAGAACCGAACATCTTGAGTACGCGGACATGGGACTATTCTCAACCAATTCTCGATGGACCAACGACACGCGGGTTCGACATTTATTTCGGCACCCACGTTCCCAACTTCCCTCCTTTCACGTTCATCGAAAACGATCGGATACTTCTCCAGCCCACCGATAGTTACGAGCACGATCCCCGCGATGGAAAATTCCTCCCGCGAATTTTCGATGGCAATCCCATGGCGCCCGGCTGGCGATTCGAAAACATTCTGCCGGAAATCACTAAGCGGGCGGTAGCCTACATTCACGAGCAGTCCAAACGGGATCAGCCCTTCTTTTTGTACTTTCCCATGACCTCTCCGCACACGCCGATCGTGCCCAACAAAGGCTTCGACGGAAAGAGCGGCATCTCCGCAGTCGGCGATTTCCTGATCGAAACCGATTGGTCAGCGGGACAAGTCATCGCCGCTCTCGATAACGCGGGCATCGCTGCCAACACCATCGTCATTTTCACCTCTGACAATGGACACTTGCCCCAAGGCTGGAATGAATTGGGCGAGGCAGGACATGTGCCCAGCGGTCCTTACCGAGGTCGCAAGGCCGATATCTGGGAAGGTGGGCATCGCGTTCCCTTCCTTATCCGATGGCCCGGCAAAGTCGCCGCCGGTTCTGTCAATGACAACCTGCTCAGCCTTAATGACACCTTCGCGACCATTGCCGACATCCTAGGCGAAACATTGCCTCCCAATGTAGCCGAGGATAGCTTCAGTTTTAGGAAAACACTTCTCAGCGAAAGCGGGGAGCCTCACCGCGATCACCTAGTTGCCCACTCCGTAGGTGGCGAGTTCGCCTATATCGAGGATGGGTGGAAATTGGTTTTCCGGAATCAGGACCCCAATCGCAACAACTCCCGAGGCAAACCAAGGGTGAAGGAGCTTTACCACCTAACCACGGATATTGCCGAATCGACGAATCTCATCGAGAGCGAGCACGAGAAGGCGATGGAGCTGACCAACGCCTTGAGATCCGTAATAGCCCGCGGCACTAGCCGAGAGGGGCCCGATCAAGCCAACGACACTGAAGTCGTCATCGAAGTCACTCAACAGCTACGCTGGGCGCCACCCAGTCCTCAATGACGCGGAACAGTAAGAGTGCCGAAGAAATCGATACCCGACTTTGGAATAGAAGGGATGCTTCCACAATTAGGTATCGGCATTAGTTTAACAAGAATTTGCGGAAATAAACCCTCCGGGACGTCGAGCTTCACCCCGGAAGACGAATCAAAAAGGTGGAACTCGACCTTGGTTCGACGTGGCTCACCACCCTGAGCGTGCCGAATGGCCAGGCAAGCTTAAGTCAGTACCCAAGCCCCATGGCGGGATCAGCCGTCTTTGACCCGTCTACTCGGGCGGCCGGCCGCTTGAGGACAAGCAGCCCTACCACGAGTAATTCGCGGCCATCGGCGAATCAGGAATTATCAGGCGCTCTCCTCGGTGTCGTTTCCGTCTGGCATTTTTTTGCACGGGCAAAAAAGTGGTTTCCTGCCGAGCAAGGTTTTTCCATATTCCCGATCTGCGTTCGCTCACTCTCCCTAACACCCCACCTCTATCTATGCTAGGCCTATCCATCATTGATCTAATCGTTCTCGCCGCCTATCTCGGCGGAGTAACCTACATAGGTATCCGGGCCGCCAGAAAGGTCCGAAACATGAGCGATTTCATTCTCCCTCGTAGGTTCGGGAAGCTCATGATGATCATGCATGGCTTCGGCACCAGTACGCACTCGGATCAAGCCGTCAGCGTAGCGTCCAAATCGGCAATCAGCGGACTGTCCGGCATTTGGTACCAATGGATGTGGCTATTCGCCACGCCATTTTTCTGGCTGATCGCGCCTATGATGCGGCGATTCCGGGCTTTGACGACCGCAGATGTATTCGCTTTGCGATACGATCGCGGCGTGGCCGCCCTTTACTCAGTTCTGGGATTGGGAAAATTCATGGTCACCATCGGTCTCATGCTAGCAGGATCAACCGCGATTATCGACGCCATTACCGGGGGCGAGTTGCCATCGAACCTGGTGATTGTCGTGATCACCATTCTCTTCGTCGCCTACGGCATGGCTGGAGGCTTAGGGGCAGCCATCGTTACCGATTTCGTCCAAGGAGTGCTGACTCTCCTGTTCTCCTTCATGCTGCTTCCCCTCGTTCTCAACGCGGTCGGGGGAATCGAGGGAATGCGGACCTCCCTATCGGAGCTACGACCCGACACCGATATGCTCTCCCTAGTTACGCCTGGCGACATCGGGGTATTCTTTATCGCCATCATCGCCCTTAACAATCTGCTCGGAGTCGTCGTGCAACCCCATAATATGGGTACATGTTCGGCAGGGCGCACAGAGATTGAGGGAGCCATCGGTTTCATGGGCGGCACCATGATCAAGCGGGTCTGTACAGTCGCTTGGTCGGTAACGGGACTCGCCGCTGTCGCATACTATGGCGGAACGATCGCCGATCCGGATCACGTTTATGGATACATGGCCGTCGAGTTTCTTCCTCAAATCGCCCCGGGGCTCATCGGTCTCTTTCTAGCCGCTCTTCTGGCAACCGTGATGGGATCCTGCGATTCCTTTATGATCGCCTCCTCGGGCCTCATCACTGAAAACCTGTACAAGCCGCTCTTTCCCGGAAAAAGCGATCTGCATTACCTGCGTGTGGCTCGGCTGTCAGGTTTGGTCGCCGTCGGCGGAGGCGTCGTCATTGCTATGGCATCCGATAGCGTGGTTCGGCTATTAGAGCATATGTGGAAAATCAATACAATGACTGCTATGGCTTTTTGGCTTGGCCTCTTTTGGCGACGAACGAGCGTAGCCGGAGCTTGGGCGGCCATGATCGCTCCGGTTTTCACCTGGTGGCTGACCAGCCAACAAGGATTTAACGCCGCTTTGGCCGCGATCCCAAGCTTCCAGGCCTGGGGTATAGTCAGGGAAACCGATGGCGTTTGGATGCTTTGGCTACCCTGGCAAATGATCGCCTACATTGTCGTTGGCTTTGCTGCAGGCATCATCGCCAGTCTGATAACGCGACCCGTTTCTACCGAAAAGGTCGACCGCTACTATCAGCTTCTGAGAACGCCCGTTTCTCCTAACGAAGTGATTAAAGAGCCTTGCTCGCTGCCGGAAGGTGTTGAACCCGGACCGCGTCGCGTCTTTTTCCCCAACTCCAACCTCGAGATCCCCGTTCCCTCACGTCGAGCCATGCTTGGTCTGCTAGCTGGATGGGCTTGCGTCTTCGCCATCATCGGCTCCGTTGTCATTTGGATAGCGGATTAGATCGCCGAGAAAGTAGCTGCCTACCAATCCCCCATGCCCAATCGTCCCAATATTCTCCTTTTTATCATGGATGCCGCTCAAGCATCCGCTCTCGAGCCTAGAAGCCCCTGCTTGACTCCAAATTTCGATCGATTGCGAAATCGCGGCCTGGCATTCAATCGAGCCTACGCCCCCAGCCCCACTTGCTCACCCTCGCGGGCGAGTTTGATGACGGGGCTGCTTCCCCACAACCACGGCGTCTTGGAGGTCGAGCATGGACGCGATCCCGATCAATGCGTCCTGCGGACCGACAAACCCCACTTCGCCCAGCGCTTGGGCGAAGCCGGCTACATAACCGGATACTTTGGAAAATGGCACATCGAGCGGAGTAACGAGCTCGAGCAATTTGGCTGGCAAACTTCGGTGGTCAAAGGTGCTCAGCACCACAACCAGCTCGGCAAAGGTAAAGAATCTAGCGTTCCCTCCACCGACCCAGCTCTGAGTGGCTATCTAGAGGGGCCTCCTGGCTATCGGCGTATCTTGCACTGGGGTGTAACGGATACGCCGCCCGAGGAGCGCTATCATCACACTACCGTCGATCAGCTGATCGGCTATTTGCAAGACACGGAAGGGCCCTTTTGCGCTTGCGCCAGTTTCTCGGAGCCCAACGAAACGCTGATCGCCAGCCGATCCACATTCGAGCAGTACGACCCCTCTTCTCTTCCGCTGCCCGCTACTCTCCGTTGCGATTTTGCCGGGCAACCCGCCCTCTATCGACGCGAGCAAAGTATTGGCCAGCATCTGACCGACGAATACTGGCAGCATGCCCTAGCGTGCTACTACAGCCGTATCACTGAACTCGATACCGAGTTTGGACGTCTCATGGAGCATCTGGAAAAATCGGGACGCGTGGACAACACGATCGTCATCGTCACCTCGGACCACGGGCGCTATGTTGGAGGGCGGGGCTTCGACGCCCACAACATAGGGGCCTTCGAAGAGATCTATCGCATCCCTCTCATCATAGCAGGACCGGGCGTAGCCACTGGAAGCTGCGATGCCACCGTAAACCTGCAGAACCTTTGCCCCACGCTTTGCCAGCTCGCTAACGCCGAACCGATTTCCAATCCCGACTCGAAATCGCTCATCCCCCAGTTGCGGGATCCCCAAACCGATGCCGGTATCGCTTACTCCGAAAACCATGGATCGCGGTTTAGGCTGACCCAACGCATCCTCTGGGAGGGACCGTGGAAATTCGTTTTCAATGGCTTCGACTACGACGAGCTCTACAATCTGGAAAGCGATCCGGATGAGACCAATAACCTAATAAGCGATCCCGACCATCAAGCGAGAGCTGATGCCATGATGAGTAAGATTTGGCAGCGTATCCAGGAAACCAGTGACCGCACTCTTGAGGAGTCCCACTACTTCTCCCTCCGCTTGGGACGCGTTGGACCCTTGGTGACTTAATACCACATGCAAAAAGGCTGCGAACTATTCCAGGTCTTTAAAGGTGAATCTCACCGTCACTTCGGTTTGATAAACAAAACTTCCCCCCGCTCAATCCACCCTTTCCGCAAGTCCACGCGAAACCATCCATCACTATTCGTTTTGTGAAAACGGACCGGGGATCGGCGTCCGAATTGCTTAAGGTCGTACTGAGCCCAAGTCTTGCCTAGGTCGGGCGAAATGATGAGCCCAGTGTAATACGGCGAAGCCGGAGCATAGTGGGCTGACAAGATAAACCCGTCCTCGATTATCATGTTCGCGGACTCGTATTCCGGATTGAAGAGCATCGTGTGCTTGGCAGGATTGGCGATATCAGAAGGATGGCACCGAAAAATGCCACGGTCGTGCGGCATAGGTCCATTATTTCCATTGGCATCGGATGCCCAATACAATTGGCCATCTACAAAATTGACGCCACCCGATTTATAGCGCGAGTTGGAATTAACTGATATAAGCCGTTCCCAATCCCAAGAGTCCTCGATCTCGTCATAAACGCCGCGCAACCAATGGCACTCGTGTCTTCCTTCCCGATCGAGATCGCCCGTGCAAGCGTAGAAAGCGTTCTCCTCCGGGTTGTAAGCCACGCAATGAATGTGACGGCAAATTACCGGATTGTCAGGATTGCCCAACGGGGTGCCCGTTTTCGCGTCCGTGTCGTGGTAGTGCGGATTGTGACCAAAGGAGTAGGCTATCTTCACCGTTCGCCCGTGATCGGTCGAATAGTAGATATTCACCGGCACAGGACCACCGAGAACGTTGCAGTAGTTCCCCCACACTAGCATTTCCTTTCCGCCGACATCCCAAGTATGAACTCCGTCGAGAGAATGGAAATACCAGCCGGGCTGATTGGGATCGCTCGGCGTGTGCGGCAGGTAGTCCTTTCCCGTCTGATCTTTGACCGTAACTCGATTGTATGTATTTAGATTGTCGGTACTAAGATAGAGCTTAGTCCGGGTCGCGAAAAGGATATTCCCGTTCTTCAAAATACAGCTGAAGGTGATGTTCTTCGAATTGGGAAAATCCGAACTATAACGCCAGGATTCGCCACTGTCCTCAGACAGGAAGATCCTCCCTCCTCCAAAAGCGAACGCTTTATCGTCGCGCTGCGAATCGATGTATGGAAAGCCCTGGGCCAGTCTGTACCAAAAGTGATCAGTTTCGCCTTGCGTTGGGCCGGAAGTCGCTAGCTCCCCACGCAATCGGGATCCAATAAACGGGAATCCGCTCACGCCAGCGACCGAAGAGGCCACAAAGCGTCGACGCGTAATTGGTGATCGTTTTTTCATCTCTCCAGAATTCGGAAGCGCCTCCTCTCGCGCCGCAACCGTTCTTTTTCTTGCCCAGCTTCCATTTGCCTACGCGTAAACCTCGACTATCAGTGATATAAATGCATCGAATCGATACAATCATATTCACTTAAACCATATCAAGATATCGCTCTATCCTGTACTAGGGTCGCCAATACCGTACTGCAAAGAGGGATCCCCTTTCACAAGGTGGTCTCCCATCCACATGCGCAGCAAGGGGCGGCTGCGACTGAAGCCATAAGATGCGGCCATCGATACCGCGTCGCTATTCTCTTCTGGCAAATCCCAAAAGGCATGACCGTCAATTTTCTCTATAAGGAATTGCGTCACCTCTCGGCCCGCTAATTCGTTTTCCGAGCTGATGGGCCCCAGATACTTCGCCCTCGCCCCTTCCCTAACCATTCCTAAGGCAACCGGACGCCCTGCATCGTCCCTCATCAATTGCATCTGCTTGGCGTCCTTAGCCAGCGATCCGATCCACTCGCTTCGATCTGCTCCAAAGGCTTGACGATCGAAATCGAACGGGAGGCCTAACGTATTCTGTTCTAAAGATTCGCCATTAAACTTCAAGTTGCCCTCCCAGCGAAACAACTCCAGCTCCGGGCGAAACCCCAATCGTTCGTAGACGTGAGCTCCGTCTGGCGTCGCATCCAGTTTGATACAAGCAATGTTCTTGGACCGCA
This sequence comes from uncultured Opitutaceae bacterium, assembly GCA_964404745.1. Lineage (GTDB taxonomy): Bacteria > Verrucomicrobiota > Verrucomicrobiia > Opitutales > Opitutaceae > Pelagisphaera. The sequence goes on from CAYOLG010000030.1 coordinate 26,122, forward strand.
AGTAATCGATCGCCGCTTCCATGAGAGCCGAGGCAATTCCTCGCCTTCGGAAATCCGAATGCACGAGCATCATCCCAATCCAAGCCAGCTCATCGCCGTATCGGATCGTCGTCACCACGCCCGCCGGAGCTCCATCCCACTCGCCTAGGAAACAGCCTTCCGGTCCATGCCACAGAAGCCTGCGCCAATCCGCGACCGTTTGATTCCAGCCCGCTGAAGCGCGAATCGCGTCAGCGAAAGAAAGGTCGCTCTCTGCAAGAGTCCGGATTTTTAGAGAGTTCGGCATGGGTAGGCCTATTCGCGAATGTTATGAAATCGATTTTAGATAGTTCGTCGATTCGATAAGAGATTCTTTGTAGTTAGTAAATTTTGGATACTTATTTCGTCGATCGGAATGCCGCCCTGGAAGCTCGATCCTCGGTGACCTATAGGCGTTAAATCACTACCCGGTCAACGGTGGAAACGGATTCATCCCCCGATAATGACAAAAGGAAAGCTGGATTTATCGCGTAATTAACCCAATCCAACGAGCACGCAATACAACTACATATCTCATTCGCAGCGTAAAAGTCGGGCTTATGCCACATGCAAAAAGGTTTGATAAAACGGCGGGAATCGAGAGGTTTAGGCATGCCTCTAAGACTCGCGCTCGTCAGCCAATTCACCGCCGTTTTCACGCTATGTTCCGTTTTCGCGGCCGAACCGAATCATACGCCATTTAGAGGCAAGATTCCAGGCATTCCGGGCTTTGTTGAGGCAGAACACTGGGACGAAGGGCCTGCTGGCGTCGCTTATTCGGATGTGGACGAGCAAAACAGAGGAGCTCCCTACCGCGAGGAAACGCAGGTAGATATCGAGAAGCGGTCAGACGCTTCCAATGGTCATGGAATTGGCTGGGTGCGAGCCACTGAATGGCTCGTTTACACCGTGGAAGTTAAAAAGTCTGGGAGCTACTCTCTCGAAATTCCCGTGGCCTCGAGACGCTCTGGTGGAACCTTTCACATCGAGTTCGACGGTAAGGATGTGACGGGCCCCATCACGATTCCCGATACGGGCGGGTGGGACAAGCTTCAGACACTCAATCTCAAAGGAGTGAAATTGAAGAAGGGGCGTCAGGTAATGAAGCTCGTCATGGACAAAAACGGAGAGAACGGGGGAATCGGCGATATCGATCTCGTCCGTTTTACAAAGGATTAGAGTTAAAACCCGAGCCCCGTTTGCGTCCCAGCCAAATCGATGGGAAGGGCATTCTACTGAGTTCTGAATTGTCTGCTATCCATTCCAGCGAGGATCACGAAACGGGATCGAGATCGCCAGGTTGGGAAACACCGGGTTCCGGATACGCCCCGAAACCGGAGCTTGTAGCATCCAAACCTATTTTACGAAAGCGCTTGAGCGATCGTTTACAGAAGCAATGATGTTCGCATTGCATTCCTTATGCGCCTCCTAATCGTCGAAGATTCCTCTAGGCTGCGAACCTCTATAGCCAAAGCTTTACGGCGCTCTGGCTATGTAGTGGATGAATCTGAGGACGGCGAAGACGGCCTTTGGAGGGCCCAGGAGTTTGTCTACGATGGCTTAATCCTGGATTTGATGCTTCCGAAATTAGATGGGCTCGATGTTCTGGCCGCATTACGGAAACAGGGCAACGAAACCCCTGCCTTGCTTCTGAGTGCCCGTAACGAAGTGGCTGATCGCGTAGCAGGATTGCGGCTAGGAGCCGATGACTACCTTGGTAAGCCATTCGCGCTAGAAGAGCTGCTCGCTCGCGTAGACGCTCTATGTCGCAGGTCCTTCGGCAAGCGCTCCCCAACGGTCCGCATTGGCGATTTGGAGGTCGATCTAGACGCAAAGACGGCGACAAGAGGGTCAGACAAATTGGAGCTTACCGCCAGAGAGTTTCGCCTCCTCCGAATCCTCTCCCTCGAAGCGGGAAAGGTGCTGGGCAGGACGCAACTCGAAGAGCATCTCTACGATGACCTTACATCGCCCGCTAGCAATGTGGTCGATGCTACTGTGTATCAATTGAGGCGAAAGCTGTCGATGGCCGGGACCGGGACGTCGCTTATCCATACGCGACGGGGTCAAGGCTATGTGATGGAGGCCCACTCGTGAAATCGATTCGCAACAGGCTGCTCCTTTGGCTCTTACTGGGTATTGCTTGCTTCTGGCTGATCGGCGCCACTGGATTTCTGTACGCTTATCGGTCTAGCTTGCTCGCGGACCTCAAGGCGGAACTGATTACATTGTCGCGCCAGGTCCGCATGAACCAGATGCAAGCCGACCGATTGACGGGGAATGACACGGCTAGACCCCACTATAGCGACGGCAAAGCTTATGCCGGAGGGAACACAATCTCTGAAGATGTTTATTGGCAAGTCTGGTGGGCGGAAGCAACGGGAAAACCAGTTGCGTCCGAGAATCTAACCGGCGAACTGCCTAGACTGTATCCAGAATATGGAGAAAATCCAACACGCATAGTCGCATTGGAGAACGGGCGCCGTGTCATGGTCGCAGGAGGGTTTTACGGAATGGGAGGACACGCATCCGAAGTTTCCGTAGCGAAAGACTTGGAGGCCGTCAAAAACGCTCTCCTGCGATCGTTTGCGCTGGCTTTGGGGATAGGCGGCTTGTTCGCCGCATTAGCCACGCTGTGGGTATTCTACGCCTTGCGGAACGGATTAGCCCCCCTAACGGCGATCGCAGATCAGGTGGGCGCTGTAGAACCGGATTCCCTGAAAGAGCGTTTCGAATTCGAAAACGCTCCGCTGGAACTAAAGCCCGTGGTAACTCGCTTGAACGAATTAATGGAGCGAATGGAAAGCGGATTCGACCGGGAGCGACGATTCAGCTCGGATTTGGCCCACGAAATGCGCACCCCAATCGCCGAACTGCGGATGCAAATCGAGTCCGCAATCAAATGGCCCGAGGAAGGCGGAAAACCGGCCTGGGAAACCGCTTTGGAGTCAGTGGACCGCATCGAAGGGATCGTGCAAACGATGTTGAGGCTCGCCCGGATAGAGCAGCGCGGAGACGAGGAGCCGCCATCTGAAGCATCGTTGGATCTATCCTCTCTTGTGGAAGAACTGTGGGAAGAAAATCGCTCTCAAGCCGAGGAATCGGGGATTCGTCTGAGTACGAAGATACCTCCCGAAACGAATGTTGCTGGAGACCCAGCCTTGTGGCGGCACCTTCTAGGAAATCTCTTGAGCAACGTCGCCACCTACGCGGATCCAGGCAGCGAGGCTCAGGCGATTGCCGAGCCAAATGAGGCTTGGAATCAGCCGCTCATCCGGATCGTCAATACGGCTTCGAAACTGAGCGAAGAGGACGTGGACCACCTTTTCGAACGATTTTGGAGGGGGAACAGCGCTGCCGATCCGACTTCTCGATACGGGCTTGGATTGTCTTTGGCAAATGCCTGCGCAACTGCCATGGGGCTACGCCTGTCCGCGAAGCTTTTGCCAGAAACCGGGAGCCTAGAGATTCTAATCGCGCCCGAAGATTAGAGCGAATGAGCAAGCAAAAGGGGCAGGATCGAATTCAAGCCGGGCCTCGAGACGCCTTTCCGCAATAAGCGCGGATGGCTCGTTTTTCTCGGCTGCGTCATCTTCCCATCATGTTGACGCCCTTATATTGGTGTCGCCTTTCAGGCATTAGTTAACCATAGTAAAACGCATTATGAAGAAACAAAAAACGCTAATTGGAATAACCGGTCTCTTTGCATTACTCGCCTTGCTTCAGCCGAGTTTGCAAGGCCAAGGGCATGGCATGTCCCCCGAGGCCCATGATACTATCCACTCCCTATTCGATTCACACGCCAAGTTTGAGAGAGAAGTCCAACATACGGAGAGCGGATATGTCTCTAGAACCACCTCCAGCGATCTTGAGGCGGTTAAGTTGATCCAATCCCACGTCAAGCAAATGGAGGAACGCTTGAACCAGGGTTTGATGGTACGCGGATGGGACCCCGCCTATGTCGAGTTCGTCAATCACTACGACGATATTGAAATAACGATCAAGAACATCGAAAACGGGATTGAGGTAGTGGCAGTTGGAGCCACCGAAGATGCCAAGAAGGTCGCTCGCAATCACGCATCGATCGTCAGCAAATTTGTTGAGCGCGGATGGAAAGAACACGATGTATCCCATCCCGCCGTCGCTTCGGCTAGTAATTCCGTTGGGAAAGGCCCCGCAGGTCGTGGTAGTTGTTGTCAAAGCTCTGCAGGTGGAGAATCCTGCCCCAGTGGCGCTGCAGGCTGCTCCTCCGACAAAGGCTGCGCCGGCTGCGCAGCCAAATAGGGTGAATAGATGACCAAGGAGGGGGAGCGAGACGAGTGGCTCATCGATGAGCGGGCGAAAGGCGATTCTCGTTTACGGAGATAGATTTGAGAACGTGAACTAGATTACGATTGAACACGGGGCATTATTCTTTTCGGTTACTAGTAACCTATGAGACACCCCCTCGCCCTTCTCCTAATCGCGCTCGTCGCCGCTTTCACCCCTGGCAGCTTGGCCCAGATTCGGATCGCGACTTTCGATATCGATGCGACTCCGCCTGTTGGCTCAGAGCTAGCCTACGATCCGGTTAAACGGCATGACGAGATCAGCTTGCGCTGCCGCGGAATCGCTATTCTCGGTTCTAGAGAGCCCATCGTTCTTTGCGCCATCGATTGGATTGGCATAGCCAACGCGTCTCATGACGTTTTCCGCGAAGCTTTGGCGGAAGCGGCCGGGACGACCAGGGAACGCGTGGCTGTTCACGCCCTGCACCAACACGATGCCCCTAGATCCGACTTTAGCTCAGAGGCGATCATCCAGGAATTCGGGATCCGGGATTACAATCTTTTCGACAGTTTTTTCCAGAGGCAAGTCATCCACCGGGCCGCGTTAGCTCTGAGAGGCGCGATCGCCGAAGCCCAGCCGGTCACCCACTACGGTTGGGGGACGGCCGAGGTGGAAAACGTCGTCTCCAATCGTCGCATACTTGGACCTGATGGCAAAGTTCGAGTTATGCGTTTCACCACCGCCAGAGATCCCCTGATTCGCGCCGAACCGGTTGGCGTCGTCGATCCGGAAATTTCTTTGATATCGTTATGGAATAATGACGAGCCGGTTGCCGTGCTCAGCTATTTCGCAACGCATCCACAAAGCTACTACCGGACTGGCATTCCCAGCCCAGACTTTCCGGGAATCGCTCGCTTCCTCCGCGGTCAAGGTCAACCGAAAGCCTTGCACGTTCATTTCAATGGAGCGGGCGGAAATATTGGAGCCGGGAAGTACAATGACGGAAACACCGAAAATCGCGTTTTGCTGGCCCAGCGGTTAGCTGATGGAATGCTTGCCGCCTGGGAAGTCACGGAGAAATTTCCGCTTACTCCATCAAAGATCGGATGGAAGTCGGAGCCCGTCGCCCTCCCCCTAGCTAAACATTTGGACGAAAAGGCTCTGATGGCGAAAATCGACACCAGATCGTCCGATGGGTACGAAGCCATCACTCAACTCGCCTATCTGCGACGCGTAAAATCCGGGCATAGGATAGATATTGCTTGCCTGAGCATCGGCGATGCCCGCGTCCTTCACATGCCTGGCGAGCTTTTCGTGGAATACCAATTGGCCGCCAAAGCTATGCGCCCCGACCTTCAAGTCGCCATGGCGGCTTACGGCGACTACGGCACTGCCTATATCGGTACGGAAATTGCCTATGAAGAAGGTGGATACGAAACGAGCGTGCGAGCCACTAATGCCGGGCCGAAATCAGAGGGGGTCCTAATGAAGGTAATGCGCCAACTATTGGAGGCGAACTGAAAACCAAAAGATTCCAGCCCACCCACTCTTTGTTTATCATCACCAACCGCACCCTGTCTCGCCATCACACGCTCAGAGCCTTTGGGAAGCAACCTAACGCTAGCGGCCCCAACGAACTTCGGCTCGCGGAGGTTACGAAATCGGGACGCAGTTGGCGGGTGAAACCCATCCGCGATCGCCTTTCCAGGACCGAAGTTAAATCGCTGAAATCCCGATTCGGTCTGGATCTCGATATCGACAAGCCTTGGCACGGGAGCCTCAAGATCGCCTGCGAGGTATTCGACCGGGCCCGCAAGGAGAATCGCTCGATCCTGTTCTTCGTTCACGGATACAACAACGATGTTCAAGACGTTCTGAACGCGGCCATCGAGCTCGAGTCGCTCTACGATGTCATTGTCGTGCCTTTCACCTGGCCCGCCAATGGCGGAGGAGCGATATCGGGAACGGCATCCTACTTAAGCGACAAGGCGGATGCACGAGTCTCCGCCGGGGCGCTCAATCGAGCCATCGGGAAGATTCAGCAATTCCACCTGATGCTCAGCCAAACGGCGCAAAAGAAGTACCAAAAGCTGGCCAACGAGCGCCATCCGAACAACCCAACCGAAGCAGCGACCCTCTACACGCGGCTGATCGAAAAGGACTGTTCCTCGAAGATGAGCCTGCTCTGCCATAGCATGGGGAACTACGTCCTCAAACACACTTTAGCCACCAGCGAGAACGCGACATCGAAATTGGTCTTCGACAATATCTGTCTCGTTGCAGCCGATGCCAACAACCACAAACATAGCGACTGGATCGGCAAGCTGGATGTCCGCAAGCGCGTCTACGTCGTCATCAACGAAGACGACTACGCCCTCAAAGTTTCCCGGATCAAGCCAGGCCAAGAACAGCAGGCTCGCCTAGGGCACTACACTAAAAATCTCGATAGCTCCAACGCCCACTATATCGACGTCACCAACGTCGAGCACGTCGGTTCGGATCATGGATATTTCAAAGGGGACGCTGTCCGAAAAAACCGCGAACTGTGGAAAGTCTTTCATGATATGTTCCGCGGCAAGATCGTAGAGCATCAGCTTCAGTATCACGCCGACAACAACTCCTATCGGTTTTAAAGCTATTTCCCGGCTACCAGTAATCTCACAGTATGTTTAGATTTTTCATCACTACTAGTCTCATTTCAAGCCCGCTCGTCGCGAGCGCAGAGACGGTTTCGTCCACCCTTGAGGAAGCCCGAACTCAAGGGGCGCTACGTTCCAGCTACCTTAATCAGAAGTTGGAGGCTGTATCCAGAGAAGCGCCACAGCCAGATATGCAAGCCTTCCATGCGGAGATCGAGCCCCTTCTGGAGAAGACCTGCTACCCGTGCCACGGCCCCGATAAGCAGAAAGGGGAGTTCCGTATCGACACGCTCAATCCCAACCTAGTTGAAGGAGGCGATGAGCTTTGGTGGCTCGATGTCATGGACGTGGTGACCAAAGGCGAAATGCCGCCAGAGGATGCCGATGTTGCCATATCCAATGAAGAACGCGGGATCATCGTCGATTGGCTGACCAATGAGGTGCATGTAGCCTCGCAAGTGCGGCGAAGCGAAGAAGGCCACTCCTCGTTCCGGCGCATGACCCGTTACGAATACAACTTCGCGCTACAAGACCTTCTAGGGCTTCCCTACGATTTCGCCAAGAACCTCCCGCCGGAAACCGCTTCTGAAGACGGCTTCGAGAACAGCTCGGAAATGCTGCAGATGTCGGTCAAGCAATTCGAGAAGTATCGTGAACTGGGTCGGGCCGCTCTGGAGAAAGCGACCGTTCGCGGGGACCGCCCGGCAATGGTTTACTACGGGATCACTATGGATGAGTCCATGGCGAAGCGGAAAGATCAGATCGTTTCCACCATCAATCGGAGAATCAAGAGTGGCGCCCTAGATCCGGAAGACTTTGAAAAGGAACTAGAGAAACAGACGCAACAGGAAGCTCGAAACACGACTCAGACCCACTACCTCGATCTCGAGACTGGCGAAGGATTCCGAGCCGGCTATCGGTACAGCGGAGCCAAGCAGGCCCACGCCCCTAGCCGCGCCTTGCCTAACGTTCCTCCAGTCTTGAAGAAGGTCGTCGTCGTTCCCTCGCAACGGGAAATTAAGTTCGATCTGGGCGATTGGCTGCCGGACAGCGGCGATCTGAGAGTACGCGTCCGGGCCTCAAGAACGTCTGATACAGATGATAGCATTCCCAGCCTAAGACTGTTCTTCGGCTTTCAGGCGAGCAACAACTCGGAAGGTATTCGGCGTATTGGAAATCGTGATATCCCTATCAAGGCTCCTCCCGGAAAACCTCAATTCTATGAATGGACCATCCCGCTCGGCGAAACGCCGCGGAATCTATTCCGCGGTATTCAAAAAATGGGGGATATCCCCAATCCCACGGAGTTTTTGGAATTCCAAAACGTCCATCGGGATACCTCCAAGAATTACACCGCTGGCGTGCAGATCGACTACGTCGAAGTGATCGCGCCTGTCTATCAGCAATGGCCGCCCGAGTCGCATACGCGGGTTTTTATCGATAGCAAACAGAAAGCCGATGAAAATCGATACGCTCGCGAGGTATTGGCGGCGTTCATGCCTCGAGCTTGGCGGCGGCCTGTTACCGATGCGGAGATCGATCAAAAGCTTGAGCTTTTTCGTGCCCTTCGCCCGGTAAGCGACGACTTCCAGGAAGCCATGATCGAGACTCTGGCCGGAGTGATTTCCTCACCCAAGTTTCTATACCTCGTTCAGCATGATTCCAAAGAGACGGACTCTGGACCCAACCGCTTGAGCGAATACGAACTGGCAACCCGTCTCTCCATGTTTCTTTGGTCAAGCGTACCCGACATGGAACTACGGGAGTTAGCTGAACAACGCAGGCTGAGCGATCCTACGATTCTCGCCCAGCAAACGAAGCGGTTGCTCGCCGATCCCCGATCAGAGCGTTTCGCCAATCATTTTACCCGCCAATGGCTGGGCATGCAACTGCTGGACTACTTGGTTGTCGATGAAGAGGTCAACGAGGAATTCGACTCCTATTTGAAGGAAGCGATGCAGAACGAGCCCGTCGCCCTGTTCCTGGATGCTTTGCGAGAAAACCGGAGTGTGCTCGATTTTCTCCACGCCGACTACGTCATCATCAACGAGCGACTAGCCCAGCACTACGGCATCCCGGGCGTCCATGGGACCGATTTCCAAAAAGTAGACCTGCCTCCAGAAGATGTGAGGGGCGGGCTCCTAACTCAACCGGGTTTGCTAGCCATGAACTCGGATGGTAAGGACTCCCATCCTCTCAAGCGTGGCATCTGGCTCCTTGAAAGTCTGCTTGACGACCCGCCGCCGCCCCCTCCAGCGGCCGTACCCGAGATCGATTTAAGCGACCCGGAAATCCTGAAATTGACCCTCAAGGAACGCATGGAGGACCATCGCAACGATCCGGCCTGCTATTCCTGCCATGCCAAAATCGATCCTTGGGGGATCGCATTCGAGAATTTCGACGCTACCGGCAGCTGGCGGGACACGATAGACGGAAAACCGGTAGACGCCTCGGCAAAGCTTTTCAACAAGCAGGACCTAACCGGTATCGATGGCCTAAAGCGCTTTCTCCTAGAGAATCGCCAGGACCAATTCTGCCGAGCCATCACCTACAAACTCGCCACCTACGCCTTGGGACGACCCCTCAGCTTCGCCGATCGGGCTAGCATTGACGACCTCGCAGCCAAGCTCCGCCATAAAGGAGATGGACTTACAGACCTCATTTCCCTTATAGTTTCCTCCGATCTTTTTCTAACGAAATAATCGATTCTTAGCCCAACCGCCGGAATCACTAGTCCCAGAATTTTATCCCAAAGCCATCATGAGCGCCAAACTTTCCACACTCGACCGCCGAAAATTTCTTCGGGGCCTAGGCGGATTTGCCCTAGCCCTCCCCGTTTTCGAGACCTTTGCGCTCGGAGCCCTGGCTAACCGATCGCAGAACAAGAAGCGCTTCGCTGCCTTCTACATGCCCGACGGGGTGCCCATGCCGCTGAAGGAGGACCCTTCGTTTAAGGACTGGAGCTGGTTTCCCCACGGCAAGGGAACGGACTATACCTTTACTAAGTGCCTCGATCCTTTGGAGCCCCTGCGCGACGAGATCACCATCTTCGGCGGGCTCTCCAATCCTTCCGTTAGGGGCGTGCATGGCCACTCCAATGCCGACCAGTTTCTGACGGGCGCGAACACGGGCGACTACGGCGACTATCAAAACAGCATTTCTCTCGATCAGGTGTTCGCCGCCCAAGAGGGCGAGCACACCCGCTACTCGTCACTCGTATTGTCAACGGACGGTGGTACCGGATCTCCTCGAGGAGCCCACACCATTTCTTTCAACGAGGCCGGGCGCCCGATCCCCGCAGAGCACAAGCCGAAGCACATCTTCGACATGCTCTTCGTCAAGAGCAGCAAAGATGCTGCCAAACGGCTGGCCATGAGCAAGTCCGCTCTGGACGACTTGATGGCCGATGCTCGCTCGCTCAAAAAGCGCTTATCCACCAGCGATCAAGAGCGGCTGCAAGAGTACCTGGATTCGGTCCGGGATACGGAAATCAAGATAGAGAAGGCCAAACGCTGGCTCAATATTCCTCTGCCCCAAGTGGACGTCGATCACCTTACGCTCGATATCACGCCAGAAGACCCCCGCGTCTATCTGCAAACCATGTACGAGTTGATTTACCTGGCCTTCAAAACGGACTCCACCCGCACCGTGACCTACCAACTTGGTCGCGAAAATGGTGTCGGCGTCAGCGACTACCTCGCCAGGGCGGTGGGCTTCAACCTCACCCACCAGCTCAGCCACAAGACCAAGGAGCCGGACGGCTATAAGAACTTCGGCACTTACTGCAACTTCCTCAGCGAGGAATATGGACGCTTCCTCACCAAGCTAAAGGCAACACCCGAAGTGGGCGGAACCGGCAACATGCTCGACAATACCGTTCTCCTATTCGGATCCGCTTCCAGCGCCTTCCACCTTTCCCGCAATTACCCATTGATCCTTGCCGGCGGTAAGAACATGGGCTTCCAGCACGGCCAGTACCTCAAGTACGGTTCCGGGAACGAAGAAAACCAAGCCACCTCCGGTATCCGCACCGATGTTGGCTGGCGGGGAGAAATGACTTTCGAAGAGCTACCGCTATCGGATCTCTACTTGAGTATTCTCCACAAGCTCGGCGTCGAGACCAATAGCTTCGGCGGCAGCTCTCGCACCCTGGCAGGAGTATAACCGGCCACCCTCGAACATTACTTCAGATGGCGCGAGACGTTCCCGGCTCGCAAATAGAGCCCTATGTTCCTTTTCCATTTCGATATCCATCCATGCACCAAAAAATGAGAACGTCTGCTATTCTTTCCGCTATCCTCTTTCTTACCACCCTTTCAGCAAACGCTGAATCGTTCAAAATCGAAACACAATCCGATTGGAAAAGCTCGATTGCTTCATCCGAGGGAATCGCGATAGAGGACGGATTGGCGGCTCCCACGGGTAAGTCAGGCGCTCTCAAAACCAAGATCCAGAAGTTCGATACGAAGCGTTCGGCAGCATCGCTTACCGTCACTCAATCGCCCATCTGGCAAAACTGGAATCCCATCGGCAACCTAGGCCCCTCAAATCTGCAGGACGCGCCGGTTCTTCTAACTTTGGGTCCCGACAACTACTGGATATTCGGACGCTACGGCAGTGGCCAGCCTCGGTCTAGACGTGGCGAGCAGCCGAAACCCTTGCCCCCTTTCGACCCCAAACCCGCCGCGCTGGAGGGCTTCGACATGCCACTGCAAACCACCCGTTTTCCGAATCAATACGATGCTCCCGGCGGGCTCAAGCCGGGTAAAGGAGGTTATCACGCCTGGCAAAGTCGCGACATGAAGAACTGGGTACACCACGGGCCAGTAACCGAACAATTTTCTCGCTGGGTTACCAGCGCGGAGCAGATAGGAGGGAAAACGCTAATCTACTACGATTTCCCCAACGATCAAGACCCGCACGTCTACGTCGATGAGGACCTCTTCGATGGCGAGCCAGGCAAGAATATGGGGATCGCCGTCCGCGATCCGTCCCATGGTTCCGACGCGGGCTTCATTCGCGACCTTGAGGGAAATATGCACGTCATCATCGAGGACTGGAGCCCCATCAATGCCCGCGATCGCTCCTGGGATTCATCGGTCGCGGGCCATGCGGTCAGCCCCAACGGCCTGGACAATTTCGTGTTTAAAGCCCCCGCAGTCGATAATCGTACCACGCCAACGGGCAAATTCGCCACTTACAAGCACCCGCACTGGACCAAGGAGGACCCGACCCGTTTCAAATCCGACATCGCCGAATACGAGATCCACGAGCCGGAACAAGAAGCCTACGGCGATTGGGCCGCCATCTGCATCGGCGGTCAGTATTATCTTTTTGGCGACTACGATCCAGCAGGCGGACACCAAATGAGCGTGGGCTGGTTCACCGCTTCCTCAATCGACGAGCAGTTTACGTGGTGCGACCATATTGGCAACGGACACCCCGATCCTGACGTTTGCTTCGCCGAAGGCCAATTCTACTTGGCTACCCAACAGCCGAACGATTTCGTCAGCCCCGGTCCCTGGGTGGAAACGGTCGAGGCCCGAGTCGGTGTCGACACCAACAATGATGGCAAGATCGATAAGCGGACGAAATGGCAGGAAGTGAAAGAAACCTACGACTACATCAAAGGATTCTCCAAACAAATCGCCAAAGCGCCCGCGGCTCTTGATCTCTCGAAGTTGCCGGATGGATACGGATTTCAGATCGAAATGAGAATCAAGGATTCCACAGATAACAAGTCCAAGCCCATGATAGATCGGCTGGAGTTGGCCTTCGATTAAGCGAAACGCGTTCGCTGACTGGATATAAACCAGACCTACAAAAGAAAAGATACGATGCGGATTCTATTCACAGGCGGCAGCGGTAAAGCGGGTCGCCACGCCGTGCCCTACCTCATCAACGCAGGTCATCGCGTTCTCAACGTCGACAAAGTCCCCCTCGAGGCGGACGGGGTAGACAGCCGGATTGCCGATATCACTGACGCCGGCCAAATGTACGACGTGATGGCCTCCTACGCCGGCTTCGACGAGATGTTGCCGGGAACAGGCGTTCCGAAATTCGATGCGGTCGTCCACTTCGCCGCGGTGCCACGCATGCTGCTCACCTCGGACAATGAATGCTACCGGGTGAACACGCTTGGAACCTACAACGTGATCGATGCCGCCTTGAAAATGGGCGTACGGAAAATCGTCTTCGCCTCTTCCGAGACCACTTACGGCATTTGCTTCGCCGATGGCGAATTGAAACCCGACTATCTGCCCATCGATGAGGAGCATCCCGTTGTTCCCATGGATAGCTACGCCATGTCTAAAGTGGTTAACGAGACCACAGCCCGTTCCTTCCAACGACGATCTGGAGCGGACATCTACGGGCTAAGAATCAACAACGTTATCGAGCCGCATGAATACGAGGCGAGATTCCCAGCCTTTATGAAGGATCCGAAACTGCGGCTCCGAAATATCTTCGCCTACATCGATGCTCGTGATCTCGGACAAATGGTGGACCGTTGCCTGAAGACTGATGGCCTGGGATTCGAAATTTTCAATGTATCCAACGACGACCATTCGGTCAGTGAAACCAGTCAAGAGCTTTGCGCCCAGTTCTACGCCGGAATTCCGATCGCGGAAGACCACGGAGCCCAGGAAACTTTTTATTCCAACGCCAAGGCCAAGCGTTTGCTAGGTTTCCAGCCCCAACACAGCTGGCGAATGTATCTGGATCCATCACCTCAGGATGATTGATACCCATTAATTCGCCATTTTATCTTCCAACGTTAGAAACTTAAATGTCACGCTTAGGAGCCTGGGGTTAGATTCGGTCCAAGCTCCCGCCGGCGATACACGTCTCACCGAGTGAACGCGTACTCGTAGGCTAAACTGCCGTCAACTCTGTGGTGGCGCATGATGAGCTGACGTCGGCCCGCTTTTCCTGGCATGATTTCGCCGCTAAGAAATCCGCCTATAATGGCCAGGTACTGATGCTCGTCCGTTTTCAAATCTAGGCTGAACCCCCCGGCGTGGGCCTCGGTAGTGGCGCCGGATGAGAATTCGTGCGTCCCCGTTCCGTCATCGATACTGTGATACTGCCAATGCCGATCGCCGCAGATGACAATAACGTTGTTCTCCGCGCAGAACTGGCGAATCTGCGACCCTTCGTGAGTCCAATTCGAATTCGCGTAATTATCTTTCTTGTTTTCCCGGTCCGGGCCGACCACGGGGGTAGGCGAAAATAGTATTTTGAACGGGGCATCCGAAGCTCGAACGCCATCCATAAACCATTCCTTTTGCTCCGGTCCCCAGATGCTTTTCCCTGCGCCATCTGGCATACGGTTCGGACTCCGGTAATCGCGGCCCTCAACGATCCAAAATTGGAGATCCTTGCTCCACCGACGCGTGCGGTAGGTCGGGTCGCCTATAGGGACCTGCTCCTTGAAGATGGCCAAGCCATTATCCCAAGTTAGGTTACCCACGCTTTGCCCGGGTATGCTGTCATTGGTCAAAGTATCGTGATCGTCCTTGATAAAGAAACTGTTTATCTGTCGGTGGAATTTAACTACGTCATAGCAACCGTACCAACGGTTCCAGTGAAAGCGGGCTAGCTCCGGAGTCAGGGCATCCACATCCCCGCCCGCGCTTTTCTTGTCGTAATAGACGATGTCGCCCAAGTGGACGAAAAAATCCGGGTCGAGATCCAGCATGTGATCATAGATCTGGATACCGGCCGTGCCTTTATCGCGAGTTATCCAGCTCTGGCAGGTAGAAACGACGAATCGAAAAGGATCGCTTTTCTTCGAACCCGGAGCGGTGCGGAAGGATGCGGTCAGGCTTTGGCCAGCCTTGCCTGAAGGTGAACGGCTTTCCACTTTCAACTCATAGGTTTGGTCCGACTTCAAGCCATCGATCGTCACATTGCGGGTAAAGTCGCCATTCGAGTCGACCTCTAGCCAACCGCTTTGCTTTTTTGCCCGCGGCCGATTAGCCTGCCAACAAGTCAAGCGCACACTTCCCGGGGCACCCATCAAGCTGCCTTCCATTTCCGGCAAAGTCGCTCCCTGGGGAAACTGCTTCTCTCCCAATTCGCCCACATCGAAGGAGCGATCCGTCACCCCCAGCCACTTGAGACCATCCCACTTGGGCTCCGATCTCTCCGTCAACCGAACCCACACAATTGTCGATGCATCCGTGGTGTCGCCGATCTTGATGCCGTTGCCCAAGTACGGTTGTCCGTAGGCGGCGATGGAGAGAACGAGTGCTGATAGAGCGAAGAGTGAAGAGGGGCGTTTCATAATCAATACAATGGAGATACGCCTCAGCTAAATGCGATGCGAGTCTGTAATTCCACCGACTAGCTCCTATTCATGAGCTTTCTGCCTTTTTACCGTTCCCATTTGAGAACCCAATGCTAAATAGATTGAGCTAGAATGAAAATTTCTCTATTCCGATCACTGTTCCTTGGGCTTTTGATGTGCTCATTCCAAGTTTGGGCCCAAGAATCCACCGATCAACGCCCTAACGTTGTCTTTATGTTCGCCGACGATTTGGGTACGGGCGACCTTGGATGTTACGGACACCCGTATGCAGTCACGCCCAATATCGATCGTCTGGCGGAGGAAGGCACTCGCTTCACTCGCTGCTACGCCACGGGCGTCACTTGCTGTCCCAGCCGGACTGGTTTCATGACCAGTCATCATCCCGCTAGCTTCGATGCCTACATGGCGGATTATGGTTTTGGCGACAAAGTGACCATCTCCGAACTCTTGAACAAAGAAGGCTATGTTACTGGTCACTTTGGCAAATGGCACATCGGGCCCGACAACGATGGTATTCCCGAGGACGATTACGGACTCGATGAGGTGAAGATCATCGGAAACTCGGACGGATCAGCCGGTCGCGATGATGACCTCTATTCAGCCGCTATCGACTTCATCAAACGCCACCAAGACAAGCCCTTCTATGTGAACATTTGGGGCCACATCTCCCACTATCCAGTACCCCCTTCAAATACGCTGCCTGAAGTCATCGCTAATCTGAAGCTGGACGAATCTAAATTCGATTCCTACATGGCGGAAAAGTTCGCTAACACTCGGGAATGGGGATTCTCAGTCGAAGAGTGCTTCCGCAACTACCTAGCTGACGTCTACTCGCTAGATCTAGCGGTCGGTCGTGTGCTCCAGGCGCTCGACGAATTGGAGCTGGCCGACAATACTATCGTGGTCTTTTCCAGCGACCAGGGAGCGGCGCCCAATGGGGCTATTCAAAACGATCGCCAGAAAGACATGGATATGATTTACAAGGCCAATATGCTCGGCTGGTCTGGCGGTCTGCGAGGCGGGAAACACGAAAAGTACGAGGGCGGCGTGCGCATACCTTTCATCCTCCGTTGGCCCGGCCAAGTGCTGGCTAATCACGTCAATAATACCAGCATTCTATCTGGTCTGGACTGGCTACCCACTCTGTGCTCATTGACGAATACCGACTACGACTCCGGCCGATTCGAAGGTCTCAATGTCGCCGATATTTGGCGCGGGAGTGAACGAAACCCTACACGGCCACTATTTTGGAAAGTGAAAGGAGAAGCCGTTCTTCTTGAACCCTGGAAACTCCACCTGAACCGGAGCGGACCCGAACTCTACAATCTGACCAATGACCCGCGAGAAACGACCAACATCGCGAGATCGCATCCGGAGATCACCCAGCAACTCGCCACTGAAATCGAAAAATGGCGCAAGACCTTGCCCGCCGAGGTGAAGCGCAAAGGCCGGTCCTGATCGCCTTTTAAAGTAGCCGTAGCCTATTTCATTCTTTTCCAGATGCCTATCGGACGAATCGCTCATTTTTTGCTAACCCTCCTCTTTATTGCTTCGCCTATCTCCCAGGGACAAGGCATCCAAGCGAGCCAAATCCGAGAGGACCATCCCAAACTTCTCGCCTCCAAGGAAGATTTCGATCGGCTGAGAGCTAGACTGTCGGATCCGCTAGGCCAAGAGCTTCTCGCATTTATTCGCGAGACCGGAGAAGCCCTCCTCACAGCCGAACCCGCCCAGTACCGGCTCAAAGGTATTCGCTTGCTGGACGAGTCTCGCACAGCCCTTAAGCACTTGAGCACCTTCGCCTTTCTGTATCGTGTGTACGTGGAAGACAAATACAAAGAAAAAACGATCGCCTACCTGGACCACGTCACCGGGTTTCCCAATTGGAATCCGCGACACTACCTGGATGTGGGAGAAATGACGCTAGCCGTATCCATAGCGGTCGATTGGCTATGGGATGAGCTAAGCGCCGAGCAACGGGATCGCTACCTTCAGGCTATCATCGAAAAAGGGCTCGAACCTTCCTTGGATGAATCTCTTTCCACAAATTGGTGGATGTATTACAACAATAACTGGAATCCCGTTTGCCACTCAGGTCTCACAGCGGGAGCCATTCTTATCGCGGATCGGCAACCGGACTTGACCGAAAGAATCATCAATCGGGCCATCAAAGCCGTTCCCATCGCCATGGCGGAAACCGATCCCGATGGAGTGTATCCAGAGGGTCCGACCTACTGGAATTACGGGACCGAATTCTCCATTTTCTTTATCGATCTGCTCAACCGGGCTGTGGGCCATAGCTTTGGGCTAGAGAACCACGTGTCCTTCAAGAAATCCATGGGTTTTCGGGCCATGTCGGTCACCCCAACAGGAAAGTTCTACAACTTTTTTGACAGTGGACCGCGTCTCTACTACTCGCCCGCGGCAACTTGGTTCGCCAAAACCTATGGCATGCCGACAGCTCATCTGGAAAGCCGGAGATTGATCAAGAACTTGCTGACCTCAGGCGAGTGGACAAGGGACAATTTTCGCCATCGCACCCTGGCCTTTACCGCCCTGTGGTATCCTGAAGATGTTCCTAGCCAGGCATCCCTTGAATCCGATCTGCCCCAGTTCTGGCAAGGGCATGGCGACAATCCCGTTGCCATGATACGATCCAGCTGGGTCGATACAAACGCCTTCTTCCTCGGCTTCAAAGGAGGCCTCGGTTCTATTAGCCACGCCCACATGGATGCCGGCAGTTTCATCTACGAGGATGAAGGCGTTCGTTGGGCGGTAGACCTCGGCGCGCAAACCTATCTCAGTCTGGAATCGAAAAACGTAGGCCTCTGGGATCGGCGACAAAATTCCGATCGTTGGCGCGTCTTTCGTCTCGGACCCTACAGCCACAACCTCATGCTCATTGACGAGCAATTACACGACGTCACTGAACCAGCGCCTTTATCCAATATTGTAGTACAAGATAATCGGCTTAGTAGCTCGGTAGACTTGAGCGTAGTGAACCAGGCGCATGTCAAAACTTACAAACGAACGTTTACCGTGCACGACATGAAAGTGCTGCAAATCGATGACCGCATCGCTGGCGCTCGCAAGCCTTTCGAGCACGAAGGAAGAAACTCGGCTTCTCTGCATTGGCGGATGGTCACGCAAGCCGATGTCAGCGTTGACGGCGATCGGGCGATACTGAAGCAGGACGGAAAAACCTGTTACTTGAAGGTCGCCCTGCCGGAAGATGTGCCCTTCACCCTGCGATCCGACTCTTTGGACCCTCCCCCCTACTATTGGGATGAACCCAATCCCGGACACCAGGCTATCGACATTTGGCTGCAGGCCGATCCCGAAGGTAACCGCGATTTGACCATTTTGATTAGCACTGACTCGGGCGCGCTGGACAACTTAGCGGATAAACTCTGAGTTCGAAATCACTGCCCGACCAGCCTTGTGACCGTCGCTTCCGGTGGCTTGAGATGGGCATCCATAAAACCATACATAAGCGATCTTGATTCATGGGCTACTGAGTGACCGCGACCATGGATGTAGAAGCTGAAATTTTCCGGCGCTCCTTCTAATTCGTAGATTTCCATAACCTTCATCAACATAAGAACCCGCTGCCGCTGTGTGCCAGTAGGGCCGTCATTTAGGCCGGCCAAGTCTAAGAAGGCCCGAGGAGCGATCAGAGATATGATTTCATGGAAATCGATAGGAGGCATCTCGCCACGCAACAGGCCCTCGCGAATGGGCTTAAAATAGATATACCAACGATCGCGTGACCAACCGGTAACTTTTGGATTGTGGCGGAAAAACGACGCCGCGCAATTACTGGCCGCCGCTCGTATGCGTTCATCGTAGGCGGCCAAGAAAAAGGTCCCGTGCCCACCCAGCGAATGCCCCAGGGCCCCGATGTTCCGCCTATCCACGAAGTCCAGCGTTTCCAGAACATCGATTGCTATGGAATGCTCATAGGTGAACTTCCCCACCGCCGTCCATTCCGGGTGCTTCTCGTAAAAGCGCCCCGTTTCATAGGGACCTTCCTCCGGTAACCGATGTCCGGATACGAAATGCTCCGGTGCTATCACCACATAACCACGTCGGCATAAGTGATCCAGATAGGCCTTATCAGGATTATCGACTAATCCAGCTGCCCTCATCTTTCCGTTTTCATAGGTCCCATGAAGGGCTACCACAGCAGGGTTCTTGTCCATCAAATCGAGAGGAATGCCCAAGTAAGCGTGAGCTCGCTCGTCGGCCTCGACTTGATAGCTGATCAACTGCCGTTTGTAGAGTCCCTCGACTTCGACGGTTTCGTGGATACGCAAATCCAAGCTTGGCCTATTCGGCTTATGCTGATCCCGCAGCAATTCCAGGTAGCGCTGTTTCAAGATCGATTTTCTCTTCTGCCAGTTCTCTGCCGTCTCGATGCCGTCAGTGAGATCATCCCAGGAAGATTCGATCTCCGGTACTTCAAACAGCTCCGGCTGGACCCGATTTTGACCGAAAGTTTCAGTCTGGACCACAATCAACAAATAAAGGAATAAAAAGCAGCGCTTAGTCGACATGCCCCTAAGCTTAGCTCCCTGCGAAGCAAATAGGAAGCCCCAGTTTTGCGAGGTTTCATTTGCGCATGCGGGCGCTCCTACCGACTCAAGTTAACTGAAGAGTAACAATTGATCGATTGGCTCTTTTCGCGCAAAGATCAACTATACATCAGCTCTATGAGAATCCCTGTATTGTTATCTATCGCAGCCCTCCTGTGCTCTTGTAATCGGACAGCCCCCGCCGAGACCGAACGCGAAGCGCGCCAATCCGTTGGATTCAAGGCAGCCGCCTACAACGTGCAGGTAAGTCGCAATGGCACCGCCGGAGAGATCGGAGAGGCCCTCAAAGCCCACGATATAGATATCGTTTGTTTTTCAGAGGCTCCCGGAGGAAACTGGACTCGAGAGGTCGCGGATGTCCTAGGCCTGGGTCACGTAGTCGTAGGACGGTATACAACTGCGGGACACGACGATAAATTTAAATCCATCGCCAGCAGGACGCCCCTTTACGACTACGAAGAAGTTCTGATGGCAGACACCCTGCATACAGCAACCAAGGCCAAGACGAAAATTGGAGGAAAGGAAATTTCGATCTACTCGGTCCATTTCCCTTACGGATGGAGAGATCAAGCTCACATCGATGAAACAACAGGGAAAATCACCGCTTTCATTAACTATTTGAGAGAACGGCAAAGCGAAGAGATCTCCATCCTCATGGGAGACTTCAATTTCATCCCAACATATGCCGAACCCGCGAACGATTCCTTTCCTGAAAAAAGAAACGACTACTATAATAGGTTTCTCGAAATCGGCTTAGATGTCAGCTGGAAAGAGCTGGGAGTAGACATCACGGAGCGAAACACTCACAACGCATTCAAGCCCGAAGACGAAGGGAGCGGAAAGATGATCGACCACATCATGTACAATCCTGAAAGGCTCAGCGCTATTGAAGGAGGAATTATTGAAATGGAAAAACCTCTAGCAGATCACAAACCGGTGTGGGCCTCATTCGAGCTCAAGTAAGCTGAAAAAGATCAGCCCTGAACAGGCTTAAGGACGGATCGAAACTCCGTATTTCGAATACAAATAGCCCAGCCCCGACGCAGTCGGGATCCTGGCCCCGCGTGAACGGGGATCTCTCGTCTCGCCGTAGCTCTGAAGAAGGCGGAAGCGCGGTACAAGCGGTATTAAGAACAACCTCTCAACCCAATGAATCTTTGAACATCGCTCGCTCGCGCTCACGCCAGGATCCTCGCTAGGCGAGACCAGGTTGAGATAAATCGGCGATAGGGCCCGACACGTAGTCGTTTAGCGGTTGCATTAACGTGAGCTAGACGGTCTCCACCAACTTGTTGTATTGAGAGACAACCGCTCCTAGGGCCTTGCTATGCTTTACGTATTCTTGCCATTCCGGGTCATCCCACATCTGGGCCCGCTTCGCCTCGCGGTCGGCAAGGCCCTCGTAGCTCCACATGAGAATGAACTCGTTCGGATCCTCAATGGATTTCACAAAGGAGTAGGGTTCTCCGAGGATGCGCGTTTGCGGTCCGCGTCCATATTCCTCATACAGCTCGAAAAACGCTTCCCGCATCCCGGGCTTGCATTGGTAGATTCGTATATCGATTAACATGATTAATTGGTCTGTCTGGATAGATGATTCCCTGACGCAAGGAAAGACTGAACCAGGGCATTAGAAAAAACTAGGATGACATCGGCTCAGTCACTCTCGAACTATTAGCTCGCAGTAATTCTAGCGAATCAGCATAAAATCCGTTATGAAGGAAGCGGTACTAGCCCTGAGCCTACTACTGATAGTCGCCCCGCTCAGATGCTTCACGACCGATCTATCGTCGCTGCTTCCCGGGATGAATGAGATCCAGATCGAACAAGATGCTCAAAGCCGCAGGCTCATCGTCACAACACCCAATTCGTTCGATCGGAATTCCGCCTACCCTGTTCTATTTTGCTTTCACGGCGCGGGCGGGAAAGCAGATGGCCCAAGCAATCGTTTCACTCCCTTCGTCGAAGAGCGCGGCCTCATTCTAATCAGCACGGAAGCGATCCGACCCCTGGCGAAATGGAATTTCAAACAGGACTTTCACTCCGTAAACTATGATGACGTTGGTTTCATCTCCCAGGTTGTTGAAAAACTGGTCGCCCAGCAAATCGCAGATCCACAACGCATCTACGCGGCTGGCCATTCCAGCGGAGGCCTGTTCTGCTATCGGCTAGCCAAAGAAACGGACATTTTCGCAGCAGTGGCGCCCATAAGTTGCGGAATGGCTAAGGACGCCCATGAACCTGGCGAAATGACAAAGCCGATTTCGATCCTGCAAGTTATCGGCGACAACGACAAAAGCTATCACGGCTCCACTAACCCGAAAATCACCATGTATTCGGCAGCGGAGCGTATTGAGATCTGGCGTACATTCAACCAATGCGGCCCTGACCCGGTTATTGAGAAACAAGGTGACGAGATCGTTTGGCATAATTATTCCAGCCCCAACGGCATAGAGGTGGTCTTTGGAAAAGTGATGGGCCAAGAACATCACATACGAAGGGATCTTCGCGATGCGACCGATGTCGTTGCCATCGATTTCCTCTTTAGGCACCAAATTCGATAAAAATCTATCGATGCCTCTGCGTTAGCCACGAACAACTTGCCCATCGCAAAGACCACTCTTATAGCAATCAACATGAAAACCATCAAACACCTCATCCATTCCCGGAAGAACTCCGTTGCCATGGGCGCGGCAATGGCCCTGGCAGCATTCGCCATCTTCTCGACTTCCTGCAGCGACTCCACCACAGAGACCGTTGAATCAGCCGAACCCACTAAGATCGTTTTCATCTCCGGCGTGCCGAGTCACCCCTCCGGTCAGCACGAATTCAAAGCAGGCACCATTCTGCTCGCCCGGGCGCTTGAGGAACAGAGCGGCCTTCCAGTGCAAGTAGCCATCGCTCACCATGGTTGGCCCGAAGACGATTCCATCTTCGATGGAGCCAAAGCGGTCATCATCTACTCCGACGGAAACGCCAGGCACCCCGTTAACGGGCACGAAGCGAAGATGGACGAGCTTGTCAGCAATGGCGTCGGCCTCATGTGCATGCACTACGGAGTCGAGGTTCCCGCAGGCGAACAGGGCGAATACTTCAAAAAGTGGATCGGCGGACACTACGAGGCCGCTTACTCCGCCAATCCGCACTGGACGGCTGAAGTCGAACTCGATGCGGATCACCCTATCAGCCGGGGCGTCCCCGGATTCAGCGCCAACGATGAGTGGTACTACAACATTCGCTTCGCTAATCCGAAAACCGCAGCCGACATCATCACCGGCATCCCCACACGTGAAAACATCAATCGCTACGTTCATTGGAATCAGTTCGCTGAAAGACTTCTCGGCTCCAGGCAGACAATGATGTGGGCAGTCGAGCGCCCCGATGGCGGTCGCGGCATCGGCTTCACCGGCGGCCACTGGCATCGCAACTGGGCCATCGATGACTTTCGCAAAGTCGTTCTCAATGCCATCGTCTGGGTGGCCGGC
>CAYOLG010000031.1:0-48230 GCA_964404745.1 uncultured Opitutaceae bacterium
ACTTACGCTCGCGGAGATCGAAGGCCGCACATCTCCAGAAGTTAGTAAACTCACTGGCAAAGCCGCGGGCACGATTCGAGTCACTCTTCATCGAGCCAAACAGAAACTGGCTGACGCCTTATTCAACCTTCAAGAAGCTTATGAAAAACGAACGTAAACTCAACGAGCTGATTCAAGCAGCAGAGAAATTACCCGGCATTACGCCACCAGAAGATTTTGCGGAACGCATCCTATCAGAAATAGATGCGTCTAGAGAAAGCACGATCATTCTATTTGAAGCGGCACTACCTAAATTTGCCTGGGCAGCTGTGTTAATCGTAGGGCTCTTTATTGCCGCCGAGATCACAATGAATATCCGTGACTACCCAAATCTAGCCGAGGGTGCCATCAAGGTCACAGACCAATGGGACGCTGAATTCGATCCTAACACCAGACCATGAAAACAAAATCAAAGCTTACTGTCGGGATCACCTTGATCTTTCTCACCGGAACACTCTTCGGCGTCATGGGCACAAGAGCCGTTTTTCGACACATGCTCGCCGAAGCATTGGAGCGTCCATCTATCCTTTCCGAAAGCGTCGAGAGCAGTCTCGATAACCTGTCACTAAACCCAGATGAACACGACACAATCATGAGAGTATTAGCGGAGTCTCTAACCGAAAGACAGGCTCTACGGGAAGAATTTCGTTCGCGATTCTTGAATATCCTCACGGAAACACGTCGAAAAATCGACAGCGAGTTGACACCTGAACAGCGCCGACAGTTTCGCCGTGAAGTACGCGATGAACTACCTCTCTTGGGAAGAGTGATTGAGAGACATGAGACTGACGCTCAATAATATTTGTCAATGCCTGTAACACTTTCTTCAGGTAAGGTGTATGGGTGGTATGAAAATCATCACTACACTCCTTCTGCTTCTCGCCACGGTTGCTGTTGGAGCCACGAAGGAACTACCCCTTGCCACAGTGCATGCCTTCCTGAAGGAAGACTGCCCCATTGCCCGTTATCATACCAAGACGCTCTCTGAACTCCACGAGCTCTACGCGAAGGAAGGCATCGCCTTTCGCGGCTACGTCTCGACCAGCAAAGCTACGGAGCAAAGCGTGGCCGCGTTCAAGGCCAAGTTTGTCATCCCCTTTGTCATCAAGCCCGATGCAAGTCTAAGCAAAGCGCATCAATTGGGCGCGAAGGTGACTCCGGAAGTAGTCGTCGTTGATCGGGACGGTAAGACACTCTACCGAGGCCGCATCGACAACACCTACGCCGACTTAGGCAAACGCCGCCGGGTTACAACCTCGCACGATCTCCGCGACGTTCTTGACGCCCTCGCCAAAGGCGAAGCCGTTGAGCCGAAAAGCACCGAAGCCGTCGGTTGCTTCATTCCCATCACTAAATTCTAGGCAGCTTAAAAATTATGCACTTAAAGATTATCACAGCACTGACATTGCTTCTCATTTGTCTGTCCCCCCTCGCAGGTCAAGGCGCAGTCACCTACACCAAGGACATCTCGCCGATCATCTACAACAACTGCACCGTGTGTCACCGTGACGGCGAAATCGGCCCGTTTCCGCTGACGAACTTCGAAGAAGTACGTGACGAGGCCTACACCATTCGCAGCGTCACGCGCAAAGGTACCATGCCACCGTGGATGCCCGATCGCGAGTTCAGCAATTTCAAATTCTTAGGCGAGCGCGGCCTCACAGATCAAGAGATTGAAACCATCGCCCAGTGGGTTGAAGCCGGGATGCCGGAGGGCGACCCCGCCTTTGAAGCGCCCATGCCCAAGTTCGCCGAAGGCTCCGCCCTGGGCAACCCCGACCTCACCCTGCGTGTCGCCGAACCCTACACGATCAAGGGGAGTAACGAAGATGAATATCGCGTATTTGTGCTGCCCACCGGACTGACAGAGGACCGCGATCTCGTTAGTATCGAGTTCCGCCCTGGCAACCGGGCCATCTTGCATCATGGCCTGCTTGCTTTCGACGCCACTGGCCAAGCGCGCGAGAAGGATGTTAGTGATCCGCTCTCTGGTTACGAAGTCTTTGGCGGGTTTGGCGTGCCCATTCGTCCCAATGCCACGCTCCCCGGCTACACACCCGGCGCGGTACCTCTACGTTTACCTAAAGGGGTCGGCATTAAGTTGCCCGCTGGCGCTGACATTCTCATGCAAACCCACTATGCCCCATGGCCGGTGAGGGATTCCGATCAATCCAGCGTCAACCTGTTCTTCGCCGATGAGCCGGTGGAGCGCTATCTCAAAACCCGCATGATGATGCCCTTCGATCTCGTTGAGGAGGACACCATGCAACCGCCGGATCTCAGTCTGTCAGAACGTTTCGAGGTTGCCCTAGAACTCATCGATGAATTCGGCCAGGGTCAGTCCGGAGATGGCGCAATTGGCGGCGATATTGCTGATCGCCTAGGAGAGGGCTTTGGCGGCAGGCTCGAAGGCTGGTCACTCTTCAAAATACCCCCCGACAAAGTCTCTCGCTTCCACGGCATTTGGAACGTCGAGGACGACATCAGCCTCATCAGCATCTATCCGCACGCTCATTTGCTATGTAAAAGCTGGGAAATCTACGCTATCGATCCCGAGGGCAATCGCGAGAACCTCCTCAAAATCGATTCGTGGGACTTCAATTGGCAGGGGGATTACCCCCTTCCCAAGTACGTCAAAATTGACGAAGGTTCGGTCATTCATGCCATCGCTACCTATGACAACACGGTTGATAATTACTTGAACCCTAACATGCCGCCAGAGGCAAGCGGCTGGGGTTCGAAGACTACAGACGAGATGTACCTTCTAGGATTCAACTATGTCGATTATCGAGAGGGCGACGAGAATACTTTTTTCGCCCTTTCCGATCCGCAACCCTCCGAGCCAGTTATCCTCCGTCCACCTGCGTCTATCCGAGTTCCGACTGGAGGCCGGACCCAGCTCTTTTTCGAGCCGGAAGGCGTGGTGGACTCGATCCAGTGGTTCAAGGACGGAGCAGAAATTCCTGGAGCGACGGCGGCGACACTCGTGCTCCAAGATGTATCCGCGGCGGATGAAGGAGCCTATTCTGTAAGAATCACCAACGTTTCGGGTTCCGCTGTTTCGGCTACCGGAAATTTGACGATCGATGACGAAGCGGCTGCAGAACTGGTTAATCTAGCGACCCGTGGATTCGTTGGTACTGGCGCGGACATCATGATAGGAGGGTTTACCGTGCTCGGGGGATCGACCAAAACGGTGCTCGTTCGCGGACTAGGACCACAGCTGACTGCCGATGGCGTGCCCGGGGCTCTGGAGGATCCTGAGCTCAGAGTATTCAAAACCTTGTATGACGAATCGCCCATTAGAAGCCAATATCTTATGACTAATGACAATTGGGAAGAAGGACCGAACGCTGCGGAATTGGCAGAGGCTTTGACAGAGCAAAACAAGCCATTGGTGGCCGGTTCCAAAGACGCGGCGTTATTGCTAACACTTGACCAAGGCGTCTACACCTTTCAGCTTTCGGGTGTCGCTGAAACGGAAGGCGTGGGACTGATAGAGCTCTTTGTGATTGCGGAAACCGGCCCCTAAGAGCGGCGCTGAGAGCTCACGGATGTGTGTTTGGGATCTGGGTGCACTTCTGTCCTAGCTCCCGGTGAACGTCATTACTCGTTTTATAAGAATATGCTTCTACAGGTAGTAGTAGGGAGAAAGCTAACAACGGACGCCTATACAGCTGCTATGGCGATGGAAAATGGCTCCATTGTATTTAGCAACGATAATGATTTGGATCGCTTCGAGGGTCTGAGTTGGAAGAACCCGCTTGTTGCTTGACGGGCTCTACAAAAGTCTCGAGACGAAGGCGACAGCCCCCGACCGTGGAGCAGATCGGAACACCTGAACAACTCAGTGTTTTGCTGTCGCCGCCTAACGGCCACCTTGTAATCTGAGGTTTTCGAGGGCGTCCGTACCTGCTTACCGTTAAGCTTGTAGAGGATATAGTACTCCTTGGTCCTATCGTATCTAATGAGGTTGGGCGTCCGCGTTTTTGAATAAGTGTAAGGGTCCTTGTGAGTGTCCGTAACCGCCATAATCTCTAACGGTTACGGAAGTCAACGGGCCGTTTCTTACGTTTTTGTAAACCCCTATTATTCAGGGATTTAAATGGAGCCGCCCATCGGATTCGAACCGACGACCTATTCATTACGAGTGAATTGCTCTACCAGCTGAGCTAGGGCGGCGTCCAAGTTGCGGGATCGTGCAAGGGGTCAAATGAAAGGCAAGCGGAAAACGAGGTCCTCAGCATACTCGGAATCTTGACCTTTAACTAGCCACGGAACCCTTCAAAGATAACGGGCCTTGCCTTGGCAACGCTTCAAAAGCCCCACGGTAATCATTCGAAATACCTAATAGTGGGACCGGCGCTTGCGGGACACCGTTTTTCCGATTATACATGCTGGGCGTCCGGCAAATCGGCAAATCGGTGCCCTACCAAGCTCAACGCTTGCTCCCAGGCCAACAGTGGTTTCACTCCTCCCTAGTGAACCTAGACAAGAAAGCCATCCGCTTCCACAGCCAATATATTCACCTCGACTCAGGAGAACTCGCCAGTGGCGAAGTTAGCTGCGTTCCCGGAGAGCCCATGGAACTTCATCTGGGCGAAAAAACTTCTGAAAGTATTAAACTCCCTGATACGGCTCACATAGCATTGGGTCGCGTGGATCCACACGTTCACTTCCGCGAATCCGCGACGCCTACTCCAGAAGAGCACGCTGAACATGGGCCCGCCGACATTGACTACGAATCGCTCGTCGAAAATATACGCAAGGCCAATAGCAGCTATTCCATCCGATCCGGCTGCCTATCCGCATTGAAAGGCGGCGTCAGTATAGTCGGAGCCATGGGCAATACGCCCTGGGGACCGGTCGGCCCCTATCGGCATCAACGGACGCAGGAGCATTACAAAAGCCAAAGCTTGATCCCTATCATCGTTTGGCCCCGCATGGAACCCGGAGCCGCTCCCGTAAAGGGTCATGAAGGCAAGGATTTCGGATCGACCTTTGGCGGGTCCGGGCTTACCGGCCAGATTCGCAAGGACATGTACGCCTTGTGGAAAGGGGAAGCGGTTTCCTATCATAATGATCAGGCCCGAGCGGATGAATCGATCGAGGCATTCCGCGACCGCGTCCATCCCTATGAGCGGCTTCTGCACCACCAATACTTCGATGGCTCGACTGTCCTAGCTTGCCAAAAAGAAACTATGGATATCGCGGAATCGGCGGGCGTATCCAGTTTGCTCGCTCGACACATTCCCACTGGTCCTGCTCTTCAACAAATTCTCGATCGAGCCAAAAGCGCGACCTTCAAGCTTCCCGCTGAAGTTGGTCTCGACTACATGTATTGGAATCAGGACCGGCTGTTGCAGCAAAAGAAAGCAACCGCCCTGATCAACTATCGCCGGCCTGCCCACCCGACTCTGGAAGACCAACAAGCGCTCATTGCCTTGACCCTTGAGACGGTACGCGATGGATACGCGATCTTCTTCGGCAGCGATCACGCCCCGCATTCTCAGGAAGCCAAAGCCTTTCACAACGGCCTGCCCGGTAGCCCCGGCACCCGCAACATCGAGCATAGCCTGCAATTCTATTGCGAGCTAGTGAATAAGCATGGCTGCACTTGGGCTGACATCGATCGACTCTCCGCGATCAACCCAGCCAAACACGTCGCCCAATTCTACGATTTCCCCTACGAGATCGGCGCCTTGAAAACCGGCGCCATGGCCAATTTGGCCATCTTCGATCCGGAAGCCAGCTACCAAGTGGACAAAGCCGCCCTGGCCGCCCAACTCGAGGATCCCGAGTACCACAGCGCCATGACAGGAGAAAAGGAATTGCGCGGGCAATCGCTCTTTACCGTCGCCAACGGTCGCGTATTCCAAGTCAACGGAGCGGTTAAGGCCCTGAATTAGAATTCGTTAGCTTCGCAAGGCCAATTTCGCGAAAATGATCATTGACGGAAGGGGCCGCCCTTCTATTGTCCGGAATCTTTTCTAGGAAATGCCTAGAAAAAAAGGCGGGGCGAGATAGCTCAGTTGGTAGAGCAGAGGACTGAAAATCCTTGTGTCCCCGGTTCGATTCCGGGTCTCGCCACCACTTTTTTCCGAAGCGAAAAAGTGCCACGTCGGAGTTTGCTGGAACGCAAACGGAGGCGGGCAAACCCTCCTAGAGACCCGTCAAACTTGATGCTTTGATGCTAACGCATCGGCAGGTTCTCGCTCCGCTCGGATCCGGGTCTCGCCACTAGCCTTCGCCCGCCGCAGAGCAAGCGCGAAGGCTGTCACGCCATAGTCCCGGAGGGCGGAGGCGGACACTTGGCTCCACATCCAATGGCGAGATTTCCGTCTCCTTTTCAATCCGCCGTGACAAGACGCCTTGGCAGGCCAGCCACCGAAACGCCACCGACAAAAACGTCCCGGTCGGAGCAATTCGCCATTCTACCGCCTACTCATCCGCTTAAGTCCCGAGCGAAAGAATCGAGGATTCTTTTGGATGAAGCTTTGGATGGCGATTTCCAGCCAGGATTCTTTGCCTGTGGACATGTACCACCAGCCTAAAGCGCTGATAATCGCCGCTCCCAATGTATCCACAATCAAGTCCCACATGGTATCTGTCAGGCCAGACGGATCGTTGAGCATGGGTTTCTGCATCTGCATTCCAAAGACCTGATCCATGGCAAACTCGAATACTTCCCAAAGCGACCCCACTGCTACGGCGAAGAGAAAAGCGAACAAAGCCACAAAACGCGGCTTCATGCTCAGCTCGACTCTGGCATTCTCGTTGAGAACGTAGACCAAAAGAAATCCGAAGATCCCGAGCAAGAGACCCGACGTGGCATGCAAGGCCATATCCCACCACCAAATGCGTTGATAAAAATCGCGAACCTCGCCTAGGAAGAGAGAGGCGAATACAAAAGCCACCGTCAGTACCTGGAACTCTGGTGGAATGTAAACATTAAATCGCCTTCCCAAGATAATTGGCGAGGCGGTCGCCAGCATGATCGCCGTTACCAGAAAGGCTGCGAACCAGCGTTGATTGTAGAGAATGAACGCCAGCTCGATACCCATGATGCCCAGCACGGAAGCTATGATAATCCAGCGGGCCCGGTCCGACAATAGATTGGCCGGTTTGGGTGATGATTCTTCACTCTGGACGTCCTTCATCGCGTAGCCTCGTTCTTATCGAACAGAATGAGGCCTGTAGGCGATCATTTTCCTTTAGCCTTGCTGTGACCCCTTATGCTGAAAGACATCATAAACTAAAACTCTGCGGCGCAGGGCAAGCGCTAGCCTTACTGTGGCAAGTGATTGTAGAGCTCGCGCTTGGGCAATGCCGCAGAGCCCCACAGTAGTTCTGGCAATGTTCAATTTGAGATGCGAACTAGTAAAACCGGAGCACCAGCTTACGTCGGACAAAGAATCCTTGCTGTAGCGGATACTTTTTATTCCCTATCGATATGGCAACCAGGAGACGGGGTGGGCAATATCGCTACTGGCTGCCTTGGCAACCCGCCATACTAGCCACCGGAGCAATGTTAAGATCGCCCGATCAAGTCTGGTAGAATAGCCAATTAATTATGACATTCCGCCAACGCCTCGAGCGCATCGCCCAAAAGCTCGCCGATCTCTGCTTCAAGATGTTGCCGAGAAAACGGCCTTCGAGACAGGCTCTTAAAGATTGCAAACTCGTATCGCATCGCGGAGAGCACGACAATGAGCTCGTTCGTGAAAACACCCTGGCTGCCTTCGATCCGGTTGTCGCGGCGGGCGTTTGGGGAATCGAGTTCGATGTCCACTGGACCAAAGACTTAGAACCGATCGTTATCCACGATGCGAATACGCTTCGAGTCTTTGGCTCAGAGATTGCGATCTCGGATGTTACCCTGAGGGAATTGCGGGATAAGATCCCCGAGATTCCTACGCTCGCGGAGATCGTAACGGCCTATGGAGGCAAAACCCACTTGATGATCGAATTGAAGTCGGATCGCTTGGGGAATGAGGAGACCAAGGCATCTCGCCTGCAGGAAGTTCTGTCGACTCTCAATCCAAAGGATGACTACCACTTTCTGGCTTTGGAGCCAGATCGATTTTCGGCGGCGCCGTTCGTAGAACCGGAAACCTGCCTACTCATATCCGAGACCAATACAGCTGAAATCAGTGAACAAGTTCTTTCTCGAAACCTCGGTGGCATATGCGGTCACTACCTCTTGCTCAACGAATCGCTAGCCGAGCAGCATCGGGCGAAAGGCCAGCAAGTCGGCACCGGTTTCGCCACTTCCCGTTTTGGCTTCTACCGAGAGGTCAACCGAGGCGTAGATTGGATTTTCACCAATCACGCTTTGAAGCTCTGCCGTATTCGGAATCGACTGTTGGGCGCAGATTGAGCGTGAGCGCTCGACATCAGAACATTTGTTCGCTCTAAAGCTGACCCGAAATCGGTATCAATTTCATCACGGAATGCTGAAACTGCTGCCAAGCGTTCCGAGCAGGTTCCTTCTTCAGCACCGCATCGGATGAACGCCAAATGAACCCATCTGCCGACTGCTCCACCCGCCAAGCATTTTCTGGCATAACCAACTGATTGAACGAACGCTTTATTTCACTCCTAAGCTCTTTCGACTTAATAATCACTCCCAGCTCTGTATTTATGTAGAGCGATCGTGGATCCAGGTTCTGCGACCCGATGAATACAGTATCGTCATCCAAGAGAATGTATTTTGAATGCATGCTCATTGAGGTAACTGCCTGTCCCTCCGCTATGGCGGGATCGCCTTTTAATTCATAAATCTGTACACCCGTATCCAATATTTCCTTCCTCATTCGACTATAAGCGGCTTGAGCGATGACGACGTCATTCGAAGCCAGCGAATTGGTGAGCACGGAAACCTTCACTCCCCGAGAAACGAGTGTCCGGGCAATCTCCAACGCCTTTTTCGTCGGAATCAAGTAGGGCGTCGCTACCACGACTTCCTTTTCCGCCCGAGAGGCGATTTCAGACAACTGATCGGCCAACTCGGTAGCGTCTTCGAACCAGCCCACGCTCGGCTCATCAATTACTCCGCTCGCCCATTCATAATTGGGACTGAGTAGGAATTCCTGGAAAAATTCGAGAGATGGGAACCCGTCGGTCAACTGCCTCAGATCAGGATGCTTAGCGAGACGGTTGTTTATTCGCTTGCGCACTCTTTCCAAACTCATCCTAGAAAAAGTCAGATCTAGCATGCGCTCAGCGGGCCGGGCCAATGGACTATTCCAGTACGCTTCGAAACCGTCGGAAAGCTCGCCCACAATGGGACCCGACATCAAAATATCGGTATCGATAAAATTGCGCCTATCACTCCGCCCGAAATAAGCGTTGCCGAGATTTCGCCCACCTAGCATCCCCATTTCTCCGTCGGCAACCAGTAGCTTGTTGTGCATGCGGTGATTGAGCCGATTCCCATCGATGACGAACTCAGCGAGTCGGAGAACATGCAGCCTCACATTCTGCTGTAGATTGAATGGGTTGAATACCCGAATCTCCAGATTGGGATGGCTATTGATAGCCGCTATACGGCCAATCAGACCTTCCAGATTTAAGTCGTCAATTAGGGCTCTCACTTTGACACCTCTGTCCGCAGCCTCCAAAAGGCTTTCGACCAAAAGGATGCCCGCTTCGTCGTTCTTCCAAATAAAATACTGGATATCGATATTCGTTCGAGCCGCTTCAATCAGCTCTATGCGACTCTCCAAAGCCAACTCAGGCGATTCGATGAGCATACACTTTTTGAGGTCCCCTGGATACGCCCCTAGCAGATCGCCAATCGACGCTCG
Organism: uncultured Opitutaceae bacterium; assembly: GCA_964404745.1. Taxonomy (GTDB): domain Bacteria; phylum Verrucomicrobiota; class Verrucomicrobiia; order Opitutales; family Opitutaceae; genus Pelagisphaera. Next base: position 9,849 of record CAYOLG010000031.1, read on the forward strand.
CGATTCGTCTTGAGGCCCTTCTTCGACTTCGATCGCCTTCGAGTTTGGCGTGAGCAAACAACCGCCTAAACCAAGGGCCCAGGCCCCTAGTAGACCAATGCCTAAACCTCTAAGGGCAAGAAATACGCGGTTTGCCCCGCTACTATAGTCGAGTACTCTCAAGATTATCTGTTAGGATTAACCGAAGCAGAGCTCTTGCGCCCACGCAACTCTTTAGAGAGTGTCCAATAAGTCAGAATATGCGTCGTTTTCGTCCAGAGGGTCTTGCCGCAAGGCGTGGGCATTGCGGGGTATCCATGGAATGGCTATCCCCAATGCGTTCAACGCAGCGGCAGGCCCCTCTGGACGGAAACACCTCTGGGGCAGCGTCCTTTTTGGCTCTTGGCTGCGTTGCAGCCTTGGGCCAAGGCCCTACGGGCATTGGCGCCTCGCCTAAGCCTTGCCAAAAGCCAAAAATGCCTGCTAAGACGCCCATTCTGACTTGTTGGACACTCTATTCGAGAACAGCGAGAAATGAGATTCCGTACAGGTGGACAAACCGGCGTCGACCGAGCCGCATTGGATTCCCTGCTCCAGTCCGGCTTCCCCTTCGGGGGTTGGTGCCCCAAAGGACGGATGGCCGAAGATGGCCGCATACCCCATTTCTACCCATTGCAGGAATCCGGTAGCGAAGCGTATGCGGATCGCACCTAGGCGAATGCACGCGACAGCGATGCCACGCTCATTATTCATTTCGGTCCCCTAAAAGGTCGAGCGAGACTGACTCGGCAATTCTGTCAAAAGGCCCAGAAGCCCTATCTGCTGATCGATTGGGACGAAATTGCTTACTACGATGGAGCCCAGACGCTAATCCAGTTTCTTGGCGATCATACAATCGAAGAACTCAACATCGCTGGACCCAGAGCCAGTGAAGCGCCACAAGCCTATGGATACACATACTCGCTTTTGGAAGAATGGGCGAAACGCGCGCTGCCAGGGACTGTCGAATAACTTTTAAGCTTGCCCGGCCCTTCGACAGGCTCAGGGTGTTGAGCCCAGTCGAACCAAGAGCGGGCCCCACCTTTTTCATTGGCTTCAAGGCTGAAAGGCGACTTCGCGGCAATTCGCAAGCGAAGGCCCTACACAAGAGGCCTTTTTGCCTCGACTCATCCAAGGCTCATCAGATCACCATAGCTTTGGGATGAGAACAGCTGTGTTGCGCTTAAAGGATTCGTAGTCGCTTTGCCCGCCCCACTTTTCATCCGCCTTCTTCTCTAACAGGGGAATCCCACTAACGCGTATCAGCAGCAAAGCCACGAAAAAGGGCGAGCTCAACATGGCCCATTGCCAGCCCTGCAGAACCGGTATCGCCACAATGGCTACGCCTACCCAAAGAACGATCTCGCCGAAATAGTTTGGATGGCGGGATATCGACCACAGACCCGACTGGATGAACTTCTCTCGGTTGCCGGGATTCTTCTTGAACGTCGATTTTTGATAGTCGGCAACCGCCTCGAAGAGAAATCCAGTTAGCCAGATCGAAACGCCTACGATCGCCAAAAAGCCGATAGGCTCGCGCTTGGCCGATGTGATCCCCGCCAGCGCTGCCGCCAAAGTGAAGGTGACCCACAATCCTTGTAGCGTCCAAGCACCGAAAAATCGGACAAACGAAGTCTTAAGGTTGTCAAATCGCCGGTCGCTCCCCGCCTTGTGGATACGGGCGAAAAGAAAAATCCCAAGGCGTCCGGCCCAAATACAGACCATGAGAGCCAAGATATATGAGCGGGCGTCCGCTTGCGGAACAAAATACAGGGCCATCAGGGTGACCGATATGTACGTAACACTCCCTACCAGATCGAAAAACATTTCCGTGCGTTTCAGCATGGCTGGTACGAAGGCGATCCACTGGATCAGGAAAGCCATAACCACGCCCATGGCAAACACGGGAATCCCAACGTAGGTAGCCCCACCGACGCTTCCCGCCCATGCAAAGCCTATACCCAATGCAAATACTGAACCGATGCCTACAAACGTCTTGCCGTTTTCGCTACTCATGATGCTCTTAAAAAACGAATATTACCCCCAAACGACGACCCTGCGAGACAATTGAACTACTATTGAACGTATCAAAACTGGCTGAAAACCAATAGGACTCCCTATTCTTTTCGTATTTGCCGACCTGAACAGCATAGCTTCCGCAACCCCCTCTACAAGTAGCGACCGATCTCCGAGCTGCCACCGTATTCCACAATCTGAATAAAAAATTGAATAATGGCCGCTCGAACATCGGCCGCCACCAAACCCGCCATCCAAGCGATTTACCGAGTACGGAGCCTTGGATCAATAAATGAAAAACGAGCAAATAATCCGATGGCCAACTAAGGCCGGCTATGGAACGGCATCTATAGGTCTCGGAGCCGTCGAATTGATGCTGCAAGTCTATCTGCTCGAGCTCTATATATTGGCAGGCTTGAAACCATCCTTAGCTGGCCTCGCTATTGCCGTAGCCGTCTTTTGGGACGCCGTGAGCGATCCATTGATGGGAATCATTTCCGACAAAACTCCGTCTGACAGCCCACTGGGTCGTCGCGTCCCTTACTTGCTTGGAGGGGCCATCCTTCTGGGAGTCGGCTTCAGCTTTCTCTTCTCCCCTCCTAGCGGCGCTGGCCAAACCGCCCTGTTCAACAACCTTCTTCTGTGGTACCTAGTGGTCAACACGGCAATGACGCTTTATAGTGTTCCCTACTTGGCCCTCATCAACGACCTATCGGCGGGGGAAAAGGAGAGAGCTTCTTTTTTCGGGTGGCGCATTGTCCTCGGTTCTATCGGGCTTCTCGTCGGCATCGCATTGCCCGCCTATTTCGCCCCCGGCAATCCGCAGCCGACAATACTGGAAATTCTGTCTTCCCGGGCCACGAGCGGAATCGCCTTGGGAATAATCGCAGGCGCAGGATGTAGTTTTTCCGCCCTTACAATCCTGAAGTTCCTCAAAAAGCATGCCAAAAAGAGCAAAGGTGTTCCCTCCGCTCCCTACAATACGGTGGCCGTGTTTAGACAGGCCTTGGCATCGCCGCTCTTCCGCTACCTGGCCCTCGGATTTATTGCGATCGCAATTGGCCGCTCTTTCAACTCTAGCCTAGCGCTTCCTTACTACCGATCGACGTTGAAATTCACTGAGGAACAATTCGGGCTGATCATACTGACGTTGACCGTATTCATTATTCTATCAGCCCCCATCTGGGTACGTCTGGCCAATCGCTTCACCAAGACGACGCTATTTCTCTCCGCTGTCGCCGCGCTAGCCCTTCTATCTACCATAGCGTACCCAACGATCCCGCCCAAAGCAGTTTCTTGGGTGTTGCTCGTCGCCAGCATCGGAGGTCTTCTGGTCTCCAGCATTGTTCTGCTCGATTCCCTTTTCTCCGATTTCGTCGAATCGGAAAAGGACCGCCAATCGCGAGACGTTTCCGGAGCCTACTATGGCATCTGGCGCATGCTCTCCAAAGTCGCGCGGGCCCTGGGGATCGCCTGCTCTGGGCTATTGCTTTCCGCCATTGGCTACGAAGAGGGCTCGCTCTCTCAAGACTACTCGACGGAACGCGCCATTGCTTGGGCATTCGGCCCGGGGGTCGCTGTATTCTTGGGCGCCGGAGCCTTTCTCATATCCCGCGCACGACAAAAAAGGAACCCTAACGGATAGAGTGTATCCCACAATCAAACTCGATTCGAAAACCAATACTATGAAACCACGCTCATTTATCCTATCGGTAGTCGCAATTCTGGCCTTGGCTGGCTGCTCCAGCGATCGGGAACCCAACCAAAAACTAGCCGACTACGTCGATTTGGAACGCTTTATGGGAAAGTGGTATGTGCACGGCTATACGCCTACCGCTATCGACAAGAATGCTTGGAACCCAACTGAGACCTACGAGATGCGGGAGGATGGCAAGATCCAGACTATCTACCAATTTCGCCAAGGTTCTGCCGATGGAAATTTAAAAACCTACGGGCCCGTCGGAACGGTTAAGGATACCGAAACCAATGCCGAGTGGCGGATGCGGTTCTTCGGCGTCATCAACGCCGCCTACTACGTCGTCTACGTTAGCGATGACTACCAGGAAACCATCATTGGGCATCCGAATAAAAAGTACGCTTGGATCATGACCCGCTCCAATTCCATCGATGACGCCGCCTACAAAAACCTGCTGCAGGAATTGAAAGACCGTGACTACGATCTGGAACGATTTCAGAAAGCGTCGCATGATTGGTAATACTACTTCAGACACCCCAATGTTTTATTACCTTCGGGGCCAGGTTTCGCCAGCGACATATTAGAGAGGACCGGCTAGGTCCTCTTTCCCGTCACCCAGAGGTCCGAGTCGGTCCTCCCTGCCATGAGAATTTTACCGCCGCTGCTTTAACTAGAAATCCTTTAAGCGGCCCTCGTACTCAGGACGTTTCTTCCAATCCTTAAAATAGGGCTCGTACTCGGGCATCTCCGTCCAGAATACCCGACGCGGATCGGCGTCGGTTAGCCGTCCTTCCCGGTAGTCGCGGCCCTCATCGCTAGCGATGACGCCTTCATTCCACTTCTCGAATTCTCGCTGCATTCGCTTGGCGATCCTCGGTTGAGATTCGAAGAGATTGTCGGATTCATCTGGGTCCGCTTTCAGGTCGTAAAGAGCGTATTGCTGTTTAGCCACATTTTCGACGACTAGTTTGAGGTGGTTGTCCAGCCAGGCTCCCTTTCCCTGAAAACGAAATGGGATTGGCTTCGGTCGCTTGCCAAACTTGCCCGACTCGATGCCCTGACGCAGGCTAATGCCGTCAAAAGGCTGCAGTTGGGCTCCATTGGGCAAACCAACAATGTCGGCGATGGTAGGAAACATATCCACGACGCCGGCTGGCGTCTCCGTTCGAATGCCACGAGCGATGACATCAGGCCATTCGATAATGCCGGGCACGCGCAAGCCCCCTTCATAAACGGTTCCTTTCAAGCCACGAAGACCACCGACTGATGGCGGATTGACCTTCAACCCGCCATTGTCGCTACAATACCAAAACAGCGTATTGCCCGCGATTCCCAACTCTCTAAGCCCTTTACGCAAAGACCCGACACTCCGATCTAAAGCTACCAGTTCACCATAGTGGTGTTGATCCGATTCATCCAGATCGGCGAAGGGTTTGCGATCGGCGTCGCTGGCTACCATGGGGGAATGCGGCGATCCATACCAGATCGTCGTGAAAAAGGGGCGGTCGTACTTCGCTTGTTGAGCCATGAACTTCAATGCTTCTTCAACAATGACCTCCGATGAGTCCCCCTGGAATTCCTCAAAGCTTCCATTGCGGCTCAATACGGGATTCATATCGAAAAAATTGGTCACCGAAAGCCATTGATCGTACCCGTATCGACCCGGATGATACTTGTCCGCGCCCAGGATAGGTACGCCCGGGCCTCTCACTCCGTTCAAATGCCACTTCCCGAAATGCCCAGTCGCATAGCCCACCTCCTGCAAAGCTCTAGGCAAGGTTCGTTCCTGAAGTCGCAAGGCGTTTCCATGCTGATAGACGCCTGTTCTGTCGTTGCTCCTGCCTGTCAGCACCGCTGCACGCGTTGGCGAGCAAACCGGGGCCCCGGCATAGAAGCGATCGAATCGCAGGCCATTGGCGGCCATAGCGTCCAAATGAGGCGTCTTGAGCACGGGATGGCCATAGTAGCCGACCTGACCCCAACCTTGATCATCCGCCATAACCAAGACGACGTTGGGTCTTGTATCACCATAAGAGATACAGGCTAGAACTAAGCGGGCAATAATTGCCAGCAGAAAAAGCGATCGCGACTTTAGCATGACTTGGCAGTGAAACAGAAAAATCCGCTTTGTCCAACTAGATGTATACGGACTGATCTCCTAAGGCAGCTCGATACCCACTCGAGCCATACCTTCTTCGAAAACGCTCCAACGGAAGCCATCCGAGACGTGAATCGCACCAAACGCCGCCAACATCCCACACAGTGAATTTCAGGTCGAACACAACGACCTTGAACCGATCAATTTCCATTAACCCTGCTGAATGGTCAAGGCCAACCGCTTGGCCAGGGAAATCGAGAGGGCCCTCGATGCGAAGCTTGAAAGAGGCTTAAGCGGCTTGACATGGATGCCGATGAGCGTAGTCATACTTAATAAGTAAATGATTCATCACGTCTTCAGCTTTTTTCTACGACTTACGAAGCTAGACACCCTCCTACTAGGATAAGGACGGAGTATCGGGACGCATTTACTAACCTCGCCTAAACTAATCGATTGTCGGCGGGAGCCCACCCTTCTAGGAAGCACGACCTTTTGTATTGCGTCGCCACCCTGCCCATCCATTCGTAATTTCAACAACGATGCCGCCATGCAAAAACCGCCAATAAGCAAATACAAGCCCTATCCTGTCGTCAATTTGCCCGACAGGCAGTGGCCAGATAAGGTCATCGACAAAGCCCCTATGTGGTGCAGCGTCGATCTTCGCGACGGCAACCAAGCACTAGCGATTCCTATGAACGTCGACGAAAAAGTCGAAATGTTCAAGTCTCTCGTCGATATCGGATTCAAGGAAATCGAAGTTGGTTTTCCTTCCGCCTCCGATACGGAATTCGCGTTTCTCAGAAAGCTGGTATCTGACAATCTGATACCGGACGATGTGGACATACAGGTGCTCGTCCAGTGCCGCGAACACCTGATTCGCCGAACCTTCGAATCCCTCGAGGGGGTAAAAAACGCTATCGTCCATATTTATAATTCCACCAATCCGTTGCAGCGACGCGTCGTTTTCGGAATGGATCGCGATGAGATTCGCCAGATAGCCGTAGAGGGAGCGAAACTGGTCAAGGAACTGGCAGCCACGGCTCCAAACACGAATATTCGCCTCGAGTATTCGCCCGAGAGCTTTAGCGACACGGAACTCGAATTTTCTCTCGAATGCTGCGAGGCCGTGGCCGACGTCTGGGAACCGAGGCCCGACAATAAAATTATCCTGAATCTTCCCGCGACCGTCGAGTTGTTCACTCCCAACGTACATGCTGATCAGATTGAATGGTTTTGCCGCCATTTCTCCCGACGCGACTGCGCCATCATCAGCTTGCACACCCACAATGATCGCGGGACGGGAGTCGCGGCCACCGAGCTGGGGCTCATGGCCGGAGCAGACCGAGTCGAAGGCACGCTTTTCGGCAATGGGGAGCGTACTGGAAATCTCGATATTGTAACAGTAGCCCTGAATATGTATACGCAAGGCGTGCACCCGAATTTGGACTTCTCCAACTTGAACCAAATACGGGAAATGTACGAGCGAGTGACGCGAATGGATGTCCACGCCAGAACACCTTACTCCGGCGATCTGGTATTTACCGCTTTTTCAGGCTCGCACCAAGACGCGATCAAAAAGGGATTCGCTCAGAAGGACGAAGATGCCACCGCCCTTTGGCAGGTGCCGTATCTACCCATCGATCCCGCTGACATGGGACGCAACTATCGGGCGATCATTCGCATCAATTCCCAATCCGGAAAAGGCGGCGTAGCCTATGTCATGGAGAAAGAATACGGCTACCAACTGCCGAAGGAAATGCATAAGGAGCTTGGCAAGGCGGTGAATCGGCTAGCTGACGAAACCGGCGAAGAGATCACCCCCGAAGGGGTTTTCCAGTGCTTCAATAGCGAATATATCGAGCTTTCGGAGCCTTTACAGCTAATTGAATTCCGAAGTGAACGACTGGATGATCACACAGTCGAGGTCTGGGCCGTTGTCATCTACGAAGGTTCCAAGAAGAATCTGCGCGGCGTTGGCAATGGTCCGATAGCCGCATTCTTCAACGGTCTGGAGGAAATCGATGTCTCCAACTTCGAGCTTCTTTCCTACAGTGAGCATTCGCTCGGCCGCGGAGCGGACTCCAAGGCCGTTTCCTACATTCAGCTTAAAGATAATGCCAATGGCGCCCAATGCTATGGAGCTGGAATCGATACCAATATCGCCCTTGCCTCCATTCGCGGCGTGGTCAGCGCTGTCAACAGACTGATGGGAAATCGTTTTTAGGCGGTTGCGACTGGGATCAGGTTAAGCAGCGCGGCGCGTCAGCCCGCGTCCCGAAATCAAAGCTTTAACCTAGGCGGCCTAGAGCGACGGGCTAGCATGCCCAATCGTATCCAAGGTAGGTTCTGGTTTATGCGTTTAAATACCATCCGCTCGGAGGCCGGGTTCCACCCTCGGAGCACTTCGAGGAAGGTGAAGCTCGACCTTCGGGCGAGCTTAAGTTTACGTCAATAACCAACAGCGAGGCTACGCCCGACCCGAAAGAAGCCCTACCATTTTGCGAAAATGGGATGAAGCGCCTAACTACAAAGCTAATTGGACCGGTGCCCTCCGCCGCCGATATAACCAATTTCTTGTAACCCCTTCCCAAATACACGATAAGCTCTCCCAAACCCCAGAACCAATCTGCCTTCGCCCGGCTCCAGCCTGATGAGGTCGAAATCCGTCATTCCTTTGAGCGATGAAACGGTTTCTCCCAAACGCTCTTCCATGAGAGCCATCGTCTCATTCCAATCATCGGAATCCCTAACGACAACCTCTGCCTCGCAATCCACCGTTAAGCGCTTCCGCGCGAAGAGATTCTCCGCATCGGCTTCGTCTTCAATAATCATAACGCTCGCCATTCCTGAACGCTTTATTTGCGAAGTATGCTTGGCCAATGAACTGATGTAGACGTGGAAATTCTTATGACCGTCTATCCAAACGGGAGCATAGCTCGATAACGGCTGGCCTTTAGAATCAACCGACGCGAGAATCGCGGATCGGACACGATCCAACAAGAGCTCCATTTCGCTCAAAGCCGTTTGCAATTCTTCATTCATCGGAATAAGCATCCCTCACGCGGATACACTTTAGCAACTTCCGTTTACCCGAAATATCCATTGCCCCGATGGCGAACAGATCCCCGCCATCCTGAAGCCTCAGCTTTTTCTTCAACTCTTCGCTCGTAAGCCCTATATTTCGAGCCATCACATTGGCCCGCCCATCGGAAAACAGCTTCGCGGCCGCTTGCCTACGAAGATCGCCCTGCTCAACGATCTCGAAGATCCTTCCTGGAAAGTCTGCAACCAATCCATCCGAAGCGTAAAAGCGGGTTCGCGGATGGAGCAGAGGCATTCCGATATGCTGGCCCAAGGATTTGAAGCCACCGCCTTTCATAACGGAAGCGTTGGGTTCGTACAGGTATTTCTGGAACGTTCCATAGGCTCCCTCGAGACCCTTTTCCGCTTCCCTAAAGAATTCGAATCGGTCCCATTTCCGATTGGCAGTATAGTTCGCGCAAACGATTTTGGCGGGCGCATCCCAAGCTCGCCTTGCAAGGCACAAGCATTCCTTGCACTCGTTCCCAATCGAAAGGATGTGAACTTCGTAAATGGCGGGCAACGCTTTCAATGCAGCATCTAGGTCCAACCCCGGCGAGAGCTTCACGGCAAGGGTATCGGCGCGAGACAGCAAGGTTTCCCATACTTGGCTCAAATCGGGCTCGCAGGCGCTCAGCGAAGACACTTTCAACCCTCGATGATCCCTTCGGGCTGGATCCAAATAGAGAGCGTCGAATCGCGTTTTCTGGCTATCCAGCCACCGAAGTCCATCCCCGTGGATCGCCTCCAGTTTTCCCTCGAGACCCAGAGCAGCTAGGTTTCGTCTGACAAGCCCCGTAAGCGATTCGTCCTTTTCCACATGATACACTTTGGAAAATCTGCTGGCAAAGGCGACCGCATCTACGCCAAAACCTCCCGTAAGATCGGCTAACGATTCCCCGCTAAGCAGCAACGCCTTGTACTGGGCTGTCAATTCTGACGAGCATTGCTCAAGAGGCAAAGTATCGGGAAACTCGATATCTTCATTGGCAAACCAGCTGGGCAGCTTTTTCCGTATGCGTTGCCGGGCTTTAACTTGCTGGGCGATGAAAGCCATCGGCAAATCCGTATATCGCCTAGCCATCAAGGCGATCGACTCCGGCGACTCGGAACCCAGTTCGCGAATCTTGGATTTTAGATCCGCTGTCAGACGCATCAGGAGAAACCAGGGCTCACCGTAATGCCACCATCTACGGCAATTGTTTGGCCAACCAAATACGTGTTCAGGTCGGACACCATAAAAGCCGAAAACCGGGCTATCTCTAATTCGTTGCCCATGCGCCCAATAGGGACAATTTCTTCCAAGCTCTTTCGTCGTTCAGCGCTGAGCATCGACTTTGTCATATCCGTCAAAATAAATCCCGGAGCGATTGCGTTCACCAAAATCCCCTCGCGGGCCAATTCCAGTCCCGCCGAACGCGTCACCCCAGATAGGGCGGATTTGGACGCCGTGTAGCAGTGCCGATTGGGGCGCCCGATCACTCCAAACAAGGAGCTGACATTCAGAATTCGGCCTCCAGCACGGGCATTCTTCATAACTTTGGTAGCGGCCCGCATCAACTTCATAGGGGCAGTCAGATTCACGTCCATAACGGCAGCCCAGTCCTCGTCGTCTAGCCCGTCAACGGAGTCGACCCGATTAATTCCGGCATTGTTAACGAGGATGTCCAAATTCGGAAGGTCCAATATTCGAGCTTGGAAAGCCTCTAAGCTCGACGGATCACCGGCATCTAATTGCCAGTAGTCTTTGCGTTCGCCCGCCGCCACTTCGGAAAAGCGCTTGGTTCCCGTGTAAACCACCATCGCCCCGCTGTCCCAAAGCAAATCCGCGATGGCTCGGCCGATCCCTCGAGTTGAGCCCGTTACAATGGCGGTTTTCCCTTCAAAGTTCATTTGACACCTATGCGTCTCCATATCTGCGCAGTGTCACAGAGATTGCAGCCGGGTAAATAGGAAAATCAAGGATAGATCTTTGAGGCAAACATGTTCGTCTAGGTACCCGCGCATGGGATTCCATTTAGCCGAACAACTGCATTAAAAACCGATCCTGCGACTGAACAAACGCGTCAACTTTAGCCGTCCACAATGCAAAAAGCTCGCTTGCGAGCGAATCGCCGAGAGTCCTTTCCAGAGGAACGATCGCTCGCAAGCGAGCTTCCTACACAAAATGATCGACGTGCTTCAGTTAAGTTGACGCGTATGCGCTGAGCGGGAGCGAGTTCATTTTCATGTTTTTGGTATTTCGAGCGAGATAGACGAAATCCGGAGCTACGCCTCAGCGAGGGCTCTCTTACGACAAGGTTGCAGGGGCTAAAGCGCCACACTACGGAACCTAATCCCGCTGATTTACATGTAACTCTCTACAGTCATCCGTATATCGTTGACCGGATTTCCGCGATTATGATTAATCGAGCCGATCAAAAAGCACCGATCTTCCCAAATCAATATGTCGGTACTCAAACCAATCTCGCAAACCGTAAAACCCCTCCTCTGCCTTTTCCTCCTACTGTTCTGCCTCGATCCAGGTCCGTGCCTGCGGGCTGAATATCCCGAGCAGCCCATCAAGGTTATCGTGCCCACGAACACCGGAGGCGAAGTCGATACGATGGCCCGGATATTCCAACAGGCATTCCAGGAGCACGAACTGCTTCCGGCCAAGCTTGCCGTAATCAATTTGCCCGGCGCCGGTGGAACCTTGGGTTCAAGGCGAATCAAAGAATCCGCCCCAGATGGATACACCATTGGCATTTGTACTCCCGGTATTGTGACCTCCAAGGCTATGGGAATCGTGGATTTCGATCATAATGACTTCGAGATTATCGGGGGAACGGGACACTCCAGCCTCGGTCTCGGCGTACTCGAATCCTCGAAATTCCCGTCCATAGAATCCCTAATCAGCCAGGCGAAAGAATCGCCAGGATCCATCAAAGTGGCGACCAATATCGGGCTTCCCGTTCATCTGGTTCCTATGATGTTTGCTGAGGAAGTCGGCATCGAGTTCAGATTCATCCAATCAGGCGGCGGCTCCAAGAGGCTGGCGTCAATTCTCGGCAAGCATACCGACTTATCCATGTTTAGCTTGCTGGAGCTCATACGATACAAGGATTCCGGAATCCGCCCTCTGGTCTTCCTCTCTGAAGAGAGGGTTCAACCATTTCCTGAGACTCCCACGGCTCGCGAGTTGGGAGCCGATGTCGTCACGCGCGACACTAAAGTGTGGATAGCTCCGAAGGGAACGCCTCCAGACCGCGTCAGGCGGATCGCCAAGGCCTTGCGCCAAGCCATGTCGCATCCCGAGGTCGCGGAAAGATTCGCCAACCTGGGAATCCGCAGCCACTTCGCGGAAGAGGCTGAAATGCGCAGTTTCCTCGAAGATATGCGAAAAAAAGTTACCCCAATTGTTGCCAAAGCCAGAAATAGATAAGCCAACCCTATTACAAGCATGCCCCAGAACTATCGTATCCCCTATTTGGATATAGCAATTAGCTTGAGCTTGATTGCCCTGGCCATCGCCGTCCTCATCGCCGCTAAAGATATTCCCCCTCCGTTTTTCGATCCGATCGGATCCGCTGCCTTCCCCAAGTACACCGCTTATCTAATCATATTTCTGGCCCTAGTAATCGGTATCCGGTCCATCCTGCTAGCCCAGCTTCTGCCACGCGAGTCCAAGCGGGATTTCAAATTGGAGCCTTTCCTCGCCGCTTACACGGTAGTCGTTCCCGTTCTCTACGTGCTTAGCATGAATCTAGGATGGGCCAGTTTTCGGATCGCCACGACGTTGTTCATTTTCGCCCTAGCCGCATTGCTATCGCGCTTTGACCAGCGCGTCTTAATCGCCAGCGCCTTGATCGCCCCCGTATTCGGCTTTGGGGGACAGTACCTGTTTACAGAAGTGTTCTACATGGACCTTCCTCAATAAGGCAGCAGAAGGACAAAATACTGATGGAAGCGCTAGATGCACTGCAACACGTACTGAGCCCCTACCCATTCCTCTGGATTTTCGTGGGCGTAGCTAGCGGCATTTTCGTCGGGGCCATCCCAGGCCTAGGTGGAGGCATGCTCATGGCTCTGACAGTGCCGCTCACATTCTCCATGGATAGCACCAATGCCGTGCTCCTACTCATGGGCATGCATGTCGGATCGGTCAGTGGCGGTCTAATTAGCGCTACTCTCCTGAAAATGCCAGGAACGCCATCCGCCATGATGACCACATTCGATGGCTATCCTATGGCCCAGAGGGGCCAGCCCGGAAAGGCCCTGAGCCTAGGAGTCGGAGCCTCGCTATTCGGGGGGGTAATTTCGGGAATCTTTCTCATAGCCCTGGCCCCTCCCCTTTCCAACTTCGCCCATAAATTCGGACCTTGGGAATACTTCACCATGGTTCTGATGGCTCTCGTTCTCATCGCCTCCATCAGCCAAGGTTCGCTACTTAAAGGCATCATGTCCGCCACCCTTGGCCTTCTGGCCGCTATGCCGGGATTGAATGAATCCGATGGTCAACTACGCCTCACCTTTGGCTTCGATTCTATGGGGGATGGATTCAATCTGCTTCCCGTTCTCCTCGGCATATTCGTCATGAGCCAGATTATCAAAGACGCCCTGGAGATTAACAAGAAAGGGGTTGGCATCAAAATGGGTAAAGGAGAGGGCATCTTTCCGAAATTCAAGGAATGGAAGCAGCATCTTTTGAATATCGTCCGCTCCTCATGCATAGGCACTTGGGTCGGCATTCTTCCCGGCATTGGGGCCAGCATTTCCTCAATGGTTGCCTACGGCATAGCCAAGACCTTCAGCAAGACCCCCAAAAAATTCGGAACCGGCCACGACGAGGGAATCGTGGCGGCCGAGTCGGCGAACAACGCCAATGCTGGCGGAGCCCTCATACCTTTAATCACAATCGGCATTCCCGGAGCCCCCGTCGACGCTATCCTGCTGGGGGCTATGATTATGCATCAAATTCAGCCGGGACCCCTGCTCTTCCAAACCAATGGAGATCTCGTTTGGTCTCTAATGATCGGATACATGGTGGCTAACCTGATTATGTTTCTCGTTATGGTATTTTCGGCGAGGCACATCGCCAAAGTAGTCAATATAAACCGAGCCTACCTCATACCTATCGTATTCGTCTTTTGCTTAATTGGGGCTTACGCATCGACAAATCGAATGTTCGACGTCTGGGTAGTCATCGGCTTTGGCTTGGTCGGTTTCTTTCTGGATAGAGCCCGTTTCCCCTTGGGCCCCTTCGTGATCGGCTACGTTCTTGCCGGCATTATGGAGGCTGAGCTTCGATCGGGATTGCAGATGTCGGAAGGCTCCTTTGCCCCCATGATCACTCGCCCGATTGCCGCCACGTTCACCATAGTCGCCCTGGTATTCCTAGGCTATTCCATTTTTCAGGAATGGCGGGCCCGCCGCAACTTGCCACCACCCGAGTCAACCGCGGAATAGCGAGGGTATTCGGTGACTCATTCTACAATCTATGTAGAAACAAAGGCGTCCAAGGTTCACATACTGATTTTCTCATTTGCGCCTTCGCAGTAAAATGGAAGGCACCAATCTTGACGAAAAACAAAGATTTCACTCGATACGCAAAGCGCACTCCAATCGAACTATATTCAAATAAGGGGTGAAATCGGGCAACCGGGGGCTTTGACTTCCCCAACTCCCACACCACCTAGCTTGTGGATCCGCGCTAGTCGGTCCCAATACGCTATCGGGACGTATCCGGATAATGGACTCCCTACATAGAAGATCGAGACTACGCTCGAATGCGGTCGATAGCGGTATGATCGCGGTTTTCGGGTCCTAGAAATCCGGATACATCCATGCCGTCTAGGATCGTATTGTAGACATCGATACCTTCCGCGCCGACATCCATAATTTGGCCGGTCTTGAAACGTCCATTGGCGCCAGTGATGGCATGAAACACGCCTGACAGCTCCCGCTTGACATCCGAGTGTCGACCATCGCCCGATTCGGTAGAAACCGTGAACAAGGAGTTTTCCAGAATGCTCTTTCCGTTCGCTTCCCGAGAATTCTCGTCATCCAGACGATTGAGAAAATAAGCCACCTCCCGCATCTTCATGTGCGCGTGGGCTCGCAAAGCTTCGTTCTCTTTTTCTTCGTTGAATTGGTGCCACCATTCGTGGCTACATCCTTTGGAACCCGAAGCATTGTGTTGAGCGGCATCATCGAATTCGAAGATCTTGCGACCCTCATAGGTGTAGTCTCCTTTCACGCGCAAGCGCTCGCCAGCCGCTAGGAACGTAATCGATCCGAAGCGGGCTTTATCCATCTGGATGGCTAAGGCATAGAGATCGGCCATCAATCGCCATTCGGTGGTGAGATCGTCGAGAATCATATCGATTCCTTCGCCTCCAGGATCGGCGGCGCCACCATGGGCTATATTAGACTTAGGCGGTTGCCCGGGTCCGGTGCCAGAAGCGTCTGGCATAGAGAAAGCCCGCTGCTCGAATTCGCGAATACGGTCAAGATGATCCGCTACGCGCCCCTTGGAAACAGAGCCCAACGGCGACCGATCGCCGGTATAATATTTGTACTGACCCACGACCGAATCCAAGACACTGCGTTTCAGGTGCCGCTCGCGAGCACTCGACTCATCCAGGAAGGATACGGATCCGAATACTCGTTCAAATAGATCTCTGGGCTTCTCCTGCATCGTCCCCGCCACCGTTCCATCCAGATTGTAACTATGGACATAGCGGCTTACCCGGCTACGCCTAAAAAAGGTTCCACCTAGCAAGGTGGGTACCATCCCTTCAGGAAGCCCGTTCGGATAATGGGCTCGTCGAATTACCTGATCGATGGAGGGACCTCCTGACTTGGCCTCACCTTGAGGAGGCTCAGCCGTGAAGGCTCCGGAGGCTCCGTCGAAGTGGGCATTAATACCCGATTCGTCGCAGCGCACCTGATCGACGTCACGCATAATCAAAAGCTTGTCGCCCAATGACTTGAGTGGCTCCAATACCCCATCGAAACCTTCGCTTTGTAGCGGAGCGGGGATACCCAGACCGAAGAATACGTTAAAGGCTCTGGTCGGAACGGCTTGGGCGGCTGCAGCTTTGGTCGCGGCTGCCGACGCCGAGGAAAAGATCATCTCTTCGAGAAACGGGAGGCCCACGGCTACGGTTCCCAATCCCTTTAACATGGAGCGACGGCTAATTGGCTTCTGATTCATTTCTTTAAAGACCTCCCTGGACACGAGTAAACCCCATCACGAGTCCCCTCCTCGCATTCGCATCAAATCGCTCGTGGCAATAGCCATCATCAGACTCTGATAGGTTCCCCCGTTCTCTTGCCCCTCTTGGAATATCTTTTTGATTTCGATGGCATCCCTAGCTCCCAGCGGCCTGCCCATAACAAACTGGACGAGCTTCCAGGTGATCGTTTCCGCTACGCGATTGCTATCGGCCAGCAGATCCATCATTTGAGAGCTCTTCTTGTAGGGGCGGGCTCCTTCTTCCCCTGGCAAGGGAACTTCTCCATCTTCGCGCAGGCGATTCCCAAAAACGTCGCGCTTGTAATAGGCTCCCACGCCATCGAATCGCTCCAGTCCGAAAGCCAACGGCTCGAACTTCTCGTGACACCCGCGACAGGAATTATTGGCGATTCGCTCCTCTGAGATCACCCGCTGCGATTGACCAGGACTCGAGGGGATCGGGGTTGTGTCCAAACAAGGCGGAGGATCTTTAACCGTTCCACGCAGGAGGTCGCGGAGCACGAATAGCCCTCGGGTTACCATAGAGGCGTCGTCTCCGCCCATCGTCAGCACGCTGCCATGAGTGAGGATACCTCCACGGGCAGGATTGTTGGAAAGATCGAAGCGCAAAAGCCCAGCTTCGGCCTCTGTCCCTTGCTTCACTCTCAGTCCATAGTGAGCCGCTAGCTCAGGGGTGGCGAAGGTCGTTTGAGTATTCAGGAGTTCGGTTAACGGGCGCCCTTGTTTCCAAACGACCTCGTCGAAAACCGCCAAGGTTTCCCGGCCCATATCATCAGCCAGTCTCGGATCCCAGTCAGGAAACTTCTCAGAGCTTGGCTGCAAACTGTCCATCCGCCCCAAGTTCAGCCATTCATAGGCGAATTCCAAAGAACGCGCTTTAGCTCTGGGGTCATCCAACATGCGATACAACTGGCTCTCCAGTCCACCGTCGTCTTTAAGGTCTCCAGAATCCGCTGCCGCCATCAGCTTTCCATCGGGTGGCGCTCCCCAAAAAGCGTAACTCAATCGTGAGGCGAATTCGTATTCATCTAGTTGTGACGAAACGCCATCGCCTTGCTGCTTCTCGATCCTGTAGATAAAACGGGGAGACTGGAGCATGGCCTCGGCGATGTATCCCACCGCCTCTTCCATCGTTCCGCCCGCGCTAGCCACGGTTGTGGAAATGCCGCGAAACAGAATCACCTCATCTTCCGTAAGCGGTCCTCGCAAAAACCACTTGCCTATTCCCTCGATGAGCTTGCCCATGTCTTTGTCCGTGAACTTAGGCTTTTCGTGGAAGCGATAAGCCAATCCCGTTAAATCCAGCTTCGACACTATTTTGGAAGCAAGCTCGGCATAGGCGGTCACGTGCCCCATATCTACGTTCAAATTGTAGGCCGTATTGCTAAATCCATCAGCCCTTAAATCCGCGGGCAACAGCTCCCTAGCTTCATCTTCTATATCGACGCCCACCACGCTGCGAACCGTCTCGATGTATTCGTTAACGGTTAGTCGCCGGATCCACTGTTCGCCACCGCCTGTACGCTCGTAGATGGCGGGGTCGATCCAATCTACCGTCCACACGGCCCCTTCATCAATCCACCGCTTCAATAAATCTTTTTCGCGCTGGGAAAGCGGCGATCGGTCTTCAGGCATATCCCCGAGCTCCACCAGTTCCCATAGGGAGCTATTCTCTCCATCTCCCGGATGGATGGCTTCACCGCTGTCTCCGCCTTTGAAGGCGGCAGCCTTGCGAGACAAATCCAAAGCCCCTTCCTTGCGGCTCGTGTCATGGCATTCCAAGCAGTGCTTGGCTAGTAATGGAGCGATCTCGAACTCAAACAAGGCTTGCCCGTGGAGTTTCTCTTCCGGCTCGCCCATCAGTTTGACGCCTTCGGGAACTTTGGCTCCTTGATCGAGCCAATTAAGAAATGTCGCTTTCTCGTCATCAGATAGCCGCTCAAAAATCGGCTGAATCTCGCGCTGAAAGTCCACTACTTCCCTGCCATCCTGACCCAATAACGAAACGGCAAAGCAAATTACCGCTAGAGGCGCAAGCGAGCTATTGATCAAGGCGGGGCTGGAAATTAGCATGGGCACACGAAAATCTGGTGCGTTCCTAAGTCGATACGCTTGAGATGGGACGATCCATCTCATGAATTTCCACCGAAACTATCCGAATCCAGCATAAATAGTCAACGAATATCGGGATTCGGGCAATGTATGAGAGCCAGCAGTTCACTGCAGGAGCGGCCTAAGCTCTATTGGACCGGCGGTTGATATGGAATAGATTATAGCGTCGTAAGGCCGCTGCTATAATTGTGGTCTTCCGGCCGGTGCAAGAAGGGGTCAATCGTAGTCCTGTCATTCGTATACAACCCAGGCTGGAAGCCCGCGCTACCTTTCCAACCTCCATTAAGGCCTTGTGTCCCCGTGGTGAATGTCATGATTTTGCGGGTAGCCCCAGGCATTCGCAATTCCTCTACCATGTCTCTGATCGATTCCTCCATCGTTGTCCTCTATCTCGCTGCCGTTCTCTTCATCGGCATTAGATTCGGCAAACGAGGGGAATCCATGGAAGGCTATGTCGTAGGTGGTCGCCAGGTCCCTTGGCTCGCCGTACTTGGCTCCCTCATCGCAACGGAGATCAGTGCAGCCACGTTTCTGGGCACGCCCGGCGTGGGCTTCGCCGAAAACATGGGGTATCTGCAAATGGGAGTCGGTTCCCTCCTGGCCCGCTTCGCCATCGCCTTCCTCTTTCTCGGAGCATTCTACCAGCTTCGCTGCTTATCGATCTACCAATATCTGGCAGACCGTTTCGGCGGGACTAGCCACTATACGGCGGCTAGTTTCTTTTTGTTGTCGCGAGTCATGGCATCCTCTGTTCGCCTAATGATAGCTTCCACTGGCCTGCACGTCATTCTCGGCCTGCCCTTCGGTTGGACGATGATCGGTTTCGCACTACTTTGCCTCGCCTACGCCGGCGTGGGCGGAATTAAGGCAGTCATCTGGACTGACTGCTTGCAGGCGATTGTTTTTCTAAGCGCTGGCCTAAGCATGATTTGGGTGCTGCAGGATCTCGTTGGTTGGTCAGAGATATTCGAGATTGGGAGGGCTAATGGGCGTTTAGAAATCTTTCAATGGTCTACAGAGGGAAGCTTTTGGACCGATCCGAACTGGTTCTTCTTGGCCGCGGTATTTGGATTTATCAACACGCTGGCCATGCAAGGCACGGATCATGACTTCACCCAACGCATGCTCACTTGCCGCAATCTGGGCCAGGCGCGCAAGAGCATCATTCTGAGCGGGTTCGTTTCCCTTCCCGTAGCTGCCCTATTCTTGCTGATCGGCGTCGGTCTCTATGCCTACTACATCCAATTTCCCGATACGATGCTGCCCATGAAATTAATCGAGGCGGCATCCTCTGTCGATTCAGATAAAGTGTTCCCCCACTTTATCGCTTCCGCTCTCCCCAACGGTCTTCGCGGACTTCTGCTCTGCGGCGTCCTCGCAGCGGCCATGTCCAGTCTCGACAGCGCGTTGGCGGCCCTAAGCTCATCCGTGGTGGTGGACCTCTATCGACCCTTGATTGGCAAGGATATGAGCGCCACCCGCCAAGTTCGGATAGCCCGCGCTTTCATGGGAGTCGTCGCTATAGTTCTTGTATCCATTGCTTGGGCCTTGCAGCATGGAGGACAATTCATCTGGCTGGCCTTCAAGATCGCTGGGGTCACCTACAGTGGGTTGCTTGGGGTGTTTCTCGTCGGCCTTCTCACCAATAGAGGGAAAGATCGCTGGAATATTTTATCCATGCTGCTCGGCAGCGGACTTACGGCTACTCTGCTTTTCCTATCCGAAAACGGCGTAATCGACCTCGCCTGGCAATGGCCTATGCTCTTCGGAGTCGCCTTCACTTTTCTTGTCGGAATCATACCCGGAGGTGGCCAAAAGCTAATCGCTAATCGCTAATCGCTTCAACCAAATGCAACTCATCGCCTGCCAATACGATATTCAATGGGAAGACCGCGAAGCCAACTTCGAGGAGATCCGCAAGCTACTCGAATCGGCTAAAATCCAACCCGGCTCACTCATAATTTTGCCGGAAATGTTCTCATCGGGATTTAGCATGAATGTCGACAAGGTCGCCGAATCAATTCCATCAGCTGCGGAAGCTTTTCTCGTAGAGATCGCCAAAAACTACCAATCCTGGACTCTGGGAGGGCTCGTCTTCAAGCTTGCGGAGGGCCTCGGCTGCAACGAGTTATCTGTATTTGATCCAAAAGGACAGCTTAAGGGGCACTATCAGAAGAATCATTGCTTTAGTTACACCGGCGAATCCGAACACTATGAAAATGGAGAAGATATTCTCCTATTCGAGTGGCAAGGATTTATGGTATGCCCGACAATATGCTACGATCTCCGTTTCCCCGAACTCTATCGTCGAGGAGTCAAGGCAGGCGCCAATCTGTTCCCAGTAATTGCCAATTGGCCCGACGCGCGGGCCGATCATTGGACGACTCTGCTGAAAGCCCGGGCCATCGAAAACCAGGCTTTCGTGGTCGGTGTTAATCGAACCGGAAAAGACCCAAAATGGATCTATCCGGGACTCTCAGCCGTGTACGGTCCGCAAGGCGAAGAGATAGCGATTGCCGGAAATCAACCTTGTTCTTTGTCGGTGGATATCGATCCCAATGCGGCCGCAGAATGGCGAGACGAGTTCAAAGCCTTGAACGACATGAAGCTGTAGCTCGAGGGGCTATTAGCCGCTTCAGGTAGCGGGCGATCTCCGAGCGCCTATATTTTCAGATCTTTTTGGGCGCTCGGAGAACGCCTGCTACCTCTTTTGGAAACTGAGTAGAGATTCCCGTGGCTCGTTAGGGGCATTTGAAAGGCAATGGGGGATCGTCTCGATCCTCCTGAACTCGAATACGGAGGACCGAGCCAGTCCTCCCTAACTAGAAGCCGAAGCAACAGACTTCGCCCACGCAATTGCGGGACTACGCCCGTCAAGAGCTACGGGGTATTAGACTCAAACCGAATTAAAAGGCGGAGCAACCAAACGGTTGCTCCGCCTAGAAATTCGATTATCGGTCGAGCGAATACGGTAGCCGTATCACCGCATCAATGACGTGAATGGCACCGTTCGATAGAATGAGATCAGCCTCAAGCAAATTGGCATTCGCTACCATCACTCCCGATTCGGATACGGTTACAGTATATTCGTTCCCATTCAGGTCCGTTACTAAATTGTCGCCATCGGAAAAATAGTAACGGGTTCGCCTTCAACAGCGAGTTCCGCAGAAGATAGAATCTTGCCACTGACGATATGCTGTAGAAGAGCCACCTTTTAAGCAGCTGTATCGGCAACTAGCGCAGCCAGTCCAGCGTCATCGTACATCGCCAAAAACGCCTCGTCCGTAGGTGCCAAGAAAGTAAAGGGACCGGGACCCGCCAGAGCGGCTGCCAATTCCGGCAATTCACCCAAAGCGGCGAGAAGAATCGAGGATTCCTGATAGAGCTCGCCGCTGGCCGCTCGAGTGAGAACGTCAGCAATCGATCCTATTTCAAATCCATAAGTTTCCACCAAAGCGATACCGGCACCCTGCTCCGAATCCGTGTTCATGGTGTAGACACCTGGCTCCAAGGTAACGATCCAAGCCGACTCGTTGTCGAAGGCTGGGGCGTATCCGGTAGCCGCTATCTTGAACTGCTGACCATTATCTTTCCAGTTGTCATTGCCGCCAAGCATCTCGGCGGTTTGCAATTCGCCATAGGGCTATTGTTAAACCTGAAAGGAAGTGTCTTTGAGGCCTGTTTGCGCACCGAAGCGATTCATACTATCAGCCACCCTGCGAAAGAGAATGGTCTTGCGCTCTTGCAAAGCCAGACCACCGATGAGCAACCCGACTTTGCCCTCTCCTGGATTGACCATTCCGCGGGCGGAGAAATTGACCAGTGAATCGCGACCCATGTCCATCGGGACCAATTGACCTCTGGCTTCGCCTGAGGCCACTGCCACAGTATGGAAATTTAAATACGTATCTCCAGCCAATTAGGAGGCCAAATTTTCAGGAGGAAATGGCTCTCCACACACTGAATAAGTCGTGAGTGAGCCAACCATACCGAAAGCTTTGCCACCGTCTAGTGGATCAATAATCACGCCACCGTTCGCTCTTGCGGGAGCCGCGTGTATATGCGCTCCCGCAATCTCCCCTGAAAACCCACTTAGAGTAATCTCAAGGTCATAGGTCAGCATCTCGGTGTCCAGGGTCAGAACCGCTTAGCCCATAGCCGATGAACCTTCCAAAGAAACTGGTGGAACTTCTTGATCTCCGCCAATCGGCCCTCCGAATTTGAGAGTAGCTCCAAATTCGACCGCAGGCAGGAAGCATAAAAGCGAAGTGAGTAATTGATTCCGTAATTTTATAGTGCTGTACTCCCATAGACCGTCGGAATTCTCAAATATAATTTATATAAACAATTTACTCTAACGATATCTACGGATATTGATTTCTCGTGCCCGGATTAGTTGACTGAAGTTCATTCGATTTTGATCCCAAATCTCGGCCGCGCTTATGACTCTCCTAACATGCAACCGGCAAATACGAAACGATGCGTCGTTTTTCATCTGCTGGGCTGCTCCGTCTCAATAAGCTTAATCCTTCCAAGCGGCCAAGAAGAGTAGATAGTTCACACACTCAACCAAATTCTATCAGCCAACCTCGACCACTCAGTGTCTCCCTCTCTCTTCCTCGCTAACCTGATTCAGTATGACAATCGCTCGCGCAATCTGGGCTGGCAAGGCCGCATGCGCTGGACCCTGCAAACAGGGCGTGCCCTCTTTCTATTGTTCAATCAAGGCTGGCTCCAAGATACGCGGGGACGGATTCAGTTTCCAGGCTCAAGAAACGAAGATCGCCACCAAATTCCAGTAAACGTTTCGGTTTTGAACTAAAAGGAAACATCAGCGCTTTGTTCTCTAGCATTTTACTTGCGCCCATTTTGCAGGCTTACACCCTACCGATGTGATTGGGTCGCTACGCGAAAGCTCTCGCGATTTCTGATCCGATAATCGCCCTATATTTGTAAAGCTGGACCCACCTGAAACAGAATACCGTTAAGATCATGAGCAAGATAGTAGAAGAAGTAGAAGCCGCGAACGCAGAGTACGTCGCCAATTTCGGCGAAAAAGGCAACCTGCCCATGCCTCCCGGCAGGCATTTTGCGATCCTAACCTGCATGGATGCCCGTCTCGACCCGGCGAAATACGCTGGCCTTGCCGAAGGCGACGCCCATGTAATACGCAACGCGGGCGGGAGGGCTAGCGACGACGCCATTCGCTCTTTAGTTATTTCCTACAAGTTACTGGGCACCCGGGAATGGTTTGTCATTCATCACACCGATTGCGGTATGGAGACATTCACTAGCGAAATCATGGGAGATCTGCTTTCGGGAAGCTTGAAAACCGCCTCTGTAGACGAAACCGGCTGGCACGATAGCAACGCCGGCGGCGGAACGACAGACGGCAAATACATCAATTGGCTAACGATAAGCGACAATGCCCAGAGTGTCGTCGAAGACGTCCAGCGCATTCGCAGCAACTCGATGGTACCATCCGACATCCCAATTTACGGTTATATCTACGACTGCAAGACGGGCAAACTGGTAGAAATCCCAGAAGCCACCGAGGCAGGGAAAGCTAGCTAAGACCAACTGCCAAGAAACATGAGTAAAGGGCGCTCGCCTGGTCTGCTCTATACCTAACCGATCAGCGCCATCGCCTTTTTCAGTGAATCGATCGTCGCTTTGCAGGCCGAATCGTCATCCAGGTCGCGCAAGGTTTGATTAAATGGCTCGGCTCTGACCGGTCCATCGTATCCAATCTTTACTAGAGCATTAACAAAGCCCTTGGTATCGATAACGCCGGTCGCCATAGGGAGCTGGCGCTGGCCATCGAGCTGGCTTTGCTTGTCGATATCTTTAGGGGCGTCGTTCAGGTCGACCAGAATGATGTCTTCATTTCGCAGCTTCTCGATATCCGCCACGGAGTCCCCCGCCTGCCACCAATGCCAGCTGTCCAAGACAATTCCCGCGTTTCCCGTACCAATCGCGTCAACCAGCTCCATGGCTTCCGCCATTGTGTGGATGAATGGGTACCTTCGAGACACGAGTAAAGTCGTTGTACCCACATACTCCATACCAAAATGGATACCGTTGTCTTTAAGTATTCGGCAAACTTCTCTGAGCCGGCCGGCGTGCTGCTTGAAATTCTGGTTGTATGTCAGATCGTGATGGGCGGGCCTCAGCCAAGTACTCACGCGCTCGACGCCCGCTTTCTGCAAACCTTTAGCTTCTCGAGGCAATTTCTTGAGACCGTCTTTGAAGCTCCGCTGGTCTCCTCTGAAGTCGACACTCAGTCCGGCAGTCCCCCAAACGAGTTTTCGGTCTCGGAGCAATCGTTTCAAGGAGTCCATTTCTCCATTGCTGAGTGAAGCCAAGTAATCGGCTTTGGCTTCCACCGATTCGAATCCGTATTTGGACGCCAACTCGATCGCTCTCATCTGGTCCGCTTTGACCCCGATCGCTCCGCAAACCAGATTCAGAGTCATTTTCCGTTTCGGGTCGCGGGAATGGGCAAATGAATTGAAATTTAAAAAGCTAGTGGCAGCGCCGGCCACGGCTGCTGATTTTAGGAACTGTCTTCTCTTCATACGGGTAAACTTATCAAACTAGCTAGTGAATCTATACCGATCTTGCGGGTCAACGTTGTAAGTCCCCACTTGCTATGCCCCGAAAGCCGCCTATCTAATCCTTTTCTCAGGGCTCCAACGCCATTTAAGCTGCAAACCAATTGCCATTCGATGCTCAACTTCACCCTCTTTAAAATTCCGGTTTCCGTCCATTGGATGTTCTGGGCCCTAGCCGCTTTCCTTGGAGGCGCGTTACGAGCCCAATCCGCCCAAGACTGGCATCGAGTGGTCCTGTTTATGGTCGCGGTGCTTGTTTCGATTCTAATACATGAGCTCGGACACGCCCTAGCCGGAATCCGCTTCGGCGCCTCCACCCCAAGTATACAACTTCACGGGCTCGGCGGCATTGCCCGTTTCCGTCAGGATCAACTCACTCGCCGCCAACGTATCCTGCTCACCCTGGCAGGCCCAGGCGCCAGCATCCTTGTGGCCATCGCCTTCTTCATCATCGCTATCGTTCTCCACCAATCGGGCCCACCTTCAAGCTACGGGCAATCCTTGGTACACTACTTCGTGGATATCATGGCGACGATCAACGTCTTCTGGACAATCATCAATCTCTTCCCGGTTTTGCCCCTCGACGGCGGGCAAATTCTCCGGGAATCCCTCGGTCCGGCTAAATTGCGGCTCACTTGTATCATAAGCCTCATGACGCTTGTCGTCTTAGCAGGCCTTCTCTGGATGGAAACCCGGTCCATATACAATATGATAGTGATGGCATTCCTGGGATCCTACACGTGGAACCTGCTTCAGCAGTCGAAATAGCGCCCGTTTGGATTTCGCACTCGACAGACAATAAGCCTTTTGCAAATCTGCTAAGACGTTTTCCAAGCACCACCTCGGGTTCGAAAGCCATATGAAAACCGACCCCCAGCTAACAATGACTCGCCGCGATGCGATGAAGCTTCTTGGCCTCAGCGCCGCCACCGCTTCAATCGGCGGCTTCACCGCAAGCGCCCAAGGATTCCCTAAAAACGAAACGCTCAACATCGGCCTCATTGGCTGTGGCGGGCGTATGCGGGGCCGTCTGATACCCGCCATCAAAAAAGTCCCTGGAATGAGAATTGTAGCGGTCTGCGACGTATATGACGACTTTTTACGGTCGGCGCACGTGTCGGCTGGTGGCCGAGATCGCGATATTTTCCAAACGGGCAATCATCGGGCGTTGCTCGAACGAAAGGATATCGATGCCGTGGTAATCGCAACTCCGGATCATTGGCATGCTCCCATCACCATCGACGCCGTGGAAGCCGGAAAGGACGTCTACGTAGAAAAACCGGTTACTCACAAACTGGAGGAAGGTCCTCTACTGATCGACGCCCAAAAACGGACAGGCAAAGTAATTCAGGTTGGGGCTCAGCAGCGCAGCATGCCGCACCTCCTTGTCCTCAAGAACAAATTGGATTCCGGGGAGATCAACCCTGGCAAAGTGACTCGCATACACATGCAATGGTGCCGCAACACGGGACCTTACCGTCAGCCGACTTACAAAATCGCTGAGAATCAAGTTAACTGGAAACGCTTTTTGGGCAATGCTCCCGACCAGCCCTTCGACGCCTTCCGTATGCGCAACTGGCGCTGGATCTGGGATTTCGGGAACGGCCCGCTTGGCGATCTTATGGTCCACTGGCTCGATGCCACCAACTGGCTGCTCGATCTACCCATGCCGAGCGAAGTGGTGATGTCAGGAGGACAATACGAGCGTAAGGGCGATATGGAAACGCCAGATGTAACCAATTGCATAATGGAGTATCCGGAGCTAGACATGCAGATGAATTACGTGAGCTCATGGAGCAACAATTTGCACAAGGCATCAGTCAGCATCATGGGAACAGACGCCACGATTTACTTCGACCGTGGACGCTATGAAATAACCCCGCAAAGGCCGAATAATGAACCTATCGCCCCCGTATCCGATTCGATGATATCCGGAACCGGACCAGTGGGCGCCGATTTCTTCGACGATTACGATGGGGCCGCTCTTCATATAGGCGACTGGGTGACCGCGATTCGTGAAGGCGGGCAACCGCGGGACCATGTGGCAGCGGGCGTCCAAGCAGCCGCCGTTTGCCAGTACGGAAACCTTTCATACCGAGAAAAGCGGTTCGTGAAGCTTTAGGGCAAACTGTCGCAAAACTCTTTTAGGTAACGTTACCGAAAAGAGTTTTACTGGATCTACGGGGAAATCGGAGAGTCGATTCAGACAATAAACTGGCGGGACGAAAAAAAGAGCGACCCCTTCTGGAGTCGCTTAAAGTTGTTAGGGAAAACGTTCGTTCGAACGCCTAGTTATTCCACGGTTATGGGCACCGAAGCCATCCAATCGCCCCAGCTAAGGTTCAAATGGGCCTTCGTGTCAGAGAGGGAATCAAATCCAATGGTGAACCATTCCGTAGGCCCCGCCTTCTTCAGCGGCACCTTGACCCGTTTCACGTCTTGAGATGGATCGTATTGAGTTCCCCAAGACAGTTTGGAATTGATAATGAAATAAAAATCATCGCCTTCCGGCATGGTGTAAAGAGAGTAAGTCCCTGACTTGATCGGTTCTCCCCCGACTTTCACATCTCCGGAAAAGGATATAGCCGCCGATTCATTAGCTCCCGTTCTCCAAACCTTACCGCTTGGCATTAACGACGCAACCGCTCGCCCTTTCAAGCCCGGTCGGCCATAGGTGATATAAACTACTGTCGTGCCAATGTTCTGGCTAATCGCCGCGTTCGGGCTCGGCCTAGGACGGCCATTTCCTCTATCTTGAGAATGAGCTGAAGAAACGGCTAGCAGGGCCGCTCCCAAGAAAATTACACTGAGTTTCTTTAATGAGTGCATAGTTAGAACGGATATTGGTGACTTAAGTTTGTTTCAAGTTTCTAAAAGAACACGAAGGATATCCACGTTCCAATGCCCATCGCTAGTGATCCATGGCTTCCTCGATGTCGATTGCCGGCCCAACGCCTTCTGGCTCCCTGACGGAATCGATCAGCTCTAGAGCTGCTACACCGGGAGGCTGGCAGATACGCGACAACCCCAAGGTTACGATGAAGTTCAGTAGCATTCCAATGGATCCAATCCCTTGCGGCTTAATGCCGTGATCGAAAATTCCGAAAGTCCAGGGTTTCATCCCTCCGTAAACGGAGGCTATAATGTAGAAACCGGTGAATACTATGCCAACAATCATTCCGGCTGCTGCCGGCACTGTACCAACGCGCTTCGAAAAGATGCCCAAGACCAAAACGGGAAAGAAACTGGCCGCTGCTAAACCGAAAGCGAAGGCAACCACTTGCCCAACAAATCCCGGTGGATATATGCCAAAAATTCCAGCGATAATCACCGCAACCCCTATCGTAGCCCTGCCGACGAGCAGCTTCTTCTTCTCGTCCGCATCCGGTTTGATTATTTTCGCATACAAATCGTGGGCTACGCTCGAGGAAATCACCAGCAAAAGTCCACTCGCTGTTGACAAGGCGGCCGCTAATCCACCCGCCGCGACGAAGGCGATTATCCAATCGGCCAGACCCGCCATCTCCGGTGTGGCCAGTACAATGATATCTCTGTCTGGCCCGGCAATTCCTCGTTCACGCATCACTTCCCGACCATCGACCCCCTGAACACCCGAGGTGGCTTTCCAAACAGCGTGCCGCTCGCTTATCTCGCGTATTTCACTCAGACTGCCTTTAAAATTAAAGATCTCGTTATCCGCCCCGGCGCTGTAGCGAACCACGCCATCCCCGTCGTCAAACCACATAACCAAACCCGTTTCCTCCCAGCTTTGGAACCATTGTGGAAGCTCGGCTTCGGTCTTTCCATTCAAGCTGTCGATCATGTAGTAGCGAGCGAATCCAGCCATCGCGGGCGCGGTGAGGTACAATAGGGAAATAAACAAAAGAGCCCAAAACGCGCTCCAGCGGGCGGCTTTAATATTTCGGACCGTGTAGAACCTGACAATGACGTGCGGCAGGCCCGCCGTTCCCACCATCAGGGCTAGAGCGACAAAAAAGACATTCGCTTTGTCCCAACCGCCGACGAAGGTATCCGTGTAGCTAGAAAATCCCAGATCCGTCTGGATTTGGTTCAGCTTGTCGAGGAGGTAGATTCCCTTTTCTCCCGCAACGGATTCATTGAGAGTCGACCCTAGGCCAATTTGCGGAATTGGCGTACCCGTAAGTTTGATACTGATAGCGATTGCTGGAACTAAAAACGCGGTAATAAGCACCCAATACTGAGCAACTTGAGTCCAGGTAATCCCCTTCATGCCACCTAAGGTAGCGTATACGAAGACGATCAGCATGCCAATGATTACGCCCTCGGTAACGTCGCGCTCAAGGAATCTGGCAAACACCACGCCTACTCCGCGCATCTGGCCCGCTACATAGGTAAAGCTGACAAATATGGCGCACAAAACCGCAATCACTCGCACGACATTCGACTCATAACGATCACCGACGAAATCCGGCACGGTAAAGCGACCCGACTTTCGTAGATAGGGGGCCAAGAGAAGGGCTAATAGCACGTATCCGCCAGTCCAACCCATCAAGTAAACTCCACCCGAGTAGCCCATCGTCGAGATAAGGCCGGCCATGGAGATAAAAGATGCCGCGCTCATCCAATCAGCCGCCGTCGCCATTCCATTAGCGTGGGCGGGCACGCCGCGACCAGCTACGTAGAAGCCTTTTGTATCCTTTACGCGACTACGCCACGCGATAAACAGGTACAGGGAAAAGCTGAGCCCTACGAATATCCACGTCCAGAGGGTAACGCTCATATTCCACCTCCTGACTGATTCTCTTCGTCCTTTAGCTCCTCGTGATGTTTCAAATCTCGTCGGTTCATCAACAGGCAGAAAATGAGAATAAGAACGACAAAAACGATGATGCTGCCTTGCTGGGCGAACCAAAATCCGAGCGGGAACCCTCCTAGTTTTATACGATTCAGCGTATCGGCGAACAGGATGCCACAACCGAGCCCTGCTAAGGCCCAAAAGCATAGGAGAATCAGCATTATGCGGACATTGCCCGACCAAAATTTCTTGAGATGGGCTTCGTAGGAGGATGATTTTCGGTTCGGGGTCAAATCGGGAGGTGACTCGCTCATAGAAAATAGGGATTTCGAGGGTTTAGGAAAAGCCGCGGAGTATGGAGAGAGCTCAACGCTCGCGGCAAGCTGATTCTTGTCTCCCTGAATTCGACCTTGGATCGAATCCGAATAGAAAGCGGAAAGGGATCGATATCGAAACGCGACTCACTCACATCGTGAGCGCAACGCCATTCCACACTACCGTTATTGGTAAAGAATCTTGGCCCAATGGCCATTGGCTTGATTGACCAAGCTCGATTCGGACACTTTTGCAGCTTCTTATTCCAACGATTGAGCGTATCTCCCCAAAATCCATTGTAAAACAAATAGGTTCTTCCATCGATGGGCTTGAGGCTCAGCGGATCGACTTCTACCTTTTCCCCATCCAGCATGGCGTACGCTCACCATCCTCCATGCGCCGGGGCGTACCTCTCTGGATCTGCCTTAAAAGTCTCCAGATTCTCTTTGCTGGCGAATCTGTATGCGGCGCCACCGTTTTGATAGCTCCATTCGTCTTGCCCGACTTTCGGAGCGCCCTAATGATACGAAACCGCATCGTAAGCAGAGAGAGCGACTGCGTTCTCCAAATTCAAATGCTTCTGCGGAACTGGGCTAGCCTAGGCTAGCAACGAGAAAAATAAACGGAATGGCAATCATCATCACTTTAGAGACCACTGAGGAAGCTATTCTATTTCTAAAATCCGAGGAGATATACCGCTTACGAAAAAGAATGCGCCGATGGTGGAGCCTACAATCGCTCTAGCGAGTGGAGAAACGGTAGACAGTTGTGGACTTAAACTCCTCCCCTGGGTTGAGGCGTGCCGAGGGAAAATTGCCTTGATTCGGCGAATCCGGAAACAACTGGGTTTCCAAGCAAAACCCCGTCCTCGGCCCGTAGTTCACTCCATTTTTGCCTTTGAGACTGCCATTCAGAAAGTTGCCGGTGTAGAATTGCATGCCGGGAGCAGTCGTAGATACTTCTAATAAACGTCCCGATACGGGCTCGTATACCTCGGCCGCTTGAACAAGTTCCTCGCTCGCCTCCCGTTTTAGAACAAAATTGTGGTCGTATCCGTTGCCACGTTCTAATTGCGGGTGCTGATCATTGATCCTGGCTCCGATCGGCATAGCCAATCGAAAGTCTAGCGGCGTACCATCCAGAGAAGCGATATCTCCATTCGGGATAAGATTGGAATCGACAGGGGTGTAGTGGCTCGCGTGGATTCGGGCTTCGTGATCGAGAATGCTGCTACCGGCTTTGCCACTCAAATTAAAGTAGCTGTGCTGCGTGGGGTTTAGAATCGTAGGACTATCTGCGGTAGCTAAGTAGTCGATGATCCATTCATCATCGTTCGTCAATCGGTACCTGACCGAAATATCCAGACCGCCGGGATAGCCCTCCTCGCCATCCTCGCTGCGATATCGCAACACGACGCCCTCAAAGTTTTGGCCCGATATGAATTCTCCTACCCAAAGAACACTGTCGAACCCTTCGTCGCCGCCATGCAAATGGTTAGAGCCATCATTGGTTGCCAACTGATAGGCAACTCCATCCAACTCGAATCTTCCTCGAGCGATTCGATTCCCGAATCGTCCAATCAAAGCCCCGAAGTAAGAAGGATTACCTTCATAGGCTTCCATGGAATCGAATCCCAGAGCGATATCCCCCAATTTGCCTTGCCGATCGGGAGCCCAAATTTCCCTGACAATCCCACCGTATTCAGAAATTCGCATACGAATTCCGTTAGCATTGTTCAGCGTAAACTCATTCATGGCCGAGATCTCTCCTACAATGCCGGTTTTCAACGCAATGGGAAGGCAAATTGGGAACCCGTCTAGATTTCCCTTTCCATTTACTTTCTTCTTTCTAAGAACAACTCATCGCCTGATTCAGAATAGACAGCAGACGCTATAATATGAGCAAGATGCCAAATTTCCTTTTCATTCTTTCCGACGAGCACCAAAAGCATGTCGCGGGCTGCTACGGCAACCCGACCGACGTGACGCCCAATCTAGATGCCCTCGCTGCACGAGGCACGCTCTTCAGCAAAGCTTACACAACCTGCCCCATATGCGTGCCCGCCCGCGCTTCTCTGGCGACTGGCAAATACGTCCATGAGATCGGCAATTGGGACAATGCCTTCCCCTATCATGGAGCTGAACGGTCCTGGCATCACGAATTACGCGACGCTGGCCTCACTGTAGATCTCATAGGAAAACTGCATTTCAGAAGCGAATCTGATGACAATGGTTTCACAAGGGAAATTCAACCTTTGCACGTGGTTGCCGGCATCGGGGATCCGATGGGATCGATACGAGAAAATCCGCCCATCCGCCATCGCCGAAAGGGAATTAATTCGGCTGGCGTCGGTATGACGACCTATCAGGAGTACGATATCAGCAACGCCGACAAAGCTATCGAATGGCTTCAGGCGCATAAAGATGATTCGAAGCCCTGGGCCCTGTTTCTCTCCCTAGTCTGCCCGCACCCCCCCTATCAAGTAGAACAACCTTATCTGGATAAATTCGATCCTGAAACGCTGCCTCGCCCGCCCCAATGGAAACAAGAGGAGTGGCCTAAGCATCCTGCTTATGCCCACATGAGAAAGTATTTCGATGCGGAGGAACCGCATACCGAAGAACAGATTAAAAACCTGATCCATGCCTACTACGGGTTGACCAATTTTCTCGATACTCAAGTCGGGAGAGTCCTCGATGAGCTAGATGCATTGGGAATGGGAGAAGATACGCATATTCTGTATTCAACCGACCATGGCGAGTGCCTTTCTGCACGCGGTCTCTACGGGAAATTCACCCACTACGAAGAGTCTGGTGGCGTACCTATGATTCTCGCTGGACCACGCGTTCCCAAGGGGAAGGTCTGCGAAACCCCAGTTTCGCTACTGGATGTTCACGCTACTATCTACGACGGTCTAGGCTTGGATAAGCCCGTTCACCGCAATGCCCGTTCTTTGATCGATCTCGCCAATCGTCCCGAAGAGGAACGAGTAGTGTTCGGAGAATACCATGCTCTAAACAGCGCCAATGGATCCTTCCTTTTGCGGGACAATCGATACAAACTCATCTACCACGTAAATCAGGATCCCCAGCTATTCGATCTGGATAAGGATCCAGACGAGATAAAGGACTTATCCCGAAATCCTGAATACGTTTCCGTACTAGAATCGATGATTAAGAAGCTTCGGGAATTTTGCGATCCTGAAGAGATCGACAAACGAGCCAAGGCCGATCAAAAAGCCCTCGTCGATAAGCATGGCGGCATAGAGGCCATTCTGCAACGCGGGTTCTTCGAAAACTCTCCCGTGCCAGGCGAGAAACCCGCGTTTCGAGCTCCGAACTGAAGACCGAGCTCTGGGCATTTGGGTCCCGCCACTACGTAAATCCTTTTGGCTTGAAGCCCTTAGGCCAGTTCTCTAGCAGCAGCTAGCGCGGAGTTCAAAGCCCTGCTTTCAATCGAATCCAGCTTGCGCTCTTCCTGACTCTGTTTAGCCAGCGGCTTCATGCCGATAGGCGGTTTGTTACCGTGATTGGGCTCACCCTTTTCTTCGGCAGGGAAGTGCTCCTGCATTTTCACCAGTTGGGCCAATAATTTGCCCAACTTGGGATTAATCTTCGCGATTGTCTCGTTCTCATTCATGGTGAGTCCAATTACTCTGCCCGCCAGCCAATGGGTATCCGATCACTAGACGCGTCTCTGCTTCCAGATCCAGCGCCTGAGTATTGAGGATACAATTGAGGATTATTTTGGGCATGGACGCAGAAGAAGCCTGCCTTCAACGCGATGGCCACAAGGGCATATAAACCGACACGCACCAATGCGCCACACGAAATAATGGATGAGCGGAGACTGATGCAGAACATGATAACAATAATGAAGGAATGAATAATGGTATGGGATCACTATCGTTCCGGTGGGCCGCCAATCTCAGCAGATTTTGGCGGCTAGAGCGAATTCGCAAAGAATTCATGCTCCCCTGGTAGTTTGAAGGTATGGGCGCCTAGGACTCGAGCCTTCGCCTAAGCAAATTTTCGCGCTCTAGCCCGTGGTCAACATTCTCTATTTTTTTGCGACTCGCCTTGACTGGATTTCCATTTAGCGACGTCCGCGAAGGGTACCGTTCCACCAAAAATGTCCAGAGCGCTTCCGATCGTCAAATCCACACGACCCTTTCCCAGCACATCGACGAGATCCAAATCCTTCATTTGCCTAGCCCCACCGGCATAGGTTACCGGAATCGGCGAATGCTCTCCCAGCAAAGCGACCAAGGGCTCTTCGATTCCGTTCATCCTTCCTTCTACGTCGACTCCATGAACCAGGAACTCGCCGCAATATTTCGCCAATTTATCGAGCGTCGAAGCAGACACTTTCAGCTCCGTAAAACGCGTCCACTTGTCAGTTACCACCCAATAGGCATCGTTTCGAAATCGGCAGCTTAGATCGAGCACCAAACATTTGGATCCAACCACTTTCAGCAAGGTTTCCAAACGCTCGAAATCGACTACTCCCTCGCGGAACACATAGGATGTCACGATCACGTGGCTCGCTCCCGCGTCGAGAAAATCCTTAGCATTGTCCGGGTTCACGCCACCACCGAAATGCATTCCTCCTGGATAGGCATTCAAGGCTTCCATAGCTGCGTCTCGATTCCCCGGACCCAATGAAATGACATGCCCCCCTGATAGTTCGAGATCGCGATAGCGTCGGGCGAAATCGCTAGGACTCGCTTCCGAAACAAAATTGCTTTCCGCCCGGGACCCGTCTGAAGTCAGCGTCCCCCCGATTATTTGAACGACCTTTCCTCCTTTGAGATCAATGCACGGTCTAAATCTCATCGCTATCTACTGACTTGAATATTCGCCCCGCTCGTTCGCCCAAAGTATTGAGCTCACTTTCAATTTTCTGGCGAGCAAGTTCCAACTCATCGTCCTCGAGGGACCTATCAACCAGAATATCTTTCCCGACGACAACGCAAATGCGAGCAAATGGTTTCGGAATAATCATCCTGTCCCAAGAGGGGATTCGCCAAAACCTATCCGCTGCATAGGATATTGGGATTACTGCGGCGCCCGTCATTTTAGCTAGCATGGCCACACCCATCTTCGCCTGATACTTTGGTCCCTTTGATCCATCTGGCAAAATGATCGTTGAATACCCCTCTTTTTTCATGAGTCGGTAAAACCGTCGAAAACCTTCTGTCCCACCTTTTGATGCGGAACCCCTAACTGCGCGAGCCCCACTTTTTTCCCCTAGATGGGCTCCAATCTCGCCATCGTTGGACAGGGATGACAGCATAGCAATCTTGCCGCCTTTGCGAATGAATTTCGTCTTGAGAAAATAGGATATAAAGAATACCCGGTTGTGCCAAGCCGCCAAAATTGACGGCGACCCGCATCGCAGCAACTGCTCAAACCGCTTCCCGTTTTCGAAACGCTCGACGCGGCAACTGGCGCCGATAAGCGTCAGGCAGCAATCGAGTAAAAAAGAGTAGATGCGGATCTTTAACGGAACCCCGGCGGGGTTAGACGCCTTAATTTGCCGGCTATTCAAACGTTCGGACGGGTAAGACTACTTAGTTGCGTAAAGCTCTAGAATATCCCCCACAGATTCCAGCTTCGCCGCTTCTTCATCCGAAATCTCTATATCCAAGGCTTCTTCCAACTCCACCAGCAACTGTAGAGCTTTCGGAGAATCGATTCCCAAATCGG
Organism: uncultured Opitutaceae bacterium; assembly: GCA_964404745.1. Lineage (GTDB taxonomy): Bacteria > Verrucomicrobiota > Verrucomicrobiia > Opitutales > Opitutaceae > Pelagisphaera. Next base: position 45,524 of record CAYOLG010000031.1, read on the forward strand.
CAACCAATTCAGTTTCTGGCTTCAGCGAATCCTTGGGCACCTTGGCCAGACCACTGATCACATCCAATACGGCTTCGTTCTTTTCGTCCATAATGCAGCTAATACTTTTGCATACGGGTTACTCAGTCGACGTCCAGCTTTTCGATCGCTCCCTCCAAAAATAGCTGCTTGATCTTTCCACGCTGAATCTTTCCGCTCGATGTACGAGGAATGGCGCCGCGCCGGACAAAGAGCAGGTCGGCAACCGGAAGCGAAAGTCCACGGCCAATACGGCTGCGAATACTACATTCGAGACGTTGGAGGTCTGTTTTCTCCGTTAAATGGGTTTCCACCACCAAGGCGATCTCTTCTCCCGAATGTTCGCGGGCGACAGAGAAGGCAGCTGTTCTCTCCGCGCTAGAGCTTTCGCCTCGGGCCTCTTCGGCTAGCCATTCGATTTCGTGAGGCATGACATTCTCTCCCCGAATAACCAGAATCTCTTTTGAACGCCCCGCGATGTACAACTCTCCATCGGCAACAAATCCGATATCCCCAGTCTTTAGCCATTCCTCGCGTAGGGCCTGCCGACTGGACTCTTCATTATCATAGTATCCGCTGAATACAGACGGTCCGCGTACTTGCACCTCGCCTAGTTCGTTTTCCCGCAATACGTTTCCACCTGGCCCGGCGATAATCACCTCTGTATCCGGCACGGGAACACCCACGCAAACGACTTCCTTATTCTCCAATGAATACTCAGACACCTGAGGAATTGGATGCGCCCGAACGCCTTCTAGCTTCCGGTCGAACGTAACCGCCAGCGTCGCCTCAGCCATCCCATAGCAGGGCTGAATGGCCTCGCGTCTAAACCCGGTTCCCTCAAGCAAATCGCAAAACGCATTCATCGTTTCAGGACGAATCATTTCCGATCCAGTCATAGCCGCGCCCACCCTCGATAGATCCAAGCCTGCCAGGTCTTCCCGGCTCAAGCGATCAACGCAAAATTGAAATCCAAAATTTGGCCCCGACAGCAAACCATTCTTCTGGTGGGCGGTCTCCAAATACCGCAAGGGTCTAGCGAGAAAGGTAGCGGGATTCATCAAGCTCAACTCAAGCCCGCAGCAAAGCGAGAACATCAGACAGCCAATCAGTCCCATGTCGTGATGCATAGGCAGCCAGGCCGTATGCAAGACCTTGCTCTCGGCTACAGGCTTGCCAGTCAAGAACACGCTGCCCTCATTAATGTTCAAGGCGTTTCGCACAGCCATTAAATGGCTAATCTGAACCGCCCTTGGAGTACCCGTACTACCACTGGTGAATTGCAGGAAAGCCAGATCATTCGGATCGGCTGCCTCAAATGTCTGATCTCCTTGCCCTGCTTTCGAAAGCTCTTCAACGGTCAAAGCGATAGCGCCCAGCGATTCTGGATACGATTTTCTCAAATCTTCCACCATCCTTTCGGATATAAGTAATCGCGAAGCCCCAACCACGCCGCGAAACGTTTCCATCCGATCTGCGAAATGATTCGACCCCTTCAAACCGCCAACCGCAGGGGCGATGGCCACTGGATAAGCCCCTATGCAAATGGCTCCCAGCCAAGCTCCAATGAATTCCCAGGATGTATTCAAACAGAGCAGTACTCGATCGCCTTTGGTCAGGCCTACCGCTCTCCAATGACCGCAATACCGCTCAACCCATTGTAAAAGCTCTGGGTAATTGCGTCGGTCGGATCTTCGCCCAGAGCGATCCCGTATCTGGATCCCTTGGTTTCCATGATCCAATGCAGTCCTGCGAAGAGTCTCGCCAATCGTCATAGGAGATCCACTTGGATCCTTGATCGGGGCGGGGCCTCTTAGACGGGCTTCGCCTGATCCGGTAACCTTCAAGCTCACTGTAAGGCTGTTTCGGCTTCTGGCTCTGTCTCGGCGGTTTTCGTTCCCAGCGCCTGATCCTTGCCTCCATTAATCGCCTTGTCCAAGCGGTTGCGGGCAACTCGATCCAGGATGTCCTGAACTTTGTCCATGTCTATTCCGAGCTCGTCCATATCTTCACGCACAGCTTCGATGATCGGGGGAACACCATCGAGAACGTATTTCATACGATCACGCAAGCTATCCGCTTTTTCATCGGCTTTTTCACGATCCTTTGCATACATCTGACGGAACTGGTCTTCCATGTAGATGTGATTAAAACCCAGGTGGCGGGCCTCATCTTCAAGGATCCCAGCGCATATGTCGCTCAAAACCGGATCCAGGTCCAAATCCCTCAATTCATGAGAAACAACCTGCGCCATAGACTCGCTGGCCAACACGCCGGTCAGCCATTCGCAGGGATCCTTCGATATGATGCGGCTTTGGAACAAGTAACCGGCAGGAAATTTTCTTATCGAAAGCGGCTCTCTATCAATGCGTCCGTAATAACGGGCGAAGAGCTCAGTATGACGGGCCTCGTCCACTGCCCAGGTGGTCAGATAAAACTGGGCCGGAACCTCGGACTGGTGCCCAAGAACGGGAATCAATCCAGAAACCGAATACAGCGCCGATTGTTCTCCAGTCAAGACTGGCGTAAGCAACCTGCCCAACTGGTCTCGTATTCTCTCTCCACTGATTCTTCTTGGAGCATTCCAATCGAGGTCATCCGCCGACCACTGCTTGCGAATGCCCTGCTGCCAAAGACGCATCTGGCGCTCATTGCTTAAGTCAGGTAGTACCTTATAGATATTCATATA
>CAYOLG010000032.1:0-45231 GCA_964404745.1 uncultured Opitutaceae bacterium
ACTCCTTGAGCTGCTTGGCCTGATCGACCTCCATCATGCCGAACTCCTTCTTCCAGCGGTGGAAGGTTTGCTCGCTGATCTGCCGCTGACGGCAGACGTCCCAGATCGTCTGGTCGCTTTTCTCCGCCTCACGCAGAATCCGTATCTTCTGTTCTGCAGTGTCTCTTTTGCCTTGCATTGTATGGGTCCTTTCTGAAGGCCCAGACTAGCGATTCAAGCCGCACAGTTCTCGTAACCTCAACCAAGGGTTTCCGACCGCCTATCCATGTCAGCAAGCCTTACCAAAAGGATTCCGCTCTGTTGGCAAACATGATGAGCCCAACCGCCGGAATGCTCGAGGGCGATCGGGTTCATGGAGAAGTCGCGGTAGAAAAAGACGCCAAGTTGATCTTGTCTAATCCAACTGCATTGAGGATTCACAAGATGGATCGCCACGAAGCTAGTTGGGATCAACAAATCCGAATAGCCAATGGGGCGCTTCTCGAATCCCATCCGCAATGGACAATCCCCCAAGCTGAAAGCAGATTCAGACAAACGACTCGCATGGAGCTCAGTCCGGGCTCCCGACTATTTTTTATAAAAGCGATCGCTCCTGGCCGCTTAGCTTTCGGCGAACGATTCGTTTTCGAGCATTTTCGCAGCCGATTCAAACTCAGATACGGAGAAAGCCTAGCCGCGTTGGAGAATTGGGATTTACGACCAACATCCAAAACGATATCTGGCCGGCAGAATTGTCTGGATACACCGTTGTATATTTCGATCTATGTGTCCGCTCCCGAATTGGAATCAAGCGATTCGATTTTCCAATTCATCCACGACCTAAAAAGCGATACCCATATCTCCGGATTGAGCCGACTTGGCTACTCCCCATTCTGGAACGTAAAGCTTATGAGCCCCCATCCAGTTGAACTGAGGGACGCTCTGACGCAAATCAGCGAACGCTTTTACGAATCTATTGGGCTGCCAGTGTTCGACTTGAGGCGCTGGACTGCGTCTCCTAGCGGGACAATCGGCCGTAGGCCCGGCTTTTGGCTTTCCGCGATGCCGATTTTTCTTCCGCTTCAAACAGGGCTGAGAATGCGTAATCGAAACCTTCGATTTTCTTACGTTCAATCTTCTGGCCAACAAAATGCTCGATAGCCGCCGCGTTTTTCAGTTCATCTTCAGTGAGCAGCGTAAAAGCATCCCCTTCTCTCTCCGCTCGTCCCGTACGCCCAATTCGATGCACGTAGTCTTCCGCGTTAAGCGGAACGTCATAGTTGATAACGTGGGTCACCCCCGCGATGTCCAAGCCCCTCGCGGCTATATCCGTAGCAACGAGCACTTCGTATTTTCCCTCCTTGAATCCTTTCAAGGCGGCGTTTCGCTCGCTCTGCGAACGATCTGAATGCAATACGGCTACCGAATGATTTAGCTTTTCCAGGCGACGGGAAATGTAGTCGGCGTTCAGTTTGGTTCGGGTAAATATCAGGACGCTTTCAAAGTGGGTCCGTTCGAGGAGGGCGATCAACAAGGCGTATTTCTGTTGTTCAACTACCGGGTAGAAAGCATGAGTGACCGTTTCCGCAGCCGAGCGATTTCTACCAATTTCCACGATTTCCGGGTCTTTCAAGACCCATTTCATCATAGACTGGATCGCATTGGGGAGGGTGGCGGAAAAGAAGAGCGTCTGCCTGTCATTCGGGCACATCTTGATCAAACGGCTCACGTCAGGCAAAAATCCCATATCCAGCATGCGGTCCACTTCATCAAGGATGAGCACCTGAACATTCTTGAGAGAAATCGCTCCTTGACCGATGTGGTCAAGCAATCGACCCGGCGTAGCCACTAGAATATCGACGCCTTTTTCCAGCATATCCCGCTGGCGGCCGTATTTGACTCCACCGTAGACCACTCCGATTCTGGTATCCAAGTATTTCGAGTAACTTTTGAGGGCCTCTTCCACCTGTTGAGCTAGCTCGCGAGTCGGCTCTAGAATCAGGCATTGGATTCGCTTGCCAGGTTTTAATCTGTCCAAGGTCGGAAGCCCAAAAGCTGCTGTCTTTCCCGTACCTGTTTGGGCCGAGGCTATTATATCTTTCCCCTTGAGTATCAGAGGGATCGACTTTTCTTGTACGGGAGTCGGCTTTTCGAACCCCAGCTCGTCTAGAGTTTTTAGCAATGTGTCTGAGAGGCCAAGTCCGTTGAAAGGCATTTGGCGTATATGATAAGGCCCGGCTATCGAAGCAAGCTCTCCCTCAATAAATTACATCCATAACCGCGGCCTACCTGGATAGCTTATGACCCCAATTTTAATCGACTCCAAGGACCCCGGCGCTATGCCGTTTGTCTACAATACCCAGCGACTCCATTCCGTCGCTGAAGCTAAACCGCAGGCAAACCAAACACGCACCGAACGGCAAATGATCGACAAGCTCACGCCACCAACTACACCTGAGGTCCTCAAACAGGCTCGCGACGATTTTCCTATTCTACGTAGGAACGTCAACGGCAAACCGCTGATCTATCTCGACAACGCCGCTTCAACGCAAAAGCCGCAGTCCGTCATCGACGCAATAAGTCGCTACTACTCGCATGAGAATGCCAACATCCATCGAGGCGTCCATTTGCTGAGCACGGAGGCGACGGCGGCCTACGAAGAAGCCCGGCGAAAAATCGCCCGATACCTGAACGCCCAGGATGAATCCGAAATCATTTTCACGCGAGGGGCCACTGAATCGATCAATCTGATCGCCCACTCTTTCCTGGAGCCCATTATCAAGGCTGGAGAGGAAATCCTGATTTCCCACATGGAGCATCATGCCAATATCGTTCCTTGGCAGCTCTTGGCCGAACGGACCGGAGCCCGCTTACGCGTAGCCCCCATCGACGACCAAGGCAATCTAGAGCTCGATACCTGCCTTTCCTTGATGGGCCCGAAGACCAAGCTGGTAGCGATCGTGCACGTTTCAAACGCCATCGGAACGGTAAATCCCATCGAGGCGATTATCGCCGCCGCTCGCGAAAAAGGAATCGCCACCTTAATCGACTGCGCCCAATCCATCCAGCACATGCCCCTGGACATAAGAGCGCTAGGCTGCGATTTCGCCGTATTCTCTGGCCACAAGATATTCGGCCCAACCGGAATTGGAGTCTTGTATGGCAGGCGAGCTCTGCTGGACGAAATGCGGCCGTATCAGGGTGGCGGAGACATGATTTCCCGGGTTTCCTTTGATGGCACTACTTTTAAAGAACCTCCATCGCGATTCGAAGCGGGCACGCCTCACATTGCAGGAGCAATCGGTCTTGGATTCGCCATTGACTATATTGATTCAATAGGACGGGAAACCATCTGCGAATATGAGTCTCAGTTAATTGAATACGCTGTCAATAGATTGAATAATTGCCAAGACGTAGAAATCATCGGAAGCCCCGAGCATCGCTCAGGAGCAATTTCCTTTACTATGGCAAATGCTCACCCTCATGACATAGGCACGATACTGGATGCTGAAGGTGTCGCTATTAGGACTGGGCACCATTGCTGCGAACCGCTGATGAATCGATTCGGCATCTTCGCTACCGCTCGGGCCTCAATCGCTCTTTACAACAACAGCGATGATATCGACACCCTCGTTGATTCACTGGCAAAAGTTCAAGCTCTTTTTGGATAGGCAAGCTATGGATGCCGATTTGCAATCACTGTATCGAGAAACCTTGATAAGCCAGAGTCGCAATCCAGAAAATAACTACATTCTGGAAAACGCGACCCGGCAAGGCGAGCTCAAGAACCCTTTGTGCGGAGACGTCGTGACGATTTACCTTTCTATCGACGGCGATCAGATCGAGAAAGCAAGCTTTCAGGCCCAATGCTGCTCAATCTGTAAAGCCTCCGCCTCTATGCTAACAACGCGTATCACCGGGGCGGATAGAAGCGGAGCGGCAGCGCTCGCCGAAAAGCTCGTCGCTTTTCTGAACGACCCCAAGTGGGATACCTTCGGCAAGAACGATTCGCTCCAGGCCCTATCTGGCGTTAAGGCCTTCGCTAGTCGAGTACGCTGCGCAACGCTCCCATGGGAAGCCCTGTATCGAGCCCTCGCCGACTAATACTAAAAAATGAGCGGCTCTTTCCCATTTCCCTTTGTCCCGAGATTTGACTGGGCTCGGGGCACCGCTAGCGCCTTTCCCCAAACTGGAGTATGATTTTCCTGAGAAACCTGAAACTGCAGTATGGAGAGCGCTATATTTTACGCGACGCCAGCGCAAGTATTGGTCCAAATGACCGGATCGGACTCGTCGGTTCCAACGGGGCCGGGAAAACCACCTTGCTCAGGATTCTAACAGCGGAAGAAGCCCCCGACGACGGCTCTATCGACAAAGCGAATCACGCGACCATTGGCTACCTTCCCCAAGACGGGATCGTTTCCTCAGGCAAATCCCTATTCGACGAAACCGAGAACGCGTTTTCGGATATTCTAGATCTGAGGAACCGGATCGATGAAGCGACATGCGAATTGCAATCCTTGCATACAGACTCGGACGCCTATCAGAAACTCCTCGAGGAGATAGGCGGTTGGGAACGAACCCTTGAGAACCGGGGAATCGAGAAACTACCGTCGCTCATTGAATCGGTCCTGCAAGGCCTGGGATTCGCGGCGCAAGATATGAACCGGCCAACGGAAACGTTTAGTGGTGGTTGGCAAATGCGTATCGCCCTCGCCAAACTACTGCTAGCGAAACCGTCGCTGCTATTGCTCGACGAGCCGACCAACCACTTGGACATCACCTCCCAACGCTGGCTGGAAAAGTACCTCAAGCGCTACGAAGGGGCGATCCTGATGGTGTCCCACGATCGTGCTTTCCTCGATGAAATCTGCCAACGAACCTTTGAACTGAGCCAAGGCTGTTTGAGTGTCTATCAGGGCAACTACTCTCAATATCTTGCGCAGAGCAAAGCCCGCAAAGAGCAGATGTCCCGATCATTCAAAAACCAGCAAAAGGAGATCGAACGGACTGAACGATTCATTGAACGATTCCGCTTTAAAGCCTCGAAGGCCAGTCAGGTGCAAAGCCGCATCAAAGCATTAGACAAGATTGAGCGAATCGAGATAGAAAGCGAAGAAGAGGCGATCGCCTTTAGCTTTCCTCCCTCCCCTCGCAGCGGCCAAACCGTCATAGAACTGGAGAATATCGAGAAATCATTTGGCGAGCTCAATGTATTCAAAAAAGCCTCTATTCGTATCGAGCGAGGAGATCGAATCGCCGTCGTCGGCGTCAATGGGTCAGGGAAGTCCACTCTTGCCAAGATTATAGCTGGAATCGAGCCTTTCCAAAGCGGCGAACGAGAACTGGGACCCAATACTTTAATAGCCTACTTCGCCCAGCACCAGGCGGAAGAGCTCGATCCCGAGCTTTCGGTGCTGGAAACCCTGGAAAACAGCGAATCTGGCCAATCGACCACTCAGCTCCGGACAGCTCTAGGGGCCTTTCTCTTCCACGGGGATGATGTATTTAAGAAGACCCGCATTCTTTCTGGAGGCGAACGCAATCGTTTGGCGCTCGCCAAAATCCTGACCCGAAAAGCCAACTTCCTCGTTCTCGATGAGCCCACCAACCACCTGGACATGCGCTCTCAAGCAGCTCTTCAAAAGGCGCTGGCGTCCTATGACGGCGCCTTTCTTATCGTTTCGCACAACCGAGCTTTCGTGGACAGCATCGTAACGAAGACTCTGGAGATACGAAAAGATGGGCTATCGCTCTATCCAGGTAACGTATCCGATTATTTAGAACACCTTGAAGAACAGCTCGACCAGATTTCCGGCGAATCCGCCAGCGAAACGCTTAGGCAACAATCCACGGCCAACACCCAACTGACACCCAAACAGCGACGCCAAGCTCGAGCCGCTCTGGTCGCCGAGCTTAGCCCAATTCGAAAGCGACACGATGCGGTCGAGAAACGGATAGCGGATATCGAGATTAGCCAACGAGAGTTGGAAGCGAAAATGTCGGATCCCGATTACTTCAAGTTACCGGAGGCCAAGGAGAGCATGCTCAGACATGACAAAGACGAGAAGATACTCGAATCCCTTTACGAGGATTGGAACCAACTTGCTGATCAATTGCAAAGCAAGGAAGAGGAACTGGAAAAAATATAGCAACCCAGTCGGGCCGACAGCCTCGCTTGCCCCGTCCCTTCTGCGAAGCTCTCACAAACAACCTGGGATCGCAGGCGGCTCGCCCGCTTTTGAAGCGCCATAAATTAGCTCTTTTTGGCAATTGGTAAAACGAGGTGAGGAATTTGGGGCGCGATTCAGAGAACGAACCGCCCGCGATCCCACTGGAGTTCTTCTCGATATATAATAGAAAAACACTAGGAGCTAGTTCGAAAAAGACTCACGAAACGCTTACTCAGAACAACTCCCGTTGCTCGACATTCTGCCGTTTAACCGGGTTCCCTTGGCTACGGGCAATCAAAGCGGCTAGAGTCACTGGTTCCTCCATCACGTTTCGGCAATAATTGATCAACAGCAGGGCGGAGGCAATCGCATCGTACAACGCGCAATGATAGCCCCTTCGCCCCTCAGGGCAATAGTCAGCTCCCAATTCATCAAGTTCTTCCTGCAATCCATGTCGCCCGATGAGGTCCTTGAGCTTGTTCGATTCGTTTCCGTACCCTAGATTACGATACAATACTCCAGTATCGATCCACGGTCCCCAGCTCACCATTCGCTTCCCATCGTCCAGCCAGCTAGGCGAACTGCGTGGATAAGGAAACGCCGACTTAAGCATCGAGCTTTCCGCGGATGCAAAATGGGCGGCCATAGGTCCTGACTCTCTCAAGGCAGCAAAGCGATCCCACTCCTCCTTGAACGTGGACTGCGATTCGGCCATCCGCGAAGAAATTCCGTGCACCGTTTGCTCGCGGATCGGAATCTTTTTCAAGGGGCGGCAGAGCCTCGAGGCGACTGATTCGATGGCAGCTCCTCTAAGTGAGACTACTCCGAACTCCACGATACCGCACTGCGGACCGCCTTCGAAATCGATTACATGAATCGGAATTGCATCCCAATAGGTTTCCATCTTATCCGCAAAAAGCTTTAAGCCGCCGGATTGTCTGCGCAATCTTCGAATCCTAGAGAAATGCACTTCGACGAATTCGACGAATTTACGCGCAAGCTTTGCGTGGAAACCCAGAAAACGATCCTGTCCGCCTACAGAAATGCTGAATTGGTAGTCGAAATGAAGTCCGATGACACCCCGGTCACTTTTGCGGATCGGGAAACGGAACGCGAGATTCGCGAAGCAATCCAGGTGCTCTACCCTGAACACGGGATCAAAGGAGAAGAATTCGATGATGTGAATCCTGGCGCCGCGATGACCTGGGTGATCGATCCCATCGACGGCACCAAGTCCTTCGCCGCCGGCTGCCCCCTCTTTGGAACGATGATCGCCCTCTTAGAACACGGCGAACCCATCTACGGCTGCATCAACTATCCAGCCATCGGCGACCGCATTAGCGGAGACGGCGAAACTGCTTATCTAAACGGCTATCCGGTAAAGGCCACCACAGGGAAGCCTCTCGAAAAAGCCATTCTTCTATGCACGGACCAAGCGTATATCGGTGAGGTCAAGGGTTCAACGAACTTCGATCAGCTGTCTAGCAAAACCTACTTTACACGGACTTGGGGGGATTGTTTCGGCTACTATCTAGTCGCCAGTGGCAAGGCCGACATCATGCTAGACCCCGAGATGAATCCGTGGGACTTGATGGCGCTCATTCCAATCATTCGCGGCTCCGGTGCCAGAATATCCGATTGGGAAGGTGGCGATCCTGCCAAAGGAAACTCGATCGTTGCTGCCAATTCGGATCTGCATGCTGACGTCATTCGAGTTCTCAATTCCTGATCTACCTAACACAAATGAAATACAACAGATCATCCGCTATCTGCCTTTCCTTGCTAATCGCTGGTTGCAGCGGGGGCAGCATGGATATTCACGATGTCGACCGGGAGCCCAAGGCTTACGAGAGTGTCCAAGTCGATCAATTAGGCACCGAAGCCTTGATCAACCATCTTCTCGAGATAGCCGACGAAATGACCGCGGCCACTGCCGAAGGAGCCTACGTAGAAATGCACCACCTGGAAATCGCCCTGACTAAGGCCATCGCAGAACTGGAAGGGAAACTCCCTGACGGATCGGCTAAGTCGACAATCGATACGCTCAGAATAGTAGCTATTCGGATACACGAAGCCGGACACGACCAAAACGGAACGATGGCCAAGAAACTCGACCAGACGCTCAGGGAAAAAATCCTTCAACTCAAAGCCGAACTCCCCTGAAACTTTTATTCGAATCGTCCCCGAAATAGTGGCCAGCGATGCCGCGTATATATTTTTGTTGATACACTGAAGCACATGAAAAGCCAGCGACGGAGGAATCGTGGATAGCGCTCTCGCGATCAGGTCAGGCAAGGCAGCCGACATTCCTCGGATTACCGAGATATACAATCACTACGTCGCCAACACGGCGATCAGCTTCGATATCGAGCCATGGTCCACCGAGAAACGTTTGTCGTCGTGGTTCAGCCAGTACAGTGAATCCGGGCCCTACCGGCTGTTAGTGGCCGAGCTAAACGGCCAAGCGATAGGATATGCCTCAAGTAGCCAATTCAGATCGAAGGCCGCCTACTGTCTCTCTGTTGAAACCAGCATCTACATCGACCCAAGTGAATTGGGCAAAGGATTCGGCACCCAATTATACCGGGCCCTTCTGGAGCAATTGGCGGCAACAGACCTCCATCGAGCCTACGGAGGCGTCACTCTTCCCAACGAAGCCTCGATAGGGCTGCATAAAAAGCTCGGGTTCAAAGAGGTTGGAGTCTTTTCCCAAGTCGGTTACAAATTCGGCCAGTACTACGATGTTTGCTGGCTCGAGAAAGCGCTCCCCTGAATTACAGCAGTCTCCTACTTTGCTGTATCAGTAAACCGCTGTTCGCGAATTATCGTGATTCGAATGGAGCTGGGGTATTCGAGCTCGTCTTCAATACGATCCCGAAGGCTGCGAGAGAGGGTCTTGGCTTCATCATCGGAAACGTAGTTAGGGTCGACGAGGACACGCACTTCGCGACCGGCTTGTATCGCGTAGGCTGATTTCACCCCTGGGAAGGAAACAGCCAGCTTCTCAAGCGAATTAAGTCTGTCTATGTACGAGGAGATCGATTCGGATCGAGCTCCAGGGCGGACTGCGGAAATTGTGTCCGCCAAAACAACGATTCCTGCATAAAGGCTTTCCGGCGGAACTTCGTCGTGGTGGGCAGCCACCGCATTGACCACAATATCACTCTCTCCCCGAGCTCTGACGAAATCAGCTCCCGCGAGGGCATGGCTCCCCTCATATTCTCCATCGATCGCCTTGCCAATGTCATGCAATAAACCAGCTCGTTTAGCTATATTCGGGTCGAGCCCCATCTCCGAGGCGAAAATCGAGCAAAGCTGCCCAACCTCGATGGAGTGCTCGAGCACGTTTTGCGAATACGAAGAGCGAAATTTCAACTTGCCAAGCAAGGTTATGATCTCCGGATGAAGGCGGGAGATTTTCAAGCGATTCGTAGCCGCATCCCCGGCATTTTCGACTATCTCATCCACATCCAAACTGGCGGCTCCAACGAACTCTTCAATCGTGGCCGGATGGATCCGGCCGTCCTTAACCAGTCGTTCCAATGCTGTTTTGGCGATCTCCCGTCGGACTGGGTCGAAAGAGGAGACGAGTACCATCTGCGGGGATTCATCGATGAGCAAGGTCGTGCCCGTAGCAGTTTCGAAACACTTTATATTCCTACCCTCTCGCCCAATTATGCGGCCCTTCATGTCATCATTGGGAAGCTGAACGATGGCCGCGCTAATATCGCTGTTCGGCTTGCTCGCGATTCTTTGCATGGCAGCCAACAAAGTTCGACTCGCTTCCCTATTCACGTCCGCTTCCGAACGCTCGAGCAATTCCTTTCGCAACCTCGAAAGCTCGTCATTGCTCTCCAGCCTTACCTGCTCACGTAGCTCCTTTTTGATTTCCTGGACATCCATAGAAGCCAGATTAGCCATCGTCCGCTGAACATTTTTGGACATCTCCGAAAGCCGCCTTTCGTCTTCTTTCAGGTCTTTAATCTCGTCCTCGATCGTCTTCTCCCGCAAGCGCAGCTCATGATCCAAGGCGGCTAAGCTTTCTTCGTGGGACTTGATCTCACTCAGTCGAAGATCGATTTCCATCTCCATACGCTTAGCCTCGCGCTCGATCTCGCTACGCTTCTCGCGAATCTCCAGCTCCAGCTCCGATCGACTTTCCTTGGTCACCACATCCGCTTCTCTCCTGGCCAAGGAAATGATCGCATCCGCTTCCGCTTTGACCTGGGCACGGGTTCTTTTCGACATCAACCAGCCAGCAAAAAGAGCGGTGGCGAAACCGATCAGAAACGGCAAAACCCATGAGGACATGACTTCCATACGATGAAAAACGCGAGACCCCAACGCCGGGGCTCTCGCGCAATGGACCACGAAATCCATAGTCGAGAAAAAATCAACGCTTGATTTACTATATCTGAGCAAGCCATTGACTGCCAATCAGGTAGACAACGGATACCAGGCTGCAGAACATTTGGGCAAGACTAGCTAGGGCACTTCCATGGGTTTCATGCCCAAGAGCCGGACGCAGCGAATGAGTGATTAGCGAAGTTCGACCCTAGAGGAAATTCACTAGCGCCGATCGCGCTGCTACGGTAGCCGCCAGCCAAAATAATAGGATCGATTACCAGTTCTTTTCAAGAACGCTTAAAGGCCTCGAACATTGGGCGTTTATTGAGGCCATGGAACAAATCACCACAACCGTCGATCGGCTGCAAAGCCGATTTGAGACCATGACTCCCGCGCCCACAATCTCTAACAGCCTCAAAAGCTTGGTCTCTGAGGGGAATATAAATCCCGACGAGATTATTGCCCTCATCCGCCTGGAACCCCTTCTCGCGACACGCATCTTGAGAGAGGCCAATCAAATGACGAACGCCCGGACCGGCGGCTACACGAGCATCGAGCAAGCGGCAACTGCCGTCGGTTTCGAACGCATGTACGATCTTCTCGGTATCTATGCCTACCAGTATAGCGACGAAGCCGTTGAATTAGCTAGCTATAGCGTCGATGCTTGGAAACGGGCGGTCACCTGCGCCGTTTGCATGGAGAGCTTAGCGGCGAAACACCGGCTGGATCCCCATGAAGCCTATTCGATAGGTCTGCTTCACTCCTTGGCCAGCGCCATCAACGAGGCCCATGAAGTTCCGCTAAAAGCTCATATGACAAATCCTTTCGGTCGCCTCAATCTGCGGCTAAAAAGCTTCGGAACATCCGGCTTGTCCTACACGCTCCTACGGGTTTGGGGGTTCCCCGATGCCTTTACGGACCCCGTTCGGTTCCAATTTTCGCCATTGGACTGCAACACGAGTGGAAAAATGGCCTGTCTGCTGAACCTCTCTAAATGGATCACAGGCGTTATACGGGAGACCAACGAAATCCCCGACCAGGATCAAGGTCCGGATCTGCTCGTTTTAAACTTGCTTGGCGAGGGTGAACAGACGCTATGGAATCTCGTGACGGATGTAAGCGACTGCCTCAAACGCGCTGACGCTACCCTGCAAGGCGACTACAATTTGGTTTAAGGCGCTAGCGCAGAATCCCTTCCCGGGATCGGATCGCGCGGCTCGCGGGCACTTTGCATCATTTACTGGTTCCGCCGTCGCGCATGAACCTCAACTAAACTAGATTGACGGTGTAGGAAACTAACGCTCGCGAGCGAGCTTCCTACAACCAGTAATCGGCGTATCATAGCGCCTTGGCCCAACCTAAAAGAGCTACTCTTCCTCCGGTAACAAATTCCGATCTAACTCCGGTGGCTCAGTCGGGAGCTGAATCTCGACCGGGACCGGCTTTATCTCTTTTTCGATTTCTTTGGCCGGCGCTTCCTTTGGGATTTCTATCTCCGGCGGCTTGCGCCAATCGAAGCCTTCCTTGTCGAATTGCCTTTGATAGATTTCCGCAATCGCGATCTCTGGATTGGGTGGCGGCGTTGCGGGAACCGCGATTTCACCATCCTCTGCCAAGCTAATAGGAACAATGACGCTCTCCTTATCCATCTCGAAAAACTTGAGCAAAATCGTTTTCAGGTAGGGAGCTGCCATCACGAGGAACACGCACATGATCAGAGTAGGGATCAGCGTAAGCATCATCCCTGGACCAATCGGCTTATCCAACCGGCTCCGCCAAAGCTCTCGCTTTTCCTCAAATGGCTTCTGCTGTCTCAATTGGCGCATAACTCGTTTTTAGACCTCCACTCTATCTGCCTCGTTGCAATTGTTTCCTCAAGCACTAGATAACTTGAGCCTACCCGCGACAAGTTAGAAACGGCCATTTACACCATCCGCCAAACGGGAACGCCAATCAAACTCCCTCCAATTCGTTTCGTGGCCCAAAAGGCAGGGGAGATATTCGGCAAAAATCTATCAAGATTCGCAGAGGCCAATCTAGTCGACGGAAATGGATTGCATTCAAAGGCCTAGGCCGTTCGGCTTTGCAGAATCGGCACGGATTGCCGTACAGCGCGTCTAATGGCCCAAAAACTGAAAGACAGCAAAAAGAAGTCTAAAAAGGCCCGGAAACGGGTGTTCGTCGGTCTGGACAAAGCGGGAAACCCACCAGAATTCCCCTACGTAGAAACTGCTTCATCCTCCATCCACAATCGCGGGCTTTTCGCCGCCAAACGGATACCGAAGGACGCTTATATCATTCAATACCTCGGCGAGCTGATTCCCAAAAAAGAGTCTACCCGGCGCGGCATCGCCCAGCATGATGTCGCCCAAGAAAGCGATGACGGCTCAGTCTACATCTTCAATCTCGACGACAGGCGGGATCTCGACGGTAATTTCGATTGGAACATCGCCCGGCTAGCCAATCATTCCTGCAAACCGAATTGCGAGGCCCAGGATATCGACGGCGAAATTTGGATCGTCGCCTTGCGCAATATCAAAAAGGGAGAGGAGCTGACGTTCAACTACGGATACGACCTGGAACATTGGGAGGAGCACCCCTGTCTTTGCGGCGAGTCCAATTGCATTGGTTACATCGTCAGCAAAGAAGACCGCAAAAAATTGAAGAAGATTTTAAAGAAGCGATCCTCTGAATCGACCTAATTGCCCATGCTTGCCTGCCGTACCCTATTTCTATTACTCGCGGTAGCCGCTCTACCCGCGAGCGAGGCCTTGGTCCATGTAGTCAGCAAGGGCGAAAACCTGACAGCCATTGCCAAATCCTACGGGGTAACCGTAGAATCAGTCAAAAGAGCCAACAATCTTAAAGACGCCGACAAAATCGTGGTGGGCCAGAAATTGGAAATTCCCGGCACAGCGCCCAAGTACATTGAACACAAGGTCCGCCAGGGCGAAAGCCTGTCCTCGATAGCGGCCCAATACGGGCTGAAAGCCAGAGAGATCGGGGCATTCAACGGTATTGGCAATTTGAATAAAATTCGAGTCGGACAGGTAATCCGGATTCCCTCCAAATCAGGGGTGGCTCCCCCAAAATACACGCGACTTCCTTGGAGTGTTCGCAATGCCCTGGACAAGATCGACATAAAGCAAGGCCAATGGAAGAATATCGTCGTGCACCATAGCGGAACGACCGCTGATCGAGCGATTAACATTGCTCGCTTCCACCGAGAGGAACGGCGCATGGAAAACGGTCTCGCCTATCATTTCGTTATCGAGAATGGCACTCGAGGGACGAAAAACGGCGATATCTACATCGGGAAGCGCTGGGAGAATCAATTGCACGGCGGCCACATGAAGCTCTGGGCCCACAATCAGGTCGCCATCGGCATCTGCCTAATCGGGAATTTCGAAAAGACCCGCCCCAAGTCTCGCCAACTAGATCAGCTCGAAGCCCTGATTGACTACCTGCAGGCCAAAACAGGAATTCCCGGCAAGAACGTCACGACCCATAAACTGATGCACCCCAAGCACACGCTTTGCCCCGGAAGGTATTTCCCCAGCGAGCAACTAAAACAGATGGTTCGCTGAGGGAAAAGCTCCCCGCTATGCAGAACAGCTACTTACCAGTGATTCCCTGACCGAGCGAGAAAGTCGTCCGAATACTCAGCTTCGTATGGCACGCTACGGTAGGCGCCGAATCGCCAAGACGTTATTTGGGGTTCGTTTTCAAAATCCTCGTCCAGTCGACGGTACTTCCAACCTTCAGGGTCCAGCAACGCATAGGTCAACACTACCGACCAAACGATTTCCTCTTCTTCAAAGCCCTCGGCCGATATCCATCCCTGAACCTCGTAACGATGATCTCCCAGCTCTTTGATGCGGCAGCGGAAGTCCCCCCAAACACCCGTTGAATTAAATCGGACCGCATTGAATAGGCCTTCTTTAAGTGGGTTAAGATTGAAGGTCCTGACGATATAGTCGCGAGCTACTTTAAAAACCTCGCCCTTGTGCTCAGCGACCTGCTTTTCGGTGGGCTCGAACCTAAGTGTTCGACCCTCAACCAGACCGCAAAGAACGGTAGTTATAGCAATTAAACAAAGCAGACGCATGGCTCTCCTAGTATCGGCGCCCTGCAGTCAATAGTTAAACGGCCCTCAAGGGACTACAACTCCGGCAGCTATTGACGAGGCGAGCGAAACTCGCATAAAGGGCTGAAATGCTTACCCCCACCGAAACTAACCTGCTGATATTGATGACCCTCGTGATCATGTTCGGGCTGGGTTGCACGCTTTCACTAGACGATTTTAAAGAAGCCGCCCGTCACCCGAAACCAGCGATTGTAGGATTCCTATCCCAGTACCTGATTATGCCCGCTCTCGCGTTCGGCATGGCCAAGTTGTTCAAATTTTCGGATCCCGTTGCGATCGGTCTGATAATCGTCGCCTGTTGCCCTTCCGGCACGACTTCCAGCCTGTTCAACTATTTCGCCAAAGGGGACCTCGCTCTCAGCATTTCCTTGAGCACCTTGACAACCGCTGTCGCCCTCGTGGCGATGCCAGTCCTGCTTAGCATTTACGCCGGGCCCTTCACCAACGACCAGATTCAAATCGATCTCGGGAAAGTGGTGGGATCGCTGCTAATTTGCCTCTTGCCCGTGGCCGGTGGCGTGTATCTCAAATCCAAGAGCGACCGCTGGGGAAAGAATATGGAGGAAACGGGGGGAGCCTTGGGAATTATCGTCATCATTTTTCTCATCATCAGCTGGCTCCCACGAAACGTAGATCGCATGCTCAATCCGAACGAGACCAGCCCGCTCATCCTCGTTGCCAGCATTTTTCTCGGCCTCGGCGGATTTCTTTTCGGCTACTACTTCAGCAGGATTCTCGGCATGGACAGGCGCAGTAGCCGGACCGTTTCCTTGGAAACCGGCATCCAAAATGGCCCGCTCGCCTTCGCCATAATATTGCTGAGCTTTAGCAGCCAGATGTCTGGCGACATCCTTTGGCCCGCTCTTCTCTATTCCTTTTTTATCGTCAATACATCTACCGTAGTAACGTACCTGATTCGTAAATACACTCGAAGAGAGTGGTTTCATACGGAAAATGATGTCGTCAAAGCCGAACTATTCACCGCCGGTTCTCTGAAATACTAGAACCTCGCTACCTAATCTAAAATCCCCAAAGACAAAGTTTACTCAAATGCCAAGAAACTCCAATCAACGCAACGGCTCTTTTCTTTACTGGTCCGCGGAAACGTGGGCATTTCTTTCGCTTCGCTTATTCCTTGCGCTTCGCTTTATGACCGCCGGTCTCGGAAAATTTAATGGCGAAGATGGCTATTCGTTTAGCAACTTCTACGACGGCTTCGTAGCGGGCCGCATAGAGGTTTTTTCCAACAGCACCAACCTGCCTGCTTTCCTCTTCGCTCCCTACCTCTACGCAATCGCCTACATCGAGATCCTTCTCGGCCTAGCTCTATTCCTAGGGGTGCGTACTAAACACACCCTGGCGATCATCAGTTTGACCTACGTGAGTCTAGCATATGGACTCATGCTATTGGGGAATATTGACGGCGTCACCAATATCGGAATACATCTGCTTTTGACAGCCGCCGCTCTCTACTTCGTTCGCCACAACAAGTGCGAGCTGCTTCGGTAGGTCTATTGCTCGTATACGCTCTCGATAAGCTCAGCGTATTTTTCGGAAACGATATGCCTTTTAATCTTAAAGGTATTCGTCATCTCATCGCCAATTTCAAACGCTTTTGGCAAGAGACGTGCGCATTTGATAAGCTCGTAGCTCTTGAACCCATTTTCGCTGGAGACGAGCCTCTTTATCTCCTCGAGAACGCGCTTTTCCACTTCACCAAGACTTGATAGCTCGGCTAAAGACTCCCGGGACGTACCGGTTTCCCCGAAACCCTCCATAGACGGCACAACTAGGGCTCCCAATTGCTTCTGGTCCTGCCCTACGACCATGCACTGGTCGATTAAGGGGGATTCGCAAATTTTCGCCTCGATCGGAATAGGCTCGATATTTTCCCCGTTGAGCAAGACGATTGTGTCTTTCGAACGCCCCACGATTTTCAAGCAATCGTTGTACGTGTAGATCCCTATGTCTCCTGTGTTCAACCATCCGTCCTTGAGAACCTTTTCCGTGGCTTCCGCGTTCTTATAGTACCCTTTCATCACTTGGGGACCTTTGACGTGAACCTCGCCCTTCAATCCCCTGCCATCTTCCGGCAAACTGGAATTCGGATAAAGAATATCGCCTGTATTCAGATCTACTATGCGTAGTCCCGTTTCTGCGTAAAGCGGCCCGACCGTGCCGATGACCAGCCGAGGTGTCGTTCTAACGGCAATCACCGGGGCAGTTTCGGTAAGCCCATAGCCTTCCTGAACCGGTATGCCAATGTAGTTGAAAAACTCATCCACATGCGGTTGCAAAGCCCCGCCGCCCGAAACGGTGCCTTTAAAGCTGCCCCCAACGATTAGTCGCAATTTTTCCAGGACAACTGCATTCAATGCTACGTATAGGGGAGAAAACAAAAGGATACGCAAGGAGTGCAGCAGGCCCAGGTACATCGATTGAATCGCCGTTCTGCCATGCAAGTCGATGCGCTTCCCTTGCAAGAAAAACAGCGAGCCTTTGACCATCCTAGAGCTGAAGTAGGCGCAGTGGAAAAGTCCGCGACGGATCCAGTGCGAATCGCGGACGTTCTTCAAGATCCGCAAATACAGATTCTCCCATAGCCTGGGAGCGGAGGCCATAATCGTCGGCTTAACCTTTTTCAGATCATCTGCCAAAGTCCTGAGGCTGGTGAAGTAGGTGCAGCTCCCGTTGCTTATAGCTATCATTTGGAATACTCGCTCGTAGCTATGCCAAACTGGGAGTATGGAGAGCAGACGATCATCGGGTTCCAAGGGAAAGGGCAAATTGCGGACCTGCGACGCCATGCTCGCATGCGTCAACATGACCCCTTTCGGAGTTCCGGTGGTGCCAGAGGTGTAAATTACAGTGAAGAGGTCCTCTTGCGAAATGCCCGCAGTCCTCTCCTCCACTTTGCGATCGCCAGCAGATCTGAGGCCTCGGCCGCGAACGATAAGGTCTGGCAAGGAAAGGATCCCATCCGGTGGCTCTGCCTTTGGATCCATCAAAACGAGGTGGCGAACCTTAGCCAGCTTGGACATTATCGAAATCACTCTATCGAGGAGCCGCCGTGTCTCGACAAATACTATTTCACTGTCCGAATGGTCTAGAATGTATTCGATTTCCTGGTTCGTGACGTCAGTGCCTCGAGGCACATCCGCAGCTCCGATCAAAAGAATGGCGTAGTCCGCAATGTTCCATTCCACTCGATTATCCGACAGCAAGGCCACATGGTCTCTTGCCCCTACCCCCAGCTCAATCAACGCTGTTCCCAAACATACCCCATATTCGTAGAGCGCTTTATAGCTAACTGGCTGGAAGACGCCGCTCTTGACTCGCTTTGCGAATGCGGGCGAGTCACCGTAACGCTCTGCTGCTAAGCGGTACATTTCCGCCAAGTTGTTCGCGGCGATGCCTTTGTGCTGAGAGGGGGGCATGAAATAGGATTTTAGAACGGACCACTAGCAGTGATCGAGCCCTGGTCGGCTTTCAAGCTAAACATCGCCGCTTTCCGAATCTACTATCGCTGCTCCCTAGAGACCTCATTCCTTTCGTCTGGCTTGCAATACCTCTGCTACACCCTTGCATTCACTGTTCGAATGCTATGCCGGTTCTAAGCCTATCAGATGTCTCAATACGGTTCAGCGGCCCTCCTATATTGGATGCCGTCAACCTGAATATCGATTCCAATGAACGGGTTTGCGTGCTGGGGAGAAACGGATCGGGGAAGACGACTCTTCTTAAGATAATCGTTGGCGAAATAGCCCCAAACTCGGGATCTGTGACCTTTCCAAATGGGAACAAGCCAGCTATTCTAGGCCAGGACATTCCGGCCAATACTGGGCTATCGGTTTTTGAAATCGTTGCGGAAGGGTATGGACCCGAAGGTCAGATCCTTTGCCATGCGCTAAAAGATGGCAACGGCGCGGAAACTTTGGACGCGGATCGCCAGTGGAGAATGGAACAGCGCGTCAATCGGATGCTGGAGGAGCTCGAATTGGATGCTGAGAGCCGATTCGACGATCTTTCTGGTGGGATGAAACGTAGAGCCCTGCTCGGTCGGGCTCTCGTAAATGACCCCGACATTCTCGTTCTTGATGAGCCAACCAACCACATGGATCTCGGATCCATTACCTGGCTGGAGGCCTTTCTCCTTAAAAGCAAGACGACCGTGATTTTCGTAACCCACGACAGATCTTTGATTCGCAACTTGTCTACCCGCATTGTCGAAATCGACTTGGGCGTTGTCCGTAGCTTTCAATGCAGCTATGACACCTACCTGTCGAGAAAGGCCGATTTGCTGGAGGCGGAAGCCAAGAATCAACAGGCATTCGACAAAAGACTCTCCAACGAGGAGGCCTGGCTGAGAAAAGGGATCAAAGCGAGAAGGAGCCGCAACGAAGGCCGCGTCAAAGCGCTGAAAGAATTGAGGCGAGAACGGGCGAATCGCCGCTCCCGCCCTGGGACAGCGAAATTGGGAACCCACGGTTCCGAACAATCGGGAAGAAAAGTCGTTTGGGCGGAGAACGCGAAAATAGAAATCTCCCGGCGGACCATTTTGCAGCCGTTTTCGCTAGAAATATTCCGCGGCGATCGAATTGGTATCGTCGGTCCCAACGGATCTGGAAAGACCACTCTAGTCAAGGCTCTTCTGGGCGAAATCGCTCCCATTTCCGGAAAGATCGAACAAGGAACAAAGCTCCAGATCGCCTACTTCGATCAGTTGAGGGAACAGTTTGACGAGGATACAACCGTTCTGGAAAATCTGACCGACGGAAACGAAACGGTTACCATTCAGGGAAAATCGAAACACGCCATTTCTTATCTCCAAGAATTCCTATTTACCCCGGACAAAGCTCGCTCATCCATCAAAACACTCTCCGGGGGCGAACGAAATCGACTCCAACTTGCAAAGCTATTTTCCCGTCCAGCCAACCTCTTAGTTCTGGACGAGCCGACGAATGACCTCGATTTGGAAACGCTCGAAGCTCTGGAGGAGCAAATAGGCGATTTCCCAAGTACCTTGCTAATCGTTAGCCACGATCGAGCATTCCTGGAAAATATTGTCACTCATTTGATTGTCATCGACGCTTCGGGGAGGGTAATTGAATTCCCAGGAGGCTATGATGACTGGCTAGCCCAAAATAACCCACGAACTCCCAACCAAACGCGGAAGTGCAAGCAAAAATCCAAAGATTGGAAACAACGACCGCGCCGCCTTTCGAAAGCCGAACGAATGGAGCTCGAATCGATCCCCGCGAAAATTGAGACGCTGGACAAACGCAAGGTGGAACTCGCCCATCAACTCAGCAACCCGGCAAACTTCCGATCCGATCCGTCCTTTGCCAGCTCTGCAAACGAAGAAATCGCCTCAATCGAGGCGGAGACCGAATCGATATTCCAGCGATGGGAGGAGTTGGAGGCTATCGATCAGTCCTATTAGTACAATCCAATCCATCCTATCTAAAGAGGCCAAAGTACTTTTCAAACCTCTAGCACGGCTTGAATAGATAACGGCCCTATTGCTCAACAGACAAGTACCTATCGGCTTCGCATGAGGATATCAGCCTAGGAGCGGTCGTTGCGCTACCCAGTAAGAGCATTGATTCTCAAATCCTGAGATATTTTCCTTATCCTCCAGGGATTCCCCTCCGTTAGTGAAACAAGCTGGACGAAAACTAGAAACACCGTTTGAAGATCACGTTCCCTCGCAAAACCGAACAAAATCGAAATGAAATCGGCTACGCGAAAACTAAAGCGATCCAAGAGAGGCTTTACCCTCGTCGAACTCCTAATCGTCGTTGCGGTAGTCGGGCTATTGGCCGCCCTAGCTATCCCATACTTTCTCAAAGTAACGCAGAACTCGAGAGCAGCAGCCTTCGGACGCGATGTGAGAACACTTGCATCTGCTTCCGAAACTTACATCCTCGAGTCAGGATTGTGGCCGCCAGACACCACCTCAGGCTATTTTCCTGATGAAATGCTGGGCTATTTTTCCAAGCGATTTTTCGAGTCAAAAACACCTATGGGCGGACGCTCGGACTTCGAGCAATTCGATAGCGGCATAACATCGGCCGTTGGCGTCGTATCACCCACTCTCCCTGAAGAAGACCTAGCCAAGACCGACGCGATTATCGATGATGGCAATCTAGCCACAGGACAGTTCCGCAAGATCGCAGATAATCGCTACTACTGGGTAATTGCCGACTAAGCGTTGTCGCCTGCCCTGAGACCTGAACGACCTGTTTCATTTAGGGGCGAGCCAGTCCGCGCGCTCCCTACTCTTGACCCTTGTCAAAACTGATTCGTTTGAAGCATTACTAAGGTGCATGCCTCGCTGCAAGGTATCCCGGCATTATCAAGCTTTTCTAGACTATCGACGGATTCTGTACCGGGATTGAAAATAACCCTGCCCGGTCTGGCGGCTATCAGATCGCCGATAACCTCTATCTGACGAGGCGGCGATAGATAAAGTGTCACTGTATCTAGCGGCTTTTCAGTATCCATTATAGAACGACTGCACGGAACCCCTAGGATCTCCGATTCTCGTATTGATATGGGATAGACCGAGTGGCCACTCTCCATCAACATCCCCTGGGCCCGATGAGCAAAACGGGCCGGGTTCCCGCTAGCTCCTAGAACTCCTACCGATTGTATTCTTTCGAAATCAATCAATTGATTGACCCCGCGGAGGCTCACCTCGCCCAAAGCCGATTCGATCGATACGCCCCCAATCGTGGTCTCGGGAATGAGGTCCATCAACGGTTTCAACACAAAAGCTCTTTGCAAAGCCCTTGGATGTGGAATCTCCAACGCTGGAGTGCTCCATGTTTCCTTCCCGTAGAGGATAATGTCTAAATCCAAAGTTCTCGGGCCCCAGACTCTATCACGGACTCTTCCAAACCCGCGCTCTATTTTCAACAGAGATTCCAATAGCGACTCGGGCCCCAACGAAGTTTCTATCGCTACAGCCGCGTTGAAAAAGTCCGGCTGCTCGATTGGGCCTACCGGTTCCGTTCGGTAAACAGGAGATACGCGACTGACGGAAATCCCCTTGCGCGCATTGATTGCCTCGACCCCCCTTTTTAGCAAGCCGGCCCGATCCCCTAAATTACTGCCGATACTTAGATAAGCCTCAACCATTTTTCGCTCTGGCTATTCGTATCCCCACTGAGTCGAAGACTCCTTCTATCGGAGCATCCGGCTTCAGAACTTCGATCAACACCTTTTCCGCTATCGGAAAACGGGTCAGCAATTGAGCGGCTAGCTCTTCTGCAAAAGCCTCTAGCAAATCGAAACTCGCGGATCGCATTAGCTGTTCGCAGATTTTGAATACAACTGCGTAGTCGATAGTTTCCATCAACTGATCGCTAGCCCCAGCCCGACGCAGGTCAGCTTCTATTTCTAGGGTAATCCAATAGCGCTGGAGATCCGACTTTTCCTCCGGCGCAACTCCAATAGAACCCATAAGCTCAATACGATTAAGAATAATTGTATCCATTTTACTTTATTCTCAAGGTTTCCAGCATCCTGGAAACCCGGACATTTTCCAGAACGTCGTGAACGCGTATAAAATCGACCCCTCTGTCGATGGCCAAAGCCGATATAGCCAGCGTAGTCTCCAGTCTTTCGTCAACCTTCAGTCCCAATGCTTCCCCGGTGACGCGTTTTCGCGAGGCTCCGAGCAAAATAGGAAACCCGCATTCGCGTAGTTCGCCCAAACCGTTTATTATCTCGATATCCTGCTGCCTCGTATCCGTAAATCCTATACCTGGATCGAGAACAATGCGATTCTCAGGAACGCCCCGCTCTAGAGCTATACCCACTGACTGCTCCCAACACGCCTTTATCGAATCCAATGTCCCATCCCTCAGCCAGCCGTCTCTGGAATTATGCATGAGCACGCAGGTCGCTCTGCTCTCAGCTACGATGTCAGCGAGATCGGGCTCTTTACGGAATCCCCAAATATCATTGACGACAGTAGCACCCGCCGCGATCGCCGCTCGAGCAACGCCTGGCTTGTACGTATCGATCGAGATAGGGGGGAAATTGGCGGATCGCGATAGACTTTCAATGACCGGAACGACGCGACGTATCTCACTCTCAATAGAAACTTCCTCAAAACCGGGTCTGGTTGACTCTCCACCGATATCAATAACATCAGCCCCCTCCTTGGCTAGCGCTTCCCCCCTGCGGACCGCCTCGCTAGGATCATAATAGTGACCGCCATCCGAAAAACTGTCGGGCGTAATGTTAACTACGCCAAACACGCCACATCGGCCACCGATAGGCCAGTCCGCATCTCCTAGTTTCAACGTCTTCCCCTCAGTTTGGCTAATCGAATTCATTGGCCTTAAATGCTTGGTCATCCGGTCTCCGGAGACTATCCTTTTCCATCTCGTCCAGCTTAGACGACAAGCTGTGAATAATACCGCCATTACTGGCATCGAAGGACAACGTTCGGCCCATATCTATTTCCTCAACCGCCGCTATCCCGATTCCCGAATTCGTGATGAAAACCCCATCCGCTTCCTCCAAGTCTTCCGGAAAGCACCTTCCTTCCAAAATGGAGTATCCCGCTTCTCTCGCTATTTGTATGACCTTCGCCCTAACGATTCCCTCAAGCAACCCGCAATCCGCTGATGGCGTTCGAATCGCGCCAGCCTTTTCGAAAAACAGATTCGCCGCGCTGCATTCCGTCAACTCCCCGCGCTCGTTAGTAAAAAGGCATTCATCGAAACCATGCTCTTCGGCAAGGGACAACTCCCTGAAATTGTCCATATAGTTGAGGGTTTTGTGCCTAACTGTAAACGCCGTGGAGGTCTTTATCATGGACGACATTCGGATCCGCAAAGGCCTATCAAGGTTCACAGAAGAAACGCGCTTGAAATACAAATACGTATTTTCACGGGTTCCCGCCTTAGCAGTAACGATCTTGAGAGCCCCGTTCACAACTCCCATCGATTCAGCTAAAGCTCTCGCCTGCCAATAAACTTCCTCTTTCGAGAAGCCGAGATTCATTCCAGATGCGTCAACCCCCAAAAGATGCCGCTCATAGTGCTCGTCGAAAAAGCAAGGCCGGCCATCTCGAATCTTGATTGTCTCAAACAGGCCAAATCCGTAAGCGAGTCCCTCATCCTTGACCGGGAAAGAAGCTCCACCCCCTGATAGCAATTCTCCATTTAGAACAATATTCTCCTCCATCGCTAGATTTTCCCCAAAGCCTTCAAAATGGCCTTCGCTTTGTGCAAAGTTTCTTCGTATTCACTCTCCGGCGTACTATCCCATACGATTCCTCCGCCGACGTTGAAAGCAACGCGGTTTTCGCAGATACGCAATGTTCGGATCGCGATATTGAAATCCGCTTCGCCATCCCTCCCAAGGTAGCCGATGGATCCCGTGTAAATACCTCGCCATTCTGTCTCGATCGCGTTCAGCGCCTCCATGGCGCGGATCTTTGGAGCGCCCGTAATGGAACCGCCGGGAAACATGGCGCCAATACAATCGAAGGCATCCATCCCATTCGCCAATCGGCCTGAAACCGAAGCTGTTTGATGAATGACCGACGCATAGCTCTCCAAAGCAAAAAGATTATCTACTCGGATCGATCCGATTTCGCAGACGCGACCCAAGTCGTTGCGTTCAAGATCGACAATCATGAGCAACTCAGCCCTATCTTTCTCCGAGCCAGCTAAATCATTTTCAAGCCGGACCTGTTCTTCAATGCTCCGTCCCCTGGGTCTGGTTCCCTTGATGGGACGGGTATTCGCGACTCGATCTCGACAATGTAGAAAACGCTCCGGCGAGGTTGAAAGAATTATTTCGTCGCCAAAATTCATATACGCTGAATACGGGGCTGGATTTTCCATTCGCAAACGCCGGTAGAGGGCCGCAGAACTCCCTTGGAAGCTCGCTGAATAGCCTCGGGACAGGTTCGCTTGGTAGATCTCCCCCTCCAATATCAGTCGCCTGACGGATTCCACGTTCTCGAGAAAGTCTTGGCGGGAAATGTTTGACGCAAGAGGACCTACCTCGAAAACGCCCGTCTTATCTCCTGACCGGCAATCCCGAAGAATCGACTTTAAAAATTCGCTCGTTCGCTCCGCGCCTTCTTCTCGCGAATCGCGGGCTAAAAACAACTCCTCACTCAAATGGTCCCAAACCAAAACTGCGTCGTACAGATAAAAGCGCATGTCCGGAGATTCGCGGACCTTGTCGAAGCCCAAGCTCGGCTTCCTCAGTCGCCTTCCGAAGTCGTAGGCGAAGTAGCCCAAGGCCCCGCCCAAGAGCGGGATCTCGCGTTTCGGGAACACCTCATTACTCGGGTTCCCTAATTCAAAGCGAAGACTCTCCAGCGGATCGCCTCGCCGGATCTCAGATCCCTCCGTCGTTATGATTTCGATACGATCTCTGTGAGCCAAGATCTCTTTTCTTGGCGAACATGCGAAAATGGAATATCGCCCAAATCCATAACCCTGGGAAACGCTATCCAGCAGGATCGATCCAACATGCTTTTCCGCATAATCGAGAATATCCGCCGGAACAACATTGCACTCCAGCCTTTCCAGCTCGTCTAAACAGTGGTTCGGCATTTTCGGGATAGCTTAATTGCGTTCCTCAACAGCTCCATCCCGTACTCGGTCAGCAAAGCTTCCGGGTGAAACTGGACTCCCCAAATAGGGCGCATGCTGTGGGATAAAGCCATTATTTCACCGTCCTCCGATTCCGCATCCACGACAAGCGTGTCGGGCAAAGAATGCCGTTCGACGACAAGCGAATGATAGCGAGTAGCCATGATTGGGTTGGGCAACCCTTGAAACAACCCTCTCCCTTCGTGTACTATCGAACTAGTTTTCCCATGCATAGGTTTTCGGGCCTTAATAACACTCGCCCCTTGAGATACGGCAATGGCTTGCATTCCCAAGCATATTCCCAGTATCGGAATCCTGCCTTGGAAAACGCGGACAGCTTCAACGCAAAGCCCTGCAGACGCCGGTCCGCCAGGACCCGGAGACAGGACAATCAATTCGGGATCCATCCTTTCTATATCTCCAACGCCAATACTATCATTTCTGGCAACGACCACGCCATTTTCAATTACCGATATGTATTGATAAAGATTATACGTAAACGAATCATAGTTATCTATGAGAAGGATCATTCGAGCACCACCTAGCCTATCGTTTCCTGAATCTCTATTTTACTCGGCTCGTCAGTCGATCCCGATCCGGCATGTATCGAATCGACGCTTTTCCTATTCCCAGCTAGTATTCTCTCGGTAAGTATATATTTATCCAATACAGGCATCCTCAATCCGGCCAATTCACGTTTGGCAAAGAAGCCAAACTCGCCTTCTTCGATACTGGCAGGCAGGCTCTTCAAACGCTTGCCCACGTCGAAAATGAACATCAACCAATGTCCCGTTCCTTCATAGTCCACCTCGGACAATATGCATCGAAGCGAAAGATCGGAATCGCCAATCTCCATTCCGACCTCTTCCATGGCCTCCCTTCGAGCGCATTCAAATGGCGATTCACCTGTGTCCATTTCCAGCTTCCCCCCAATCGCGCACCAAAGGTCCTTGTTGGGGGCCTTGTTTCTACGAATAAGCAACAAGCTGCCATCCAATGAACGAAAATAGAGCAAAACCCCGATTCGATACCGATTCATTTATAATCGCGGTCTCCATACAGTGCGGTTCCTACTCGAACGAGTGTGCTTCCTTCCAGAATCGCTTCCCGCAAGTCTCCACTCATGCCCATCGACAGTTCCGGAAGACTGATATGGAATTTCTCGGCCAATCTGTCGCGACACTCTCTTAATCGGGCGAAACACTTTCGAGCCACGGCAGGGTCTTTATCGATAGGGGCAATCGTCATCAGGCCATCAACCGACAAGCGATCCTGGCTCAAAGCGAATTCCAGCAAAGACCCTGCCTCCTCAAGAGAGACTCCAGATTTGTTCGGATCGTCTCCGGCATTAACCTGCAGCAAAATGCGGATACTAACGTCACTCGCTTGCGCGTGCTTCTGCATCGCGGCCAGGATCTTGTTTCGATCAACCGACTGAATTCTCGAGAAGCTGGAAACAGCCTTCTTCACTTTGTTGCTTTGCAAAGGACCGATGAGCTCCCAATGCAATCCCTCGTCGGCTTGATCAATCTTTCCCAGAGCCTCTTGCACGCGATTTTCGCCCACGGCCGGCAAGCCTGCTCTGAAAGCGAAATTAGCGGCGTCCACAGGATGATTCTTGGTGACAGGCAGTAGCTGCACGCTTCCTTCCTGTCGGTTAGCCGCCGCCACCGCCTCGGAAATCTGATCATGGACGCGTCCCAAATTTTCCAGAAATGTCTCATAGTCGATGAACATTAAAAAAACTTCTCTTTCAATTTAATCGCAATTAGATACTGTAATATTTCTTTCGAGCCCACCCATCAACGCCATGCAAGTCGATAATTTCAAGATTTTCGCCGATCTCGTAGAAACCAAAAGCTTCTCCAAGGCCGCCCGCCTCAATGGCATTACCCAATCCGCCGTCAGCCAACAAGCCCGGGCAATGGAAAAGCATTTCAACAACCTCCTCATAGATCGCAGCCAAAAACAATTTCAGCTCACGCGCGAGGGCAATCGCGTCTATCAAGCTGCCAAAGAAATTCTCCATGTTTACGAGAAACTGATGAGCGAGCTTATGGAAATGAGGAAGGTGATCAGCGGAACTATCCGCATATCCACGATCTACAGCATCGGGCTGCATGAGCTGCCCCCGTTTATAAAATCGTTTCTAACCGATTTCCCGTCGGTCAACGTTCGAGTCGAATACCGGAGATCGAATCTGGTTTACGAAGACATTCTCCA
Organism: uncultured Opitutaceae bacterium; assembly: GCA_964404745.1. Taxonomy (GTDB): domain Bacteria; phylum Verrucomicrobiota; class Verrucomicrobiia; order Opitutales; family Opitutaceae; genus Pelagisphaera. The sequence continues at coordinate 27,501 of CAYOLG010000032.1, forward strand.
TAATTCCGTTGATTTCGGTCTGGTCGCATTTCCAGTGAAAATGAGGCAAATCGAAATTATTCCCTTTCGCGAGGATCGGCTGGTAGCTATTTGCCACCCGAACCATGAATTGGCCCGCAAAACGATCGCCGACGTGAGCATGCTAGGCGAGTACAAGTTCATTAGTTTCGATCCCGATATACCCACTAGAAAAGCCGTGGATCAGATATTTAAGGACAATAAAATCGACGCAGAGCCCGTAATGGAGTTCGATAATATCGAAACCGTGAAGCGGGCTGTAGAGATTGACGCAGGTATTGCCATCGCTCCCCAAGCGACAGTCGCCCATGAGGTCAAACAAGGCACGCTTGCTTCCGTCACCTTGAATGGCAAAGGATTCACGCGTCCATTGGCCATTATCCACCGCAAAGGTCGCGTTCTAACTCCCGCCATGAAGAAGTTCGTTAAGACGCTGACTGGCAAAGAAGCCGATAATACTGAATAGTATCATCAAAGGGCTGGAGGCATTCGCCCCCCTCAAGACCTCTGGATTGGGTCGCAAGCCTGGGAAAGGCGAGGCCGGCGAAAACCCCTTAACGCCGACCTCTGTTTTTTCTGCTCCTGCAAAAAAAGCCTATTCCATAGCCTTGAACAAACGAGATTCTATTCTGCCGTTGCAGCATTGGGTGCGCCAAATGGGTCGAAACGATTCGATAGAGCTAAATCGAGCGCCCAATCAGCGCTTTCAACCATCTCCCTTCCTTCGAATAGGCAACAAACCGCAGCCGTGTTCAAAATCGAGCTCGCGGACTTACCATTTTCAAGGCAGCGGGAGAATCAAGAGCAACGGCCGTCCTGATCTAGCAATTGGGCGTCGAGTTGTAGTCGCGCGTAGGAGCAATTTTATTCCGTAAAGGCGTCAAGTCACCTTGCTGAAGCCCGTTTCGGCCTCCGCCATTTACTCATTCTCTTCGGCGGATGGTGTAAATGCCCCGGGTATCGAAATCGCGAACCCTCTAAACCCGGGACGCTTCCTGCGACAAGTCAAAAACGGTACAATCCACTCCCAGCAAGCTAAGTCGGCGCATGTGGGCAGTCGGCGGGATCGCGAGGCAATCGCCACCTTTTAGGAGAACCTGAGACCATCGAAGGCCACTTCAATGGCGGGCTAGTCTAGTAGCCTTTGATCGGCGCTAACCACTTCTCGGCTTCTTCCAGGGCGATTCCCTTACGCGAGGCGTAACTCTCCATCTGATCTTGATCAATCATCCCAATGTTGAAGTATTTGATATTCGGATGCGCAAAATAGAATCCGCTAACCGAACTTCCAGGTGTCATGGCAAAATTTTCCGTCAACCGCGCCCCCGTATTCTCCTCCGCTCTCAGAACTTGCCACAGCGTCGCTTTCTCAGTGTGATCAGGAGCTGACGGATAGCCTGCCGCGGGACGAATGCCTCGGTATCGCTCCTCAATCAAATCAGCATTGCTGAGCAATTCTTCCGCATCGTATCCCCAAAGCTCGGTCCGAACCTTCCGGTGCATGCGCTCCGCCAAGGCTTCGGCGAACCGGTCTCCAAGGGCTTTGATCATGATGGAAGAATAGTCATCCGATTGCTCTTCATATGATTTCGCTAACTCGTCTACTCCTGAAATAGCGCAGACAAAGCCGCCGCAATAATCGAAGCGGCCGCTTTCCAATGGAGCGACATAGTCAGACAGAGACATGTACGTGTCAGATTTTTCCTTACGCATTTGCTGCCTTAAGCAATGCAAGGTTCCGATTGGCGCTCTACCATCTTCGCTGTCATACAGATCGATATCGTCGCCTCGAGCGTTGCAAGGCCACAAGCCAACAACGCTGCGAGCCCGGAATAGCCCATCGCCAATGATCGTTTCTAGTAAACGCTTCGCTTCCCCATGCAGCTCCCTGGCTTGGGACCCATAGGTTTTATGGTCGAAAATTTGCGGATGCTTGCCCTTGAGCTCCCAGGTCCAAAAAAATGGGGACCAATCGAAATACTCGACGAGCTCTTCCAGAGGCACGTGATCTTCGACCGTCAACCCAAGGGAATTCGGTTTAACAATCTTAGCCGATTTCCAATCGAAGGGGAACCCGCGCTTTCTCGCTTCTTCGATTTTCAGGAAGTCCGTCTTTTTTTGACGCATCTCGAATCGCTGTCTTTGAGCCTCGTTTTCCTTTTCCAGTTCCTGAATAAACGCGTCTCGCTTTTTCGGGTTGAGAAGACTCGAGCAAACTCCGGTAACCAACGATGCATCGCCTACCTGCACGATTGGCTGGCTGTAGTTTGGAGCGATCTTTATGGCGGTGTGAGCCTTACTAGTGGTAGCGCCTCCGATTAGCAAGGGCTGCTCAAAACCCTGCTCCTCCATCGTCTTGGCAACATGAATCATTTCGTCGAGCGACGGCGTAATCAGTCCGGATAGCCCTATAATATCCGCTCCCCATTCCCGGGCTTCCTCGAGAATCTTTTCGCAAGAGACCATAACCCCGAGATCCCTTACCTCAAAATTATTGCAGGCCAATACCACGGCCACAATGTTCTTGCCAATATCATGTACATCTCCCTTCACCGTGGCGATAAGGAATTTGCCCGCCGAGGAGGACTCGGAGCCGCTCTTCTCCGCCTCCATAAAGGGGGTCAAGTACGCTACAGCTTTTTTCATTACCCGAGCGCTCTTGACGACTTGGGGCAGAAACATTTTACCCGCTCCGAATAGATCCCCCACTACCTTCATTCCATCCATAAGGGGGCCTTCAATTATATCTAACGGGCGCTCGTACTTAACCCGAGCCTCCTCCGTATCCGCTTCAACATGGGTTGTGATTCCTTTAACTAGGGCATGGCCCAGTCGCTCTTCAACCGTTCCATCTCTCCAATCGCTGTCTGAATCATCGGCCTTTTTTTGGCCCGAATCGCTCGGTATGGCCCCAATGCCTCCCGCAAGAAATGACTCCATCAACTCTGGGTTCTTTTCCGCAGTCGCCCTTTCATACAGTTCCCTCAAGGTATCCATACCTTTGAGCATGGCTTGGCGAATACGCTCTTCAGACGTACCGGCGCCAAGGCTGGCTTCTCCCGACTTGATCTGTTCCGCAAATTCTATGAGCCTTTCGGTCGCCTCGGCATTCCGGTTGAGAACAACGTCCTCAACCAGAGTCTTCAGTTTGGGATCAACGTCTTCGTACTCCATCAGGAGCCCGGGATTGACGATCGCCATGTCCAACCCCGCCTCGATCGCGTGATGCAGGAAGACCGCGTGCATAGCTTCGCGAACGGGATTATTGCCCCTAAACGAAAACGAGACATTGGATAGGCCTCCACTGGTCAGGGCTCCTGGGCAGAGACGTTTAACTTCCCGAACCGCTTCGATGAAATTGACCGCGTAATTGTTATGCTCCTCCATCCCAGTCGCCACGGTCAGTATATTGAGATCGAAGATTATGTCGTTGGGATCAAAACCCGCTTCTTCCACCAGGATCCGGAAAGAACGTTCGGCTATGGAAACCTTCCCTTCTTTTGTATCCGCCTGTCCATTCTCATCGAAGGCCATCACAACCACCGCGGCCCCGTAGCGCTTTGCCAACCTCGCTTGACTCTTGAACTCTTCTTCACCTCCCTTTAAACTGATTGAGTTGACGATACATTTCCCTTGAACGCACTGTAGGCCCGATTCAATTACACTCCATTTCGAGCTATCTATCATGATCGGCACGCGGGAGATATCCGGCTCGGACGCAATCAAGTTGAGAAAATGCCTCATGCAAGCCTCACCCTCGAGCATACCTTCATCGAAATTGACATCGATAACGTGGGCCCCTTTGTCCACTTGCGACTGAGCTATGGTCAAAGCCCCGTTGAAATCGTCCTTTTTAATGAGCTTCTTGAATCGAGGGGATCCCGTGACATTAGTTCGTTCGCCCACCATGATAAACGGCGATTCACCTGGAACAATGTTTAAAGGCTCCAAACCGCTCAGCCGTTGGCCCGGCTTCACAACTGGAATCTCTCGCGGCTCGAATTTGCGGCATTCGCTGATCACGGAGGCAATGTGCTCGGGCGTCGTACCGCAGCAGCCTCCCACCAAATTGACCAAGCCATCCTTAGCGAACCCCCCTACGGCCCCTCCTGTAATTTCCGGAGTCTCATCGTATCCCGTTTCACTCAGTGGGTTAGGTAATCCAGCATTTGGATACACGTGTATATAGCAATCCGCCACTCTGGATAATTCTTCCAAAAAAGGCCGCATCAAATCGGCCCCAAGCGCGCAATTCAATCCCACGCTCAGCGGTTTGGCATGCCGGACGGAATTCCAAAACGCCTCCACCGTTTGACCTGATAGCGTTCTTCCAGATTGGTCTGTGATCGTGACGGAAATAATCACGGGCAAGCGTTCTTTCCTATCGTCAAAATAATCTTCGATCGCATGCAAAGCCGCTTTTAAGTTGAGCGTATCGAAAGTCGTTTCCGGAATCAGAAGATCGACCCCCCCTTCCACCAGCGTCTCAACCTGCTCGTAGTAGGCTTTTTTGAGCTCATCGTAAGTGACTCCCCGAAACTCTGGCCTATTAACATCGGGAGAAATCGAAGCCGTCCGATTCGTTGGACCCAAGGCGCCTGCCACGAACGCTAGACGGCCGTACTTCTCCTCGATTTCATCTGCCACCCTCCTAGCCAGCCGGGCAGAGGCCAAATTGATATCCCGAGCTCTATCTTCGAGCCCGTAATCCGCTTGAGCGATTGTCGTCGCGCTAAACGTATTCGTCTCCACGATATCCGAACCCGCCTGAAAAAACGCCCGATGTATCTCTTCGATAATTTCGGGCTTGGTGATGCTGAGCAGATCATTGTTCCCCTTGAGGTCCTTGGCGGCTGAAACGAACGACTCATCGCGAAAATCGGACTCTTCCAGCTTGTACTGCTGAATCATTGTTCCCATCGCTCCATCGAGGAAGACAATCCGCTCTCTGAAGAGCTCAACGAGCCGCTGCCCCCGATCTGTTAGCCTTTTGTGTAAATCGATCCCACACATAACATATCAACGCATCATGATATTTTGATATGATCAAGGATATTGTCTATCGGTGTCGCTCTGGCAAAAGCTTAGACGACGGGGCCGCATTGATCCTCCGCTTTCCCTCGAATCGATTCTTCTCCGCTTCGAACGGACCGGTGATCAAACTGATGGACCCGAGGTCCGGATATTCTTTATCCCCATTTATATCAATAAGTTTAACAAGGTTAAGGGTAGTTTAGATCAACGGAACCAATGGACATTAAATCATTCGCTTGGCCTGCTGCTAGCGGGCGCAGACGCAATTACTTTTTCTTTTTGGCAGATGGGATAAAGCTTTCTCTCGCATAGGCGATAGGCATGGAGAGAGCCGGTCAGCCTTTGCTTCATTGGAATGTCAACCCGTCCAAATGCCCATCTTCCTGTATCATCGAATCGATCGGTTTCGGAATCCTCGTTGGCTATCCGAGCCCATCCCAGCGAGAGACAATCGATCGAACTGGAGATTGCGGAGAGAGACCATGTTTTCATACGGAAGCTAGTTTACGATCGGACTCGAATCGATCTGGGGCCCGATAAGCGGCAATTGGGGATTGCCCGATTAGGCCGAAGGATAAGGGAAATCCATTGCCCTTCGTTTAAGTCCTAATGCCAGATTTTGAGGGATCGGCCCGAGAGCGGAGAAATCGTTCATCTCGTCGACGCGATTTCCACCAACCACACAATTTTTTTTCGTGAACCGAGCCACTTTCGCTTTCTTGTCGATCAAATCGTGCCCGATTTTACTGGTGCCCAAATGGGGAGCAATTGCTTCTTGAACGTTTGGAGCCGCGCTTGCTCAACGGGAGAGGAACCCTGTTCCATAGGCATGAATCTCGCTGAGCAATCAAACGATTCTCGCCGTTAGCAATGGTCGATCGAGTGCAGCGACGTTTCAAATCGAGCTCTCGAGTCTGCATCCAAGGGAGTCTACTCAATGTCCCAAATTCAGGCGGTAGAGGAGCAACGGATACGTCGATTCCTAGAAAAAGGGAGGGGCAAAAATGCGGGATTGTATAGAATCCAGCCTTCGCTGAGGAGGCGGATCCGCTTCCGGAAGCTAAACCTCTTTCAAGAATCTTTTCCTTGGAATCGCAAGTTTCAGGTAATATTTTGTCGCAACGCCCCGATCTACTTCTACAGGTCTTCGCAGTAGCAACTCGTCAACCGATTGTCTGATCACCTTTCTCCGGGAGGGTATTTGATGATCGGACACGCTGGAAGTCTCGCAGGAATTGCGCATCAGCTTAAAATGATTCGTCCAGGAATTTATCGCCTACCACCGCGAATCCATCTATAGTCCCGATTGAGAGCATAGCCAATCATTGCCAGTATCCGTCAAAATCGCGTGAAATCTCGAGGCTGGTAACGGAAGAGCCCGTTCAACGCTAGAATCAACTGGCAACCTCGGAGCTATCGCCTATTAAGAAACGCGTTGAATACAACGTCCTCAGAAACTGATAAACACTCTCGTTCAATCGGCAAAGCCATCGCCCTGCTGCGCAATAGTTCGGAAGGGATCGAGGGCCTTGAAGCGCTCCTGGGATCCGGGCCGGGGCTTGTCTATCTCGTCGATATTGCAACGCTAGAATTACGCTATCTAGCCAACGGTGAAAAAGGATTCATGCCCGAGAGCCTTTGGTCAACCATAGTCTCCCGAGCATGCTGGACAGATACCATTACGCGGAAAGAGCGCCCTCGCTATCGCTTGGCCATTGAATCGATTGCCGAAACTGGCGAATCCGCCTCAGTAGAGTATGGAATTCTCGATGACGATAACGAGATCGCTTTTTTCGTCAAAGACTTCCTCGCTCCCGTGAAGGACAGCCAAGGGGAGATTGTCGGCATCCTCGGCCGTTTGACTGACGAAACTTTCAAGCTCCAAACAATGGATACATTAGCCAAACGATCATGGAAGGAAGTATCATCCATCGCCAGCCGTCGATTTTTGCATGACTTCAACAATATGATTGCCGGCATCTACTCGCTGAGCGAATTGTACGCTATTCCAGGGTCGGACGCCGACACTATGACGGAGGCGATGACGCATATCCGCGACAGCGCCGCTCGCGCCCAGAAGATTACGCAGAAGATCAGGGCTCTAATCACCATGTCTTCGGGCGAGGAAAGCTACTTCGACGTTCGGAAGCTAATCGAAGAGCAAAAGGACTACCTACTCGCAATGCTGCCCAAAACAGCGGACCTCCAGCTCCATCTCGGCGATGATCCGCTACCCGTCCACTTGGACGCCAATCGGTTCCGGCAAACTCTGATACACCTTGCCGCAAACGCCAGCGACGCTGCCAATGAAAAGCCTACAATCCATATTCGCTGCTATCGCGACCGGCAAACGCGAGCGAATGACGACGCCAATGAAATGGTGGCTATCGAGTTCAGCGACGACGGGAGTGGCATCGATACACGCGAATTATCCCAGGTAGCCGAACCGTTTTACACGACGAAAGATCGAGAGGCCCATTCGGGTATGGGGCTCTTCGTGGTCGATCAATTCGTTCGTTCCCTAGGGGGACGCCTCTCAATTGCTTCAGCAAGAGGAGAGGGAACACGCATCGTCTTCACATTGCCCCTCGTAAAAGACGCCTTTGCAACGCCGTCCAACTCCCACGAGAGAGGGGGCCACTCGGCCCCTCCGAAAGCAAACATATCCGACCGCAAACTAAACGTTCTCATCTACACTTGGGAAGATATCAACCGCCACCCGCTAATCAACTCCATCCGCAACGCCGGCTGGAAACATCGAATCCATCTAGATGGAGATCAGTTGCAACTGGATGCTCGTGAAATGGGCGACACCCTCGACGGGATTGTGATTTTCAAAAGCGCTCTCGACGAAAAGGTTGAAGATCTGGTCGTCAAAATAGCTAGTGCCGACCAGGCTCCCAAACGGGCCGTGGTAGCTCTAGGTGAAAGCGTCGATGCCGTTTCCGAACGCGTTCGCTCCAATTGCGGCCTTCTCGTTTCCGGCTCAGCGAAGCCTGCCGGGCTCTTGAAAACGCTAGAGAAGTTCTTGAGCTAGGATTCGTAGCCGATGAGAGTGTCTGAATCAAAATCACGCGAGATTCTCCTGCTCGACGACGATACCGTGGTGCTAGCCGCTTTGCGGGAGACACTCGAACGGGAGCGATACAATGTCCACGCTTTTAGCAAAGCCAAAGAGGCGCTAGCCGCCCTGGATAGCCAGGCTTTCGCGACCATAATTTCCGATCAGCGCATGCCAGAGATGACGGGACTGGAGTTTCTGGACAATTGTAAACAGATTCAACCCAACGCTTCGCGGATATTGATAACAGGTGTTTTGACTTTGAATACGGTTATCGAAGCAGTAAATCGTGGCGAAATATTTCGTTTCCTAACCAAGCCTTGGATACGCGAGGAGATAATCGCTACGGTGGACAATGCTGTTCAGCGGTATGCTTTGGTCGAGGCGAACGAACGCCTCAGCTCCGACACCCTGGATCTCAATGACAAGCTCGTAAACGCCAATGCCGCCCTTGAAGAGAAGATTCAACAGCTTGAGCAACAGACTCGACACTTGGAATCCACCAACCGGATTCTTGAGGAGAATTTCAATCACTCGCTAGAAATTTGCTTCCGATTGATTGAAGCCTTTCATCCCGTTCTAGGCGAGCAAACCAAAGCCGTGGTTTCCATCTGTAAAGAAATCGCCAAGTCGAAACTGCTTTCCGAGCGTGAAAGCGAAGCCCTAAAGGTGAGTTCCTGGCTATATAATCTAGGTAGAATCGGGCTCCCTCGAGAACTTTTAACCAAAAGCTTGAACGATCCGCATAGCCTCGACGAGCAGGAGCTTAGTTTACTTCAACACTACCCCGTTTATGGGCAAACATTAGCGGGTTTTGTTGGAGCTCTGGAAGACGTCGGCCTCGCCATACGTTCCCACCGGGAGCGCTTCGATGGACGCGGGTATCCGGACGGCTACAGCCGCGAAATGATTCCCGTTCCCGCCCGTCACTTGGCGATTGCAGTCGCTTTTGTCGAATCGGCTCTGCCTAGAGACGAGGCCCTGGAATACATTATCAGGGATTCGGGCAAATCATTCCATCCGGAGGCAGTCAGGCTCTTTATGAAGAGCTCCAATCTTTCCAATCTGCCCAAGAAAGTCCGCGAGCTCACCCTGGTAGAGCTTGAGCCGGGAATGGTTCTCGCTAGGGGAATCTATAGTCCATCCGGACTGTTGCTAATTCCCGAGAAAGAACGGCTGACCCACAGTATCATCAGAAAGATCAAAGAGCACGACTTCGCGAATCCCCTAACCCAGCGTCTAATGGTCTTTCGTTAGCATCCGCCCGCTGCTAGCAGTAGGATCCGCACGCTCAACCACGCAGCCACTTGGAGAGGGAAACTCCTCATCTTTGGATCCCGCAAATCGAGGTAAAGTCGGCTTCAAATGGGCCGATCTACCTAACGAGCCGACCACAACCGGATCGCCAAACCGATATCACTCTTTGAAATGAGCAACCAGAATTCCCAAAACAGGAACCCAAAGCCCTCGCCGACCGTCGCCGGGAAGTTCCTGACGTTCCTTTTGGGCTCAGAATCTTATGGAATTGAGGTCCTATGCATCCGGGAGATCATTCGAATGCAGCAGATTACTCCGGTTCCGCAGATGCCCGAACACGTGCGAGGCGTCATCAATCTGCGCGGGAAAGTGATTCCCGTGATTGATTTGGGAATCAAACTCGCACTGCCCGAGGCCAAGGCTAACGACAAGACCTGCGTAATCGTCTTGGATATCAAATCTGAAATGGGAGACAACACCCTTCTTGGGATCGTGGTCGACGCAGTCGAGGAGGTGATCAACGTTGACGCCGAACAAATCGAACCATCGCCCGATTTCGGTACTGAAATCAGCAGGGACGGCTGCATTGGGATCGCTACGCGAAAAGATGGGCTCATGACGCTGCTGGATATCGAGAAAATCGTTTCCAACGAAATTTCCAGGACTCTTGCCAATATCTAGTCCCCTGATTGAACAACTGAGCCAATTCGGCATCCATTCAGAAATTTAGCAGGCCGCTGTGGGAAGAGACCCACTAACGAAACGCCGGCAACCCCATCGTCTCTAAAAAAACGCCGCTGTCGGTGTTGGTGAGCTCGCGATTTCCAACAATCGGAATGCCGCGATCAGCACCTACAACCTAGGTTCTTGCATTGCGGTGGCCGCCTACGATAGCTATGCGCGAACTGGAGGTATCATACACATCATGCCTCCAGACTCGAGTCTCTCCCCGGGCAAGACCGAACGTCAACCGGCGATGTTCGCCGATACCGAACTTACCTTAATGCAGCAAAGTTTAGAGGAACTGAAGGTGGAGCGACAAGCCTTTATGACCGGAGGCGCTTCCATTATATCCGGATCCGACATGCTCAAAGTCGGCGAAAGCAATATCGAAGCCGTTAAGAGAGCAGTCACTTCTCTGGCCCTGCCCGTAATTAAAACGGATATAGGCGGCGTGAACAATCGTAGCCTCCATCTGGCTTTGGAAACTGGAACCGTGTTGCTGAAAACGGGCCACGGGCCCTCAACCAAAAGTCTCGCATGAAACTGGCCGAACTCCTCAAAAACACCCCATCACTGCCAGTAACCCTGGAAGTGCTAGCTAAGATAACTCGAATCATGAAAGATTCGGATACTGGAGCGCACGAGATTATTAGCGTGATTTCTACCGATCCCTTGATCGTCGCCGGCGTTCTTAAACTCGAAAACTATGAGCCTCTACACCCCTGCAAGCCCCGTGACGGATCTGGGTGAAGCTTTTCCCTCTTGGGTATCAAGGAAATCTATCGAATCGTTTCCAATGTCGCTAGCAGCAGCTTTCTGGACGGAGAGCTGTCGAGTATGGAGATCAGCAAAGGGGGGCTCTGGACCCACAGTCTTGCCGTTGCTATTGTTATGGAGACGATTGTGGAGAACGAAAGCGATCTGGAAGGCCTGCCCTACACGCTTGGCTTGCTCCACGACATCGGAAAACTCGTTCTGCATCACGCTTACGGCGAATGCTATGATCGCATTTTTAAGGGTGTCGAAACCGAGAATCTATCACTAAACCAAGCGGAGACGGCTCTCTTTGGATTCGATCATGCCCTAGTCGGCGGAGAGATACTAAAGGAATGGGGCTTCCCTGAAGAGATCTATATTCCAGTCCGATACCAGTACTCTCCAGAGAAAGCGGGAGCCTTGCGGAAGATGTCGGACGCCCTGCAAATTGCCAATTGGGCGGCTGGGGTCATTGGTTGCAATGACGGCCGAGACACCTGGGCCCTGACTATCGAGAGCTTGTCGACTGAAATTGACGCCACCCTTCACGCAGCGATTATCGAGGCTCAAGAGCGGATACAACAGGCCAGGCAGGCGCTCCTCGATGGCCCGAATGAGGAAGACACTCGCAGTTCTCCCGCTGGTCTCCGCATTTCACGAAGTTCTAATCGTTAAGGATAGGCAGTTTACACTAAAGCTGAGAGGGCAAAGCGCCGAATTCCTCTATTGCTAGGCTGCCTACACAACGAGTTCTTCATGCCCGACTACAATAAACTGCTTCAGGCGTCCATACCGGAGTCACTGGACGCGGCCATCGACTCTATCAACTTCGAGTATGACGGCGCTGAATCGTTGATGGAAGCAAACGTCACCGATCTTGAGCAACTAAACTATTGCGTGTTCGCTTACTTTACTCGCAATGACATCTTTTACCTAAATCGCTGGGGCCGGAGACTACTAGACATCTATCGCTCACCTTTCGCAGCCAGCCGAACAATATCCAAGCCCCGGTTTCGACTAGACAGCGATCCGGCCTTATCTAGGGACGATCGAGACGTTATCGAAACCTGCCGCCCTAAACATCATGTAAGGGAGCTGATTTCTCTTTCCTGGGGCGCCACCTGCCTACGCGGGTCCAAATTCCCCATTCGCTCAAACACCGGGGTTCCGCTCGCCGTCCTGTTCGCTGGTCGCGAAATGCTCGGATCGGATCAAATTACCAACGCCCTGCAGCGACTAAGCCGTTAACCACCCAACTTTGGAGGAAATTGAAATGAAGAAGAATGTTCTACTCGTAGAAGACGACCCAGCTTTGCGTATGGTCGTACGGGAAGTTCTCAAAGAGGATTTCAATGTCGACGAGGCAGATAATGGAGACACCGGGATCGAAAAGGGCGTCAACAGCCCGGCAGACATAGTGATACTCGACTACCATTTGCCAAAACGAGACGGCCTAGAGGTGATCGCCGAGATCAAGAAAGCTCATCCGTCAGTACCGGTCATAGTACTTACCGGCTACTTGAGCCCGGAATCCGAGAAGCAGTTCAACCATCTTGGAGCCAATAAGATCTTTCCTAAGCCATTCAACTACCGGACCCTCCTGGACGCGGTTAAATTGCTTTGTAGCAGCGGGCAGCAAGCGAGTTATGAATCCCACACCTCAGCAGTCCCCTCGACCGAAGTATCCGTTTCCCCTAAACAAATTTCCGATAGCCAGGCTCTCAAGCAAAGCCTGACCACCTTAGCCGCCCTCTCCGAAAAAGTGGAGTTCATGCAGGCTAAGGCCGAGAAGTACTGGATGGAACCAGCCGACTTGAACGCCATACGTGAAACTGTTCGTCTCATGGAAGCGGAAATCCGAACCTTTTACGACAAAATGAACGAGGCTCTGATGGCCCTTCCCAACCCCGTGAACTCAGCACTTTTGTCGGCGTCGAAGCCAGGCACTATCGGCAACAACTAATCCTGTAAACCCTTCGCTAAACACTCCGGGAATCGTTGATTGATTGTTAGAAGCAGAGTAAAATACCGATTACTGAAGAGAACATGCAAGACAGCCGGAAACCCTGCTGCAAATCGATCCCAAAAAAGAGAATGAAAATCCTAATCGTAGACGATGATCCAGCTATCCGGCTATTGCTATTCACGGTATTCGGCGAAAAGCACGATGTTTCAGTGCTTTGCGATGGGCACAATGCAGTATCAGTCCTTTCTGATCCCAATCACCAATTCGATGTGGTTCTGCTCGACCTGAAAATGCCGCGCCTTTCAGGCGAGATGGTTTTGGAGTTCCTATCGGACTGGCAAAACATCAAAACCAAATTCATCATCGTCTCCGGGTTCCCGGCCGAAGCTGAACACCTGGAATACAACAATCTCATCGCCGCCTTGCCCAAGCCCTTCAATATAAAGGAGCTCATAGAGCTTGTGGAAAACTCGGCAGGCAACCGTCTAGTGGCTGTCTAAAAGATTTAGCGCTGTTCCCCGTCGCCTTGCCCTCCCGGGCTATACTTCCCGTAAGTCTTGGCGATTTGCCCAGCAGCCGCCTTTCCATAGGCGGCTTTCATTTTCGGGGGGAGCGAAGACTTGAGCAGCAAACGCTCATTCTCCCGATCAAGCATCATGAGCTTCATCACTTTCGCGCGCGCGTCCTCGACAAGCGGTTCCATGCCTCTTGGAAACGATTCCGGCTCATCGTTAATGCGCTTCAGCAACTGAAGCCCCTTTTCTAGAATAGGAAGAAAGGACTCCTTTCGCTTCAAAAACGCCTCGTCCGGCGGCGATCCGGTCGAACGCATAATGCGGCCTTCCTCTATGAAGAGCTCATGCATATCGGAGCACAACCGAATGTGCTCCTTCAAAATTCGCTCAGCTTGTTCCTTATCCATTGGGCGATCAATTGGCTCCTAGTACATTTAGGCGAGCCCAAAGATCGTCTTCCCATTTCAAGTGTTCAAGCCTCCATTTCGCCATTTGCCTCAAGGATTGCAGACTCTGGCTCAAGGCGTCCTCAGCGATCTCGAGCCCTTCCGGATCCAAGATTTCTTCATAGGCCAAAATCGCTTTATCCGGCAGTCCAAGTCGTTCGAAACAAAGACCAATTTGATGAATCGCAGGCCAGCGCCATTCTGGCGCCGGATTGTACTTGGCTAGCGACTGGTAAATCGTCAAAGCGCTCCGATAATCCCGCTTTTCGTAAAACTCGTTGGCAAGCTCATTGCCGGTGCGCTGCCTCCAATAATCCGCCTCTCCATCTAAGGCCGTATCAGGACTGGACTGCCGCTGCAAAATCTGCACGACCTCCTTGAGCGCTTCCGGTTTGCGATTCAGCTTCTCATAAGATTTCGCTAGCAGATATCTGATTTCTGGAGAATGGGCGCTTAGGCGATAATGATCCAAGAATTGCTTGAGTCGGGAAACTGCCTGCTGGTATCGATCAAGCTGATACAGTAAATGGCACATGCGATAGTCGACGCGCATACGGTCAATTGGCTTTAAGTCCAATTTCGAAAGCAATTCGTAGTGCCGGTACGATTCATCGTACTCCAGAAGCTCCGAATGGGTTTCCGCTATCTCAAGCTTGGCTTTCAAGGACAAGTCGCGCGCTCTCTCAACTTGGTCGATAGAAATGTTAAGCGAGGAATTCAACACCATGTAGTAGTTGGATATGGCTATTTCCAATCCACCCATAGCTCGATATAGGTGACCGAGCTCCATGTAGACGCCGGGCAATCGACGACTCTCTCCAAATTCTTCCGTTAGCCGTTCCAGCACGGCCGACGCTTTCGGCAGCATACCCTCCTCTTTGTAAAGAGCAGCCATCTCGAACAACACGTTCTCCTTTTCAGGGGATTCGATCGGCACGCCAAGCGCTGCGGCAAAATACTTTTCCGCCATATCGTAGTCTCCCCCTTTCCAAAGGGAGGATCCCAGCTCCGAATACTTGCGAATCTCTCTGGCCGCAATCGCCGGATCGATCGTTTTTCTCGGTTCGATAATGAGAATGCGGTCGTCCTTTTTCTTATCCTCCTTAGCTTCCCCCTGCCCCTCTAGCGGCGGAGTTTCAGCCTCGTCAGCCGCGAAAAGGCTTCCCCCGATCAGAGAGAAAACGGTTAAAACGAGAATCAATGTAATTGGCATTTTCATACGGTGTCTATTCCACTCGATTGTAAGTGGCTCCACTTCTAGATGGCTCGCTCTCCTGAGGAAGAGCCGGGGAGAATGGAGCAATCGTTCTCACAGCGCCCCCTTCTCTCTCGTTCTCGAAAAATATCAGCACCTCTTCCGGACGCACAACGGGCTCTTCAAACTCGTCGCCCATAATTAAGTCTCGTTCCTGATTCCGACGAGGTATCGCTGTATCAATCCTCCCCGATACGATTGTGTACGGATCAAGCTCGACAACAACTTGCCTCCTTATCCGATTTCTCCTCGCCGTTTCTTCGCTCAACTCGCTCTCGATAATTTCCGTTCCACTGCCGGGAGCGACAAACGAGAACTCCGGTAGAGCTGGTGAGGCAGCCCGCTTGGTCAGGACATCGCTATCCGAGAACCGCAGTGGCGGAGGCACCGCGTAAGCCAGGTAACCGGGGTACGGGGCGCTTCTCCGCAAGTTTAAGTTCCCTAGGCTGGCAACTAAATTTCGAGGCGCTCTTTTGACTGTTCTTAGAATGGCGGGTCGTTTGCTGAAATCGTCGTATTCATTGCCAGTGTACGAAACGTACTTGATGGAGTTTCTAAACGGAGGCTTTGTCTTTAACGCGCCTTGCGGGACCGGTTCCGCAGTCTGGGCCAACTCTCCACTCTCTTCTCCAGCCCGTTTTCCCAATTCTATTTGCGCTCGTTCAAGTAGACTTTTCTCGATCTCCCGGAGTCCCTCCGACTCAGTTGTTTTCAAACTCTCCGCCATTTCCTCACTACGAGACTCAGCTAGTTCAGTTACGCGATTTTCAACGTCTTCCAACCTCGTAGCCTCTTCCGATTCCAACCAGGCTAACAGTTCAGCCTCAGCAAGTTTTTCTCGCTCAGCCAAGCGCTTTTCCAACTCCTTCCTAGCTGCCTTCTCTTCGCTGGTAATTCGTTTCTCCAACGCCGCTTCACGGCGACGCTCCTCCTTGGCAATTCGATTTTCCAGGCTATCCCGCAGCGAAACCTCCTTTTTCTCAAACTTCTGGTCCATAGCCAAGATTCCTTGGTTTTCTTCCGCGGCAATCCGATCGACCATCGCTTCCTGAGCCAATTGAGCCTTTTGCGCCATTATTCTTTCCAGCTCGATCTCTTTGGCCCGCGCTTCCTCCTCCATTTTAGCCCGCAAGGCCCGCTCTGCCTCCACTTCCTGAAGCTCGAGCCGCTCCCGTATCGCCGCTTCCGCCAAAGCCTCTTCTTGGGCCAGTCGCGCAGCTAACTCCTTTTCCCGACGACGCTTTTCATCGCGAACCTGAGCTTGGAGTTTCTCTTGCAATCGCTGCTGCTGCCCTTCCAAACGCTTTCTTTCGGACTCCTGCCGGGCCGCTCGCTTTTGCTGTTCACTATCCCTTTTCTCCGCTTCCTCCAACCGTTCGGCTACTTCCTTTTTCACCGAGCCTTCAACTCCTTCTCGCTCCTCGGCGCGCATCATTTCTTCCCTCTCCTCAGCAGTATCGCTTGTTGGCAAGGGTCGAGCCGATTTGGCTGTGAAATGAGAACGCGTTTTCGGATCCGCGCTATTCATCGCAGTGGGGCCGCCGATCGCACCAACAATGAACACAGCCGACAGGATCTTAGCCGTTTTCAAATGTAAACTTTTCTGAAATGCGTTCATATCGTTTGAGGTTTCTCTCTCGTTCTTCGACTAAGTAGTCCCGTTCATGGCTTATCGACTGAATAGCCCCTCTTCTTGAACGGATTCAGCCCTCGCAAAGTCAGGCAATCCTTCCGGCCAATCCCCTTGCTTCCGTCGATAGGTTTCCAGCAAATCTTCAAGAGTGTGAATATCGATCCTGCCGGGCCGATCATCCTCAAATTCATGCTCATGGGCGGAGATCTTCCGTATGTCCCCGTAATTCTCCAAACACTCGCGAGTTTGGGCCCAAGCGGCATAAGGGTTGGAAAGGGCCTCTCCGTTTTCGAGAGCGAGCTCAACAGCCCTACCGATTACACCTGGCTGGCAGATTGGAAAATTGACGTTGAAATTCACATGCACGTCACAGGGATGATGTTCCACCAAATGCCGAGAAACCGGAATTGAAGGGACTTCGTCGCTCGCCAATTCCGGCGGCCTCAACAGCACCGAAGCCCCAAAATCCAAGGCAACCCGCGCGATCAGCTCGCTTTTAGTGGAAACGACAATTTCGTCCACCCTTTGGGCTTGTCGCAGTTTCTCAATGCCCAATCCCACCAGCGGCTTCCCCTCTAATGGCATCAAGTTCTTATAAATCAGCCGCTTGCTCCCAAGCCTAGCTATGATGGATCCCACTACATACATCAGGTTAAAAGGATAGCGTATTCCACAAGCAACGGCAAATTTTGCCGTGTGTGGCCTTGTGAATAAAGCTAGATTGGAAAAAACGCCCATGAGAGAGGTCTCAACGACGACAAGCAAGGATCGGGCCAATATCCCGAACATCGCTTGTGAAGCGGATCAGGATGTCACTTGTAAGCCTACTCCGAAATTCAACGGACGCTTCCGGACTAGTACTCTGATCGCGAACCATCCAAACAGAGAGGGTGGCTCGTTATTCGTCGCCAGTCTCCGCCTGAAAGATTCGAGCTAGCGTCAAGGTAACGTGGAAACGCTCGCAGGACTTGAATGAAGCAATCTCTAGCTTCCCGAACCATGCCTCTTCGCCCAAAGGTGGTTGAGGTTACGAGAACTGTGCGGCTTGAATCGCTCTTCTGGGCCTT
>CAYOLG010000033.1:0-45034 GCA_964404745.1 uncultured Opitutaceae bacterium
AGGTTCACTGAGATCGCTTCGGCTAAGGCCCGTTGCCAGACAACAGCTAACGAGAGGAGCATCTAGCAAGAGGCTTGTCAGCCAAGCCAGATCACGCAAGGAGGGCATTCCTGTTTAGCCAGTTTTACGCGTTAGGGCTCCGATGCCGCTCTCAGTAAGGCGAAGGATTTTCCAATCGTCGAGGGCCTTAGCCCCCCTCGATTCGTAGAATTTAAGTGCGGGCTCGTTCCAATCCAAGGCGGTCCATTCCATGCGTCCGCAGTTTTCGTCTCTTGCGATCTCCGCAACTGCTAGAAATAGCCGATTGCCTATTCCCCTCCCTCTGTACTCTCCCTTAACATACAAATCCTCGAGGTAGACGCCTTTCTTTCCGATAAAGGTCGAGAAGTTGAAAAAATAAATGGCATATCCAGCCACAGTCCCATGGAGAGTTGCGACAATGGCTTTCGGCGTTGGGTTATTTTCGAAGAGGCAATTGTGAAGCCTCTCGGAATCGATCTCTAATTGATCCTCTAGTTTTTCGTATTTGGCCATTCCCGTTATCATGTCCACAATCTGATGGACATCTTGGGGTTGGGCAGGTCGCAACTTGATGGCAGCCGATTCTTGTTTCATTGGTTTGGGACCTTGTTCCAATTCGCTTGCTGTATCAAGTCCGGAGCTTTGGATTGGTGAGGATGGCGACACCAGACAAGCGGCCTAACGTCGTAGTCGTAATGACGACCCAGTGGCGAGCCCAGGCGTCGGGTTATGGGGGGGACGGCAATGCGGCAACGCCCTTCCTAGATTCCTTGGCTGAAGAGAGTGTAGACTTTTTTCAGGCCGTGACGCCACACCCGATGGGCGTATTCGCTAGAGCGGCTTTTTTGACAGGGGTACCTTGTCCAGAAAATGGAGTGGCCGATTACTTCGATTCGCTTCCGCGAGACTCCGTAACCTTCGCCCATCGATTTCAGGAAGGTGGCTACGATACAGCTTTTTTCGGCAAATGGCAGTTGTACGACCGCGATCGAAGAGCTCCTCTCGTTGGAAGCGAACATGCCTTGATCGAGGTGCCGGAAGACAGAAGAGGAGGATTCCAGTTTTGGGAAGGATTTGAGTCAGGATTTCTGTTAAACCATGGCTATTATCATGGCACCGACATCGGTCCACCTACTCGAATCGAGGGCTATCAATCCGATGTTATAGCTGAAAGATGGAGCCGCTATTTACAGTCGAGACGGCAGGAAGATCCCCTTTTCGCCTGGATTAGCCTAGACGCGCCTCATCCTCCGTACGGAGAAACGCCTCCGGAAATTACTCCCCGTCCTCCTAGCTCTATTGTGCTAGCTGAGGAAGTGCCTGAGGATCCCTCTGTCCGAGAAACTGCCCGACAGGAATTGACGGGCTATTATGGGCACATCGAAGCAACCGATCGGGCGATTGGCCGCATGCGCGAGGAAGCAAAAAGGCATCTAGACTGTGATAATACGATCTTCATTTTCACCTCGGCCCATGGGGATATGCATGGTTCCCATGGGCATTTCCGCAAGGGATGGCCTCATGAAGAGTCGGTAAGGGTGCCGCTTCTGCTATCTTGGCCTAACGGTATTAAGTCCGCCAGAAGAGATCCACTGCTTATTTCGCTCTTGGACTTGGGGCCGAGTTTATGGGGACTTTGCTTCCCGAACGATCGTCTAGAGTTTGCTTCGGAGAATTCCGGGAAGGACCTATCACTAGCGGCACTGCTCAAGGCCGAAGGGCCCGAACGGCAAATAATATCCATGCCTAGCGTTGTCCCATTTGACAAGCAATGTCCCTGCGCATGGCGAGCTAGCAGGCGAATTGATAAAACCGAAGGCGTCCGAGACGATGGTACGCGTTTCACGCTCGACCATTGAAACCTGTAATCTCCAGCATGCGAAACCATGGAAATTAGCGAAGCCCTAGTATCCGCAATTCGCGATCAGATCGGTATCGAGCTTACGGCATCCAATGCCTATCTCTCGATGGCCGCCTTTTTCGAGCGTAACGCCTATGACGGTTTTCCCATCGGATGCGTTTGCAATGCGAGGAAGAGCGGGCCCACGCGATGAAGTTCTACCAGTACTTGATCGACCGAGGAGGCGTTGTACGGTTGCCGGCTGTGGACGCTCCAGAATGGAATTATGATTCGGTTCTTAAAGTATTTGAGTCGTCGTCAGAGCAAGAAAGGGAAGTGACGAAACATATCTATGGGCTTTACAAAATTGCCCAGGATGAGTCGGACTTCGCCACCGTGTCTTTTCTCAAGTGGTTTGTCGATGAGCAGGTCGAAGAGGAAAAAGTTGTTTCCGATATGATCGATAAACTCAAAATGGCGGGCGACAATTCTGATTCCCGCCTGTTACTCGATCGGTATGCTCTGGACCAGCGGTCTGAAGCCTCTACTGGCGCCTAGAAGGCGACCCCAAACCTGCCTCGGACGCGGTTGAGCGGGATATCGCCCTCTCATTTTCGGTAAAGTTCTTTCGCTATAGATCGATAGTATTCTTCTATCGGCACGGAAGTGGATCATCCGTTCACCCCTAGGGTCGCGAACCGGATTCCCGAGGGTAGGCAATTTGTTCCGTGAACCATGAAAGGTTTTACCTGAATAACTTTTTTAAGATTTTAAACTGTTGATTAGAAACAGTTTGTAGCATATAGAGATGTTTTAGGCACGCCGAATGCTAAGTATTCGGCATGATCGATCAAATCTATGACCGTGAGAATTACGTCTTAGCCAAAAAGCTGCTGGATGTCTCTCATGCTCGTCACGAGGCTATATCCGGAAATCTCGCGAATGCCGAGACGCCTGGATATAAGCGGGTCGATATAAGAACCGATTTTGCCGAACAGCTTAAGAAGTTGGCGAAATCTAATGATATCGAATCGATATCCGCTCTTCGGGCCACTCTGGAAACGGACATGAACTCCCCCAGCGTACGGCCAGATGGTAATAATGTTCAGCTCGATGCGGAGCTCATGAAGATGAACGAGAACGCGATGCAGTACGAATTTCTTACCCAATACACGGCGGATTCGATGAAGCGCATTAAAACGGCGATCACCGGGCACGTTGTCTAGCAATAGGAATTAGGAGATTGAGTCTATGAACATAATGCCAGGATTGGAAAGCACCGCCTCTGCTCTTGCTGCGGAAAAAGTGCGATTGGATGTCATTGGGCAGAATATCGCGAATGCCCACACTACGCGAGGACCCGATGGGCAGCCCTATGCTAGAAAGATGGTGAGTTTCGAAGCTAAGCTTTTGGAGGTAGGAACGAATTCGGATGGCGGGAAAAATATGACGACCGGTGTGGGTATTAAGTCTATTAAGTCAGACCCCAAAGCGGGTCCGCTGGTCTACAACCCCGGTCATCCAGACGCGGATGAGAAAGGCATGGTACGGCTGCCGAATGTCAATCTGACACATGAGATGGTGGATCTCATTGCCGCATCACGATCATATGAAGCGAACCTGCAAGTGGTGAGAACGGCGAAGCAGATGGCTCAGAACGCTCTACGAATGGGCCGTTGATATTTCTACGCTATTTCTGAAAACGGAGAGTTAGTATGATAGATATTAATACGAATATGGTGTCGCAAAATGTTTTAAATCAACCACTTGCGGAACATCTAAAGCTTAATAAATCGTTTCAGCCCAAGGAGCTGCAAGCCCTTCCACAGAGCGACTCCAGCGAGCCGTTCGGCAACTTGATTGGCGACCTCGTCAAAAAAGTGGACGAAAAAGGCAAGGCAGCAGTGGAGGAAACGAATCGTCTCTTGCTAGGTGAAACGGATAATATCCATCAGTCCATGATTGCGATGCAGGAATCTGGTTTGGCGTTCACGATGCTGGTAGAGGTGCGCAACAAACTGGTTCAATCCTATCAGGAATTGATGAAAATGCCGGTGTAACAAAAATTTGGATAAGTAATTTTCATGGCCTTGGTAAATCAATTTAAGGATCTTTGGCAGCCGCTGGGGGCGAATCAGAAGGTTTCTCTCATTCTGGCAGCCAGTTTGGTGGGATTGGCGATGGTAGCTTTGATGGTGTGGGCTAGCCAGCCGAATATGCAGTTGCTCTACGGAAACCTGGATGCGGAAGAAGCGGGAGATATCGTCGTGAAACTAGAGCAAAAAGGGGTTAAATTTGAAACGGGGCGAAACGGAAACTCCATCTACGTAGAGTCAAGCAAGGTGCACCGATTACGATGGGAATTGGCCTCGGAAGGCATGGTTCCTTCTGGCAATGGCCCCGGGTTTGAGCTGTTCGACAAGGGCAGTTTTGGAATCAGCGATTTCGTGCAGCGTACCAACTATTTGCGGGCCATCAAAGGGGAGCTTGAACGAACCATTACCCAATTTAGCGGCGTTCGTTCCGCTCGTGTCATGGTTGTCATGCCCGAGAATCGTATCATCGTCACTAGCGAGGGTCGGGATCGGGCTAGCGCCTCTGTTTTTGTGGATACGGCAGGAAGCCTGGATCTCTCCGCTGTAAATTCGATAAGGCACTTAGTGGCTAATTCTATACAAGCTTTGAATGTGAATGATGTTGTTGTGGTTGACAGCGAGGGGATTGTTTTAAGCGAACAGCTGAGAAGCGATGGCTTGAACGGCGGTATCTCCAATGACGCGATTCGCTATCGGAAAGGTCTAGAAGCCTATTTTACGACCAAGGTGCAGAGTATGTTGGACCGCGTTTTGGGACCGCATCAATCGGAGGTGAGGGTGGCTGTGGACGTTGATACGTCTACGGTACAAACGACCGAAGAAAGTTTTGATCCTGAGGGAGTGCTTCGCTCCTCCGTTGTTGAAGAAACCAAGATTTCGGAGAAGGAATCGGGTGGCGGAGTTGGAGGCGTGGCGGGAACCACATCCAACATTCCAGACGATAGAAGTGGGGCCGCTGGTTCTTTTCTGGATCGAGAAGATACGACTGAACAAAAAACTGAAAGCTACGAAATCGGCAAGGTCGTAAGCAATCGTGTTCAGAATCCGGGTACGATTCGCCGATTGACGGCTTCTTTGCTGGTATCCAAACGCCTGGATGAGGAAGGCAACCCTATAAGTCGGGAAGAATCTGAGCTCCAAGAGCTTAGGCAAATCGTGATTAATGCCTTGGGCATTGAACTCAAGAACGGACAGACGGCTGACGATCTGGTTACTGTTAATGAGATGGTTTTCGCGACTGATCCGCTGGCCCTGCAGTCGCAAACCATGATGGAAGGATTCGACCTCCAGAAATGGCTGGATGTAGCGAAGAACCTGGGAGGTATCGTCCTGGGAATCGGAGTCATCCTATATTTTATGCAGACGCTGAAGAAGACTAAGCCCGAAGAAATGTCCATCGAAGTGCTTCAGCCGGAGCAGATGCTTCAGAGTAGAAAACTGGAAGACAGCGGTACGGTAACTCCGGAAATGCTCAATGAACTCATCAAGCAGAAACCAGCGAATATCGGGGTGTCCTTGAAAGAGTGGATAGGGGAAACAGGAAGCAGCAGGTAGAAACGATGGCAGGAGTATACGACACACTTTCCCGTACGCAAAAACTGGCTACATTTCTCATCGTTATTGGGCCGGAAGCGGCTGCCCACGTGCTGAGGCAACTCGAGGATGAGGACATCGAGCTTCTCTGCCGGGAAATGACCTCGATTCGAGTAATCGATGAAGAGGACCAAAAACGGGCTATCGAAGAATTTTCCGGAGTCATCCTATCGAGTTATGGGTCTTTGCTCGGAGGAGCTTTCTACACGCGAAAGGCGTTGGAGATCGCCAAAGGCGATTTTAAGGCGAATAGCATTTTGGAGCGCATAGCGCCGTCCAGCAATTCAGCGGAAGTCATTAAGGAAATCGAGCAAATGGAGCCTCGGCAGATCTTCAACATGATCAAGACCGAGCAATCCCAGACGATCGCTTTTGTGCTCTCCTATTTGGAAAATGACAAGGCGGGGCCAATTCTCGGCATGTTTAATCAGGATTTGCGAGAGGAAGTGATTGAGCGATTGGGGATGCTTGAACCTACCTCGTTGGAGATTATCAACAAGGTCGCTAACTCATTGAGCAAAAATTTGGATACCGGTGGAAAGCTTACCATGAACAAGAGTGGGGGCGTGCGAATGGTTGCGGATTTGCTCAACACTCTAGAGAAAGACGATAGAAAAGAGATTCTCGCCAATATCGAAGAGCGTAATCCGACCCTTGGGGCCTCGATACGAAAGAAGATGTTCAGCTTCGATGACTTGATCCGCCTGGAACTACCGGATTTGCAAAGGATCATGCGGGAGGTGGACTCGGGGGACTTGACGCTATCGCTAAAGTCGGCGTCGGAATCGCTAAAGGAATTTATATTGCAGGCAGTTTCCAAGAGAGCGGCGGAAACGCTCGTCGAAGAACTGGAAATGATGGGTCCCGTAAAAGTGACCGAGGTAGAATCGGCCCAAGAGCGGGTCATTCAAGTCGTACGAAGACTGGAAGAGCAGGAAGAGATTAGCTTGGATGGTGGAAGCCAAACAGTTTAGAGAAATTCTAGTCTTAGACGAGAATTTGGTTTCGCTAAAAGTTTCCTACGATGGGAAACCTCGGATAGATGCGGATGAGCATGCGCGAGTAGTTGATGAAGCGTATCGGAAAGGGTACGACGAGTCCAGCTCTCAGCATAAGCAACAGATACTGGATTTTCGATCGGAGGTAAATGCCTTAAGAGAGAAGACCTTTTCCGATTTGGAAACCAAGTTTTCCGGGATTCTATGCGAAGCGCGAGAAGCTCTAAAAACGCTGACATTCAACTGCGTAACCAAGACCCTCGGCGGGTTGGAGGTGAACGCAGCCATTGTATCCTCTATTGTCGATTCGGTTATCAAAGAATCGGGTTTAGATGACGAGAAGATGGAGATCCGTCTGAATCCGGAAGATTTGAGCTTGCTAGAGGGACTTCAAGCAGAGCTACGTTCAAAGCATCCTAGACTAGAGTTTGTCGCTGACGGCAATTTGGATCGAGGAGATTGCTTGCTCAGCAGTCGTTTTGGGAAAGTGGATGGCTTGCTCTCTACAAAATTGGAGCGACTTAAGAAAGGCTTGGGGTCTAATCGATGATCGATACGCTTCCAGATTGGGCATCGGATATTGGCATTCGAGTAGGCGCTTCGGATACGATCACCCGTTTAGGCAAGGTAGCTAGGGTATCTGGCCTAATCGTTGAATCCGAGGGCCCGCAAGCATCGCTTGGGGAGCTCTGCGAAATTGTTTCTCCGTCAACCGATTTAAGTATTCATGCCGAGGTCGTTGGATTTAGGGATCACCGGATTCTTTTGATGCCTTTGGAAGAGATGGATGGAATCCACCCGGGATGCCATGTAACAGTTGGAGCTAAAGAAAACCGAATACCCTTCGGGGATTCGATCTTAGGGCGTGTATTCAACGGATTAGGACGACCCATCGATGATTTAGGACCAGCTCCCTCAGTGAAAACGGACGAAATCAGCCAAAAACGCCCGAATCCGCTTTTGAGAAAGCGAATTCGGGATCGATTTGAGACAGGAATTAAGGCAATCGATCTGTTCAGCCCAGTGGGGGAAGGACAGCGTATGGGGGTTTTCGCTGGGAGTGGAGTAGGCAAGTCGACTTTGATGGGTATGCTTGCGCGAGGATCGCGCGCGGATGTCAACGTTATTGCCCTTGTTGGCGAGAGGGGTCGCGAACTTCGGGAGTTTATCGAGAAGGATCTAGGTGAGGAAGGAATGAAGCGCTCGGTCGTCGTAGTCTCGACTTCAGACGAATCCGCGCCCTTAAGGCTGAGGGCCGCCCACTTGGCAACATCGATAGCGGAAAACCTGAGGGAAAGCGGCAAAAAGGTTCTGTTACTTATGGATTCCGTGACGCGCTACGCCATGGCTCAAAGAGAGGTTGGTCTAGCGATTGGCGAGCCGCCGGCAAGCCGTGGATACACGCCTTCAGTCTTTTCTAAGCTGCCCAAGCTGTTGGAGCGGTCTGGTAATTCAGAGCGCGGTTCCATTACGGCTTTCTATACCGTCTTGGTTGAGGGAGACGATCTCAACGAACCTATTTCGGACTCAGTTAGAGGGATCTTGGATGGCCATATAGTATTATCGAGGCGATTGGCTACGTCTAATCACTTCCCGGCCATAGACGTACTCGATAGCGTTAGCCGTCTCGTGAGCGATGTGGCTTCCGAAGAGGAAGTCGAGCTCGCGGCAGTTTCGAGAGACTACCTTTCTCTGTATAAAAAAAATGAAGACATGATCAATCTCGGAGCATATACCAGCGGAGCCAATGGAAAAATCGATGCCGCAATCCGAGTCCATGAGCTCGTAATGGGCTTTCTTCGTCAAAAGCAAACGGAGCGCGTTGCGGTTAGCGATGCCCTCAGTCAACTTAAGGAGATGGTCGGATGAAGAAGTTCGTTTTCAATCTGGCCGCTCTGCTGGAATTGCGGGAATGGGATGAGCAAAAGGCTCGTCAGAATTATATGATCGCTTTTCGGAATGCTCGGCAGATGGAACTGGCGGTAAGGGATTCGGGAGCGGAAAAGGAAAGCATTTTAGAATCCTGGAATCAAAGAGGCTCCGAGAGGTTTTCCAGAAATGATCGGCTTGCCCTGGAAGCATCAATCCTGGAATCCAATAGAAAGCATGAGGAATTTGTAACCCGTTTCGAATTAGCCAAAAAAGAGGAACGGGCCGCGTTAGCGAAGGTAAGCGACGCGATTCGAAAGCGAAAAGCTGTTGAGAATCTAAAACAGCGCCGATTTCAAGCTTATCAATCCGAGATCGCTAAAGCCGAATTTTCGGAAATCGAAGACATCTACAGCTCTAGAGCGAATGAAAGGAAGTTACTATGAGCAATTTATTATCCAAGTCGTGGTTCTTGGCCATCTTGGCATTGATAATGATGCTGGGCACTCAAGCGGTAGCGTATCTGATTTATCGTGACGAACTGTTTCCCGAGCAAAAAGACGTGCTGGTCATAAAGCGCGAAGATCCGTCTCCTATCAGTTGGAACTTTTCTAGCGAGGATCTGAGAAATCTCAAAAGCGAGCTTGACGATCGAGCAGGCGAGCTGGACGAAAAGGAGACTCGGTTGATCGCATACGAAGCCCAACTGAAGTCGGATCGAAAGGAGATTGAGGCTATTAAAAAGGACGTTGAGGAAATGCGCGACACGCTTCTCAAGGACGTTGTGGAAGTCGAGGAGTGGGAGCGCAAAAACCTCAAGATTCTAGCGGATACCTATGGTAATCTGGACCCAGATGCGACCGTAAGTATCTTTAAGGAGCTGGATGACGCAACGGTGGCCAAGATCATGCGTTTCATGAAACCCAATACGATCGGTGAAATACTCCAGGAGATGGCAATGCAAGGGGGAGGAAACGAAGCTCTAATTAAAAAAGCAGCAAAACTTTCAAACTTGCTCAGACTATCAAAAGACGAGAACGCGACCTAAAAATATAATATAAATTTATGTCCATAGATCCAACGAGCGGGCCGATTCCGGCGGCCCGCCATGAAAATTCGGGCTCCAGTGAAAATCGAAGGAGCGAATCGCAAGGAAGCGCGACCGGTAGCAAGGATGGACAATTCAGCAGTTTTTGGGATAGGGCCGTGACCGGCGCACAAAAGCTTTTTAGTAAAGCGTCGTTATTCGACAACGAAAGTAACGAAGATACCGTTTCGCGAAATGGCGATTCGCAATCCAGTGGAGCGGCGCTTAATCGAGGAGATACAGCCTCTTTCAAGGTAGCCCTAGGATTCGCGAGTTCAGGTGTCCATCGTTTTTCATCCGCCTTTGCGACGAATAGGGGCGAAAGCGGCTTAGAAAAGGGTAGCTTCGATCCGGCGGAGTTGGAGTTGAGGGACCCATCGGAAGAGGAATCGAACGGCGATATCGCAGAGTCTTCGCAAACCGATTCTTTGATCGCGCGAGAGTATCGGCGGGGAAAGGGGGAAAAATCTGCCGATAGCCAAGCGGCAAGGTCCTCCATAGTAGATAGCGATGAGCAATCTAGCCAAAAAATTAGATTTTTAGTCGTTGATAATCAAACAGTAGAAGATCCTTTGGGTAAAGTTGGCATTAACTCTGCTAAGCAAGGAGTTGAAATGCCTTCGAAACTTCAAAGCCCGAAACTTCCCAACCTGCCTGGCCCAGCTAGCGCGAAGGCGGAAAGTGCCATCGCGGCATTACGAGAACATATCGAGGGGCAATCTAAGCCCATTGATGGGATGAAAGCGGGTCATACGACTTCAGGGAAAGCGATCTCAAGCCAGTCGCCTGAAGAAGTCCTGGCCCAATCGAAGAAAAAGGGCAGTGCAGATTTGCTTGGGTTCGGTTTGGCCAAGGCCAAAAAATCGCATTCTACGGCCTCGGAAGCAGCTCAGAGCAGTAAAAGCAACGGGAACGGTCAAGTCTCCCAAACGACTGCTAGTGTGGCAAGCCATGCGAATTCGCAAACCAGCTCGATTGATCAAACGACTGCTAAGGCATCGGAATTGGAAAATGGTGGATCTCGTGGATCCGAGGATAAAGGCGCGAAGCAGGAGAATAGAAACGCGGCAGTTTCCCCTAGCCGGGGAGAAGGGCCAAAGTTGGGTAGTCACTCAGTTGCCAGTGGCGAAACAGTTGCTGCAGAGCGTCATGTCCAAAGAAGCAATACGGAAACGATCGAAGCTCACTTCAATCGCGTTTCCAAAGGTATTGATTCCTCCTCTCGTCAAGTTGCTGCGGGCAACCAGCAGGCTGGCAATCAGATCGCTTCTAAGAAAGTAGGCGGGATTGTCAGTCCGAATCATAGATTGGAATTATCTCGTCCCGTTGATGGTGGGGTGAATTCAAGAATAGGCGAGAAAGTGGATGCAGAAGGAGTGAGATCAGGTGAGCTCTCCTCGAAAGCTGCTCGAGCGAAAGGCGAAAACATTCAAGGCCTAAACTTAAGTGAATCGCCCTCAGCATCGAAGGCGAATGTATTGAGTTTTATCAAGCCACAGCAAAGTGGATACGCTTCGAAAACTACGAGCGAAACCAAGCTCGTTTATGAGGCCCTGGCCAAAAGCGCAGATCGCTTGGTGTCTAGCAAAAGCGATAGTATATCTGTGACAATCAACTTCGATGGCGGAGGCATGCTAAAATTGCGTGTATCCGTCGAGTCCGGGCGCGTAAACTCGGTGATGCAGACCGATCTCTCGGGTCTCGAGAGCATGATCAAAGCGAGCTGGGCAGAATTTTCCAGTGAACTGAACCAAAAGGGGATCAAGCTAAGCGCCCCTCAATTCTCGAACAGCGATTCACAAGGTAATCGTGATTCTTCCTCCCTCGATTCGCCAAACAAGGAAGCGAACGCTGAAGGCGGAGGGACAAGAGATTCCAGAAAGGGATCGGGAGATTCGCTCCCTTCCAGTACCCGCCAGTCTTCTTTTTCAGAGAACCGGTCTGAAGTCAGCCAAGATTTAAACGATGCCGACCAAGACGATATCGTCGAAGACCAGGAACTGAAAACCTACGCTTAAAGCTATGTCAGACATCATATCAGCAATACCCAATCCAACCCAAGCTTTAGACAATAACGCTTTGGCCTCGGCCAAGCCGGCCTCGGAGCGCGCTAAGCAAGAGGCCTTAGGCCAAGCAGACTTCTTTAAGCTGCTAACAACGCAGCTAGCGAGCCAGGACCCATTGGAGCCGATGGACGACACAGCATTCATCGCCCAGATGGCGAGCTTCAGCGAGCTCGAAATGACTTCGCAGATGAACGACAATCTAGAGCGCTTCACAAATCTACAGCAATTTCAAGCTTCGCAAGGCTATATCGGCAAAAAGGTTACGGTGATAGCGGATGGAGAGGAAATAACGGGGATAGCCCAGGCCGTAGAACGCGAAGACGAAGATACTCGGGTATTTGTGGACGGACGTGGGTACAATGCGAATACAGTATTTAAGGTAGAGCAGCCTTAGAATCGGGAGACCAAAATAGAATTTAAACAAATAAAACATTATGGCATTTGGAGCATTAACCAGTGGAATTAGCGCCCTTCGCAGTTTTGCGAGAGGCATGGAGGTAATCGGAAACAATATCGCAAATGTGAATACGGTTTCTTTTAAAAGTTCACGGACGAAGTATTCCGAAACATTCAACCAGATTTTGACGCAGTCGGCTCCCTCGCCACGAGACGGACAAGGTTCTAACGTGACGGCATCCCAAGTCGGGTTGGGCGTGCAGGTGGACACGATTCAAGGGCTCTTCCATCAAGGTGGGTTGACGAGTACGAATCAAAAGACGGACCTCGCCATATCGGGCGATGGATTCTTTTTAGTGAGCGACACTAGAAACGAAGGTACTAAGTTTGCGACTCGTGGAGGCGATTTTCGAATAGACAATCTAGGGAATCTGGTCACGACGGAAGGGCTTCGCGTCCAGGGAACGAATGATGGATCTATTGGCTACAACGTGGCGGTAGACGCCAACGGCAACTGGACCTTTTCCAAGAACAATGACGCCGTTTCTGGAACGATCGAACCGTCTGTACGAGGCGATATATCTCTTTCATTCGACAAGAGCCAAGCTGAAGAAATCATTGGGCCCTATTCCCCTAGTGGCGTTGCTCGCAACTCGCTTTACTATACCAACAATTTAATAGCGAAAGATGGAGCCGGCAACCTCCAATGGGATGGGAATCATGGCATTGGAGCGGGAGCGATGACGCTCAATGGCGACGGCACTGTAAATGAAGTTCCCGGTTGGCACGCATTCGCTCAAGATGCGGTAGAAGCTATAATCGCTCAACGTAACCAAAGTGCGACGGGAGCGGACTCGGTTTCCGATGCAGACATTAAGGCAGCTGTATCCAAGGATATGTTTCATGCGGTTTTCTCTGCGGATGGCGCAGCGACGGGACTGACTGGGACGGCTATCACGGATTTGATGGCCACCATCGATCTTACCCATTTGGGTGACGCTGCCGCTCAAGCGAACAATGTAGCGGCTATTCAAGCCTTAGTTCCCTCGGAGTCGACGCCTGCAGGTACCCAATTGTCCGCCTTGAATCGGATCAATGAGGTGCGAAACGCCCAAGCTCCGGATTTGACCAACTTTTCCATCGATCCAGAGGGAATGATAACCTTCTTCCTCTCGGATGGAGCCTCATTCAGTAGAGGGCAGATTATGCTGGTGGACTTCAATGATACCTCAGCCCTGATTCGGGAAGGCCGAAACCTGTATAGCGGATTTGGAGCGGCTGGACTGAAAGGCCTTGGCCCAGAGGCGGGCAATAGCGATACCAGCGAGGGTCTTGCCGCTCTGAGAGCAGCAGGACGCGAGGGGCTAGGAAGAATTCAGCAAAACGCTCTTGAGCTCTCGAATGTCGATCTCACTGAAGAATTCGCCCAGATGATCACCACCCAAAGAGGATTCCAAGCGGGATCTCGGATTATAACTGTATCCGACGATATATTACAGGAAGTGGTGAACCTCAAGCGATAGAATTTCTACTAGCTGTAGACAGTTAACCAACCAAATAGAAACGGATCGAATCATGGCAGAAGAGAACGAAGTTCAGGAAACCAAACCGCAATCCGCGAAGAGTAGCGGAGGTGGAGGAGGATTACTTCCTGCCCTGTTGGTTATCTTGCTGATGCCAGTAATCTCTTTCGCGATGTTCAAATTTCTCTTTCTTCCGGAGATCAAAAAGCATATCCCTGAGGAGACAGCTGATCGACACGAAGAAATAGACCCGAAAAAGGTGCATGTCGAAAAGGCGCAAAAGGTATTGGTTCCATTTCCGGATCTAATCGTCAACATAAGCGGCGTGAACATGACCCGCTTTCTGCGAGTCAATTTCACCATCGAGAGCGCCAATCCGGAGATTGAGGAAAAGGTCGAGGATCATATGCCGAAGCTGACGGATCTAGCGACGACTGTTCTCAGGCACCTAACGTTGGCGGATCTAGAGTCTCCCAATGTAATGGATACGGTACGAAATCAATTGATTCAGGGATTTGACCACGTGTTGCAGCCACCGATGGTAGACGAAATCTACTTTACTCAGTTTGTAGTCCAATAACGGATATATAAAGTAAATCCTATGTCAGACGATCCACAAGAAGTAGCTTCAGAAGGCGAGTTGCTCGATCAGAACGATATCGATGCTCTAATCGCGGAAGCTTTGGATGAGCCAGACGAGATTGTCTACGATCCCCACGGGAACCTGATTCTTTCTCAAAAGGGAGCCCGTGTCGAACCTTATGATTTTCGCAATCCGGTATTCCTTACCGAGGTGGAATTGCGTCGGGTTCGCATTCGCCACGAGGAATTCATCCGATATCTGGCGGCCCGGCTATCTATATTCTTGAGGTTGGAATTCTCTTTAAAAATGTCGCGTCTTTCGACGCTGACTTATAGCAATTACACCGAGACTATTCCCAATCCAGCTCACGTAGTGCTATTCAAAGTGGATCAGCTGCGAGGAGTGGGGGCCATCGATATCAATCCCAGGTTGGCCCTGACGATGGTCGATCGAATGCTAGGAGGCAAGGGGCACTCGGTCCAGGGGGAACGCTACCTTACTGAGATCGAGATCAATTTGGTCGATGACGTGGCCAACATCATTCTAGACGAGTGGTGCCGGCAGTGGAAAGTGGAACGGGACCTCAATGCTTCCACCATCGGCCACGAAAGCAATGGGCGATTTTTGGAAACCGCTCCAGCGGATTCAATCATGCTCGTGCTAACGATGGAGGCTGGCGTGGGCGACTGTTCAGAATCCATACAAATTGGAATCCCTTACTATACCTTGGAGCCGATCATCAAGAAGATGTACGAGGACAAGGAAAAGGAAATCAATCCAGATGTTGTAGGCGCCCATAAAGCGTGGCAAGTGTCCTTCGATCGGGTGGATATACCCATCCAGGCGGAGTGGGATGCCGACAGCATGACCGTTAAGGAGGTATCCCATATCAGGCCAGGGGACGTAATTCGGTTTCCCAAATCTGTGCTCAAGGACACGCGAGTCCGATTATCTGATACAATAAAATTTCGAGGCGTGGCGGGGTTGGATAAGAACCGCGTAGCCGTAAAAATAAGCGAGAGATTAGAAGAGAAAGTCGAGGATTAGGAAATGAGTGAGATCGTTGAAAAAGAAGAGAAGGATATTAGCCTTCTCATGGACGTGAAAGTGCGGATGACCGTTAGGCTGGGTTCATGCAAAATGCCTATGAGCCAAGTGATGGAGCTGGTCCCGGGATCCGTAATACAACTGGATCAGGAGGCAAAAGACCCTGTTGGACTCTATATCAACGACAAGCTAGTCGCTTATGGCGAAGTAGTCGTTGTGGATGACAATTTCGGTATCAAGATTACTGAGATGGCGAAAAGATAGGGTCTGTCATGCGCCTACTTGCACTTGTCGCAATCTGTTTGCTGCCAGTCGCGCTGCAAGACTCGATCGCTCAAAGCGATACTGTCGAAGCGTCTCAGGTAATTTATCCGAATAGTCCTTCTTCGGAAAACGGTCGAGAGATCGAAGGGGAAGTCTACTCCGGAATTCTCTCTGAAGGAGGTTCTCCGATGGGGATGGTTGTAACCATTCTCGGATACCTCTTGATTCTAGGGGCCATGGGCGTTGCCGCCTGGTACCTTTTTAAGCGGGGCGTTTTCCGCAAGCCGTTCTCCAATAAGGAGGGCAAGCTCAATATCGCGGAAAGCCGGATGCTTGGCAATCGTCAATACATAATGGTTGTCGAGTACGAGGACAACAAAATCCTGCTGGGGGTTGGGCCGGGTAAAATCGATTATCTGACATCCTTACAAGGTTATCGGAGCGATTTCCCAAAGCTTGAGCCAGAAGTGAGTAAAAACTCGATACAGGAAATAGCATGAAGCGTATTGCAGTCATATTCATGCTGCTGCTAGGAATCGGTATCTTTGCCGATACGGCTTTCGCCCAAACGAACTCGCCCTCGGGATTGAGCCTTAATATCAATATGGGTGAGGATGCCGATGGCGAACAGGACGTGGGAACGGCAATACAAATATTGCTGCTAATGACCCTGCTGACCTTGGGCCCCTCTATTGTCGTGCTCATGACCAGTTTTACTCGTATAATTATTGTTCTAGGGTTTGTGAGGACGGCCTTAGGCGTTCACCAAGCCCCATCCAATCAGCTCATAGTGGGATTAGCTCTGGTCATTACGTTTTTCGTTATGCAGCCCGTGTTTCACGAGGTGAACTCCAATGCTCTCCAGCCTTTGTTCGACAAAAGCATAACTACTGCGGAAGCCTTGGAAAACGGTTCCAAGCCATTGAGGGAATTCATGCTCAAGCAAACTAAGATAGACGATGTGGAGTTCTTCTTGGACCTCGCCAATATGGGCCCAACCGCGAGCGAAGAACTGCCTATGCGGGTAGTCGTGCCCTCTTTTGTCATGAGCGAAATCAGAACGGCTTTCCAGATGGGCTTTCTGATCTTCCTCCCTTTCATTCTCATAGATTTTCTCGTAGGCACCACGCTGATGGCGATGGGGATGATGATGATGCCTCCAATCGTGATTTCGCTTCCCTTCAAACTACTGCTGTTCGTTCTGGTAGATGGATGGACGCTCGTAATTAAATCCTTGGTACAAAGTTTTGCTTTATGAGTTTGGAAATGGCTATAGAACTCTTCCGCCAGGCGGTCTATAACGCATTGATGCTGGTTAGCCCGATCCTGATTACGACCATTGTCGTCGGCTTGACCGTGTCGCTGGTCCAGGCGGTGACGAGTATCCAGGAGCAAACGCTGTCGTTCGCCCCGAAGCTCTTCGCTGTAGGTGGGGTACTGGTCCTTACTGCTTCGTGGCTAATGAAGACGCTGATGAATTTCACGATAACCGTCTTTTCTAAGATTACGGAGATCCCCTTCTGATCCCATGTTCGCTCCCACTGACATATTCATGTTCATGCTGATACTGACACGGATGGTCGGGGTTTTGCTGTTCGTGCCGTTCTTCGCGCACCATTCGATTCCTGTCATCGCAAAGGGAGGCTTTTCAGCAGCCTTCGCGCTGATCGTGTTTCCTCTCGTCGATTTCACCGTGGCAATGCCCACTTCGATTGGATACCTAGTTCTTTGGATGGGCAAGGAACTGGCTGTAGGGCTAGCGATGGGGTTCGCGGTTAGGATGCTGTTCTTCATGATCGATTTCGCATCTCATGTGTTAACCGTGGAGATCGGATTGACCCCGGGGGCCGAATTCGACCCTTCCTCTTCAAGGGGCGGCAATCCAATGGGTTCTATGATGTATTTTCTAGGATTGATGGTCGTTTTGTCGGGAAGCGAGTACGACATTTTGAGAGCCTACGTATCTAGCTATCAAGTGGCTCCGGTAGGCTATACGATGGCCAACGAGTTCGCCGGCGAATTCATAATCGAGCAATCAGCGGGAATTTTCAAAATTGGAATTCTGATGGCCGCTCCGATCATCGCTGTAAACTTTCTCGTCAATCTAGTCTTCGCTGTATTGGGTAAAGTCGTACCGAAGCTGAATGTATTCATTCTTAGTTTTTCAGCCAGAATACTCGCTGGAATCTCTATCTTCTCTTTCTCGATCCTCATGGTGGTCGGGTATATTATGAATTATACGAATGGCGTATCAGAAATGATGATGCGTTTCATTCTATTTAGGCCCGCTTTCTGACATGGCTGATACCGATAAGGATTCAAAGACAGAAAAAGCGTCGGCCAAGCGGATTAGAGAGGCCTTCGAGAAGGGGAATTTCGCTCAGGCTCAGGAGATAAGCGTCGTTTTCACTTTGTTTGCCGGTCTACTCGTAGTGCTTTGGTATGGCCAGGAGTTGGCTATGGGGGTGATGAATATTTCGTCATCCATATTTGGAAGCCTTTCTAGAATTAGAATTACGGAAGACGGAATCGAGTATTGGTCTTTACAGTCGATGACGGCGATGTACCGCTTTTCTGGCCCCTTCCTGATAGCTGGCATGCTGGGAGCGATTATCGCCGGAGGGTTGCAGTCTGGTTTTCGCCTTACTCCGAAAGCATTGAAGATTGGATTCCAGCGTTTAGATCCTGTAGCGGGAACCAAGCGACTGGTTTCCAAGGACACTTTGGTAAAGTTCGGGATCGATCTGCTTAAGCTGGGAGCGATCGGCATAATCATGTATGGAGCCATCAAAAAGATAGTTAACGACCCGATCTTCTACACCACCATAGATTTTAATCATATCGGTGTGTTTATCGCGGATACGCTAGTTTTCGCTTTTATCCGCCTGATTATATTCGTGGCGATCATAGCCGCGATCAGCTATATTTACCAGAAGGTTAAAACCGCCAATGACCTCAAGATGACGAAAGAGGAGGTCAAGCAGGAGAGGAAGGACCAAGATATGAGTCCTGAACTCCGTAAGGCTCGATTCGCAATGGCCATGCGGTTGATGCAAAACCGTATGCTAGACGAGGTGGAAACCGCGGATGTGGTGGTTACGAATCCTACGCACTACGCGGTAGCGGTAAAATACGAGCAGGGAGTCGATGAGGCTCCGGTGGTTCTAGCCAAAGGCGAGAATCTATTTGCCCAGCGAATTAAGGAAGTCGCCAAGGCTAACAATGTGCCGATTGTCGAAAACAAGCTTGTAGCGAGGATGCTTTACAAGATTGGGCAACCCGGCCAGGCGATTCCATCGGAGCTCTATCAGTCGGTTGCCGAGATACTCGCGTACGTGTATCGAATGCACAGATACTACTTTCATCAGTTGAAGGCCAAGAGAGCCAGGAAATTAAAAAGCTAATGCAGGACCGGAATATAGTTGGAATCAGTCTGGATCAAGTTCTAGGATTCGTTAAGAAAGGCGACACCCTTGTCACCCTTGGACTGTTCGGTACGGTTCTATTGCTTTTTATGCCGTTGCCAGCGGCGCTGCTGGACATGCTTCTCGTCGGTAGCATAGGAGCCTCGCTCTTGGTGATGCTCGTTATCATCTACGTTAAAGAGCCCTCGGAGTTCACGGGTTTTCCCACGATCCTTCTTGGACTGACGATCTACCGGCTTGGATTGAACGTGGCTTCGACGAAGCTCATTTTGCTCAAAGGGGATGCTGGCAACGTCATTGAGTCATTCGGCACGTTTGTAGTGGGCAATAACTACCTAGTTGGAGCGGTCGTCTTTTTGATACTAGTGGCCATCAACTTTATGGTCATCACCAAGGGTTCTGGCAGAATTGCCGAGGTGGCCGCTCGATTTACTTTGGATGCTATGCCAGGTAAGCAGATGGCTATCGATGCTGAATTGAATGCTGGAATCATAGATGAATTGAAGGCTACCGAACGCCGGGCGAAAATTCAAAAGGAAGCTGACTTCTACGGGGCTATGGATGGGGCCAGCAAGTTTGTCCGTGGGGACGCTGTGGCCGCGATTCTCATAACGGCAATCAATGTTCTAGGTGGTATAGCGATCGGCATGTTGCAGCATGGCTTGCCGGTTGGCGATGCCGTCCAGAGATTCACCTTGCTCTCAATTGGCGATGGTCTCGTATCGCAAATCCCAGGACTAATCGTTTCGCTTGCTGCTGGCGTACTCGTTACTCGTACATCTGGAGCGTCCGACAATTTGGGAGATCAAATTGGAGGACAGCTCTCAGCCTATCCCAAAGCGATGGGGTTGCTTGCGGTGATGCTGTTCGGAATCGGGTTCATTCCCTCCATGCCGAAAGTTCCTTTTTTCCTAATTGCCGGGATCTTCTTGGCTATAATGATTAGCTTGAAGAACGCGGAGAAGAATCGTCTGAAAGAAGAAGCTCTGAAAGAAGCGGAAGAACGGGATAATGCGAGCCAGGAACACTCCCATACTGATAAAGTGGATGATGGAAAAAGCGTCCCTGCTGAATTCGAGAAACTCATCGAGACGGACATATTCGCTCTAGAGATTGGATACAATCTACTCTCGCTTGCCGATAAGTCACAAGGCGGTGACCTTCTCGAACGCGTGACTGGCGTTCGCAAAACGCTTGCTCGCGAATTGGGGATTGTAGTGCCGCCTATTGCAGTACGGGATAATCTCGAGCTGGAAAGCAACGAGTACCGTTTCTTGCTGCACAACAAGGAGATCGCCCGAGGGGAATTGATGCCAAATCGCTGGATGGCGATGAATGTATCGAACAGCGAAGTGCAACTGAATGGCATCCCTGCGACTGAGCCGGTTTTTGGTATCGAATCGGTTTGGGTGGATGAAACGGAAAAGAAGAACGCCGAGATTAGCGGATTCTCGATTGTCGATTCTAACTCAGTGCTGGTCACGCATCTCTCGGAGGTTCTTAAGAACAACGCGATGTACCTGATTGGCAGACAGGATGTGCAGAAGCTGATCGACCATGTGGAGCAAGCGAACCCGGCGCTTATTTCCGAGTTGCTGCCAGACTTGGTCAGTATCGGTGTGATTCACCGGGTTCTCCAGAATTTGCTTAAGGAAAATGTTTCCATACGGAACCTGACCTTAGTCCTAGAAGCTATCGCGGACTTCGCCATTGTATCCAAAAATCCAGATGACCTTTCCGAATTCGTGAGGCGTAGGTTAGGGGAGTTCTTTGTGGCTGGTTACGAGTCGGGAAAAGGAGTTCTCAAGGGCATAACCATGGATCCTCGCCTAGAGCAAGTTATCGCCACTAAAATCCAAAGAACGAATACGGACTATACTTTGTCTCTAGATCCACAGTTGGCGCAGTACCTGCTTCGCGAGTTGGCATTGAAAGCTAACGATATGATAGAGAGTGGACTAACGCCGATACTTGTAACCGCAGCTGAAATACGCCTGCCATTCAAAAGGTTTTTCGAACCGTCTTTGCCCAAGCTTAATATTCTTAGTTATCAAGAATTGCCGGCGGCTACGGAGATACAGAACCACTCGATAATCGTTATGCCGGATTTCGTGCGAGCCCATATGAGGGAAGCGGCGAGATCTATGCAAAATGAGCCGCAAGCGGAGCCCGCAGGATTGGCGGCCAGTAACTAAATTTTGATTATATCTAAGATATGGAAACAAGCAACAGCGATTCGCCAGTAGCCAATCAGAAAACGATTAAGGTTAAAATAGTGGCCGATGATGCAGCGAAAGCGGTATCGATTATCAGAGAAAAGTTTGGACAAGCCGCGAAAGTAGTTTCCGTAAAGCAGCAGGATTCAGCCGGTTTGTCGGGCCTGCTAAAGAAACCTAGATTGGAAATTATAGTTGAAGCCCCCAATCCCCTTGCTTCAGAAAGGGCCTCCGCGCGGACGAATAGCGTCTCCGAAACAACTGATATAGCGAAAGAAGCGGAGATTGATTCGAGAATGGTGACGAATGGGTATTCGTCAGAAGGAGTCGTGGCCAAGGCTTACGGTCGTTCAGAAATCTCTGAAGTAGAGCGATCAGGGAACGACTACTTTTCAGGTATCGATGAGAATCGATTTTCTATAGGTAGTCTAAAATTGGGCACAGCGGCTAATCCTGTAAGGCGTGGAACTCTGGAATACGTTGAAAGAGCGGTTTCGATGCTAAAAGCATTGGGCTTCGATGACTCGCTCGTTGAGCGTATTCGTTACGATTTAGATTTTCGCAGCATGGGCGAGCTGCCGGTGATGGAGATCTATAATCGCATTTGCGATTGGCTCAGAAACCAGTTCCCGAAAGGCAATTCTGAACTGCAAGGCGACTGC
This sequence comes from uncultured Opitutaceae bacterium, assembly GCA_964404745.1. GTDB lineage: Bacteria > Verrucomicrobiota > Verrucomicrobiia > Opitutales > Opitutaceae > Pelagisphaera. The sequence continues at coordinate 21,687 of CAYOLG010000033.1, forward strand.
CGAGCTTTTGTTGGAGGCTGCGGCGTAGGCAAGACGACGGCTCTTTGCAAGGCCTTGTCGGCAGAAGTGTTTGTCAAGCAACGCGAGCCTGTGGTGTTGAAGTTGGATGGATCCGTTCCCAATTCTACTGACGGATTAGAGGCGTTTTGCGATGTAGTAGGAGCTCCATTGATACGATCGACAGACGAGATTCGAGAACGGAGTATGGATCGGCCTATCTACGTGGATGTTCCCGGGGTTAATTTATCCGACGACGAAGCTTTGAGATCATGCAAAGAGGATCTAGACAGGGCTGGTGCGAATGATCGTGTCTTGGTCATCAACGCCGCCTACGAGACTGAAGCAATTGAAGCGTCTATTTCGGCCGGATCCAAGCTAGGCGTCACTCACGCTATCTTTACCCATTTGGATGAAACGCGGCGGGTAGGAAAACTTTGGAGGTTCGCCTTGAATAGTTCTATTAAGCCGATCTTTTTCAGCTATGGCCCGAATCCAGCCGGTGACTACACCATGAGTCCCCTAAGCTATTTGCTGGAAAAGACCTTTCCTCAAGGGAGGAACATGGCTAAAGTGGAAAAGCGAGTTACGGGGGCTGTTAGGGAATCAGTCGAAGGTGGAAAGGCGTTAGCATCCGTATGAAGTTCGCCATCGCCCTGGGAGGTTTAGTAGGATTTGGCGTAGTATACGTCATGGCTTTGCTTGCGGGAAAGACTCCAGCCGAGTCTCTCGCTCAGGCAAGCATTGGAAGCATCGTAGTCGGGATTTTGTTCCGGTGGGTGACTTCAATTTGGATAAGGAATGTGAAGCAAATGCTCATGGAGAAGCATCGGACTGCTGTCGCGGCAATGGTCGAAGCTGAGGAGCGCAAGAGACAAGAAGCTAAAGAGCAATCAGCGAAACCCGTATAGGGAAATGACAACAATGAACCAATCGATAGTTAAGAGCCCCAGACAAGAATTGAAGATGGACAAGGCGAAAGCAGCCAAAGCCTACGAAAAGAATGACGAATCGTCGAAACCGCCGGTTCAGCAAGAAGCCCTTTTCGAGACTTATCTGCCTCTGGTGAAATCCATCGTGGCTCGCATCAAAATCAATTTGCCCCCGCATATCGACGAGCAGGATTTGCATAGCGTTGGTATAACGGGACTTATAAACGCGCTTAAGAGGTACGATCCAGAACAAAAGAAGTCATTTGGGTCCTACGCGGCCATGCGGATCCGCGGCGCCATCCTCGACGAGTTGCGTCGCATGGATTGGATGCCTCGCAACGCTCGCACCAATTTCAAAAAATTGCGAGCTACAGTCGAGGAACTAGAGCAGAAGCTGGGTCGGCCCGCAGGAGAGGAGGAGATCCGGTTGGAGTTGGGTCTAACGCACAAGGAATACAATCAGCTCATGGCCGAGGTGCGTCCAATAAGCTTTCTTCCTTTAGACAACGCAGCCTCCTCGGGGGGCGGCGACGACTCGGAATCTACGGATCTCAACGAGATCATCCCAGATGAGGGAATCGTGCCGGTCACTTCCAAGATGGAGAAAGACGAGGTGACTCAATTGGTGGCTGAGCGGATCAATCAGCTTCCGGAAGTGCCCCGAAAGGTGCTCGCCATGTACTATTTCCAGGATATGCGCCTAGCGGAAATCGCTGAGGTCTTCAGTCTGACGGAATCACGCATATGCCAAATTCATTCTCAGGCTATCATAAGTTTGCGAAGCTATATAACGAGCGTGATGCATAAGTAATTTCCGCTTATCCGCCGTTAAGCTCACGGGATTTCAGTCGATAGAGGAGATCCAGAGCCATGTTTATCATCATTGGATATATAGTCGTCATCGCATCGACGTTGACCGCGTTCGTGCTGGCTGGCGGCAAGCCATTATCGCTGTTTCACCTCTCCGAGGTGATCGCCTTGGGAGGCATAACCGTGGGCGTAGTGATCGTTTGCGCGCCCAAGGATGTGATCATCCGGACGATCGGGGCGATGATGAAGGCTCTCAAGGGGAGTGGTCCCAGCAAAGACGACTATTTGGATCTCATGAAGATCATGTACGAAATGTTCATGCTTGGACGCCGCAATGGTTTGCTGGCCCTCGATGAGCATGTCAGCGCTCCAGAATCCAGCTCGATCTTTCAAAACTATCCGAAGTTTCTAGCAGACCAAGACAAGGTCGATTTCCTATGTTCCGCCCTCAGGCCGATCATTGATGGCAAGATTAAACCGGATCAATTGGAGCCACTGCTCAAGGCTGAGATCGATGCCAAGAAGCACTCGGCCCACGGACCCATCAACGTTCTCCACTTGGTCGGCGATTCGCTTCCGGGTATCGGAATCGTGGCGGCCGTTATGGGTATTATCGTGACTATGGGCTACATCGATCAAGGCCCTATGATGATTGGCAAGAAGGTTGCCGCCGCTTTGAGTGGTACCTTCTACGGGATTTTCGCCGCTTACGGATTTATCAATCCACTCTGTAATCTGATCGAATTCGGCAACGAGGCGGAAGAGAATTACTATATTTGCATGTCTAGGGCAATAGGGGCATTCGCCCGAGGTTTGGCTCCGATTATGGCGGTCGAGCTGGCTCGACGCAGCCTTGAGGCGGGACTGGTCCCCAATGCGGATGATCTTGAAAATATTCTCAAGTCCGCGACCAGCAACTGATCCGCTTAGTTGAACAATGTCGCAGCCGAGCAACCAACATCATGGAGGAGCCTGGAAGGTGGCCTACGCGGATTTCGTCACCGCGATGATGGCCCTGTTCATGGTTCTTTGGCTTACTTCCCAAAGCGAGGAAGATCGCGTGGAAATGGCCCAGTTCTTCCAGGATCCCTACAAAACGCCTCTGGACGCTTCCATTGGCGTCATGCCTCAGGAAGGTAGCGCCCGCAGCGAAACTGAAGGCCAGAAAAAGGGCAGGGCCAAGGTTTCGGATCTGAAAGTCCTTCTTAACATGGCCCAGGCATTCATGGAATTGTTGAATGTCGACAGTGCTGATCCTGAAAAATCCATCGATTTGGATGTTACTAGCGATGGATTGCGAATCACGCTTTACGATCGAGATGCCCACCCGTTTTTCGTCGAGGGCACTACCCAATACACGGACTGGGGAGAGTTTGTGATCGAGCAAATGTCCTGGTTGGTACATCGCCATTTTTTCAAGGTCCGGCTCGAGGGCTATGTCTCCGAGGGCTTCAAAGCGAGGGAGGAAAACTATTCTGCTTGGGAATTGTCGAGCGATCGGGCCAACTCTACTCGTAGGCTCATGGAATATTATGGTGTAGATCCAGAGCAATTCGACGCGATCAGCGCCTACGGGGATACGCAGCCGCTCCCATTTATTCACCCCACGGCCGACGCGAACGACCGCATTTCGATAAGCCTTGTTTTATCGGAAACGTTCAACACGCTCGAGGGTGAAGAGGATGCCAGTAGACCTCTCTTCGAGTAGATCGAGCGACATTTATTCCATGGAAAACTTCCTTTCAGGCCGAGAAAATCTGGGTGATAAAACTAAGCAGTCAAAGGCGAAAAGCCGAGAGCGCTCAGGTCTGAGCCAGGAGTGGGAAGAAATATCTCAAGGGTCGGAAGAAGCTGTCCTGAACGAAGAAAAAGGAGATGGCGGAAGCCGGGTATCCTACATTACCGAAGATGGACGGGTGACAAAAATCGTAGTTACCTGCGCTTGCGGCCAGGTGACTGAGATCGACTGCGACTACGAAGCCTGAGCGAGTTGGTTTGTGGCTCGCTACCTTGCCATCGGCGACAGGCAGAATTTGCCGATGCTGCAGTAGGAAAAATTAAATTGCTGAACAATAAGCATTTATGATTTTGGCATGTAGGCTGCTGTGTTGCCTACCAAATGTTGAGCGGTATCTATCAGAATGCAGCATCCATGTCTGGCTTGGAGTCTTGGAACCACGCCATTGCCCAGAACATGGCTCAGGCGTCTACCCCTGGTTACAAGAAGGAGATTCTCTCATTTGAGGGTGAGAAAACAGGGATGGTTGGATACGAGGGTTCGTTTGATAAGATGCTATTTCGCGAGTCGATTACCGCTGCGGGCAAAGGGGGAGTAGATTTTTCCACGGGAAGTATTATCCACACCGATATTCACACTGATTTCGCCATCGAAGGTGGTGGGTTCTTCGAACTGCGAACTCCCGATGGACAGTTGGTCCTAACTCGGGATGGCCAGTTCAGGATAAACGATCAAGGCGAGCTCGTCAGTAAGCAGGGTTACCATGTTATGGACGACGAGCGGAATGTCATTCAGTTACTGCCGGACGGAGGTAAAATAAAAAGCGATCGTAACGGAGCGATTAGCCAGGGTGGACAACTGATCGCCAATTTAGGAATGCGCGATCCCGGAGATCCGAACCATCTCGTGCGAACTCATGGGGGCTTTCTCCTGAATCCGAAACTTAAATTGGATGCCTTCAATATGGAGTCGGATCAGATCGCCATTCGTCATGCTGCCCTAGAGCAGAGCAATGTATCCAATACGGCTGAAATGGTGAATTTGATCAATGTATCGCGGGCTTTCCAGATCAACCAGCAAGTGATTCGGGGAAAAGACGAACTGCTAGATCGGGCAATCCAGACTTTGGGAGGCCGCGTTTAGCGGAACTGAATTTAATCAATAGCCAATAGGAAATATGAGCATCTCACTTTATTCAGCAGCCAGCGGTATGGAGGCCCAGCAGACGAATTTGAATGTCATCTCCAACAATATCGCCAACGTGAATACGACGGGATTCAAGAAGAGCAAAGTCGAGTTTCAGGACATGTTCTACCAGGTGCCCAAGTCTGTTGGCGCTGATTCGGGAGGCAGCATTCTCCCGACGGGGATCCAAGTGGGTAGCGGTACCCAAGTTGTGGCGACGTCCAAGGTCTTTACGCAGGGTCAGGTCAATCGCACCGACGAAGAACTCGATGTCGCCATCGTCGGAGATGGCTTCTTTTCAGTAGAGAACGAAAATGGAGAGACTCTCTACACTCGGGATGGCGGTTTTAAGCGAGGCCCCGCAGGGCAGCTGACCACTAGCCAAGGAATGACTTTGGAACCGGGGATCACTGTTCCCACCGAGGCTAACGCCATTGTGATTAACGAAGGCGGCATTATTACTTTCTTGAGAGACTCAGTTGAAGTAGGGACAGCTCAATTACAGCTATCGCGTTTCAACAACCCGGCCGGATTGGCAGCCTTGGGAGGCAACCTATTCCGTGAAACAACTGCGAGCGGAGCTCCAGAGCTAGGGGACCCGGGTACCGAGAGCTTCGGCACGGTTCGCCAGGGATTCTTGGAAAACTCCAATGTGAATATCGTCCAGGAAATGGTCAATATGATCGTCGCTCAAAGAGCCTACGAAATCAATTCCAAGTCGATTCAAACATCGGATCAGATGATGCAGCAAACGACTCAGCTAAAACGATAATATGATGAAATCCCGCGCCGCTCTGTTATTTGTATCCGCATTCTGCTACGCTGTCGTAGCGGAAGCGTCGCTCGACGAAATCTTGGCTCCTTTGCCAGACATCCAACAATCCGAAGCGGAATCAATCGAAAACCCGGAAAGAGTGATGGGAGTAGAGGTCGATGCTCTCCCGAGTCGAAAGGCAGCGAAAGCTGAGCCGGCAATAGTTCAATCCAGATTGTTGGCTAGCGAAGCCGAATCCCTTCCCCTCCGTAATCCGATAACGGAAAGCGCTTTATTAGAAGCAATTGAAGAAGAGGTCGACTCGTTGCTTAAGCCAGTCGGCCAGGTAGCGCTATCGCCCATGCGGCAGTTGCCCAATCTTTCTCAGTACAATCAGCCTTTTCAGGTGGTTGTATCGCGTTTGCCGGGACGGCTCTCAGCGAGATCCATTCAATTGAACGTTCAAGTTCACAATGCTGAAGGTGTATTAGGAAACTGGGACATCCCGTTTCGCCCCCACTTGTACAGCGATGTTTGGTTCGCCAGAACTCCGCTTCGCAAAGGCGATCTCGCCAAAGTATCCGATTTTGAAGCTCGCCAAGTTGATCTCCTAGTAGATCCCGATGCAGTAGTGGCTAGGCTGGAAGTGCTTCAGCGTCACGAATATAGCCGGGACCTGCGACCGGGGCAGCCTCTCGAATGGACGGACTTGGTGGAACGCTCATTGGTCCGCAAGGGAGAGATCGTAGATGTCATCGCCTACCAAGGGATGATCGGCATCACAATGCGCGCCAAGGTGCAGGATAACGGAGTGCGCGGGGACATGGTGTTCTTGAGGAACCTAGAGTCAAATAAGGAGTTCGCCGGAGAGGTGATCGACGAGGGGCGCGTGCAAGTAACCTTTTAGAACATTGGAGAGATGAAGGAGAATTATTAATATGGTCTACCGAACTTTAAGCGCTGGATTAGCCCTATCATTGGCAACTTCTGCCGTAGCGGAATCGCTTTGGCTATCGAAAGCGAATCGCGAAGTTAGTATCTTCGCCGATCGCGTGGCCATGGATGTGGGGGACATCCTCACCATCACGGTCGATGAGTCGACATCGATAACCACTACCGTGTCTAAAGCCACCAACTCCACGGGATCCTTCAGCGGAAGCATAGACCGGTTTTTCTATCGAGGTCTGGGCACTATCGAGGGCGGTCAGTATCCGGATGTAAGCATTCCGTCTTCGGGAGGAAACTACACGGGTGGTGGCAATATCACCAACGTAAGGACTTTAGGGACGAATGCGACGGTTATGGTAGTCGATCGCTTGCCCAATGGAAACTTGATCGTCGAGGGAGCTCGGGAGCTGACAACGTCGGGCGAAACCCAATACGTCATTCTTAGAGGCATCGTTCGTCGAGACGATATTTCCAATGACAACGTGGTTCCATCCTCGAAAGTGGCTAATGCCAGCGTGGAAATTCTCGAGAAGGGGGCGATCGCATCGGCCCAGAAACAAGGGTGGATTCAGCGCCTGCTGAATGTTGCCAAAATTTGGTAGAGCCTATCATGAAACTGAGATATTTATCGCTCTTAATCCTGTCTAGCTTCGCTCTGTCGGCTCTCTGCTACGGAGGGCGTATCAAGGATCTAGCCTCGCTTGAAGGTAGTCGAGACAATCAGCTAGTTGGATACGGCATCGTCGTCGGCTTAGCGGGAGATGGCGATAGTTCCTCGGATGTGACCATCAACAGTTTGGCCAACTCGCTTCGGAGTTTCGGACTCACCGTAGATGCAGAGACTATGAAGGCGGACAATGTCGCGGCGGTGATGATCACAGCGGACATCCCGCCCTTCGCCCGCGAGGGAACGCGCATTGATATTACCGTATCTTCAATTGGCGATGCGGAAAGCCTGCAGGGCGGTGTACTTCTGCAGACGCCTCTCTATGGCGCTGATCAAGTAGTCTACGCGGTAGCCCAAGGGCAAATTGCGGTAGGGGGATTTATTGGCGGGGCGGCTGGTCCAGGGGGAGCCACCGTGCAGAAGAATCATCCAACTGTTGGTATGATCTCTAATGGGGCGATCGTCGAAAGGGAGATCAAGATGGATGTATCGGAAATGGGATACGTCAACTGGCTGCTGATCAACCCTGACTATGGAACGGCCTCTCGTATGGCGGAAGCCATTAACGAAATTTTTCCCACTAGCGCTATCGCCCTCGATTCGGCGGCCATCAAAGTGGCTATTCCCGAAATATACATGGGCCGGGAAGTGGATTTCATTTCCTCAATCGGAGCGATTAATGTGAATCCGGACACGCCAGCCCGGGTGGTAATTAATGAACGGACGGGGGTTATCGTGGCAACTTCGGAAGTGCGCGTATCCACGGTCGCTATTAGTCATGGAGCCCTTACGATCTCCATATCGAACAATCTGAACGTGTCTCAACCGGGAGGGTTTGGAGGTGCGGGCGACACCGTAGTCACTCCTGCAACCGAAACGGAAATTACGGAAATGGCTGGAGGATTTAAGATCATCAACGAATTTCCCACTATCCAGCAAGTTACGGCGGCCTTGAACGCAGTAGGGGTAACTACTCGAGAAATGATGTCTATCTTGCAGGAAATGAAGAGTGTGGGCGCCCTGCAAGCGGAACTTATCATCAAATAGATTTTATAGTATGGATCCCATAAGTACAGCTCCGACGGCTCTCGATAGCATGCAATGGAAGGTTGGCATGCGAGATGGCCAGTTGGATAAGATGCAGCAAATTGACGAGGCCGCTAAGCAGTTCGAAGCCATTCTTTTTCGCCAGTATCTAGATGAAGCGCTCAAGACTAGCGATGGAGAAAACAGTCTCTTGGGGTCCTCCATCCCGATGTACGACCACATTATCAAGGATACGCTGGCAACGAGCATGACCCAGGGCAATTCCTTGGGGCTTTCATCGGTGTTACAGACACAACTTTATAGGGGGGCTGAGGATGAATCCTAGCCAAACAACGACTATGAAAGAGATTTTTGAGGAAAGCGACTGGGACCCGCTCATCGAACTTTTGCGCGAAGAAGTTCAAGAGTATGGAGGCCTCTATAACCTTTTGGATCGACAGCAGAACGAGATATTCAATCGGGATCCGGATTTGGTCATGGAGATCAACATTGAAGTTGAGGCCCATATGAAGCAAATGGATGTCCTGCGTCAGAAACGCGAATCGATGGTGCGGGAAATGGCCATTCGTTGCCAATGCGATCAAGAGTGGACTCTAAAGGAATTGCTACCGGGATTTCCGGTGTTCGTGCGTCCGTTGCTCGAAGCCCTGATAGACGAAGTCAATGCAATGGTTCGACGGACCCGTCAGAAGGCCCGCCAGAACTATCTTCTCTTGTCGCGCACAATGGAGATCGCCCATGAAGCTTTGCGGCGTTCGGAACCGAGCAACTATTCGAAAACCTACTCGCGCAAAGGGCAGGTCGGGGTTTCCGGAGATTTGCCGACCACCTACAAGGCTCTCGTCTAAAACGAGTTGTAAGAGAGAATCGGGTACAGAGAATGAGTATTTTGGGAGATTTGGCTAACGCTACTAAGGCATTGAACGCCCATCGGTTCGGCGTGACTACTGCGGGTACGAATATAGCCAATGTTAACAATCCCGAGTTCTCGCGTCAGCGGGTGGTCTTGGGAGACCGTGGCGTAGTTCAGACCGCGGTAGGCGTACAAGGCCTGGGAGTGGAAGTCGTGGGATTTACCCAGTTGCGCGACCAGATTCTCGATCGCGAGATCCTCAGGGAAACCAGTGTCAACAGTTCATTGGAAGCTCAGAGCAGCGCTCTGCGAAAAGCGGAAGCCAGCATGGGACAGGAAGTTGATCGATCGGGTGATTCCGCATTTATCGACGGAGTCGCCAATGATGGCGCGGGCTCCGGCGGCTTGGCCGAGGTGCTCAACGACTATTTTAATGCCTTTCACGCCTTGTCGGCGAATCCGGCTTCCTCCGCCGAAAAGGAGTCCCTCATTCAAAAGTCGGAGATCCTAGTTCAGAAGCTGCATGTTACGGCGGAGCGCTTCGACGACTTGAAAGCGGACCTCACCCTAGAGGCGGAAACGAATTTGAGCGAGGCCAATGGGATTATCGAAGAGATCGCTCGACTGAACGTGGAGATTGCCAGGATGGAAGGCAATAATGCGGGATCGGCGCTAACGTTGAGAGACAAGCGGCAGGCGAAGCTAGAAGAGCTGTCCAAATTCACGCAGATCAACATCAGTGTGATTCCTGATAGCGGAGGCCAAGTTGCCGTAGCGATTCCGACTGTCAGCGGTTCGGTGAACTTGGTGGAACGAGGCGTGTTCGATAAGATCAATTTTGATGACTCCGTTCCCGGATTGCCTCGATTTACTTTGGAAAAAGCGGGCGACCAAGCTCTGATCAATGGTGGCAGTATCCATGGGCTGCTGACCGCGCGTGATGGAGCCATTCAAGAATACCGCAAGTCTCTGGATTTACTAGCTTCGGAACTGGTGGATCAGGTCAATAGTCTCTACGACTCGGGCGCAGCCCCAGGTAACACCAACTTTTTTACCGACACGGGCGATCCTGCCGAGAAAACGGCTCTGGGAATCTCCTTGGACGCTAGCTTGAATGCGGGAACATTGCGTACCACGAATGATCCGGCCCAAGAGCAAGGCGACAATTCCCTGGCACTGGCTTTGGCCGAGTTGGACAGCTCAGGCGTAGCCAATTTGGGTGACGCGACGTTTAGCGAGTTTTATCGATCCACCGTCTCGGATCTGGCGCAGAAAGTGGCCACCGTCGAGTCTCGGCTCGAAGACGAGGGAATCGTTTTGGAGCTATTGAAAGAACAGCAGGACTCCGTCTCAGGCGTATCCATCGACGAGGAAATGACCGACATGATGAAGTTTCAGAGGGCCTTTGAAGCGACCAGCCGACATATCCGAGCCATAGACGAAATGCTGGATGTCATCATTAATCGGCTTTTCTAGATCTCCCATGAAAACCTGGCCGACAAAACCTTCCTGCCATGAGAGTCACCAACAATACCTACCCTGAAACCCTTCTGAGCCACCTTCAGCGGATCAATGGCCAGATGAATACCTTGCAAGAGCAAGCGGCAACCGGTCAGCGCATCACTAGAGTTTCGGAAGATTCCGCGGCTAGTAATCGAATTCTGGACATGCAGGAAGAGAAAGGAAAGATCGCCCAATTCTCCAAGAATGCTGCCCGAGCTCATAATATCAACAATACTACCATTTCCCAACTCCAGAGCTTCATCAAAATTTCTGACCGCGTTAACGAGATCGCTGTCCTGGCCAACGACCTGCAAGGCCCCGAAGGTCTGAAAGCGTATGCTGAGGAGCTGGACGAGCTTATTCAGCACGCGGTGCGAGGAGCCAACGTGAAGTATAACGGCGAATACATTTTTGGGGGAACCGCTAGTGGATTCGAGCCTTTCTCGGTGAACGAAGACGCTAACGGAAAAGTTCAGGATCCGGATGGAGCCGGGTTGGCAGTAAGCTACGTGGGAGCCGCGGAAGGACCCGAGTTTCACCTATCGGAGTCGGGCAAAATTTCCCCATTCACAGATGGAGCTACCAATCAGAAGCTGGCTGATTTTGTCAACCGTATCGTAGCGTTGAGAGACTCCATGGAAAGCGGGGACGCTAATGCGGTTACGGATTCTATCCGGGAAGACCTGCAGAACTCGGAAGACGAACTGATATTCTCTCTCAGCAGACAGGGTTCGGTTCAGCTCAGAATCGAGTTTGATGTAAACTTGAACGAACAGCGGTTCACGGATCTGGAGGAAAATATTTCTTCAGAGGCGGATGTGGACCTGTCGCAAGCCATTGTAAGGTTGACGCAAATACAGAACGCTTATCAAGCCACTCTTCAAAGCGCGGGTAGAGTGCTGAACTCCTCGCTGATGGACTATATCTAAGAAGAAAACCCTTTAATCGAATTGTTATGAAGCTTGCAACGGAATCCCAAGAGAACAAGGAAGTCTGGGTTAAGCCAATGGATCTTACGTTGACCAATGGCTTGATTGGGTTTCCCGAAGAACGCGAATTCGAACTGCTCGTCAATGCCGATGAGCTCCCCTTCATGTGGATACGAGCCAAGCATCGAAAAGAGCTTGGATTCGTAGTGATCGAGCCATCGCACTTCGTTGATGACTACGAAGTGGAGATATCGGATGATGACGCCAAAGATCTAGAAATCTTTGGCGCTAGCGATGCTTTGGTCCTGAACATAGTTACGATTCAGGACAGCGAGAAGATTGAGTCGGCCACCGCAAATCTGGTGGGCCCGATATTGCTGAACCGCAATACTCATTTGGGAAAGCAGATCATCGTCTCCAATCACATGAAGTACTCGACCAAGCATCCTATTATATCGAGCTCTGCCAACGGCTAACCCAGGAAGGAAACAGCCATGCTTATTTTATCCAGGAAGGTAAACGAGGCAATCGTCGTTGCCGAGAATATTGAAATTAGAATCACGCGTATCGACGGAGATGTCGTCAAGCTGGGTATCGATGCCCCGCGGTCCATTCCCATCGTGCGCAAAGAATTGTTAGAAGAGGTGACGGCTACGAACCGTGAAGCCGCTGCTATCGGCGGAGCTGATACCGCTAAACCGCGCCTTTCAGGACTCGCTAAGAAGTTGGCGAGCCAGAAGGAGAGTAAAGGAAATCCCGGCTCGTAGTAAGGTTCGAACCGGTAACCGAAATCTAAAGGAAGAGATAAGTCGTAACATGGTCATAAATACAAATCAAACCGCGGTGGACGCCGCGACATCGCTGCAGAAAAGCCAGGCAGCCCTAAATCGTTCGATCGCCCGATTGAGTTCGGGTAGTAGGATCGTCCAGCCATCGGATGATGCTGCTGGTCTATCGAATTCCGAGAAAATGCTGGCCCAAAACTCTCGCATCGAAGCGGCCCGAATTAATGTGCAAAATGCGGTATCCGTTACCCAGACGGCGGATAGCTATTTGGGCGAGATGAACGAGATCTTGAATCGCTTGAGCGAGCTGGCATTGCTGACCCAGGATCCAACCAAATCCGACAAGGACAGATCGCTCTACGGTATCGAGTTCGATAAACTGAAGATCCAGTTGAGAGACATCGTTGGCAATGGCGACAACGGGATCGATTCCGATCCTAATTGGAACACATCCAGCGAAACACCATCAGGTTCGTTCAATGGCATCGAGCTTTTTGGAGCGAGAGAGGAAATCAAATTTGTTGTTGGCGTCTCGGGTGACCAGACTATGGGGCTGAGCGAAGTCAACCTGCGGGAAGTGGGAAGAGCGCTATCCGATCTGCTTTGGGACAATTCAGTCGACTCCAGCCAGACGGATATTGCTATCGACAGCTCCCAGACTCTGGAAACGATTACGCAGGCCATCGAGCAGTTGGCAGAGAAGCGGTCGGTATTGGGATCCGATCTGTCCCGGTTGCAAATGGTCGATGCCCAGTTGCTTGTCGAAGAGGAAAATCTTGAGGCGGCTAACTCGCGTATCCGCGATGTGGATGTGGCTGAGGAAACGACGCGCATAGCAAAGCACCAGATCCTCACTCAAGCCAGCGCCAGCATGCTGACGCAAGCTAATGAGCTTCCTCGACTGGCTCTTAGAATACTAAACTAATATGGCGCTTCAGGACATTGAAGGTCTGGAAATGGACCGATACCTTTCCTTGTTGATGGCTTTTGTTCCGGGAGGAGGGAAGGGCGTTCTTCGCGGACGCGATTATCTTAGCCTGATCCATGCTCCGGCCCGTGGACCCGAACGCGTATACTCGCTTGGCTTCGGCGCTGACAGTCATCGCTTTACTTTGTCAGGCTTTCGAGAGGCGATTTGGTCGAGTTTGGACAAAAACGCTCAAACTGGAGATTCTCTGCCCAGCCCAGAAGTCGATGTATTGCAAGCTGAAACGGAAGCGTCGCATCCCGTATTCGAGATTATCAATACAACGCTACTGGAAAATTGCCGAACGGACAGTTTCGGAGGTTCCGGACTAGACTACTACCTGCTCATGTGGCAAAAGGATGGTCAAGGAGCAGTGGTTGAATGTTGGGAACCGTTTGGCCGGCAAAAGAGCCATTGGATTACGCTCATCGGGGCTCTGGAGGTCTTAGCTAGCCAATACGAGTTCGCCTGTTCGGACGCTGAACTATGACGGATTATCATTCCATAAGGAATCCGATAAACCAGCGAACGACGGCCAAAGGAAAACCGTTTTTGGGCGTGCGATACATCAATTGCCAATGCTACGGTCGATTATACATGAACGACGACAAAACCGCTTATGTTGGCTGCTGCCCGCGTTGCGGCAAACGCTACCACGTCCGTATCGGCGAATCGGGCACAAATAGCCGCATGTTCGTCGCCGCTTGCTAGGAACGACTGGAAGGAGAACTCCTCCTTGTCTAGAAACTGCCAGCTATTTGAGAAAGCTTTTGACGATGTCTTGAATCTCCCTGCCGGTATCGCGAATCTCTTCGCTGGCTTCTTCGCTTTGAACCAGATGATGTTCTACGTGATCCAGGATCAGCTCTCGCATGAGAGCATTGAAAGCGCCGCGGCATGCGGCCGCATTCTGTAGAACCGGATAGCAATCCGCCCCTTCGACGAGCATCTTCTCGACACCTTCCAGTTGACCCTTGAGCCGACGGACGCGAGCCAGAATTTTTGAGCTATCTCCGTGTAGATGAGCCATGCTTAAACTATACAGGGGTATAGTATAAGAATGGCAAGAAGAATTTTCGATGTGTAGCGATCTGTCCTAACTCTCCGCCTAGATCACGATTGCCTATCCCCAGAAGATTCGGCGGGGCGCCCAGTCGTAGGATTCTTTTGATCCTCGAGGGACGATGCCGCCCAGGCCCGGCCAAGGAACGTGGAAACCGAAACAGGGCGTTTTTTCCCGAGCGGCCTGCTTGAAAACGCGTCGGCGCGTTTCAACTGCCTGTCCCATGTCGTGGTCCCAGCCGATAACCCAAGCGGGATCGCGAAACATGAGTATGTCGCTATGCGCGACATCGGTGAAGTTGAGCAGGGTTTCATCCGCTGAGCTAATTCGATACATTGCGTGGCCAGGCGTATGCCCGAAACCCTCTTCGACGGTTACCAGGCCGCCCAGCATTTCGCTGCCAGTAGGCGAGAGTACGATTTGGCCAGAGAGCAGTTCCAAGCGCTTTTGAGCGGTCTTGACCAAGCGGTCCAGCGCTTTGGGATCGCGCTTGGTGCGGGAAAAGTCGTGTGTTTTCTGCATCCAGAAAGACCGCTCCTCGGGAGTGATATAGATTGCCGCGTTGGGAAACATCGGTTTCTCGTCCGGGGCGATAAAGCCCGCGATGTGATCACCATGCGTGTGACTGAGGAAGGCGGCGGTGATGTCCTCCCGCTTAATTCCGATTGTATCCAGTCCCTCAATCAGCCAGCCGCGGTCCGGGTGGTCCACGATGCCGAAACCCGCATCGAAGACGATCACCTCCCGGTCTCGGCGGAGTACTAGGATGTTGATATACATTTGTAGAGAGCTCGTGGATTCTAAGCGCTCTTCCATGGCCTGCTTCATCTTTCCGCGCTCGGATTCTGGATACATCAGGTCCAACCCTTGGCGAATGTCCAGAAAGCCATCGCTAATCGACCAAGCCTCTACATCGCCGATCGTGAAAGCGTAGATCCAGGGATTCTGGTTGTTCTTGCCAGCTTTCTTCGTGGTCGTCGCTGCTAGGAGCGGGCTGGACATGATGGACCCCGACCCTAGCGCGGCGCCATAGGTGCCGAGAGTTTTGATCAGGTTTCGTCGCGAGAGGCGAGTTTTGAAATGCGTGTTCATTGTATCGATCGGTTGCGGAAATGGAGCCGTGGCCCAGGAGGTGCATCCCGGAAAATCTGGGTCCATTTAGTTAGCGATCCTGGGATAAATGGCAATCGAAACGGATGATGTTAGCCGAAATGGTAGCGGGCGATCTCGCTCCTCCGGAGCGCTACAGCGGCGCAAGCCGAGCGGCCCAAATGAGCTACCTTAAATGCCTCGGGAGTTTTGATAACCCGCTCCTACGCTCTACTACAACTTAGCGGCTCGCTTCGCCAATCGCGTTGTCACAGCCACTGCTCCCAGCAGAATCGCCCCTCCTAGGTCGTGGATCGTTAGCAACCACGCTTCCGGAAACAGCACCGAGTCGCCTGGGTACAGCATCAGGGCCGCGGCGATGAATAGCAACGCTCGCGATCCCCAGTTTAATCGGGCCATTAGAAAGCCAGAAAGTCCGGAGGCGAAGGCCGTGATTCCGAGTCCGGCTACCACAACAGCGTAAATCACTTTAAGCGTCGCGGGGCTTTCTCCCCCAGGAGCCAGTAGAAGCAGTTCGGGCCGAAAGACGAACATGTAGGGAAGGGTGAAACCGACCAGGGCTACGCGGAAGGCCGCCATGCTGGTGGGTATGATTTTCGAGCCGGCCACCGAACTGGCTGCATAGGCCGCTAAGGCTACCGGGGGCGTTACCATGCTCATCATTCCGAAATAGAAAATGAAGAAATGGGCGGCGAGGGGAACGACGCCAAGGTTGCCGAGCGCGGGTCCGACCAATGTGGCCATGAGGAGGTAGCAGACTACTGATGGCAGTCCCATTCCCAGAATAAGCGAACCTGCCATGATCAGCAGCAGGGCTCCCATCAGATTGTTCTCCGCTACTGGTAGAATCAGGGCTGGGAATCGCGTCCCGACTCCAGTCAAAGTCACGACCCCGATAATCAACCCGACGCATGCGGCCGCGCAAATCAAGGGCACCGCATCCCGCCCCGCGCCTCGCATGGCCCCCATAAACCCACTAAAATCTAATCGGGTTTCCTTTTTGCAAAAACTG
Organism: uncultured Opitutaceae bacterium; assembly: GCA_964404745.1. Lineage (GTDB taxonomy): Bacteria > Verrucomicrobiota > Verrucomicrobiia > Opitutales > Opitutaceae > Pelagisphaera. The sequence continues at coordinate 37,987 of CAYOLG010000033.1, forward strand.
AGCGAAATCAGGACTAGCAACGCCATCGTCACCGCCCGAAAGGGCGTGAATCCCATAATGAGGAAACCGATCAAACTGGCTAGCGATCCCGCGAACAATAGGCCCTTGAAGGATTCGAGCACTTTCGGACCGAAGTCAGTATCTTTGCCAGCATTCTCATCCGAAGCCGGGTTCTCATCCGGCGCTGCGTCCTCAGCGAGAGGATCCCCCTTTCCGGAGGCGATACGCAGGGAGTGGAAGTGCACGAACAAAAAAAGCGACAGGTAGTAAAGCATCGCTGGGATCAAGGCAGATTGGATGATCTGCAGGTAGGTGACTGCTGGTTGTACGATCTCAAGCATCAGGTAGGCCGCAGCGCCCATCACTGGCGGCACCAGGGCCCCGCCGGAACTGGAGGCCGCCTCGATTCCGCCAGCGATCTCCCGCTTGAATCGGGCGGCCCGCATCATGGGAATGGTAAAGGTCCCCGTGGTCACCACATTGGCCACGGCGCTTCCCGACAGGGACCCCATGAGTCCGCTGCTGACCACCGCCACTTTAGCGGGCGCTCCAGCGCTGTTACGGAATAGCTTCCGGGCGAATTCGATGATAAAGCCGGTGGCGCCAGTGGCCCCCAAAAAGGCTCCGAACACCACGAATAGAAAAACGTAGCGGAACATCACTCCTAGAGCGACGCCAAATACGCCTTGTCCATGAAGCACCGTTTGGGCAACCGTCCGTTCGATGGTATAGCCCCGATGCGGGATTAGCCAATTTGGCAGTTGGGGTCCAAAAAGGGCGTAAGCCAAAAATAGGAGCGCTAGGATTGGCAGGGCCCAGCCCATGCAACGGCGGGCCGACTCTAGTACCATGAGCAGCAGGGCGATGGCTACCGCTATGTCGAGCCCCGTCTCCTGCCCGGGCCGATTGCCGAGCAGTTGCCCATCGATCCAAACGGCGGAAAAAACGGGTTCCGTTTGCGTGATAACATAGCTGCAGCAAAGCGCCGCCAGTGTCGCCAGCGAGGCATCCAGAATACGGGACCAGCGTTGACTTTTCCACTTTTTATGCAGCGGGAAATTCAGAAAACAGAGGATCAGGCCTGACATGGCGAACACGGCCAAACTCGATTGCGGCTGAAGTAGGGGATAATTGACTTCCCACAAAGTGAAAAGGCATAGCCCGACCGCGATGACCGTATTCAAGATCTTCATATAGCTGTGTTAGTCCCGAAGCCCAGTCTAGACCCTATTCGGTCCAGATGCCGATCTCGCGAAAGAAGCGGACAGCGCCCGGGTGAAAGTCCGTGCCCACGGGCCGAGCCGCATTATTTGGATTGATGGCTCTTCCCGCCGGATGCTTGGCGGCCACTTCCTCGCGGTTTTCATACAAGGTTTTGGTTAGCTGGTACACGGTATCCTCATCCTTGCTTGCCGAGGTGATGAGATGCATGGAGCCCACATTCAGGCAAGGATAGTCTTCGTCTTGGCCCCGATAGGTGTTCGCTTTCACTAGGGCCGGTTGGAAAAAGGCGTAGTCTTCGATCAGTATCTGACGTGCCGTTTCCTCGAAAGGCACGAAGTAAATGTCGCCCGAGGCACAGGCTTGAGTGATCGAGGCAGTGGGAATAGCTCCGCCCAAAAACGCCGCTGCAGCCGAACCATCCGAGAGCATATCGACCGCCGCGGATTGGGTGCCGTAGAGGGGCGACAAGTCTGACAGCTTTACGCCATGGGCCTCCAGAATCGGCTCGACGAAGTGCTCGAATCCAGCGCCAGGAGGACCGATCACCACGCGCTTCCCTTTCAAGTCGGCGATGGACTTGACGCCAGAGTTGGCGGGCGTGATGAAAAAGGCCACGTTCGGAGCTAGGGTCATAACCGCCTTGATGGATTGAGGTGTCTCCCAGTCGCGACCACCGCGAGCCGCGAAGTAGGAGATAGCGGCATTCGCCATGGCCAGGTCCAGCTCTTCATTGGCCAGTCGGCGAATATTTTCCTGAGTGCCCATAGTGGCCTCGGCGGTCACTACCCAGCTAGCACCTTCGACATGGGCGCTCAATGTCTCGGCAATGGCTCCGCCAACGACGAAAAAGGCACCGCCCGGAGGGGCCGTCCCGATGCTGAGAAATCGATTCCCGCCAGAACCGCCGGAAGGAGAATCCGACGAACAGCCCGCCAAAAGCATGGCGCCGGCAGTGATGAGACAAAGTTGGTTCCAGAATCGGGAAATAAGAATCATGCCGGAAACGTAGGGGGTGAATTCACGCTCGTAAAGTCTAGTGGTGGAAAAAGCGCTCTAAGCAGTTCCAAATACCGCTGCGATTTTTGAGTTTGTCTAACCGCCGTTCGATAAATGGGTGGTCGATTCTATCCTTTTTAGAGCCTGATGCCCCTTTGGATTCCCCTAGGTCTCATGTCGGAAAAAAACGGAAAAATTCGACACCCACTAAGCGAATCTGATCTACTGCTGTGGCCGCAAGGAGTCGCGATAAATCCTAACTGGTCGAGAAGATTGCTCGGCCAAGAAGACAATAACGGCGCGGTGCTAAGTATTTTCGACGCACTCGCACCACGCCATTAACGATAGGAGGAATATATGGACGAAAATTGTCCTACCTTGTCAAACTCAATAGAAAATACAGGTCAGACTATCCGGCCTGAATGGCTGTCCATTGCTCAATCGTGCGAATATCTGCACATGGGCAAGACGTCTTTATATTCATATTTGGATATAAACGGCGGCGCTATTCGTACCGTGAACATCCGTAAGCGCGGCTGCATTAAAGGCAAGCGCCTTGTCAGCTACGATTCGCTTCGCACATTCGTGAATGGGTTCGACTCCACTTAATCCCAGTCCAGACGGCTCTGCCCCCGCCATTGCTATATAGTTATGTAGGGCGGGGGTAGCCTCTCGACTATGTCAACAACCGGAGAGTTCCTCCGGGTAAGGGAAGTTGTGTTTACATCGAAACAACTAAATCAATTTCATCTAGTATTCTTTGACTATTAAAGATAATCTCAAGCTCGGAACTTATAGCGTTTATTTATTTTTTGAGCGACCCCTCGATGCTCCATATAGGCTCCAAGCGGACTTCCCGCCGGCCAATATGTCCGTGTTGGAAGCCAGGGAATACCTTAACATCTCTGAGCGGAAGCTAAGAGATCTAATCGCCTGCGCTGCTTTACGGTACGCGAGAATTGGCAAGAGAATCATCCTGCGGAAGCAAGATCTGGATTCCTTCTTAGAAGGAAGGGTCATTTAACATGATCAGCCAAAACAAGCAGCCTCGCCCTGCTATTCATAGTGGCAACAACCAACCTAGCAATCCGCAACGGTGGCCGAAAAGACGCGAGTCCCGTTTTACCGACGCGACAACCGCAACAAGCGGAACTCTTACTCAAAAAGCGGGAATCCGACCCTCGAAAAGCGGGAATCGGACCCACCTGAAGTGCAATTTAGCTTCAAAAGCGGGACACACAAGTAATGGAGGGTTGATGGATGATGGTGATATAAACGCAGGAAAAGTTAAATTATATCCAGCTGCTTTCCCTTCAACTCACTCACCCTTCATCTGTTCAGGGAATAAGGTTCTTAAACCACCAAAGGAAGCTATACATTCAATCTTCCTGTGGATGCCGATCTTTGCTTTCGACCTGTACGCGACTCTAAGATCGATCGGAGTTAATCCGCACTACAAGACCTTCGTTCAAGTCTGCATATATATTCATTGTCAGTGGCAAAAGACAAAGGACCAGCAGTTGGGGGGCTTCTTCGAGACATCTGGCCAGGAAGCGAAATGCTTCGTCAAAGAGTTGTCCGTAAACGGTCATAATACCGCTCTTCCGAAGATTCTAGACGATATCGAATTAACTAGAAAAAAGCCTGGCTACATAATAAGCGAACAGGCAATTCGAAGGGAGTTCGTTGGGAATTCGAGAGATCGTTTCGAACTGCTTCCATGCAATTTGGAATGGGTGGAGTCGATTGAGCGTAAGTTAAGGCAGTTATTCGATTCATATCTAGAGCGTCGAGAATTAGTTCATATCAAGAATTCATATGACTCCCTGAGTTTTCTCGATTCTGATTTAGAGGAGATAGCTAATCGATATACTAAGAGCAAAGAATCGGGTGAGTGGGGTTGCCATTACGCCGCTTACGCTGAGTCGGTGCTTAGCGGCGAACCGTGGCAGTTTAGTCCCAATGGCAATCGGGTTTATGCGTACGCCCGAAACTTCCCCTCAGACTTCAGAATTAGAGGTTTCTTCGACTACAAAGGTAGCGGCGAGAGGGTTTGTTTAGTGGACCTTAAATCGTCCCACCCTACGATGCTTGCAAAGGTTCTGAGAGACTATCTTAGCAAGCGCCGCAATGGCCCTGAGAGCGTCGAGAATGCCCTTCTAGAGTTGGACGAGTATAGCTCTTTAATCCACTCGGGGAAGCTGTACGAGAGCATTCAAGGGCCTGAAAAACGCAAGGATTCTAAGTTTAAATTCCAGAAATGGCTAAATGGTGAGGGATGGCATTACCAGGAGGTAAACGACTGGTTCCAGCGATTGTTTCCAGAGCTGTTTTGTATCATCAGATCATTCAAGAACCGTGAATCATTCACCGCCTTGCACAGCCATTTTCGAAGAATAGAGGCGGCGGCAATCATGCAAGCAGTCAAGTTCTGTCATGATCGAAGCATACCGGCAGTCCCGATTATTGATGAGATAATGGTGCCAGAATCTGAGGGTGAGAAAGTCGCTCTGCAGCTGCTGTCCCTGCTCAACCAGCAGTTCAGCCTGAAGGCTGTAGTTAGTGTCGATTACCATGACTCGAACGCCGAGGACCTCGCTCGAGAGAAGGTTTTTCGCTAACAAGAACCGTCGGCTCAAAACCCCGTTTTGACACCCTGCCCCGATGGTTACTGCCCAGATTGCTGGGATAATAATTGCGCCTATTTCCTCGATTCCCCTTTTCCCTGCAAGCATATGAAATCGATTGGATGAGTGATCAGCGACTTTCTAAAGCCTAAACGCCTTTCCAGTTAGACCAAACGTAAAAACCCGATGCAGATGGATTCTTCCTTAACTTCCTCGCTGGCTATAAAAGTATTTCTAGATTGCTCAGCAATAGGTAGTAACGCCCTGAGTTAAGATTTTCACCCCAGCACGTCATTTCTCAAGATTACGGGGCGGTGGGACTGGCCCTGCTCCAACGCGTCGGCCAGGTCGCTCGCGCTGGGCGAGGCCGCTAGATGGACCAGTCACACCTCTCGTCGCAGCCGCAAAGCAAACAGCCACAGTGTTACCGCCGCCAGCGACATTGCGCCAGGCACAGTGTCCACAACAGCGGTGACGGACACGTTGTCCACGACCGAGCCTCGGTAGGGAAGGCCGGCAAACCCGTCTGCGAACCGGAGTTCGGTCAAGGTTGAGGCAGCGGTGAAGTTGAAGCTGTGGCTTGTCCAGTCCAGGTTGCCCACCGTGGTGTCACCAAGATCGACAGACAGCGCGCTGACACCGTCGATCAGAACGTTGAGCGAGTCGTCGTTGGACGTGGCGTCCAATAAAGGATCAGGGGCGTAATCGAAACTAACGGTGTACTGAGCGCCGGCCTGTGTCGCGAAGCTCTGATAGACATCGCCCGAATAGCCACTCGATATTTCGATGTATTGGTTGCCGTCGCTCGCCATCCAGTGTGGCGCCCGCGAGCGGAGCCAGATCAGCTGCGGGCCGGTCATGCTCCACCCAGCCGGCGCTGACGGGCTCAGTCCGTAGAAGTAATAGGGACTACCATCCGTCGACGTGCCGTTGAAAACGGGGGATTCGAACGATCCGTTGGTAATCAGGTTGGCTTTCGCCGTGAACGGGGTCACCGCGGCCCCCAGCGCCAGTACCATCGCTGCACAGAAACCTACCCTGGGTCTTTGATTCATTGTTGATAGGAAATTCAACTGTTCCTTTTAGATAAGGGGCAAGTGATAATAAAGGTTGGTTTCGCACTATCAAGTTAAAAATTCCGTGGATTGGTGTGGACCACGAGGCTCTATTGGTGCCGTTGGTCGAGTTAAATGGCTGGCGAGCATGGAGTTGTCGAGCAGGTCTGTCCGGAACTATCTGGCAGTGATTGCGGAGATCTTTAAGTACGGAGTTCAGAAGAGGTGCTTGGCAGTATCGCCAGTTGACGACTTGGCAGATCACGAGAGAAAGTCGCTCAGCAGCTGCTCGTCTTGCTTTACCAGCAGTTTGGTCTAGAGGCCGTAGTTAGTGTCGATTACCATGATCATGACGCAGAAGGCTTAGCCCGCGAGGAGGTTTTTCGCTATCAAGAACCGTCGGCTCAAAACCCCGTTTTGACACCCTGCCCCGATGGTTACTGCCCAGATTGCTGGGATAATAATTGTGCGTATTTACTGAACTCTCCGTTTCCCTGTAGCCATGTTAGGTCCCGCCAATCACAGCTTCTGCGAGAGCATTTGGTGAAAAGATTGGAAGGCTAATCCGAGAGCCAAATAGTTTTTTATTGCAATCCGTTTTTCAGACCGAATTTCTTTTTCATGAGTTCAGGACAAGGATCGGGCGGCAACGTACTTGCTGCATTATGTAGCTTTTTTATCCCAGGGTTGGGACAACTGCTGCAAGGCAGGTGGATAATGGCTATTTTCCAATTTGTTCTCGCTGCGGTCTTGTGGCTTGTCCTACTCGGCTGGCTGATACATCTGTGGTCGATCGTAAACGCGGCAACATTCAAGCCCTGACCGATTAGACTAGGTCACAGCTCCGCCATAACGCGCAACAGATTGGTGCCTTAGCGACGACGGTTTGGCCCGAGAAGCGATCTACCAATTCAGTGCATTGGCTTTGCCACGCCCGACGTCCTGCCCCTGCGAAAATACTGGCCGGATTGCTGGGCTTGCAATTACCCGTACTTACTGAACTCTTCGTTTCCCTGTAGCCATATTATGTACGGTCAATGATAGGTTTTGCTCAAGCAGGGGGCCTCCCAAAACCTAAACTCCTTTCCACCTAGATCGGGTCGGGGATGGCAGAAAAAATATCGGGAAATTTGGATTTTGTAAAAA
>CAYOLG010000034.1:0-40813 GCA_964404745.1 uncultured Opitutaceae bacterium
GTGTTTCTAACCGCGATGTCAGTATTGCCGTTCCTGTGGCCGTTTGAATGAACGAGGCAGTCTTGTAGCCTTTAAAGACCGCTTTTCTAGCCGTAGCTTTAGCGAAGGCTGAAGACGGTCCTCCCTACCCTTCGTTCAAGTGAGGCAGGGAGGACTGTCTCAGTCCTCCGATACTCGCTCTTCCAATTCCGGTCGTCCCTCGCCTCGGGCTCGACGCAAATTCTCCACGGCGATAATATGTCGGTAATTCGCCTCAAGGCGATTCGTTCGCGATTCGGTCAAAGCAACTCGAGCTTCGAGCACATCCAGCTGGTTTATCGCCCCCGCTTCGTAACGGCTATCCGCCAATCTCAAGGCTTCTTCCGCTTGCTCCACCGCTTTCTTGGCAGCGTTTACCAGTTCTTCCGCCTCTTGGAGCTCCGACATGGCCTGTCGGACTTGCACCTCAATGGCCAGTCGCAAGGACTCTCGCTCGATCTTCGATTGCTCGAGCTGCGACCTCGCCTGTCTCACTCGACCCTTTCGGGCCGATCCATCAAAGATATCCCAAGTCGCCACCACCCCGACCGACCATCCTTCTGGACTATCGTCAAAGGAGCTCGAGAAATTGCCCCGACGCTTGCCGTAACTTCCCACCAAGTCCACCTGCGGCCGATAGTCGGCCCGAGCGATTTCCAATCCCGCGTCCCTAGCTTCTTCGATAAGCTGCAACCGCTGCAATTCCGATCGGTTCTCCAGCGCTACCTGCAAGCTGTTCTCCAGTTCAAAGGTCGCAGGTCGGTAGTCTATTTTCCCTTGGAATTCGGGGATTTTCTGCAGGTTGCCTGGATCGCGCCGGTAGTTGCTGTAGCCAATGCTTTGCCGTAGTTGATCAATGGCTACACGAAATGCGCTTCTTCGCTGAATCAAAGCCGGCTTAGCATTGGCCAAAAGCACTTCCGCCCGGAGCACCTCGAAATCGGAAACCGATCCTGCCCTTAGTCGATTGCGGGCGTCTTCAAGGGCCTCTTCGAGAAGCTCAATATTCTGCTCTTCCACTTCGATTTGATCGCGAGCCAGCAATGTGTTGTAATACCGAGTCGTTACTTCTAGCATGGCATCCATAATCGTCGACTCTAAAAACAGCCGAGCCGAAGCCCGCGTCAATTCCTGGGCCTTAAGAGCCGCTTTGATGCCGCCTCCTTTGTAAAGCGCCTGACGCAAATTCAGACTAATTCCCCAGTCATCCTCTCTCGCCTCGGTGAACCCCTGAATGACCTCGGTTAGATTTTCATCTAGTTGCTGGTAGTTCGCATCCAAAGTTAGGCTCGGGCGCGTCTGGGCCTTAACTTCGACAATCAGGCCTTCCTGCTCCTCGATTCGCTCCACTGCTTGCCGTATGGCGAAGTTGTTCTTCAGGGCATAGCTCCGAGCCGTATTCAAATCGAACGTATCCGGCACTTCAGGCGGCAGGTCCTCTTGCCCGAAACTCGCGGTAATCGTAGATACAAAGATTCCCAACCGTAGGGCCAGCGCTTGCGCTGTGCCGCATTGCGTAATTTTCCGACGCGGCACAGCGCGAGCGCTGGCCCTACGACTTCCAAAACTAAATAGCGTCACCCTCCTCATGCCGCCAACTCCGTATCCGTATTTCCATGATTTTTGGCCATAAGCATGTAGAGGGATGGAACGATAAATAGCGTGAACAGCGTCCCTATAGTCATGCCGCCCACCAAAACCAAACCGATGGAATTTCGGGCCTCCGCTCCAGCTCCGGTTACGAAAACCAGCATCATATGACCAAAAACCGTGGCAGCGGTCGTCATCAATATGGGCCGCAATCGAGTCGCGGCAGCCTCACTCGCTGCTACCAGCTTGCTCCGTCCCCGCCGTTGCAATACGTTGGCAAACTCGACGATAAGGATACTATTCTTGGTTACCAAACCCAACAGGGTAATCATACCGACCTGAGAGTATATATTCCACGACGTCGTCCACCCCCAAGACCAGTGTGGCGTCCAAGGATCCCCGGGCGCCCGAAGGCTGGTGAAAATCAGAGCCCCGAACATGCCTAGAGGCACGGACCCCAGCAAAATGATCAACGGGTCTCGGAACGAGTTGAACTGAGCAGCCAGCACCAAGAACACCAAGACCAAAGCCAGAGCCAATGTTGGCAAAAAGCTGCTCCCTTCCTCCCGCAACTGGCGCGACTCGCCCGCATAATCAACAGCGTATCCCTGCGGAAGCGTTTTGGCAGATTCCTCCTCCAACACTTTCAGAGCTGTATCCAGCGGAGCCATGGGGATTCCCGAAATCTTGACCGAATTCAGCTGGTTGAAACGATTTAAGCTGCGCGGCTCGACCGAATCCTGAATCGTCGCGAAACTCGAAAGCGGCACGAGCTTCTGCTCAGGCCCACGAACGTACATGTCCACCAAGTCCTCAGGCGCAAGACGGCCCGTCCGCTTCACTTGAGGAATCACTTTGTAGCTGCGTCCATCAATAGAGAACCGATTCACGTAATTGCCTCCCAAGAGAACGCTCAAGTCCCGTCCCACGTCCGACAAATTCAGCCCCAGTGCCGCTACTTTGTCGCGATCGAAAACGATTTTCGACTGAGGCTCGTCGATCTTGACATCCAACTCAGGAGGAAAGGCGAATAGTCCGCTGGCAGCGGCGTTGCCGGCAACCCGCTGAGCCAGTTCGGCTATCTGTTCCGTATCCGCGGTTGAGGAAATGATGAACTCGACTGGAAAGTTGCTTCCCCCTGGTAGGGCTGGTGGCAATACAGGAAACAAACGAATGCCGGGAATCATGCCCAGTTGGGGAATAATGCTCTGACGGATGTCGATAATATGACGCTCCCTTTGATCCCATGGTTTGACGATCATGCCCCCGAACCCGCCGGTCGGAAAAGTTATTTGGAAGGAGTAATCATACTCCGGCGTCGATTCGAAAACCTCCTGCACCTGTTCGCTGAAATGAGAGGATTGCTCAATCGTGGAATTGGAAGGCGTACTCAAGAGTCCGAATATAATTCCTTGGTCCTCGGTTGGGGCCAACTCCGTAGTCATGGACGACAGTATAAAAAGCGGGAAAATGAGCAGCGTAATAAAACCCCACAAGGTGTAGATAGCCGGACGCGATCGGAGTGTCCCTTCGACGGCCTTTCGATAGCGTTCCCGCAGACGATCAAAGACATGGTTGATAAAGCCGCGCAAACCCTTCTCCTCAGACCCTTTTTTGAGGATTTTGGAGGCCATCATAGGCGAGAGGGTCAGAGCCACGACACTGGATACGATTACCGCGCCCGCCAAGGTAACAGTAAACTCCCGGAACAAAGACCCGGTCAGACCGCCTTGGAAGGCAATCGGGGCGTAGACCGCCGCCAAAGTGATCGTCGTAGCAATGATAGGGCCAACCAGCTCGCGAGCTCCTTCTACTGCCGCTTTGAACGGAGATTCTCCCTCCCTCAAATGCCGTTCAACATTCTCCACAACGACAATGGCGTCATCGACAACCAGCCCAACCGCCAAGACAATCGCCAAGAGGGTTAACAGATTGATGCTAAACCCGAACACCTGCATGAGGAATATCCCGCCAATCAGTGAAACGGGAATGGCTACAACCGGGACGAGCACCGATCGGATGGATCCTAGAAATAGGAAAATTACGGCCACGACGATGGCTAAGGTCTCCATGAGCGTCGTCACGACTTCCTTCAAAGCTGTGTCTATGTATTCGGTTGCATCATACGCAACGCCCCCGGTAAAACCGACCGGAAAGCGTGATTGCATGGCATCGATCTCCTCCCGAACGCGGTTGATGACATCGAGAGAGTTTGCATTGGGCATCACCCATACGCCCATAAACACCGCCTGATCTCCTCCAAAGCGCACGTCCGCATCGTAGTCTTCCGCGCCTAGCACAACATCAGCGACGTCGCTCAAGCGGACGATGCGGTCACCATCTTCGCGAATGATGAGGTCCTTAAACTCGCCCACGGAGGTCAGGTTCGTATTGGAGCTCAAACTGATTTGCTCGTAGCTGCCTTTCGTTTTTCCCACTGCAGCCAAAGCGTTATTTGCCGCCAGGGCGCTTCTCACTTCGGTAGCGCTGATGTTGAAGGCCGCAAGCCGCTCCGGCTTGAGCCAAACCCGGATCGCGAACGTACGGGCTCCCAGAATATCCGCCCGCTGGACCCCTTTTACCGCTGTCAATGCCGGTTGCACTACCCGCGTGAGATAGTCGGTCACTTCATTGCGTTCCAAGCTGGTTGACTGGAAACGCAAATACATCGAGGCGAACTGTGTATCCGCAGTTTCAATATTGATGATCGGCACCTCCGATTCGGGAGGCAAATCGCCACGAACTTGATCGACCTTCGAGGAGATTTCCGCCAAAGCCTTGGTGGCCTCCACGTTCAATTTCAATCGGATAGAAATGGTTGAGAGCCCTTGAATGCTGCTGGATTCGATATAATCGATACCATCCGCTGCGGCAATCGCCCGCTCCAAGGGTGTCGTGACGAATCCCTTTACCAACCCGGCTTCCGCCCCAATGTATGGCGTCACTACAGTGACGAGAGCGTTCTCGCTTTTTGGATACTGACGCACCGTAAAACCTCCGGATCCGGAGGTCGCATTAAAAATCGCTTGTCCCCCAGCGATAATGATCACCAAATTGACCACGATCGCCAGAACCGGTCTGCGAACGAATATATCGGTTATCGCCTTTGCGGATTCGCTCATTGCCGCGTTGCTCCTACGAATCAGCCGGTTGCGGGTTGAACGAAGGTCTCAACCCCTTCGTGTTGTCGACAACAACCGCCCTGCCATTGGAGAGCTTGAAGGCTCCGGTCGCGACAATTTCCTCTCCGGCTGAAACGCCGCTCAAAATGGATACATAGTCTCCTTTGGTTTGGCCCAGTTCCACGAACCGCTGCTCAACCAACTTGCCTCCATCCCCGTCTTTGATGACGAACACGGTATTTCCAAAGGCCTGATAATATACGGCCGTTCCCGGAATCGCTACCACCGTAGTGATCTCGGGTTGGACTATGTCGACGTTGACGAACATTCCCGGACGCAACAGCCCACCTTCGTTCTCAACTAATCCGCGAGCTCGAAACATGCGATTAGCCAAATCCAAAGCGGGATCGATCGCTTGCACTTTCCCTGAAAACTCCCTACCTGGAAAGGTATCCAAGCTTAGACGGACTTCAAGGCCTTCGGCCACTTGGCTCAGTTCCTGTTGCGGCAAAGAGAAGTCGACGTAAATCGGATGGATGGCCTGCAAGGAAACGACTGGGGCTCCCGCGTTTAGGTACCCGCCTAGATCGGCCTGCCGAATTCCCAAACGGCCGTCGAATGGGGCCCGTATCCGCTTCTTTTCCAAAGTGGCTCGCAATTGCTCAAGAGCCGCCCGCGCTTCTTTCGCCCGGGCTTCCGCGGTGTCCAGTTCCGACTGGGCGATGGATCGCGACTCCCGGAGCTCGCGGGCTCGACGCAAGTTGACATCCGCCAGTTCCGCCGAGGCTCTCGCCGACTCCAATTGAGCCTGCTCGGCCGAAGTATCCAGTTCAAAAAGCAACTGGCCTTTCTTCACTTCCTGGCCTGATGCGAAATGAATGGCCGAAAGCGTTCCCGGCACTTCCGAGGAAACCGTAATTCCTTGAAATGCCCGCAAGGTTCCGACCGCGGAAACCAGATTCTCCCACTCCATTTCCTCAGCTACATCCGAGGTAACGGACTCGGGAGGCATCACGAATTCAGGCGGCGGGGCGAATTGCGGGCCCTTGACGAAAACGAGCACGGCAACAATCGCCCCGATTATCACGAAAATAATTAAGAATGCTTTCCACATAGCCCAAAAGTTTGAATTCGAAAAATAGCTAGCCTCTCGATGGCAACCAAAAGATTCCACTACCGCAGCCTCGAAATTCCAGCCCCGTTGAAACCCGAATTTCGGCATCGAGCCACAACGATATGGGGAGCATCCCTCATCGAGCCAAGCGGAAAAAGGTGACAAATGCCGCTTTCCACACCCCAGCCAAGCAGCCCGAATTGTTCAAATCATAAACGCGACCCTAAGCCTCCTAGCCGGCCCATCGACAAGCTCAGGGTGGTGAGGCACGTCGAACCAAGGTATAGCTCCACCTTATACAACCTGAATCGAGGGTGGAACGCGACCTCCCAGCTCGTTTGTTTGAGTCTAAACCAGCTCAACCATTCACAATACGAAAATCGACTTGCTTATCAGATGCGCTCTCAGTTTTTCCCTGCCGATCGATTACTGCCCCCTCAAATCCGGAATCGGTTCGCTGCGCAGGTAGGGTTCCCGATGGGGCTTTAGATCATCGCCTTGCGATTCCGCCCACTCCGCGAGCTCTTTCCGCATCCGTTTCATGACATCTATGTATTCAGGATTCCATGCCAGATTACTGTATTCCATAGGATCCTCTTCGAGATCGAAAAGCTCGAACTCCTCGCGCGTGTAGTAGTCCCGGATAATGGCCGCCGCCTTGGGATCGACTTTCGCCGCTTCGTCCCACTCATCCCAAAACGCTCCTGCTCCATCTTTACGAAGCCGATCCGAGTGATTAGTGAAGTAGGCGTCGGAACGCAGGTTGTGAATGTATTTGTATTTGCCTATACGAACGCTGCGAATAGGAAATATGTTCATGATCTTGTCGCCCGTGTGGGTCGTAAATATGCGATCTCGATGTTCGGAAGATTCGCGATTCAGAACGGGTAGAAAAGAACGGCCATCAATATCGCCAGGAGCCGTTCCTCCCGCCGCGTCAATAAGAGTGGGCACGATATCCACCCAGCTAACCATGGCATCGGTTCGAACGCCTTTGGCCACATGGCCAGGCCAGGATACGATAAGCGGGATGCGGACACCCGTTTCATACAAATTCCATTTGCCCCTAGGCCACTGGCCACCGTGATCGCTAGTGAATAGGAACATAAACTCGCCGCCAAAGAGTTCAGTAGCGATATCGTGGATGCGGCCCATCTCTTCGTCCATTCCCGTGATATCGGTTAAGTACCTGGCCCAATGGCTTCGCGTTTCCGGCGTATCCACTAGATAATCTGGAAGATGAATTTCATCTGGGTCGTAAATCGACTCTTCCGACCAAGCCACATGCGGTCGTCGATCCCCCACCAACAGGCAAACAGGCTCCTCCACATCGCTCGAAGCCAGCCACTCGCGAACCGCCACCGACATATTTCTCGGCGATGGGGAGTGAAAATCCAATCCATCAAACTCGCGTGTCCCATGAGCCACTTTGCCGAAGGAGACGACCGTGTAGCCCATTTCATCGAGTATCGGGAAAAGGAATTTCGTGCCAGGATAAACCTCCGTATGATTGGCATGAGCCCCGTGGCGGGCAGGCATCAAGCCTGTGAGCAAGGAAAAGCGATTCGGACAGCAAGACGGCGATGCCACGTAGGCCTGATCGAAAGTCATGCCATTAGCAGCCAGTTTCTCCATGGTTGGCGTTCGAGCATCAGGGGAACCATAAACCGAACTGTCCGCCCGTCCCATGTCGTCAGACAAAAACACGACCAAATTGGGGAGCTCCTGCCCGAACAAAGCGGAACTAGCCGCTAGCCAAAAAAACGGAATCGTTAACCGTAGTCTCATAATCATTTGGGGCATACCTTCTCTGGAATCTAAGGTCGACCCTGCTTTAACAATCCCTAAGAAACAAGTCCCCAATCGAGCAACCCGTTGTTCCGGACCGATCCGACCACGCTTTCAGCTTGAGTCCACGGACTCCGAATTGAATATTTGAGAAGGCTTCATGGTAAGGCCGACAATACTCCGTCGCTAGACTAGGTTGCCCTATTTCGACTGCTCGAGGACAAGAGCAACCCCACCATTTAGAGCGTATTTTTCTGCCAGACATCCTTCTCGCCATGCGAACGCTTTTTCTCAATTCCCTCTTTTGCCTATCGGTCATCATCATCACCACCTTAGGGCCCCACCGCTCATTCGCCGACCCCTACGATAACTTCACTGATTGGGCCATCAACCGAGGAGACAAAAAAGGTACTCAATACTCAGAGCTGGCCCAAATCCATGCAGCCAATGTCCACCACCTGAAGCCCGCATGGGAATACCGGGCGGGAGACGCCAACGAGCGCTCCAACATGCACAGCAACCCGATCATCATTGACGGGCTTATGTACTTCACCACTTCGACCCTAAGAGCCGTAGCCATCGATGCTGGAACCGGCAAGGAGGCCTGGGTTTTCAAGGCCGAAGATCATCATCCCGATGGTACCGTCTTCCGAGGGCGCAGTCGCGGGATCGTGTATTGGGAATCAGGCGACAACAAGCGTATCTTCCATTCCGTAAAAGACCGCGTCTACGCATTGGACGCTAAAACGGGCAAGCTGATAACGTCATTTGGAGAAAATGGCCATATAGACCTGCGACAGAATTTGGGTATGGATCCCGAAGACGCGTCCATAGAGGTCACCAATCCGGGCATCGTCTACAAGGATTTCCTTATCGTCGTCTCCCGCGTGCCGGAAGGCTACTCATCCACACCCGGAGACATTCGGGCCTACGACACGATCACGGGCGAATTCAAATGGGCCTTCCATACGATTCCTAGAGAAGGTGAGTTTGGATACGACACCTGGGAATGGGTTGAAGGCGAACGCTACGGAGGAGCCAATTCCTGGGGCGGCTTGACTGTCGACGAGGAGCGGGGATGGGTATTCGCTTCTACCGGCTCGGCGGCCAACGACTTTTACGGAGGCTATCGCAAAGGGCAGAACCTATTCGCCAACTGCGTTCTCGCGTTGGATGCCACTACCGGTGAACGGCAATGGCACTACCAAACCGTGCACCATGACATCTGGGACTACGACAACCCGCCCGCTCCTCAGTTGGCCACGATCAACCGGGACGGAAGCCAGCAGGACGTTGTCGTTCAGTTCACTAAAATGGGCCTCACCTTCGTGCTCGATCGCGAAACCGGAGAGCCCGTTTTTCCCGTGGTGGAAACTCCCGTTCCTCCATCCACGGTGGAGGGCGAGAAGGCGTGGCCCACCCAGCCTATTCCAGTTAGGCCGCCCCCCTTGACCCGCACCGGCATATACAAAAGCGACCTCACCAGCATATCGCAGGAAAGCGCCAAATACGCGGCCCAGCAATTCGAGCGCTACATTGGCGGGCCCCTCTACACCCCTCCGAGCGAACAGGGGACCATAGCCCAACCGGGCACGCTGGGCGGAGTCGAATGGCACGGTAGCTCCTACGATCCCTACAGCAACATTGTGTATGTTAATTCTAACGACGCTCCTGGTATTCTTAAGCTTACAAAAACCTACGAGCCCATTAACGATGCTGGCCTGACCAATGCAGAACGTGGCCGCATTCTCTACGCAAAGAATTGCGTGAATTGCCATGGAATCGATCGAAAGGGCATACCTCCAATTTATCCCAGCGTCTTCAAGCTCGACAAGCCTCGAGACGAAATTCTCAAATGGATACGGACCGGAGGGAATATTATGCCTGCTTTTCCCCACTTGTCGAACAAGGAACTTGGCTACCTGGCTACCTACCTATCCAGCGAGGAAGTCGATGACAAGATTTTGCCGGAATCGGAATCCAGAACGCGTTACTTGATCGGCGGCTACGGATTCTTTAAAGATCAAGATGGCTACCCGGCTATCGACCCCCCTTGGGGCACGCTTAACGCCATTGATCTGGCAAAAGGCGAGTTCGTTTGGCGAATTCCATTGGGCGAGTACCCTGAGCTCGCCGCCAAAGGTATTCGCAATACGGGCACAATGAATTATGGCGGAGCCGTCGCCACGGCTGGTGGGCTCATTTTCATCGCCGCTACCGCCGACGAAAAGATCCGAGCTTTCGAGAAGAGCCGTGGCAAGCTTCTGTGGGAATACCAGCTCCCTGCAGGCGGTTACGCAACCCCTAGCGTTTACATGCACGAAGGCAAGCAGTACGTCGCCATCGTGTGTGGAGGTGGAGGCAAAAACCGCACTAAATCTGGCGATACCGTGATGGCCTTCGCCCTACCAGACGACATCCCCGCTGTGACCAAGGCTACGGAATCTTTCGAGATGGATGGCGATGGATGGATAACCCTATTCGATGGCGAAACGCTCGATGGCTGGGTCCACATGAATGGCTCCCACAACTACGCCGTAGAGGATGGCGCCATCGTAGGCCGAACCGTCGCCGGGAGTCCGAATTCCTTTCTCTGCACCACCCACGAGTTCAGCGATTTCGAGCTGGAGCTCGATACCATGGTTGACGATATCACTAATCAAGGAATCCAGTTTCGTTCTTCAGTTCGCCCAGTGACTGAACGGGACGCCCACAACTGGCGAGCCGGACGCGTCTGGGGTCCACAAGCTGAGGTTCGACGGAATCTCGGTAACAATTCCCCCACTACCGGCGTGCTCTACGGCGAGGCCCTGGGAACGGGCTGGCTATCCTCGGAAGAAAAGGTGCAAAACGGGCACGATTATTTTAATGACGAAGGCTGGAACCGGCTCCGCATCATCGCCAATGGCCCGCGCATGCAAACCTGGGTAAACGGCAACCTGGTTGAAGATCTCGTTCGCAAGGACGTCTACGAAACCCATCCCCAAGGCTTTATCGGACTGCAGATACACGGCATCAAAGGCCAGCGCCAATTCACTATGAAGTGGCGCAATATCCGCATCCGCCCGCTCGAGTAGAGATTTAGCTACCGAGTAGTGAAGCGCTTTTTGAGGTATGGAGGAGCGGCTCGGTCCTCCAAATTGCCAACCAACCGAATGCGGAGGACCGAGCCGGCCTGCCTAACAAAGACAAAGTATCCGCAGTCGTTTGGGCTACTCCAACACCCTCACCGACAAGGACTGCAGCGACCAATTGCCCGTATCTTCCGATGGGAAGCGAGCTTGGCTGTCGAGACGCAGTGTCTGGCCCGCCTTCAAAACACCGAGGTCACTGAGAACGCCGCTTTGGTCTTTGTCATCGATATCCGCGTTCACACAGTAAATGGATAAAGGCGCGCCTTCTCCTACTCGATAATGCCCTCCAGCCGTTTCGCCCCTGGCCAATAAGGCCGCGTGCTCGACGACGACGTTCCGGTTGAACCGAATGAGGAGCGCCTCATCTCCGTCAACCGTATTGGCGTCACCCTCACTGATGCCAAGCCCATCGGAATTCGACGTAAAGGTCGCATCAGCCAGCGATCGGCCGCTTTTCTCGGCGCTGATTGTCGCTCGCAATGAGGAATCCGTCGCCGCGATTCTGGCATTCCTTGCCCGGGCTCCGCCAATTTCATCGTTCGATCGAAAATCAAACTTGATCGACGGTCCCAATCTCAATTCGGCGAGCCGATGACCCCCAGCATTCCTGTGGAGCGTAGCCAATTCCGTCATGTACCCTATTAATGGTTTCAGATCGGAACGATCGATCAGGTTCGTGGCTTCCATTTGATCCGTCTTGAGATCGTATAGCAGATAGGGATTGGCCTTCCCTTGTCGCAACAATGCTGAATCGAAAAACAATTTCCACTGCCCATCGAACCGCTTTCCATTCACTTCGGGGGAATCCAATCGCAAAACTGCCACCGCTGGATCGTCGCCGGCCTCCTTGTGGTCGTGATGCATAATCAGCGACCGCCCTTCCACAGAAGCGTCCCTCATAGCCGCTAGAATGCTGTAGCTGTCTTCCCCGCCCTTTTGGCCAGAACTATAATTGGGCATCCGCTCTCCAACAATCTCGGAGAAAGTCGCATATACATCCTGCAAGCCAATCAGGGCCTCGCTCGTCTGACCCGGTGTATTGGCAGATCCATCACCAACACCACCAGCCTTCCAAGCTACAATAAAGGGAACGCGGTGCCCGCCCTCGAAGGAAGACGCTTTGTTGCTGCGAAAAGGCCCCGTGGCGATATCGCTATCTTTCTCCGCCCCATTGTCGCTAGTGAAAATAACCATAGTGTTGTCGATCAGCATGCTTCCCGGATTGCGAGGATCTTCATTGGCCTCCAGCCAGTCGATCATGCGCCCCAAAGCGACGTCGTTCTCGTAAACATAGTCATTGCGCGTATCCGTGGGCTGGCCATCTTTGTTCCGCGCCGCTCCAGCAACTGGGACACCGCCGATAGCCGTATCCGGAGTGTGGGGTCCGTGATTGGAATTGGCCGGATAGTAAAGGAAAAATGGCTGGCTCCGGCTCTGGGGATCGCCGATGTGATTCGTCATGAAACCGATGGAGTTGTCTGAATGCTTGCTCCCCAGCTCTTCGAGAATGTAGGCGTTCGCGCCCGTTGCCACGAGCCCTTTTTGCGAACCCGTTGCGCCGACGACGAAACGTCCATCGATGTGGCCTGGGCCTCTTACTCGCGTTACCTCCCCATCTTTGATGGTCGGTCCGGACGACAAATGCGACCTGCTTGTATACCATGCGACATCGAAGCCATGATCCAATGGCGAGGTGTGCAAAGGTTTGGATAGGTCGGCGTCGTCCCAACCAGCGGCTGGCGAACCATCCGACCGAGAAAACCTAAGCCCGACATGCCACTTGCCAAACATAGCCGTACGATAGCCATGCTTCTTGAGCATCGAAGCAAGAGTTGGCCGATCCGCCTCGATCATGGGATCGCCTTGGGATCCGAACAGTACCCAGTGCTTCAATCGATTTCGCCAAGGGTAGCGTCCCGTCAGCAATCCATAACGCGTAGGCGAGCAGCGAGAGGATGGCGTGTGCGCATCCGTAAATCGGATACCCATCCGGGCCAGCCGTTCCATTTGAGGCGTGTGAACCTGATCCCGGTCCGCATTGCCAGTGAAGTCTTGATAGGCGCTGGTGTCGCCCATGCCCATGTCATCCGCCATCATGAGTATGATATTCGGGCGATTCAAATCCTGGGCGGCGGCGAAAACGGAGTCCGCTAGGATTGCGAAAACCGCGATAAATATAGGAGCAAGCGCTTTCATTTCGATAAGTTCAGAGGTTAAGGTTTTAGAAAATTTCGTTTTCGATTCCCAGGTGTGGCTCGAGCCTATCCCAATCAAACTCGATTCCTGTTCCCGGAATGTCTGGAGCCACGGCCAAACCGCCTTCCAAAACAAGCGGACGGGTCGTGTAGCGATCGATTGGGAAACTGTGGCGTTCCATCCAGCCTCCATGCGGCTGCGATGAAACCAGGCTTACATGCAGCTCATGCATCCCATGCGAGCAAACAGGAATTCCGTAATGACTAGCTTGATACGCGACTTTCAACCAACCCGTTATACCCAGACAATTAGAGGCATCCGGCTGGATATAGGAAAGCTTCGATTGCCGAAAGGCGTAGCCAAATTCGTGCATGGTATGCAGGTTTTCTCCCATGGCCAAAGGGACACCGGTAGCATCCGCTATCTCCGCATAGCCGAGATAGTTGTCCGGCAGCGTGGGTTCTTCGAACCAAAGTATGTCGCATTCCTTGAATCGATTGGCCGCTTCAATCGCCTCTTCCACAGTCATCGAGTAGTTGGCATCCACCATGAAACGCCGATCGGGACCGATTAACCCGCGAATCGCTTGAGCCCGTTCGATATCCTCATCAAGCGATTCCCGTCCAACCTTGATTTTGACGGCATTGAAGCCCTCCTCCAAGTAGCCAGCCACGCTTTCCCGAAGCTGATCCAACGAAAACATCAAGTCGATCCCTCCGGCGTAGGCCTTGCATCGCGAATCTGCTCCTCCGGCAACTCGCCAAAGCGGTTCGCCC
Source organism: uncultured Opitutaceae bacterium (assembly GCA_964404745.1). Classification (GTDB taxonomy): domain Bacteria; phylum Verrucomicrobiota; class Verrucomicrobiia; order Opitutales; family Opitutaceae; genus Pelagisphaera. The sequence goes on from CAYOLG010000034.1 coordinate 13,739, forward strand.
TTCTTCAGGCAGCGAATGTCCCACAGAGCGATGTCGATCGCGGAAATGGCGAAAGAGGCGATTCCTCCCCTGCCCACATAATGAATATGGCTTTCGCAAAGATCGTTAATCGCTTCCACATCGTCGCCATCCTTGCCTATCAATAAGGGTCCTAGGTCCTGATCGAGCATCGCCTGCACCGCATAACCGCCTCTCCCTCCGGTGTAGGTGTAGCCCGTGCCTTCAGACCCATCAGCCAATGTCACCGTCGAAGTGATCAGCTCGAAATGGGTATGGCTTCCGTGCGTCGCATCGGTCAGGACTGTGTCCAGGGGAACGCGAAACAATCGATTTCTGATTCTTGCGATGGGGTTCATGTTGATTTAAGCTGGCGAGAATCCTGCAGAGAGTCTGTATGTAAATGGGTCCGATTGCTTCGGGAAGATAGGGATGACTGGCCCCAATCAGACGCGACGGCGGATCTATAGTTTTCCGGCTGACTGGCGACAGTCAGCCCTGCCATAAGATATTCGGATAGCGATTTGTTTGACACTCTCTGTTGCTCTCTTCGGCGAATCGTTCCCTAAAACGCTGATTAGGCAAGGATTCTAGTTAGACCACCTATCCTTCTCCGCTCTTTTCAAAAACCGATTAAGGCCTGACAATTGGACAGAACTCCCCTTGACTGTAATCTTTGACGGGTAAATGCCGTTCATCTCACCAAGAGCTTCCGCTGGCATGACAATCGAATTTCCAAGATTCCGTATCCAGACTTTCATCGCAATCTCTTCTGCATTGTCAGGAGGAATCGCCCTGGCCGATTCCGAATTCGACTCATCGATTCGCCCCCTAATCGAGGATTACTGCCTAGCATGCCACGGAGGGGACAAAGTGAAAGGGGACGTGGATTTCCGGGAGATCATGGATGCAGGTGATTTCCGCGCCCATTTCGAAATCTGGGAGGCGGTGGCCGACGTGCTTGATTTTGGCGAAATGCCTCCCGAAGAGGAGGAACATCGCCCATCGACAGCCGAGGTCCAGCGAATCCTGAGTTGGTACGAAAATCGATTCGTTCACTCCGTCGAAGCTCGAGCCGGCAACTTTCAGCCCCGACGCCTTTCCGCTCCCGAATACCGCAACACCCTTCGTTCTATCCTCGGATTCGATCTGGAAACGACTATCATGGGAGCGGAGCAAACGGTAACCGAACGTTCGCTAGTTCTCAAATTACTGCCCGATGATCCGCCCGGCGAAAGCGGATACATGAACGACACCCGCAACACGCCCCTGAATTCGCATCTCTGGGAGCAATATGCCTATATCGCCGACCGTGCTGTTGGAGAACTATTCTCTGAACGCAGAAGGCCGGCCTTAGCTCACCTGATCGGTGAAGAGCTGCCCGAAGCCTTTCAACCCTCCGATCTATCCAACCAACAGGCCCATTCCCTCTTACGCCGTTTAGCCAAACTCGCCAATCGCCGTCCCGTTCCAGAAAGCGCGCTGACCTCCGCCTTTGCATCAATTCAAGGTCTCTCCGACCAAGCACTACTAGAGGCGAGCAAACGGGAGATCAAAGCCATCCTCGTTTCCCCTAGCTTTCTCTACCGCGGTTTACTCATCGAAGGCGAGCCAGGCCAACAGCAACGCGTCGATGTCTTCGAACTGGCCGAGCGGCTTTCCTACTTTCTTTGGGAAGACATGCCCGATAAACAGCTCATGGAAGCCGCCGAACGCGGCGATCTACGCACTAAAGAAGGACTCGCCAGCCAATTAGACCGAATGCTCGCTTCCCCCAAGGCCCTGAACCTAACGGAAAGCTTCGGCCACCAGTGGCTGGGACTAGCCGATATCGATAGCGCGGCGGACGATGCCACCACCCGAGGATCCCTGCTCAGCCAGCCTCTCGACTTTCTAAATTACCTGTTTACCGAGGATCGACCGGTCATGGAGCTGATCGATTCCGACGTCGCTTTTACCAGTTACCTGACGGCTAGTTTCTATCCGGGAGATCGCGACCAGCTTTCGAAGTACGTCAAACCCAAGGGGATTGAGCGACAGCTAGTTCCCAACGAGCGAATCAAAATCGAAAAGGCCCGGGAGCGAGGTGGAATTCTCACTATGCCAGGTATTCTCGCCATGAATCGAGGTCCTATTCTCCGAGGAACCTGGATGCTGCGCCGCATCCTGGGCGAAAGAATGGGCGAACCTCCGGCCGATGTTCCGCCCATCCAAGCCACCGCCCCCAACAGCGAACTCAGCTTTAGAGACCGATTTGAACAGCATCGGGCCGATTCCACCTGCGCCCGTTGCCATGACCGCATCGACCCTCTAGGTTTCGCCCTCCAGGAATACGACGACGACGGGGCCTACAAATTGGCCGCCAATTACAAGCCGCCCAGAAATGCCAGCGATCACGACGAACCTATCGACGAGATCGACACCTCAGGAACGATGCCGACGGGCGAATCCTTCGCCAATTTTCAGGAGCTGAAAGACATCCTATTAACCAGCAAACGCGAGGACATCATCCGCAACGTCGTCGAGCAAGTCCTTGCCTACGCCCTCTGTCGCAAGCTGGAAGTTTACGACCGGTCCACCGTAGAGGCTGTAACAAAGACGATTGACGAATCCAATGGAAGCTGGGAAGATCTCTTCCTAGGAGTCGCCCTTAGCCTGCCCTTCCAAGAAACACGTCTTCCCGAAATCGACAATTGACGCCTATCCCATGAATCGGAACTGGAAAATAGACCGCCGCTCCTTTCTTCGCGGTGCAGCTGGGGCTCTGTTACCACTGCCATTCCTGAATCTCATGGAGGCGAAATCCCTGGTCGGGAAGCGTTCGTCGGGGACCTCCGCGGATTCGCCCCCTCTCCGGTTCATGACCCTTTTCAAGCCCAACGGGGTTTACCCACCCTCTTGGAACATCAACGGAGCCACGGAATTCGATTTTCGCATGTCTCCGCTAATGGCCCCTTTCGCCAAGCACAAGGACGATCTTCTCATCCTCGACAATATGGGCGATTTCGGCTTTTCCTCCCACGCCAATTCCACGCGTCGCTTCCTTTCGGGCCACCACCAAAACGTCGATTCCCCTTCCATCGACCAAATCATCGCTGACAAGATTCGCGGCGATACTCCCCACCGTTCACTCGAACTGACCACCGAAGGCCTATTCACTGGTCAATTCGGTTGCAGCTACATTTCCTACGGCGAGGGCGGCGCCCCCATTTCGCGGGAAAGCGATCCGCAACTCATTTTCGACCGCCTGTTCCGGAACCCGATGAGCGATCCCGAGCAGTGCAAGGCCATGACCAGCCTTCTCGACCGGGTCAATGAAGACGCCAAGACCCTCGCCCGCAAAGCCGGTTATGAGGATAGACTCACACTGGATGAGTACCTGACCGCAGTTCGGGAAACCGAGATGCGCGTGCAGAACATGAACCAGGCCAGCAAGGCCCCGCGTTTCGATTTCTCGCAATTGGAACGTCCAGAGAACAGTGCCAATCTCGACGAGCAGGTCGAAACGATGATCGACCTGATCGCATTGGCTCTATGGACCGATTCAACACGTTGTATCACCTATATGCTCGGGAACAGCAACAGCCGCATGGTTTTCGATTTCCTCGGCATCTCGGAGCAGCACCACTACCTCTCCCATTTCTTCCGCAATTTCAGTCGAACCAACCTAGAGTCCCTCCTAAAAATCAGTCTCTGGCACATGGAGAAATTCGATTATCTCCTGACCAAGCTGAAGTCCTACCACGACCATAATGGCTCACTGCTGGACCACACCGTCGTGCTTTTCGGCTCCGGTATGGGGCACAGCGACAATCACACCGTTCAGCGCATTCCCATCGTCCTGGCGGGCGGCAAGGGAAAGCTGAAGACGGGCCGCTACGTTCGCTATTCGGAAAACCAGGAGCTGAGCAAATTGCACCTGTCGCTTCTGCGAGTTTTCGACGCCGGTGTAGATTCCTATTCTTCGTCCAGCATTCCCTTGCCGGGACTGAACGGCGATTACTTCCCCGAATATCGCGAACGGCCCTTCGATACCTGGGTAAAACGCAATGGCGGGGCCATCACCGCTCAAGGCCGCCTACGCATGTCCGACGACTTGGATGAAGCGAAAATTTTCTACATAGATATCGAGGGCCAATCGCCGGTTCGAATCGAAGTGGACTTCTGGGACTTCCACAATTTCAACCTGGCCTACCACGTGGGAACGCCTATAATCCTTTCAGGAAACGGCAGCGATGCCGGTAGCCAGCTCCTCATTACAAAGGTCACCGACCTGAAAAGCCTCCACGGCAACAGTAAACCGGGAACGCAAAAGGGATAGTCCAATCCGATTTGCAACGGTTGTCCGAAAATTCTCGCTGATCCAACTTTGACAGCTGTCGGATTAGCGGCTCAATATCCGGCAAATGACAGTCCCTTCGATTTTCTCATTACGCCTTTTGCTCGCTGCAGCCGCCTTTTCGCTCACTGCCGCAGATTCTTTCGCCAATACCAAAGTCCAGGGCAGTCGCCCCAACATCGTCTTTATCTTGGCGGACGATATGGGTTGGAATGAGGTCGGCTTCAATGGTCTCAATCCCGAGATCACGCCTCACATCGACCGGCTTCGCGACGAAGGAACCAGCTTAACCCAATTCTACGTCCACGCGGTTTGCGCTCCCACTCGGGCCGCGTTTTTGACAGGACGCTATGCATTTCGCACCTGGAGCGATTGGCGCTCGGAGGATTTCGGCAAGCCAAGCTATCTAAAGAACCTGGGGCTGACCCTGGAGCGAAATGCCGAGGGTGAGGAAACGCGAAGAATCCATGGATTGGATACCGAGGAACGTACCGTTGCCGAAGCTCTCAAAGAAGCCGGATACTTCACCGGTCTGATTGGCAAGTGGCATTGCGGCGAATGGCTTCCTGAGCACTTGCCCATGGGCCAAGGCTTCATGCACCAGTACGGGCATTACGCTTGGGGAATCGATTACAACAACTACACAATTCCCCACAACGCTCCAGCCCGCTATGCGGTTTACGACTGGCACCGAAACCAGGAACCGCTCTACGAGGACGGCTACACTACCGATCTCATCGCCAACGAGACAGTGCGGCTAATTGCGGAACACAAAAACAGCAAGCACCGCAAAAAACCCTTCTTCTTCTACGTCGCCTTTAACGCTATCCACGGACCCCTCGAGGAAATCCCGCGCTACACCGATAAATACGACAAGCGCTATGCCGCCCTCAAATGCCTCGACGATGCCGTTGGCCGCATCGTAGGAGCCGTCGACCAATATGACTATGGGAAAGACACCCTTGTAATTTTCGCCAATGATAACGGGGGCCTCCGCGACGAAATGAACGCCCCTTACCGGGGACACAAGAATACCAACTATGAAGGCGGAGTTCGCGTGCCTTGCGTCCTTCGCTGGCCAGGAACTATGGAAGCGGGCGGATCCAATGATGGATTGATGCACATCGTCGACCTCTACAGCACCTTTATTACCCTGGGGAAGGGAAGCCATCGACAAAAGCGGCCTATCGATAGTATCGATATGGTTGATACAATTTTTTCCAATGAACCCAGCCCTCGCAAGGAGATCATTTTCGAAGTTTCGGGAAGCGTTCGCTTCCCTGCTATCCGCCTAGGCGACTACAAGCTCATCGGTAAAGAGCTCTACAATATCGTGGTCGACCCAACCGAGAGCGAGGATATCGCCAGCAAGCATCCGCGAATCGCGGAACGGCTTTCTCAACGGGTCGCCGAAGCCGGATTCGAACGTCCTCCCATGCCCGACGTTTCCCGCCTCATGTCGCCCGCCCTCCCCTGGGTCTACGGGCAACAGGAAAACGCCAACGCCCCGGAATGGGTGAAAGAGGAAGTCCGTCGAATCCGGGCAACTCAACCAAAAGAATGGGCCCCAGGAACGACACCTTGGCCACAAGCTCCCATCGATGGGAAGATCATCTACACGGGTGACGGACGCTGAAGGGAAATAAGCTCTTGGTGAGGCTCTATCCTGCTGAGCGAGATCAAGCTCCTCCTTTTAGCTTCGAATTAAAAAAAGCATCCCCAGCAAACCGACCTAACGGCCTGGATCTCCGTCATTTTCTTTATCCTTAGCCTGAGCATCTCGCTGCTTCTTTCGCATCTGAGCATCCCAAACGACACCCACCGCAACGAGTAGAATGGTCACCAACCCGAACGCTAAAACTAAGCTGATTATCGCGCTCACAACTTTCGATGCGGTGGTGGTTCGTGGTGATACATCCGGGGCTGAATAGGTAAGAGAAAGTAACTCGAATGGGCTTGCCCCTACTGCGTGTACCGACGCCATCTCTGATCGATCGCGTAAGGATTAGGGCGCTCCTCTTCGACGACTAGCCTGTACCGCATCGTGGATACCTGACCCGGCTTGATCTCGAAATCGAACTCCTGAGCAGGAACGTAGTTGAAAAAGATAGCGCCATTGTTGGAAGTCGGCGGCCAGACACGCATGCGTTGTGGCGCATCGTGGTTCTCGTCATGGCACAAGATTGTCAAAGTGTCGTATCCTTCTTCCGAAGCTCGCTGACCCCACATAGCGATCCACCTGGAACGTGTCGTGTGACCATCGATACGCGTCTTCCATTCCGAGCTAAGATAATCGCTATTCGTCTTGTCCCAATGGTGGGGCGCTCGATAGGCGATCGTTCCGCCATACCGATAGGCGGGCATTTCAAGCGACCACTGGGAAACATTCTCTTGTACTGTATCGTAATCAATTTCGTAAGCTCCGTCGACTAAACGGGCCTCCACCGTGAGTTGCTCTCGAAGCATCACGCTTTCCTTATTCGGATCCCCTGGATACAGAACGTGCTCTTGCTCCACCGTGAATCCAGCCACATCGCTTCCTTGCAACAACGAGAGGGTTCGAGCGAATCGAACCGCTCCGGTTTTCTCTTTTAAGTTCCAAAAATCCACGTCATGGCCATCGACCTTCGCCTTCACCCAAGCATGCCACAATCCCAAATGATGATAGTGGTCATCGGGATGAATACCGGTGACCGCTTCACCACTTGGCGATCGAACTGGGTGAATGAAACCGCTCCTCGTGTAAATCGGATCCACGCCATCCGGCGGAGGCACCAATGCCTTGTGATAGGTCACAGCCGTATTCCCCCCAAACTGGATGACGATCGTATCGTCGGTTTCCACAACCCTGGGCCCATCAGCAGCCCCAACTTGAAACGTAGAAATAGCCAGAAAGGCAACGGCAACTGATAATCGAGGTAAAGAAATCATGATCCCCAAAATGATTGGAAGAATCCTCGATATGGCAACCGAACGTTTCTTGTACAGCGACTTCTCTTGGAAAACGTCCACCAAACACGGTTCGAACGCTTCGGCTAGCACTGAGCGGACTGCCTTTCGGGCGCAGCAATGGCGAAGACTGATCCCCTAGTCAGCCCTACTATCCGCAATGCGTATCGCAACCTAATGGACGCTTTCTTGACCCCGCTTGGCATGATCCCCTTTGCCATTTAACTTTCCAACGTTGGAAAGTTAAATGGCAAAAACCCCCTTCTGGAATTGGTTTTATTCCGTCGTGGGGGATGCCCAGGCTAGCCAAATAGCCGCCGTCCAGGCGAACTGGTTGCCCCCGGCCCCTTCTCCGTTGATCGGATTGAAATATTCGTAGAATCCGGATTCCCGGATGGCGTTGCGCGTGTCCAACTGCAACTTCCGGGCTTCGCGTTCGAATCCATACTCGGACAGTCCTCGAGACACCATGTAGTTGATGATGGCCCAAACCGGTCCTCGCCAATAGCGGCGGGCATCAAACCTGCGATGTTCCGGATCGAAGCTCGGCAAACTAAAAGCGGTGGCATCGATAATTCGTCTCAAGTTTCTCTGTAATTCAGCATCCCTCCGCGGAGTGGCAATTCCCGCGTAGTAAGACAGGAAGGCCACGCTGGAAATGCCTTCCGCGTGCTTGTCTGTCCGCAGGTCGCGAGCCGCGTAGGCTCCCAGGTCGTCCGACCATAGATAGTCAGCCGCCGCTTCTGCATGGTACAGCCAGGACTTGATTTCCCGGGCTGAATCTTCGGCATTGAGAATCTTAGCTAGCTCCAGCAGATCCTTGTCCGATCGCATCAGGATAAACGTTACGCCGGGATCGGCCACGGCAAACGGTCCTTCTCTAGTGATATGGGCGTGGTCCCATCCTGATTCGCGCCCATATTCCACGAGTTTCAGGTAGCGATCGTATTCGTAGTCTGTCGGTCGCATTGCCGGATCGACATGCTGAATATCGCGACGCTTATAAGGAGCTATCCCCGTGGGGTCGACATTGGCTAGCGCTTGATCCCAATCGGGGGAATTATCGCGCCCAGATTCCCATGGATGCGTCACTGCGATAGCTGAACCACCGCTGATCACTCGCATCGTATGAAACCAACGATGCCAAGCCATCAGCTTAGGAAAAATCATTTTCAGCCAATCCATTCCGACTTCTGGATTCGCTTCATAAAGATCCCGCACAATCGTGGCCGCCACCGGGGGTTGCGAACATCCCGAGGTAGGCGGGTTCTGTCCCGAATTCCAGATTTTCGGTCCTGGGAAATAGCTGGGGTCGTCCCGGCGGAAAACGATGTGAGCGGCCATGCCATTGTTCCACTGTCCTTGAAAAAGCGTTTCCACCTCTTTCCAGGCCCGATCGAGATCGAATTCGGAAAATCCAAGAGCGACAAACATGCTGTCCCAATTCCATTGATACGGGTAGAGCCCCCAAGTAGGGAGCGTGTAATCTCCCCATTCATTTTCGCGGAGAATGGCTATCGCTCTTCGATCAAGTTCAACGTCAGTCAGGGGCTTTTCAAGATTTTGGGTTTTCATCGAGCAGATAGATCATGGCGGAATCGCGCTGGCCGCGTTCGCCACGGCGTTTCCTCTGAAGGTCAGAGCACGTCTCGCGCCTATGGACCTCGGTTTTCGGGAAGATCTCCGATTTCCTCTCCCGGGCCCTACTAACTCTGAAAATTGCTTCAATACCGCCACCTGCTAGCAACGATTTCGCTCTAAAAGGCGATTGGCATTCGATCTGCTCGAAGACCGGAGCGCCTGCTGGCGCTTAAAAAAGAGCAAAAACCCTATGAGAATAGAGATACCAAGAGAATGCGAGCGCATCGGCTCCCTGCAAATCTATGGCCTGCAAAAGGTTTACGAACTGGATGGCGGGGAAGGCCTGCATGGACATGACAGCGTGATCGAGCGGATCCCTTCTGAGGTCCTATACGACCGCATGCGGGAGATGGCTATCGTCGTTCCGGTCAAAAACGAGCGCTTGAAATTGATCGAAGGCGTGCTCGTAGGGATTCCTAGCCCCTGCCAGGTGATCGTCGTTTCCAATAGCCCTCGCGGTCCGGTTGACCGATTCAAACTGGAGAAGGAGGCCTTGGAGAACTACGGCAAGTTCACAGGCAAGAAGATCCTCGTAGTTCACCAGAAGGATCCGGGTCTGGCGAAGGCCTTTATCGATGCCGGATACACAGAGCTAATCGACGATCAAGGGCTCGTTCGCTCCGGCAAGGCTGAGGGCATGATTGTCGGCACTCTAATGGCAAAATGGCTGGGTAAGAAGTATTTGGGGTTTGTTGACAGCGATAATTACTTCCCTGGAGCAGTGTTGGAGTACGTCTATGAATACGCCGCCGGTTTCGCCATGAATCAGACCTCGAATACGTTCGTACGCATTTCCTGGCATTCCAAACCCAAGATCATGGAAAGCAGCCTATTCTTCGCCAAGTGGGGGCGAAGCTCGGTTAATTCCAATATGATGCTCAATCGACTGCTAACCCACTTCAGCGGCTTCGAGACCGAGATCGTCAAGACGGGAAACGCCGGCGAACATGCCCTGACCGTCGATTTGGCATTAAAACTCGAATACGCTGCCGGCTACGCTGTAGAGACCAACCATTTCATCAATCTACTGGAAAAGTATGGCGGGATTCTCGAATCCGACGATCCCGAGTTACTCCAGGAAAACATTACTATCTGCCAGATTGAATCCCGGAATCCTCACATGCACGAATCCAAAGGCGATGACCACGTCGAGGACATGATCGACGCCTCACTTTCAGTCATCTATCATTCCGAACTGTGCCCCGAATTGCTAAGGCGGGAAATCATGCAGAATGTTAAATCGCGGCGTGGCGAAGATTCGCCAGAGGTTATCGCCCCAGTGCGCAAATATCCATCATTATCGAAGTTGAATTTGGATACTTTTCTGGCTGGCTGCGACGAAGCTCTCAATTTCAACGCCGTAACTGTGAGGGCTTGACTCTAGCCCTTCCCAAAAGCGATCACATGGGATCGAACATTATATTCACCGATCTCGATGGCACCTTTATCGATTTCGAAACCTATTCTCCCGACGAAGCCACTCCCATGGCTCGTGAGGTCGCGGATCGTGGGGTGCCTATCGTATTCTGCTCTTCTAAAACACTGGCAGAGCAACGGGCTTTGATGGATACAATCGGACTTTCCCTCCCTTGTATAGTCGAAAATGGGGCGGGAATCTATCTGCCAGAGACTATCCATATACTCGAACATATGACGGCCACGAAATGCGCATCCGGTGGACGCTTGATCACTTTGGGAAAACGTTCCGAATACATAAAACTGCAAATCAGAGCCGTGTCAGACGCTCTGGACCTCGATCTAAAGCCGTATCATAAATTCTCCGACAGTGAGCTTTCTCGAATCACAGGTCTAGACGAGGACGGAGCTCGCCGGGCCCGAAAACGCGATTTTAGCGAAACGCTTACGGCCACTCTCGAACCAGAAATCTGGAATGAAGTAAACGCAGCCTTGCAGCCCCTTGGTTTGCATTGCCTATCCGGAGGTCGGTTCTATACTGTCACCTCTATTGACTGCAACAAAGGGCGAGCTCTCAGGATAGTCGTGGATGGATACGAATCGATGACCGGCGGTCGTTGGCATTCGATTGGCATCGGAGATAGCGCCAACGATTTCGATATGCTTGAGTCGGTAGATCACCCATATCTCGTACAGACGCCTACCGGCAATTGGAATGCCATCGATGTTCCAAATCTGAAACGCTTAGCGGCAATTGGACCCAAAGGCTGGACGCTTGCCGTTCAAGATGCACTTGGACTCGCCTCTGTCTAAAAGAGTAGGGATAGCAGGTTATCGCGATAAATGTTGAGATTGCCCATGCGAATCTCTCTCCCGTTCGTGACTGTCTCGTTCCTAGTTTCAGTCCTCTAACATATCATGTCTACAAAATGTTTCGACACTATCGTTATCGGTTCGGCACTTCCGCTTACTTCGCCATTTCCACGCTCAATAAAGCGGGTCAGATGGTAGCCGTCGTTGACGAAAGGCCTACGGAGGCACCTGCGCATTGAGTGGCTGCCAGCCGAAAAAGTATCTGGTCGCCAATGCGGAAGCTCGAGCCATGGCCCACCACCTGCAAGGAATCGGTCTCAGCGAGGCCCCGAGTACAGACTGGTCGGCTCTCCAAGAGCCGAAGAACGCCTTTCTCGATGGCATTCCTGAAGGTCAGGAAAAGGAATTCCAGGATTCTGGCATCGAGACCTTTGCTGGCATCGAGACCTTTGCTGGCCTCGCAACCTTCACGGGGCCGCGTAGTTTAGAGGTAAATGGAAAATCGCTCGAAGCGGTCAACATCGTTATCGCTACTGGGGCCAAGCCGAGAAAGACGGATATTCCAGGTTCAGAGCACGCTCACAATAGCGAGTACTTTCTAGGCATAGAGTCGCTTCCAAAGCGCATTCTTTTCGTTGGCGGTGGCTATATTTCCTCCGAGTTCGCCCATGTGGCTGGTCAAGCGGGAGCAGAAGTCACCATATTGCATCGATCAGAATGCCCGCTGAAAGCCTTCGATCGGGATATCGTCAAAACAATCGTCGAGGCATCCAAAGACAGCGGCATCCGCATCATCCTCGAGGAATCGCCGACCCGAATTGAATCTATCGATAATCAATTTCGCGTTCACGGATCCTCCAGTACTGTCTATGAAACCGATCTGGTCATCGAAGCCACTAGCAGAGTCCCCAATCTTTCCGCGCTTGATGGCGACCTAGGCGAAGTCGAACATTCCTCCGGGGCATCGAAGTGAACGAACACCTGCAAAGCGTCTCTAATCCGAATGTCTACGCCATCGGCGACTGCGCAGCAACACCCCACCAATTGGCGACATTCGCCGATGAGGAGGGTAAAGTGGCAGCGGATAACATACTGAATGGCAACACGCGTTCGGTTGATTATTCCGTAATTCCCACCGCCGTATTCACCATTCCAAACGTGGCTTCCGTCGGATCGACAGAAAAGCAGGCTGATGAGAAAAATTCAGACTACCGCATCAAACGCGGCACGAGAACGGGCTGGCCTTCATCCAAGCGAATCGGGGAAAAGCGCTCCGCCTACAAAATCCTCACCAGCAACGAGGAGGATACCATTGTCGGAGCCCATCTGGCCCGGCACAACGCTTCCGAGGTCGTCAATATTTTCGGATTGGCCATGAAATACCGTATCCCCGCGAGCGAGCTAGCCAATTTTCCTTGGGCCTACCCCACCTCCACCTCGGATCTGAAATACATGGTTCGGTAGACTTGGGCTTGGGTCTAAACGAACGGCTCCTCGATCGTTCCGGCGCTGTCGCCATGGGAATCTACATCCCTCAGGCCCTACATGGACAGTCCTTCACGCATGCTTTGCCAATCGGAGCGATAATCGCCGGCAGCCCAGACTGTCACTTCGTCCCACACGAATCCCGCTCCGTTCACGTCTATATTGAACTTATCGTACCGTTCCTTGGCTATGAGAGGATGGCTTCCATAAAGGATATGGCCATCGATTTGGAAAACGACTTCTTCGCCTTTCACCTCCACGGTAACGTCATACCATTTCTCGGATTCCAGATTCAATTCAGGAACCTCTCGCAAGACAACGGAGAGTTTTTCCTCTCTTCCCACTAAGTGATTTTCAAGAATGAGAACGGAGCCTTCAGGCGTCATCGTGACGCGAATACAGCGATGGCCTAGATCTATGTAGGCTAATCCGCTTTTCCGGAGCTTCTCATCCGAAGGACGATTGTATTTCCAACGAAACTGGCAAACAAACTCCGCTGGCATGTTTACGAGACCCGCCCGGGCGAACGTGCTCGTGGCCCATTGGCTATCGTTTTCCTTGCCTCGAAGAGCGATCGACGGAGGCATGGCATACATAACGCCGCCTTGGACTTCATACTGCGTCAACTTCCGAAAGGCCATCGTCTTTTTGTCTACCTCGCTAGAGCTATCAAAGGACTTTGAGATCACTGCTTTTCCTTTATCGAGCATAATCGGCTCGGGCCAATTACGACTCTCCGCGAAAAGATTCGAACCGAAGTCTGTGAGAACAATTGCGATGACTATGATCGTGAGGATGGATGAGGTTAATCGCTGCATAGGGATACTATATTGGTGATGAAGACAAAACTCGAGAACGCCTTTCAACTTCGGTAGTCAATCGCCGTCCAGCCACACTTATCGCTACCACGCCCGTTGCAAGCGTATAGCCTATCGGTCTTAAACCTAGACGATACTCCATGCCTAGGCCAATCTATTCCAACCCGCAATTGGGCAATATAGTCACCACCACGTGCAAATTCGATTATTTTGATATTCACAACGTTGGATTTCTAGTGACTTTCGATCTATATTCGCCCCTTTTCCAGAGCTTTTCACATTTGTTATGCGCCCCTTAATCGTTTCTCTAATTTCCTCGGCATTCTTCGCCACCCTGTGGGCCCGCAGCCCTAATGTCATTGTCATCATGGCAGACGATATCGGATTCGAGTGCTATGGAGCCTATGGGAGTTCATTCTACGCGACCCCGAATATCGACAAGCTAGCCGAAACCGGCGCCCTATTCACTCAGGCCTACTCGCAACCTATTTGCACGCCTTCACGGGTGAAGATCATGACCGGGCGCTACAATTTCCGCAATTACAAGGAATTCCGAGTCCTAGATTTATCCGAGCCGACCTTCGCCAAGATGGTCAAGACGAATGACTATTCGACTATGATAGCCGGCAAGTGGCAGCTCTCCCCTGAAAACTTGGACGGGCCCTTCCAAGCCGGTTTCGACGACTACCTGCTCTGGCACTTCACTCTCGGGGATCAGGCCCAATCCGAGTATCCCATCTTTAAAGACAAAGGCTCTCGCTACAAATCGCCCCGGCTTTTTAAGAACGGAAAAGTCGTTCCCAAGCTGGATGGCGCCTATGGCCCGGATGTCGTTACCGACTACATCGTCGACTATATCGACAAGAAACGGTCGGAACCCTTTCTTGTCTACTACCCGATGATTCTCGTGCACGACCCCTTCGATCCAACTCCCTTGAGTCCCGACTGGGAGCGGATGGACAAAGGTCGCGATCCACGCGAACGCTTTCGCGAGATGGTTTTCCATATGGACAAGGTCATCGGCAGAATTGTCGACAAACTCGACGACACTGGCCTCCGCGAAGATACCTTGATCCTGATAACTGGGGACAACGGCACCCATCCGGAGATCCATTCCCCCTTCCCCGGTCGAGGCCTCGTTCAGGGCGGAAAAGGCAAGATGACCGATGCCGGTACGCGGGTCGCTTTCGTCGCCAATTGGAAGGGCCGCATTACTCCGGGAACGAAAATAGACCAGTTCGTCAATTTCGCCGACGTTCTACCCACCATAGGAGATGTCACCGGATCTCGGATACCTGACGGAACCGATGGGCAGAGCCTCATGCCCTTATTCGATGGCGAAATCGACGAGACCCGAGATTGGCTGTTCATGTCCTATTCTCGAAACGGGCTAAAAACGGCGCCATTCCGCTGTTTCGTTCGCGATCAACGTTGGAAGCTTTACTCGACCGGCGAGCTCTATGATGTGCCGAATGACTGGCTCGAGCAATACCCCGCTTCAGGCTTAGAGGCGGACGCCGCCAGAAAAAGACTGCAACGGCTAATGGACAACATCATCAGCCAAGCGCCCAATGATCAGATCTTGAGGTAGGGAGGACCGTCCCGGTCCTCCGATTACTTCTGCCCAAGCACCTGTTCCCACTATTGGGCACTGGCGTCAACTCAACCACACGAACGAAGAACTCGTAGTTCGTTACTGGCCGTAGGAGCAGCTTTCCGCCGCGATCCGCATGGAATCAACCACCAGATATCGCGGGATAAACCCGCTCCTACGCTCGAATACAATTTAAGTTGACGCAAATGCGCGGAAGCGGATCCCGCCGAAGCGGTAGCAGGATTGTTGCTTCGAAAATTGAGTAACGTTGTTTGTTAACTACTGCGTCATCGCCGGAAGCCTAGCCTCCGCTTGCTCATACCCATCCGGTTTCACCGGCTTTTCCTGCGGAGCTGGAACGTAGTCGTTCTCATAATACAGAGGCCAGTCGTCCGTGCGGAATGGCGATGCCGGAATACCTTCCCGATTGTATAGCAAATTTCGCTTGGAAGGATTCATTGCCCATGCGTAGCGAACCGCTACCGGGTTTCGTACCTGAGGAGAGGAGACGATGAGCTCGCTTCCAGAGATCGTCGCTTCAGCCCAGTAAAAGCGACGGTCTTCTCCCGCGATGGCGAAGCTGTCCAAGGGCCCGTCCCGTCCCGCGACCATACCGGAGCCAATAGAATAGAATTCTAGAACGATCCGATTTCCATCCACTCGATGTGATCGGTAACGCGGTCCATAATCCACGAATTCCTTTCCGTAGGTTTGCTTTAATGCCAGATAAGCCAGGCGGATGCCAATTGGTTTCTTGTCCGTCGGATGCAACAGAATCGCATCGCCTGTATCCAGAGAAACCGCGGTCCCGGTATTAGGAACTGAGTTTGCGACACGCCGCATCATATCTCGGCTCACTGCCCAGGCGGCATCGGACTCAACTGGCTCGGTCTGATCGGCCAACCAACTTGGAAGCTGGACGAAGTAGAAGGGAAAGCCTTCCGAGACGTTTCCCCTCGATAGTTCGTGCCAAGATGACCGGTAATAATTGATCAACAGCGCGAGTTGACGCTCATAATTGGCGGCTTGAACGACATCCTTGGCGTTGCGTTCGCCTTGATACCAAATCGCCCCGCGAATCCCAAATGGCCGAACGGGGTGGATCATTCCGTTGAAAATGTTTCCCGGATACTGATGCCCCCAATTCGCCGGAGTCCCCAGCTTCGGTTGGGCCCGTCTTTCTCCGCGCTTCCAAGCTTCCGTCGCTCGCTCCAATTGAGCCTGGGCTTTCGCTAAGTCGTATTTGGCAGACTCCGCGTCCGCTTCTTGGACCGCCCTCAAAGTACGCGGGTCGCCCAACTGGATCTCCTTCGGCATCCATCCCTCTATAGGCGTGCCCGCATAAGGCTGTAGAACGACGCCAATTGGAACGCCCAACTCCTTGTGCAGCTTTCGGGCAAAGTAGAAGGTCACCGCCGAACAGGTAGCGGCAGAATCCGGATCGCACGCTTTCCACTCCGCTGCCACATCCTCTTGAGGTTCATGCGAATGGGCTCGTTCTGACCTGAAGATTCGGATACCGGGAAAGTCCGCCGTCTCAGCAGCTTCCGGCCCGTGCATCGTGGCTGACAAGCGCCAACCCATATTCGATTGGCCCGCGCAAAGCCAGACCTCGCCAATCAATACGTTTTCCAGCTCTATAAGGTTTTCGCCGCGAACCTCTACCGAATAAGGGCCTCCATGAGACGGCGTATTCAAAAAGGCCATCCACTTTCCATCAGAATTTGCTCGAGTAGTCGTCTGTGTTCCCCAACTCCCCAAGACTGCGACCGATTCACCTGGATCCGCCCACCCCCAGATGGGAGCCCCCGTCTCCTGCTGCAGAACCATATGATCCCCTAATACCGCTGGCAACCGCACCTCCGCGAACGAGGTGCAAGAGACACCGATCAACCAGATCGTAATCAGGCAGTCATTCGAGAAGATTCGTGTTATTCGTGGGAGACTCAAAATTCTCTAATCCAGTGGTTCCGGTTCGTAGTCGGATTCATTTACCCAACCGGTACTGGCTTTGCTCTCCTCTCCGGCCATGTACTTCTCGTAAAAGTTCCACGCCATATCGCGAGAGAAACTGTAGTTGTCGAAGATATCTCCATTACCCAAATGCCGCGGGTCTTCCTGGACGGTCAGCGTATCCTCCAAACGGGCCTTCATCTTGGCCTTCACCGCTGTTAGGCGTTCGTCGTCAGCCAGATTATTGAGGCAATCCGGATCATTTACCAGGTCGAAGAACTCTTCGTTTGTCTTACGCTTGCCGAAAGACAAATCCCAGTAGGATCGGTCCTTGCCGGAGCGGAAAAGCTCCAGGATCTCCGTTTTCGTGGCCCCGCCATCGACGTCTAAGTATCCAAGTTCCGGATTTCCAGCCGGCCAGAGGTCGATCTTGTAGTTATAGAGGTACATGTAGCCATTTCCGACAATGCCGCGAATCGGATAGCCCTGGTTTTGGGGACGGCTGAAGTCATGCCGCTCTTTTCCGATTACTATGTATTCGCGCTTCTGATCCACTTGTCCGCTCTTTCTGGACTTGAAAATATTGACTAGGCTTTTTCCTGGCGATGGCATCATTCCCGAGTCCGCATAACGGATACCTGCTACTTCAAGGAAAGTGGGAGCGAAATCGATGAAGCTTATCATATCCTCGACCACCCGGCCCGGATTGCGTATTCCCGCAGGCCACATCACAGCCAAAGGCATGTGGTTGGAATATTCATATTCCTGGGCCTTGCCTCGAGGAAAGGGCATACCATTATCTGAGGTCATTAGTATTAAGGTGTTATCCAATTCGCCCCGAGCCTCCAGCATCTCGATCATTCGCAACAGATGGCTATCCGCGTGCTCGATCTCCAAACCGTAATCGAGCATGTCGTTACGCACCACCTCGCTATCCGGCCAAAATCCTGGCACCTCATCAATATCATCTATACTCTTGCCCCCCAGCTTTTGCCCGGAACCGTATTCATATCGCCGATGCGGCTCATGGGATCCATACCAGAAAAACCAGGGCTTTTCTAAATCCGCCTTATCGAGAAAGAGCCCGAAGTTTCCAGCGTAATCCTTGTTCGACATGGCATTTGTCGGGCTTTGCGGCAGCTTGACAGAGGCAATCTCCTTGGCAATGAGCACTCGCGGCTTTCCATCGATCTGTCCAGGATCGCCAGGCCCCCAACCCTTGCCGGTCCGCCCCATCTGATAACCGCTTTCCCTGAGGACTTCCGGGAAAGTTTTGAATTTGGCAGGAAAGTTGACGATGTGGTTAGCCGCCTCTTCGAGCTGCCAGGAATTGCGCCCCGTCAAGATGCTCGACCGCGAGGGGGCGCATTTGGCATTGGGCGTGTAGGCGTTTTGAAAGAGGATCCCCTCTTCCGCCAAGCGATCGAACCCCGGCGTGCTCATCCACTCGCAACCGTAAGCGCTCATGTGCACGTAGGAGGCGTCGTCCATGATGCAGAATAGGATGTTCGGGCGATCGTCGGCCTCGACCGCGCTCGGCAAAATCCACGATCCGGCCACCAAAAACAGTACATACGCCTTAAAATAGGGATAGCTCATTCCCTGATATTTTTAATTCGGTTGGACATTAGCAATAGGGAATTTAATATTCCGCAGGGGTTTAGTAGCTTCTGCGATAACTCGATCCAAAGAGCAGGGATTTGAATTAACAGTGCTCTTCCGGCAAATCCTCTCCCGCTCTGCGGGTTCGGACCAAGATCCCGCTCGCGGGACGAAGATTTGAATCCTTGGAGATCCTGCTCCCGCGTTAGCGGGATCCTGGTCCCGTTTACGGGATTTGCCCGAAGGGCACTGTTAACAATCAACCCAATTGCCCAGAGTATTGGAAAAGTAACTGCAACTCAACTACACTAAGTCGCAAGCATCTCCCGGCATCCAATGGGCATCCTTGCCTTCCCACTTCACATTGCAGCCAATCGGATTCGTCAACTGCACACTGATGCGCTGGCCCGAAGTCGCCTCCTCGAGAGCGCGATCCAAATCGTTGACCGTTATTCGAGAGCTATCGCGCGGCGAGTCTACTCCCCGCCCGGTGTAGATCAATTTACGGTCCGAATCAAAGACATAGAAGTGCGGCGTCCGCAAGGCCCCATAGGCCCGGGCGACGTCCTGGGATTCGTCGTACAAATACTTCCAGGGGAACTTATGCTCCTCCATACGGGAGACCATATGGGGGAAGTCGTCGTCCGGATGGGTGTTCTTGCTATTTGAATTGATCCCCACGAAAGCGACGCCGCGATCCTGGAATTTCTCCGCCGTCGCTCGCGTTACCTCGTCCGACCCGGTAACATACGGGCAATGGTTGCAGGTGAAGACGATCACGAGATATTCCGCATCCGCGAAGTCGCTCAAAGCGTAGCGGTTTCCATCCGTAGCCGGCGATTCGAAATCCGGCGCTGAAGAACCAATAGATAGTGTAAATGCCATGAAAAAGAGATTGGCCGCCTCGAACAGCGATGGCAATGGCAAGCTGCAGGAGCCTCGATTTCCCGCCATTCGCTCTAACATTGTTTTGACATATCCACTGACAGCTTATGGGCTTCCGAATACGCCCTTTACCCTATCTCTACGTTGTTCCATCAGGCTAAACTGTCCTTGGTTACAACCCGGTTGAATGCCAGTGCTTGTCTGATGGCCCCGTTCTTTTGGCCGCAGGCCTAAGAGGCGCCACCTCGATTCCCGGCGACCTGAATGACGACTTATACGACCGTCGCCGACATCGCCCTGTCGCCTCTACGGCGGGATTCACTTTCGCTATTCCAACGATCGCGGGCGGCAACTGGGGGAACAGGTGGCGGAGTTTATATTAGACAGCCAGCTTCGCCCGTTGAATAAGGATGATTAAATTGATGCCATCGCTTGACTAGAATGGCAGCGACCGCACGGAGAGTGGCCGCCGCCTGAGAACATGAAGTTTCCAATCGAGATTGATGCTAACCGTCTCGATCAACCGCCTCGATCCAGGCAATGGCGGCAGGAGCGATGAGTTCGTGGCCGCCATCGAATAGGGTTAGAGTCGTCGAACCTGAAGTCCTTCGAAATAGCGGCTGCTTGTCCCCGTAACTCGCATCCTCAATTTCGCTACGTAAAGCCTCTGGCACCTCAGCGTTCTCCACGAAAAAATCAATTTCAGACTTGCTCAGCCGGTCCTTCCGCTTCGCTAGCTGATTGAAAGCATTGAGTGAGTGGCTGATCGGAACACTGCCTTCGTACCCATCGCGGATTCCAGCATTGATGTGCATCCGAACGCCACGGGCCCGTTTCATGTAGGTCTTGGGCGATCGCTTGCGGTACTCAAAGTCGACCTTTCGGCTATCGCCCGGACCTCCGCCACAAGAAGCAACTATCTCGCCTGTATAGCGCAGCTCCCGCTCCTTCGTTTCGTAGTACCAAGCTTCCAAGTCGTAGATCGGCACCCAAGCAGATATGCCCGCCCACAGCTTTGGATGCCTACCCGCCATGAGCAGACAAGAGTAGCCTCCACCGGACGTACCGACCAAATATATGCGGTCTTTATCGATTCGAGTCGTCTCCCTAGCGTAATCAACGGCGCTGACGATGTCTTGCACCGCCAAATCCGATCCAGTAGCCTCAGGCATTCGATTGCGGCCCCTAAAATTCGGATGCATGAAGGCCCAACCGTTTTCAACGCACCACTCTTCGATTGCCACATGCGTCTGCTGCATGTAATCACCCGACCAGGAATGCAAGGCCACCACCATAGGGACGGGCGATTCCGCTTTCGGATCAAAAAATCGAGCCGGCTGCATAGAGTCATCAGCATCACTCAAGTAGGAAATCTCTTCTGCTTTCTCGCATCGTCCATTGAATGCGGAGAAAAGGACGAAGAATAGGAATATAAATCGAGGCAGGCGCATACGAAAAATACTCGCCGATATCAGCTTCAACGCAATCGCGGAAATCTGCAGGGGAGATTATGCGGTCAGGTAAGTACGTCGGCATGCAACAGATTCTATTGTAAAGCCTTAGCTTGCGAAGCGCCTTGTAGGACGGAAAATGAGCCATATACTCGGCATGGCGCAAGCGCCAGCCATACACATGGTCAAACTACTTGACTCTTTCTAAGAGCAAATAGGAACTCACCCCCTTTTTCCGAAAAACGCTCTCCACATATAGATAACCGCTCCAATCAAGGCTAGACCGGATACCACTCGGAACATCGATTCGTACCCATAATTCTCGGCTACATATCCGCAGATTGTAGCGCCAACCAGATTCCCCAGCATACGCACGGCCATGTAGTAGGATAATACTGACGCTTTTTGATCCTCGTCTACCAGTCGGGACAAGTATACGATAGCTGCCACCTCAATACCACCCCAGCAAATTCCGTGGAGCAATATGGGAATCCACAAGCAATTGGGATCTCCGATCAAGGATGGAAGAAAGGCTCGGACTGGCTGGCAAAAAAGGGCAATCGTCAAAATCACCGCTGGACGATACCGATCAACCGCTACCCCCATCGCAGGCAGAAAAAAGAAAGCGATGATTCCATAGGATCCGGATAATACGCCCAGCAGCCGGGTACTGCCCCCGAGGTCGCGGGCATAGGCGGTAAAAAACCCATGCACCGCTGGATCCGCCATGGAAATGAAGAACATAGCGAAAAAGTAGGATCTGATAAGTGGATTCAAAGTCCGGAAATTCAGTGGCCTCCTAACTACATCTTTAACCTCTGGTTTAGGCAACCGCCGCAGCAGCAGCAGCGAAACTACCATGAACACGGATGAGACCTGAGCGGTGAGAGCGATGTCATTGAAAATCAATGGCAGGATCATCGTTCCCAAAATGAACCCCAATGAACCAAAGGCTCGATAGATCCCAAATTTGCTCCCTTGCTGCTCCGTTCCGTGGGCCTTGACCGCTATTGCGGGCATGATTCCGGCGATCATCGGCATGAGAATCGATCGAGCTATGGCGTAAATGAAAAATTGCCAAGCGGTCTGGCAGTAGGCGAAGTAAAAGACCAAAACGAAGTAGCCAATGGTTCCCCAAAGCACGACTTCCTTATGAACCCCTTTCCGATCCGCGAACCGCCCCCAGTATATGGAAGCGACTATCAGCAGGCCGCTGCTGGATCCAAGGATGAGCCCAATGGTAGATTCTCCCACTCCCAAATCCTTCATCCGCACCGCCTCGAATACAAAGAGGATCCCCATAAAGGCGATCTGCAAAAGGCAAACGAAGCGAAGTATCCAAGTTTGCATCGTGAATTTTGCCTATCGATTCTCCATCCTGATTTGTGCCCGCCAAGCGATTGTCATTGAAAAGATAGGTCCTCTAAATCCATTGCGAAGGCAAACGGTTTTGCTTTTCAATCTTTAGGATCCCCCTATTCCTAATTTAGACTCCAATCCCTTCCAGCTATGCCAACGTTCTCCGTGGTTCGTTCCACTTCGATCGATGCCTCCGTCGAAAAGGATTACAAAGCCGAGATCAGGAGGATCATTCACTTCACAATCACCTGAATATCGCGATCGGCGATAACGCAGGAGAGAATGAAGTCATAGTATGAGCGTGTTTATCCCGCGATTCGAATTTGGTTATCGCGGCTTGAAGCCGCTCCTACATCAATCACTACCCACCGGGGCAAGATTTTGCCTTCATCAACATACATTGCCGCAAGCTGTGATTCGCAATGAGCCACTTATGCGGTTGCTGCAAGCAACGCCCCTACGCTAGCTGATCCCCAATAGGCAGACTACGGATGCGTTTGCCGGTTGCTGCGTGAATCGCATTGCAAAGAGCGGGAGCAATGGGCGGAACTCCCGGTTCGCCCACTCCTCCTAGCTCTACTTCTTTGCCCGGATCAACCAAATGAACCTCGATCGATTTAGGGGCTTGGGGGATTCTCGGCACTTGATAATCGTGGAAATTGCTCTGCACGGGAGCTCCGTTTTCAAAACTAATTTCTCCCGTAGTGGCTAAAGCTATTCCCATCAAGCACGAGCCTTCCATCTGCGATCGAATTCGGTCGGGGTTTATCTGCGGACCGCAATCAATAGCCATCGTGGCCTTATGCACCAATAAACTCCCATCCTTTTTAACTTCCACGTCAAGCACGGCAGCGACATAGGAGACAAAACTGTAGTGAACAGCTAATCCCAGCCCTCTCCCCTTTCGTGAGCGCCTGCCCCAGCCAGCTTCCTTAGCCGCCGTTTGAATCACCTTGCGCAATCGGCCTGTATCCACTAAATACATTTGCGGATTCTCTCCGTGATTCCAACTGTCCTTCATATCGCGCGGATCAATCTCCCGATCTTCGCCCAACAGGTCCAAATAGAATTTCAGATGGTCTTTGCCGGCCTCTTCTGCCAATTCAGCAACGAAACTCTGAACCGCAAACGCATGGGGAATATTGGATACAGATCGAAACCATCCAATTCGCGTATGGGCATCAATCCCAGGGTTCTCGATACGGAGATTAGGAACGGCGAAGGGGATATTACCATGGCCCATGTTCGATTCGAAGGCCGCCTGGTTTCGCTGATTTTCGGCGAAGATCGACCTGATGGTTGGGGCCACTGATCGGTGCAGCCATCCCGTGACGCTCCCCCGAGAATCGAGGCTAGCTTCCAGATGCTCGGCCGATACGGTGTGCAAATAATCGTGACGGAGATCATCCTCGCGCGTCCATTGAACCCGGGCGGCTTTGCCCGGAAAGGCCTTGGCCACTTCCACTGCTTCGTTTACAAAGTCAGCCTTTGACTTTCTGCCAAAGCCACCTCCCAGCAAAGTCACGTTGACGCGCGTCTTTTCCAACGGGAGCCCAGTCCGTTCCGCAGCATGGGTCCGGACTGCTTGCGGTGCCTGAGTAGGAGCCCAAACTTCCAGGAAATCGTCCCTCAGAATGGCCGTAGCCACGGGGGGCTCCATGGGGGCGTGAGCAATATGCGGCAGATAGTAAGTAGCTTCGCGCTTCTTGCGGGCGCTGGCGAAAGCTTCGTCGATGTTGCCCTCCGAGCGGACCACTTTACCCGGCTTCACGGAAGCTTCTTCCAAGCTCCGACGATAGGCCATTGAATCGTAGGAGTCATTGGGACTTTCACTCCATTTAATTTTCAACGCTTCCCGGCCCTTGATGGCAGCCCAAGTATTCTCGGCAACCACAGCGATTCCGCCAACAGGTTTGAAATCCGATGGAGCGGGCGTCCCCTCGATTTCCATGACTTTGAGTACGCCTTTCACTTTCAGGGCATTGGTTGCATCGTAGGATTCGGCCTTGCTGCCAAATACCGGAGGCCTGGCCACCACGGCATAGACCATATCCCTAGAGCGGATATCCGCTCCATAGGTGGCTTTTCCCGAAACAATATCTTCCCCATCCGCGCTGAGCGTTTGCTCCTTCCCAATGTAGCGAAACTCGGTAGGGCGCTTCATCCGGATAGCAGCGCCCGAAGGTACCGGCAGCCTGGCGACCGCTCCCGCGAGATCTCCGAAACCGACTCGCATCCGGCCACGAGGGAAGACCACACTATGCTTGGTCGCCCGAACATCTTCAACATCGACTCCCCATCCACGGGCCGCGGCTTGCTCCAGCATAGCTCGGGCCACCGCCCCACATTGCCGCATCGGCTCATACCAGTGGCGCATGCTGCGCGAACCGTCGGTATTCTGATTCCCGTATTTCTCCTCATCACCCTCGGCTTGAACCACCCGGCATTGCTCCCAATCCGCCTCCATTTCGTCGGCTACAACCAGAGCGAGACTAGTGCGGATTCCCTGGCCCATCTCCGATCGCGTACAGGTGATGTACACAGTACCATCCTGATTGATCGCGATGAACAACTTTGGGTCGTTTTTGGTTCCACCTGGCATCCCTTCGCCTCCGTACTTCTTGGCTACCTCTTGGGCCCAAGACCAATTAGCGGTAAGCAGCAAAGCGCCGGAGGCTCCGATCCCCTTGAGAAAACCACGGCGATCTATGCCATGATTGGTGATCTTTAAATTCTCGAAAGACCGCTTCATCGCTTGCCTCCTTTCAGATCAGCAGAGGCTGTATGAATGGCTTTGCGGATGCGATTGTAGGTGCCGCAACGACAAATGTTTCCCCCCATAGCTTCATCGATTTCCGAATCATTCGGAGAGCGGTTTCGGCTGAGCAACGCAGTCGCGGTCATAACCTGGCCGCACTGGCAGTAACCGCATTGCGGGACCCCCACTTTGACCCAGGCTTTCTGCACCGTTTCTCCTACAGAGTCCTTGGAGATCGCTTCAATAGTCGTTATGTCACGCCCTTCCACCGCGCTGATCGGCGTTACACAGGACCGGATCGGCTGCCCATCCATATGCATGGTGCAGGCTCCGCAAAGGCCCATGCCACAACCAAATTTAGTACCGGTAAATCCCACTATATCGCGTATAGCCCATAATAGGGGCATATCGTCCGGGGTATCCAGGCGATGGACTTCGCCATTCAGTCGAATCGTTCTCATAATAAGGCAAAATGGGTTTTCGTTTTTGGGTGCACTGGCTCCGTCTAGCTAACGCCTTCCGGAGCTTCTCTTTGATGGCGGAAATCGCTTTATTCGGCAAACCCAAACGAAAACGACCGCAAAAGAATTGCCGCAATATCAATGGCGATCATGATATTAGGTCCTTATGAAGCCGGAAGAACGCCGACGCAAAACACGCAAATCGATCATCGTCTCCGTTATCACATCTACGGTGGTGGCTGGTCTCACCGCGATCGCCCTTCCAGAAATGAAAATCGCTTTCTACTTTCTCATCTGGCTCGGCACCTTTTTCGTCTGGTGGATGTGGACCATGATGGAGACCCACTACTGAAACGGCCCTACTCGAACTCGCTTACGATCTAATTGGAACCCTTTCCTAGATCATCGGCTCTACGAGGGAAAGACCCATCAGCAATTGGAAATCGGCTAGCCCTAAACTCAACGCAACACACTCGCTCTCATGTCCTGGTCCATCCGAATAGGCAAGTTTCTAGGCATCGATGTCTACCTGCATTTCACCTTTATTTTGCTCCTTGGCTTTATCGGCTTGAGCTATTGGCTACAAACACGGGAAATCGCTTCGGCCCTTGCGGGCATCGGCTTTTTTGCCGCCTTGTTCACCTGCATACTTCTTCATGAGTACGGCCATGCCCTTGCAGCCCGTAAGTTCGGGATCCAAACTCGTGATATTACCCTTCTGCCCATTGGCGGTTTGGCCCGATTGGAACGCATGCCCAAAAAACCGATGCAAGAGTTCTGGGTGGCCCTCGCTGGTCCCGCAGTAAACGTGGTGATCGCAACGCTCCTGTTCGCTTACTTGTATCTGACCGATCAATTGGCCGACCCCGAACAGCTATCCCTGACCAGCGGTTCCTTCCTTACTCGAATCGCCCTGGTAAACGTATTCATCGTCGCTTTCAATCTGCTGCCCGCTTTTCCGATGGATGGCGGACGCGTCCTTCGATCTTTGCTGGCAACGCGAATGGAATACACCCAGGCCACCGCTGTAGCGGCCCGGCTAGGCCAGTTCCTTGCCATTCTGTTCGCCTTCATCGGCTTATTTTGGAATCCCTTTCTCGTATTCATCGCTCTCTTTGTCTGGATCGGGGCGGCTCAGGAATTCGAAATGGCGAAATTCAATTCTGCCCTCGGCGGGCGTCCCATGCAGCAGATGATGATAACCGATTTTCATGCTCTCTTGCCATCCGATCCGCTTTCAAAAGCCGCGGATTTAGTCGTTGCCGGGTTTCAGCAAGAGTTTCCGGTCATCGACGAAAACGGCTCACTTGTGGGGCTTTTGACAAGATCCGATTTAATAGCCGCCCTCGCTTCAAAAGGCGCATCCGTGCAAGTCTCTGAGGTCATGCGACGCGAATTCGAGAAGGCAGATGCCAATGAATTGGTCGAAAGCGTGATGGCGAAGCTCGGCAAAAGACAAAGCGAATCGCTTCCCGTTCTCGAAAATGGGCGCCTAATTGGCATCCTCACTGCAGAAAACATGAGTGAGTTCATAATGATTCAAAACGCTCTGAG